>JALCNP010000001.1 GCA_022649135.1 Bifidobacterium sp.
CGGGGCGTTCCGCATGTGTCCGCGGAACGCCCCGCCCCATAGTGAATGATCGATGCGAATCAGCGGGCGTAGAACTCGACGACGTACTGGATGTTGACCTGCACGGGAATCTCCTCGGGTTCGGGCTTGCGCGTCAGCGTCGCCTTGAGCGAGGCGAGGTTGACGTCAAGATAGCCGGGAACGGCCGGGAGCACGTCGCGATGGACGCCTTCTGCGGCGATCTGGAAAGGAACCATGGTCTGGCTCTTGGCCTTGACCTGGATGGTCTGTCCGGGATGCACGCGGTAGGAGGGACGGTCGACGACGTTGCCGTCCACCATGATATGGCGATGGACCACGAACTGACGTGCCTGGGCGGTGGTACGGGCGAAACCGGAGCGAAGCACCAGGGCGTCAAGACGGGTCTCAAGATCGGTGAGCATGGCGTTGCCGGTCTGGCCTGCGGTGTGGGTGCCCTTCTCATAGGCGGCGCGAAGCTGCTTCTCGGAAAGTCCGTATTGTGCGCGCAGACGCTGCTTCTCGCGCAGACGCACGGCATAGTCGGATTCCGTGCGGCGACGTGTGCGGCCATGCTCTCCGGGGGCATACGGACGTTTTTCGAAAATGCGCTGGGCCTTGGGCGTCAGTGCGATGCCGAGGGCGCGTGAGAGACGCACCTGCCGGCGAGAACGCTGAACATTTGTCATGTTGTTCCTTCACTTACTGTCGTTATCTGAACGCAGCGCGAACGTATCCGCGCTGAGTCGGCCTCTCCAGTGCTTCACCGTGTGCAACACACGAACGGCTCATTGCGCCGCCGACCCACTGACGGGCTAAGACTCCAGATAGCGCCCGTCTGATGACGGGCACAATGTGCCATTGTACACATAGCCCCGGGACGAACGCGCGCATGAGATCGGGGCCTCGCACTAGAGCTTCTCTATCGGCGCCACGCGCAGCATCAGGCGCTTGACGCCGCCGCTTCCGAAATCGACGGTGACCACCGAATTGCGCCCCTTCTCCTGGGTTTCTATGATCGTTCCCAATCCGTACTGATCGTGGGTGATCTTATCCCCCACGTGAAAATCCTCGATGTTCAGGGCGTTGTCGGCGTGCGTCCCCACCGACGCGGGGCTTGCCGCCGATGAGGAGGAACGGCTTGAACGCCGGACGCTCACCTTGCTCGGGTGCCGCCGATCGCCGTACCCCGATCCATACGTCGCCGAGCGGTGCATTCCTCCTGCTGTTCCGTAGGATGACCCCTGCCCTCCGCGGGATGACGAGCCGTAGGACGAGGAGCCATATGAGCCGCCGTACGATGATCCGCGTGACGATGCGCGCGAACGCGAATCCGAACGATGGGATCCCGAGTCATAGGAGCGCGAGCCGAAAGCGGATCCGGAATCGAAGTCGTCGTCCCATCCGCCGAACTCATCGTCGTCGGACGTGGACGAGCCCCACCCGCCGTGCATCCGTTCCACTCCCGCCTCTCGGCGCTTCCAATCGATGAGCCCGTCCGGGATCTCGTCGAGGAACTGGCTGGGAAGCATGTCGTTGGACTGCCCCCACTGCGAGCGCACCGCCGCCCGGGTCAGGTACAGGCGCTTGCGGGCGCGGGTCACGCCCACATAGGCGAGCCGACGTTCCTCCGCCAATTGCGAGTCGTCGTCCAGTGAACGCGAATGGGGGAACGTCCCCTGCTCCATGCCGGTGAGGAAGACCACGGGGTATTCCAGGCCCTTGGCCGTGTGCAGCGTCATCAGCGTGACCTTGCCCCGCTCCTCCCCCTCTCCGGGGAGCTGGTCGGAGTCCGCCACCAGAGCCGTGGTCTCCAGGAATCCCGCGAGAGTGGCGTCCGGCGTCTTCTGCTCGAATTCGGCCGCGACGGACTGGAGCTGGGAGAGGTTCTCGACCCGTGAGGCATCCTGCGGGTCCTGGGATCGTTGCAGCTCCTCAAGCAGCCCCGACTGCGAAAGAACCTGTGCGACTACGTCCGAGGGTCTGTCGTCGTGCTCGGCTGCGAACTTCTGCAGCCCTCTCATCAGATCGCGGAACGCGCCCAGCTGTTTCGCCGTCCGCGTGGGGGCTCCCTCGATGGATTCGCAATGGTCGATGCCGGACCAGAAGGTGGAATCGTGTGACTCGGCGTATCCGCTGACCAGAGCCTCCGCGCGAGCGGCAAGCCCGCGCTTGGGGACGTTGAGGATACGGCGCATGTTGACGTCATCGGCCGGGTTGACGATCGCCTGGAGATAGGCTATGGCGTCCTTGACCTCCCTGCGCTCGTAGAACTTCGTCCCCCCGATCAGCTGATAGGCAATACCGGCGTTGATCAGGGCCTCCTCCAGTGAACGGGACTGCGCATTGGCTCGGTACATAATCGCCATGTCGCCGTACCGCATGCCCTCGTCGCTGCACAGTCGCGCGATCTCCGTGCAGATCCATGCCGCCTCCTGCTGGGCGTTGTCCGCCGCATAGCCGACGATCGGCTCCCCTTTGCCGGCCGCCGTCCACAGCTTTTTCGGCTTCCGCCCCTCGTTCTTCGATATCACCGCGTTGGCGGCATCGAGGATCGTCTGTGTCGAGCGGTAGTTCTGCTCCAGCATGATCGTGCGTGCGTGCGGGAAATCCTTCTCGAAATCCTGAATGTTGCTGATGTCGGCGCCACGGAACGCGTAGATCGACTGATCGGAATCCCCCACGACGGTCACCCATGCGGGTCCCTGGATCCCGGCGCACGCCGGGGATGGCTTCTGCGTCTTCTGCGAATCGGTTCCGGCCAGCTCCCGGACCAGGACGTACTGGGCGTGGTTCGTGTCCTGGTATTCGTCGACGAGAATATAGCGGAACTTGTGCCGATAATACTGTGCGACAGTCGGGTTAGTGCGCAGCAGCTCAACGGTTCTCATGATCAGATCATCGAAGTCGACGGCGTTCGCGGAGGAGAGACGGTGCTCGTACTCGGCGTACACCACGGCGTACAGCTCCTCGACGTTTCCGAAGCGCCCCAACTGATATCCACGCTGTCCGGGAGTGAAGTCCGGTGCATAGTCCTTGAGCTGCGACTGCCACGACTGAAGATTGTTCTTGCAGTCGCTGATGCGCGCGAGAATGCTGCGCGGGGTGTATCGCTTGAGATCGATGTTGAGATCCGTTCCGATGAGCTTGACGAGTCTTTCGCTGTCGGCGGTGTCGTAGATCGAGAAGCCGGAGGAGAGACCGATATGCGAACCATCCCGGCGCAGAATCCTCACGCACGCCGAGTGGAAGGTGGATATCCACATCCGTTCGGCGACAGGGCCTATCAGCGCGCGCAGACGCTCCCGCATCTCCGCGGCCGCCTTGTTCGTGAAGGTGATTGCCAGGATCTGGCTTGGCCAGGCGTCCAGCTCGTTGAGTATCCAGGCGACCCTGCGGGTCAGGACCCTGGTCTTGCCCGAGCCCGCGCCCGCCCCGATCAGGAGGGCCGGTCCGCGGTGCTGCACCGCCTGAGACTGCTGGGGATTGAGATCGCCCACGAGCTCTTGCGTGTTTCGTGCGATGAAATCGGGATCTTGCGGCACATTCGCCCTTTCTATGGCGCATTCGTTATGGGCGGCTCCGGCTACCGGAACCGCACACTCATATCTACCACAGGAGCAGGTCAGCGCCCGGGAGCCGGCGGGCTCGATCCGGCGCTCGGAGCGAGGAATGGCGCCGCGCCGCGATGGGAACGCGGCCTCCCCGCGACACGATGCCGTTCGGTGCCGGCGGGTCCCGGCTGGGGGATGGGAACGCAGACCGTGCCGCGGCGTCGGCGGCGTACGGTGTATGCTCGGTTGGCATGTGCGCCCGTCAGTGCGACGCCGGAACCAATCGATGGTGGTAACCAATGCAAGGAATCGCGGTATGAAGGAACTCGAAGACAGGATTCGCAACGAGGGGACGGTCAAGGCTGGCAATGTGCTGAAGGTGGATGCGTTTCTCAACCACCAGTGCGATGTGACGCTTTTCGATCACATGGGCGCCGAATGGGCCCGCCTGTTCGCCGGAAAACGCATCGACAAGATCCTCACGATAGAGGCTTCGGGCATCGGCATCGCCTGCTGCGCCGCGAGACACTTCGGCAACGTTCCGGTCGTATTCGCCAAGAAGGCGCAGTCGATCAACCTCGACGGAGAGCAGTACATGACCACGGTGTACTCGTTTACCAAACGGCAGGAGTTCCCCATCATCGTCTCCAAGCGGTTCCTCTCCCCCGGCGAGCACGTGCTGCTCATCGACGATTTCCTGGCCAACGGCAAGGCGATGCACGGGTTGCTGGATCTGTGCGCGGCCGCCGGCGTGACGGTCGAGGGCATAGGAATCGCCGTCGAGAAGGGGTTCCAGGGCGGCGGTGACGAGCTGCGCGCCAGAGGCTATGCCGTCGAATCGCTGGCGATTGTCAAGTCCATGGATGCGCGCACCGGAAACATCGAGTTCGCATAGCCGCATGCCCGTGCACGACGACGGGGCCGCACGAGGGAAAGGGGTCGGCAGCATGTCGAAGAAGACGACGATCGAAGCGGGTTCGGGGGCTTTGTCAACACTGGACGGAGATATCCCCTTCTGGAAGGGGGTGCCCTTCGGCCTGCAGCATGTGATGGCGATGTTCGTGGCGAACCTTGCCCCGATCTTTCTGGTCGCCTCGGCCGCGCATATGACTGCGCAACAGTCCGCGACGCTCATACAGAGCGGCCTTCTGGTGGCGGGTCTGGGAACCTGCCTGCAGTTGTACCCGATATGGCGCATCGGCAGCCGACTCCCCGTGGTGACCGGCATCTCGTTCACCTATGTCGCCGCCGCCGTCGCCATTGTGGCCCGGCAGGGCTACGGGGTGGTGGTGGGGGCCGTGCTTGTCGGGGGGCTGCTTGAACTGCTGTTCGGGCTGACGGCACGTTATTGGAGCAGGTTCATACCCCCTATCGTGTCCGCCGTCGTGGTCACGGCCATCGGTTTCTCGCTGCTCTCCGTCGGAGCCGCCTCCTTCGGGGGCGGATCGGGGGCTGCCGATTTCGGAAGTTGGCAGAACCTTTCGCTCGGACTGATCTCGCTGGTGGCCTGCCTGGCTTTCCAGCTGCTGATGCGCGGCACGGCGAAGCAGCTCTCCGTGCTTTTCGGCCTGGTGGTGGGCTATGCCGCGGCCATGATGATGGGAAAGGTCGACTTTTCGGGATTCTCGAATCTGCAGGTGGTGAGTCTGCCCCATGTCATGCCGGTGAGACCGGAATTCGATCCCGGGGCCATCCTGGCCTTCGCCCTGCTGTATCTGGTCTCCTCGGTGGAGGTGCTGGGAGACACGGCGGCGTTGTCGAAGGTCGGGCTGAACCGGCCTCCCACCCGGCGGGAGACGTCGGGGGCCATCGCGGGTGACGGTCTCATATCGACGATATCCGCCGTGTTCGGATGTCTGCCGCTGACATCCTTCGCACAGAACATCGGACTGGTCGCCATGACCAAGGTCGTGAATCGCAAGGTCATACTCTCCGGCGGCCTGATTCTCGTGCTGGCCAGTTTCGTGCCGGCGATCGCCCAGGTGTTCAACTCCCTTCCCCAGGCGGTGCTCGGGGGCTGCACCATCATGATGTTCGGCACCATCATCCTGTCAGGATTCCAGATGATCTCCGAAGCGGGATACACGCAGCGCAACATCACGATCGCCGCGCTCTCGCTGACCATAGGGATCGGCTTCACCCAGGTGAGCGGCATCTTCGCGCGTTTCCCCCAGATGTTCCGGTCCGTATTCGCCTCGAACTGCATAGCGGTGGCCTTCGTGGTGGCCGTGACGCTCAACGCCGTGCTTCCCGGGGAACGCCGTTTCCTCTCGAACGTCCACGAGGATGGCGAAGCCTCCTAGGCCCCGCATGATGTGCCCCGTCGGCGGAAGCGTCCCGGCAGGTCCCCCGGTCGTCAGTCGTTTCTGCGGGCGGCCGACGACCGGGCGGAGCGCAGGGCGGCGGCGAGCCGTACCATCCTGTCCTCGATGGCGTCGATGCACGCCGCATACCCCTGCCGCGGACCTCCCATGGGATCGTCAAGCCCCCAGTCCTCCCGATATCCGGCCTCCAGGGCCGGACACGCCACGCCGCAGCCCATGGTGACCACCACATCCACGACAGGAAGCTCCGAAAGGGGTTTGCTGCGCTGGCTGCGAGTCATGTCGATGCCATAACGGCGCCTTATCATATCCACGGCAACGGGGTCGATGGCGTTCCCCGGCTCGGTACCCGCGGAGAACGCCGTCATGACATCCGGGTACATCACCGCGGCGATGGCCTGCGCCATCTGCGAGCGGCAGGCGTTGCGCGTACAGATGAACGCAACCGAGTATGTCGTCTTCGTGTCCATGCCGCCCTCCTTGCGTCCATGTCGATCGGGCCTTCCGCGGGCCGGCGGGGATCCGACTCGGAATGCAACGGACGCGCGCCGGTCACTCCCACTCTATCGTTGCCGGTGGCTTGGATGTGCAATCCAGGACCACCCTGTTGACTCCTCTGCATTCATTGGTGATTCGCGTTGAAATGGTCGCCAGCACGTCATACGGGATCCTCGACCAGTCGGCCGTCATGGCATCCTCCGAGCTGACGGGGCGAAGGACTATGGGGCAGCCGTAGGTCCGCTCGTCCCCCTGAACCCCGACGGAATGGACGTTGGCGAGCAGCACCACCGGGCACTGCCAGATGTCACGGTCCAGGCCGGCCCTGGACAGCTCCTCCCGGGCGATCGCATCCGCCTCGCGCAGCAGATGGAGCCTCTCTTTCGTGATGTCGCCGATGATGCGGATCCCCAGTCCGGGACCGGGGAACGGCTGCCGCCATACGATCTCGTCGGGAAGCCCCAGTTCCGTTCCTATTGCACGGACCTCGTCCTTGAACAATGTCCGCAGGGGCTCGATCAGCGTGAACTTCAAATCCTTGGGCAGACCTCCGACGTTATGGTGGGACTTGATGTTCGCCGCCCCATCCCCGCCGCCGGACTCCACGACGTCGGGATACAAGGTCCCCTGCACGAGGAATCTGACCTCGGAGCCGTTTCTTCCCGCCTCCTCCACGATCTGCCGCTGGGCTTTCTCAAAGGTGCGGATGAATTTCTCCCCGATGATCTTGCGCTTCCTCTCGGGCTCGCTCACCCCTGCGAGAGCCTCGAGAAAGTCGTCCGCGGCGTCCACCGCGATGAGTCTGATCCCCGTGGCCCTGACGAAGTCGTGCTTGACCTGCTCGACCTCGCCCTTGCGCAGAAGCCCATGGTCCACGAACACGCACGTGAGCTGGTCCCCCACGGCGCGATGGACCAGAGTCGCGGCCACGGCGGAGTCCACCCCGCCGGAAAGACCGCAGATGACCTGGGCGTCGCCCACCTGAGCTCGAATCGAGGCGACCTGGTCCTCGATGATGTTCGACGCGCTCCAATCGTCGGCAAGGCCGGCGCATCTGTGCAGGAACGCATCGAGCAGATCCTGTCCCAGAGGGGTGTTCCTCACTTCCGGATGCCACTGAACGCCGTAAAGCCCACGGGCCTCGTCCTGCATCGCCGCGACCGGGGCTCCCTGGGTGTGGGCGAGCACCCGGAAGCCATCCGGGGCCTTCTCGACCGCGACTGCGTGGCTCATCCACGTGTCCTGCCCGTCGGGGGATCCCTGCAGAATCCCCGTCGGATCGTCGATGACGGTGTCTGTTTTCCCGTATTCGCCGAGGGCGGCCTTATCCACAACCCCCCCGAGCTCGTGGGCCATCACCTGGAATCCGTAGCAGATGCCCAGCACGGGCACGCCCCTGTCGAAGATCGAGGGATCGATGCCAGGCGCCCCCGGCTCGAATACGGAAGCCGGCCCGCCGGAAAGGATGATCGCCTTCGGATCCTTCGCCATCATCTCGTCGACGGACATGGAATGGGGCACAAGCTCGGAATACACGTGCGCCTCTCGGACGCGCCGTGCGATAAGCTGCGCGTATTGGGCTCCGAAATCAACCACGAGCACGGGACCAGTTGGCATAGGACATCTCCATATCTTCATCTGTTTAACGGTGCACCATAATATATGGAACCATTGTGGCGGTGTTCGCCGACAAAACAGGGCCGGGGCCGTTTGCGCCGGGAAAGGAACAAACCGCAACAGGTCATCAACAACACGCCGCTTCGATTTTCCTCGAAGCGAACGTGGGAATTCCCTGAATAGCGCCGATTTTCCTCTGTTTACGCCATTTTCCGAACAAAACCGAACATTTTCAAAAGAACAAATCACCCGGGAAAAAATAACAAAATATAAAATATTCATAACATTTTCGAACACACTTGCAAAAAAACGTCCAAACGTCAAACGCTGCTCTTAGCATGATAAGCGTTTGGGAATGAACAAACGAGCGGACCGAAAGGCCTGGCGCGCTGGTTCATGGCCTGATGATAATAATCAATCGCACAACAGTGCAGGAGTACAGGAGTACACATGACGAGTCCTGTTATTGGCACCCCTTGGAAGAAGCTTGACGCTCCGGTTTCCGAGGAAGCCCTCAACGGCGTGGATAAGTATTGGCGTGCAGCCAACTACCTAGCCATCGGCCAAATTTATCTGCGTAGCAACCCACTGATGAAGGAACCCTTCACCCGTGAAGATGTGAAGTACCGCCTGGTGGGACACTGGGGCACCACTCCGGGTCTGAACTTCCTCATAGGCCACATCAACCGTCTCATCGCCGACCACGACCAGAACACCGTGATCATCATGGGGCCGGGCCACGGCGGACCTGCAGGAACCGCCCAGTCCTACATCGACGGCACCTACACCGAGTATTATCCGAAGATCACCAAGGACGAGGCCGGACTCCAGAAGTTCTTCCGTCAGTTCTCCTATCCTGGTGGCATCCCCTCCCACTTCGCTCCGGAGACCCCCGGTTCGATCCACGAAGGCGGGGAGCTCGGCTATGCCCTGTCGCACGCTTACGGCGCGGTCATGAACAACCCGAGCCTCTTCGTCCCTGCAATCGTCGGCGACGGCGAAGCGGAGACCGGCCCGCTGGCCACCAGCTGGCAGTCCAACAAGCTCGTCAACCCCCGTACCGACGGCATCGTGCTGCCGATCCTGCACCTCAACGGCTACAAGATCGCCAACCCGACCATCCTTTCGCGCATCTCCGACGAGGAGCTGCACGAGTTCTTCCACGGCATGGGCTACGAGCCCTATGAGTTCGTCGCCGGATTCGACGACGAGGACCACATGTCGATCCACCGCCGCTTCGCCGATCTCTTCGAAACCGTCTTCGACGACATCTGCGACATCAAGGCCGCGGCACAGACCGACGACATGACCCGTCCGTTCTATCCCATGATCATCTTCCGCACGCCGAAGGGCTGGACATGCCCCAAGTACATCGACGGCAAGAAGACCGAGGGCTCCTGGCGCGCCCATCAGGTTCCGCTGGCCTCCGCCCGCGACACCGAAGCGCATTTCCAGATTCTCAAGAACTGGATGAAGTCCTACAGGCCGGAGGAGCTGTTCGATGAGAACGGCGCCATCAAGGCCGACGTGACCAAGTTCATGCCGCAGGGAGAGCTCCGCATCGGCGAGAATCCGAACGCCAACGGCGGACGCATCCGTGAGGACCTCAAGCTGCCGAACCTCGAGGACTACGAGGTCAAGGAAGTCGAGAAGTACGGACATGGCTGGGGACAGCTCGAGGCAACCCGTCGTCTCGGCGTCTATACGCGCGACATCATCAAGCTCAATCCCGACTCCTTCCGCATCTTCGGACCGGATGAAACGGCATCGAACCGCCTGCAGGCCGCGTATGACGTAACCAACAAGCAGTGGGACGCCGGCTATCTGTCGTCGCTGGTCGACGAGCACATGGCCGTGACCGGGCAGGTCGTCGAGCAGCTCTCCGAGCATCAGATGGAAGGCTTCCTCGAAGGCTACCTTCTCACCGGGCGCCACGGCATCTGGAGCTCCTACGAGTCCTTCGTGCACGTCATCGACTCCATGCTCAACCAGCATGCGAAGTGGCTTGAGGCAACGGTTCGCGAGATCCCCTGGCGCAAGCCGATCTCCTCGATGAACCTGCTGGTCTCCTCCCACGTGTGGCGCCAGGACCACAACGGGTTCTCCCACCAGGATCCGGGTGTGACCAGTGTCCTCCTGAACAAGACCTTCAACAACGACCACGTGGTGGGAATCTACTTCCCCTCCGACTCCAACATGCTGCTGGCCGTCGCCGAGCGCTGCTACAAGTCCACGAACAAGATCAACGCGATCTTCGCAGGCAAGCAGCCCGCCGCAACGTGGCTGACCCTCGACGAGGCTCGTGCAGAGCTCGACAAGGGCGCGGCCGAGTGGAAGTGGGCGTCCAACGCGAAGACCAACGACGAGGTCCAGGTCGTTCTGGCCGGCACCGGCGATGTCCCCACGCAGGAGATCATGGCCGCAGCCGACAAGCTCAACCAGCTGGGCGTCAAGTTCAAGGTCGTCAACGTCGTGGATCTGCTCAAGCTGCAGTCTCCGCAGGCCAATGACGAGGCTCTTTCCGATGAGGAGTTCTCCGAACTGTTCACCGCCGACAAGCCGGTTCTGTTCGCCTACCATTCCTATGCGCATGACGTGCGCGGCCTGATCTACGATCGCCCGAACCACGACAACTTCAACGTTCATGGCTATCAGGAGCAGGGCTCCACCACCACGCCGTACGACATGGTCCGCGTGAACCACATGGATCGCTATGAGCTGACCGCCGAGGCCCTGCGCATGGTCGATGCGAAGAAGTACGCCCATGAGATCGACAAGCTGGAGGACTTCCGCGGGGAAGCGTTCCAGTTCGCGGTCGACAAGGGCTATGATCACCCCGACTACACCGACTGGGTGTGGCCCGACGTCAAGACCGAGGCTCGCGTCACTCTGACGGCCGAAGCAGCCACGGGCGGCGACAACGAGTAGCGAGGTGCTCGCAGTGTATGAAACCCTCCTGGAGGGACACTCCATCGTGAGTCCCGACCGATAGGATGAGTCTTCACACCTGTCCGACATGAGAAAAGGGAACCGGGTAAACAACCCGGTTCCCTTTTCTCATGCATCCCGCCATTTCCACGACGTGCCGAACACTCCCCCGACCATACGCTCCCCTACAATGAGGCGTGATCGGTCTTATGATAGACTTCGGCGCATGGAGGCGCCCGATCGATGCAAAGGAGCAGTACACGTGATGAACGAAATCGTTTATATAGCCAGTCCCGAAGGCGGCAATGGCCGCAATGTCGTGGCGTATGGCGTGCTGGGGGCCCTCTCGGCGGTGCGCGCGACCGGAGTCTTCCGACCCCTGGCCTGCAGGAAGGAAGAGTTCAGCTCCACGCTGCTTTCCCTTGCCGGCACACGTGAGGCACTCGAGGACGTGCGGGGCGTGTGCCCCGGGAAGGCTCGTGAGAATCGGCAGAACGCACGGGGAGACATCGTGGCGGCCTACCATCGCGCGGCCGAAAGATCTCATGCCGAGGCGATGGTCGTCGTCGGATCGGACAAAAGCAATGTCGTGGACCCCCAATCCTTCGGCCTCAACGCCGAGATAGCCGCGGATCTGCAGGCACCCGTTCTGCTGGCCGTGTGCACGATGCACAGAAACGGCCGCGAGGTGAAGGCCAGCGTCGACGCCTGCACCGCCGAGATCCAGAAGGCCGGATCTCGGGTGGCGGGCGTGTTCATCACCGGATGCGACGAGCACAGGGCCGAGGATGCGCGCCTATCGCTGCAGGACAGCGCCGTCCCCGTATGGACGATCCCTGCCATGGACTTCCCAGGGGGCGCCGATGACGACACGTGCGGGAAGGCCCTCGCCACCTTCAACGACAACGTCGATTCGAACGACCTTCTCGCCGCCATTCGTGCGCCCTTCCAACCGCCGACGACCCCCTATGCTTTCCAATACAGCCTTCTGGAACGAGCCAAGGCCCAGCGGAAGACGATTGTGCTGCCCGAGGGCGACGAGGACAGAATAATCACGGCGGCGGACTACCTGCTCGAGCGCGATATCGTCGATCTCATCATCGTCGGAGACAGGGAGTCCATTCTCGAGCGTGGCCGTCGGCTGGGGCTGAAATCGCTGGACAAGGCGACCTTCCAATCCATAAACGACGAGACGGTGCTCACACCGATGATGGACAAGCTGTGCGAGCTGCGTGCGAAAAAGGGAATGACGCGCGGTCAGGCTCGTGAGACGCTGCGTGATGCGAGCTACTTCGGCACCATGCTCGTGGTCCTCGGCAAGGCGGACGGGCTGGTGTCCGGCTCAATCAATTCGACCGCGAACACGGTCAGACCGGCACTCCAGGTCATCAAGACCAAGCCCGGTTCCAGCCTGGTGTCCGGGGCTTTCCTCATGTGCTTCCCCGATCATGTGGCGGTTTTCGCGGATTGCGCGATCAATGTCAATCCCGACGCTCGGCAGCTTGCCGACATAGCCATGCAATCCGCGGCCACCGCACGCTCCTTCGGAATCGATCCGCACGTCGGCATGCTGTCCTATTCCACGCTCGGATCCGGAAAAGGACCCGATGTCGACCTCGTCGAGGAGGCGACAAGACTGGTCAAGGCGGCGGATCCCGACCTCCCCGTCGTCGGATCCATACAGTTCGACGCGGCGTGGTCCCCTACCGTGGCGTCGGTGAAAGCCAAGGGAAACGACGTGGCCGGCCACGTCAATGTGTTCGTCTTCCCGGATCTGTGCGCCGGCAACATCGCCTACAAGGCCGTGCAGCGTTCGTCGGGCGCCCTCGCCGTCGGCCCCGTTCTGCAGGGGTTGAACAAGCCGGTCAACGATCTCTCCCGCGGCGCCTTGGTGCAGGACATCATCAACACCGTGGCCCTGACCGCGATCGAGGCCCAGGAAACCGTATGAAAGCCCCGCACCACATTTCTTTGTAGCCGCTGACGAGTATTCTCGGCACTGGTAGCCGCATAGTCTAGGCGGATCGATTATATCTACATGGAGGATGCCCATAATGGCGAAAACCGTCCTTGTCATCAATTCTGGTTCTAGTTCGATTAAATATCAGCTGGTCGATCTTGAAACCGGTGAAGGCCTGGCCTCTGGTCTGGTCGAGAAAATCGGAGAGCCGATTGACGGTCATTACAAACACGAATACAAGGGTGAGAAGCACGAGTTGGAAGAGCCCATCCACACGCACGAGCAGGGTCTCAAACGCGTGCTCGGGTTCTTCGATGAGTACGGTCCCGCACTGGACACCGCCGGCATCGTGGCGGTGGGCCATCGCGTCGTCCAGGGAGGATCCATATTCCCCAAGCCCGCGCTGGTCAATGACAAGACCATAGGGCAGGTCAAGGATCTGGCCGTGCTTGCGCCTCTGCACAACGGCCCGGAGGCCGTCGGCGCCGAAGTCATGCGCCAGCTGCTTCCCGACGTGCCCCAGGTGTTCGTCTTCGACTCATCCTTCTTCTTCCAGCTTCCCCGTGAGGCAAGCACCTATGCCCTGAACAAGGAGATCGCCGATCGGTATCATATTCGCCGTTACGGCGCCCATGGAACCTCCCACGAGTACATCGGCTCCGTTGTCCCCGGCATTGTCGGCAAGCCGGCCGAGGGCCTCAGGCAGATCGTCCTGCACATCGGGAACGGGGCCTCCGCGTCGGCTCAGATCTCAGGAAGGCCCATCGACACGTCCATGGGTCTGACCCCGTTGGAGGGCCTTGTCATGGGAGGACGAACCGGCGACATCGATCCCGCCGTCGTCTTCCACCTCATCCGCAACGCCCATATGAATGTCGATGAGCTTGACACCCTGTTCAACAAGCGGTCCGGAATGATGGGAATGACCGGCTACGGAGACATGCGCGAGGTCCATCGCCTGGTGTCCGAGGGCGATCCGAACGCCAAGCTCGCGCTGGATGTCTACATCCATCGCATCGTCGGCTATATCGGTAACTACACCGCCCAGATGGGCGGAGTCGACGTCATCACCTTCACCGCCGGTGTGGGGGAGAACGACGACATCGTCCGCCGTCGCGTCTGCGAGAAGCTGGAGCCCTTCGGCGTCAAGCTCGACGCGACGAAGAATGAGACCCGTTCGAAGGAGCCGCGCATCATCTCGACCCCCGACAGCTCGGTGACCATCGCCGTCATACCCACGAACGAGGAGCTTGCCATCGCACGCAAGTCCGCAGCCATCGCCGAATCCGGCGAGGATTCCTACGGGCATCGCTTCACCAAGGAGTAGGTCCACCACCATCACGGTGCCGCCGTCGGCGGATGCCGTAAACGAATGGGGGGAGGCCGGAGCATCAGCTCCGCCTCCCCCCATTCGTCATTGTTCTGACGTGCCGTCCGCAGCCGTTGGATTACGAGAGCATCGTCGCCCACATCCCGGGAAAGTCGGGAATCGTCTTCCGTGTGGCTGCGATGTCCATCACGACGATTCCCGGTATCGCCAGTCCCAGCATCGCAGCGAACGTCGCCATCCGATGGTCGGCGTAGGTGTGCATCACGGCCGCATGAAGATCGTGTCTGTCCGGAGGAACGATTTCTATTCCGTCATCCAGCTCCCGCGCCCAAGCCCCCACTCGGCGTATCTCCGTAACCATCGCCGCAAGGCGATTGGTCTCATGACCGCGAAGATGGCCGATGCCGACAAGCGAAGTCGGCCCATCGGCAAGAGTCGCCAATGCGGCTATGCTCGGAGCCATCTCGCCTTCGGCCGACATGTCGAAGCGTCCCAAGGCATGTATGGCACCGTTCGAACGAACGACAAGCGTGGTGGATCCCGGATCGGGATCCACCGGGGCATTGCCGGTTCGCGGCGTGCACTCATAGCGAATCGACGCCCCCATGCGCTCCAGGATGCGGGGAAGCCGGCCACCGGGCTGCGTGGTGCGGCGAGGCCAGCGATCGACACGGACCTCTCCCCCGGCGATAAGTGCGGCGCCGAGGAACGGGGCCGCGTTCGACAGATCGGGTTCGACGACGACGCGTCCCGGAAGGTCGAGGGCGGCCGGCCGAACCTGCCAGACCCCCGGGGATGGCATGACGACGTCCCCGCCCGCCGCATTGATGTCCTCCATCGTCATGCGGATATGGGGCATGCTCGGCAGTGCGTCGCCGGTATGCGTGAGCGTCAGGCCTCCGCGCAGGCGTGAGCCGATAAGCAGCAGTCCCGAGACGAACTGAGAGGATCCGCTGGAGTCTATCTCGACGCGGACGGGTTCGGTGCCGCCGGCTCCCACGCCCTCACACGGAGGAGTCACGACGAAGGGGAGGAATCCCGGTCTCCCCCGGTATGTGACGGATGCTCCCATCTGTTCGAGCCCGTCGAGAACGGGTTTCATGGGTCGCGCATAGGCCTGCTCGTCACCATCAAAGGACACCGGCCCATCGGCAAACAGGGCCAATCCGGGAAGGAACCTCATGACGGTTCCCGCAAGACCGCAGTCCACCGTGACGTTTCCATGGAAGACACGGTCGCGCGTCGGTATGACCCGCACCGTTGTCGGGTCGTCGGGATCGGGTCTGCAGACGACGCCCAGCTTGCGCAGCCCGTTCATCATCAGATCGGTGTCGCGAGATCTGAGCAGTCCGACGAGCGTGACGGGCCCATCCCCCAGGGCCGAAAGAACAAGATACCTGTTCGAAAGGGATTTGCTGCCGGGAACGTCAACCGTCGCGCTGATACGGCCGTGCGCGGCTGGCGCATCCCATAGGGATGCTTGCGGGTTTGTCGCAGTGGTGCTCATGCCTGTCATCGTATAGAGACAGCGGTACATCCCCCCATCGCTCGAAGGATGGGTGCGGGAACCTTACCGTGCGCAGGGTCGAGGCTTTCCGCCCAGGGGCCCGCCGCGGCCGAACTGCTGCGGCGAATCACTGCGCCCCGGAGAGAACCGTCCCCCTCTCCAGAAGGGCGAGATCCTTGTCGGTGAGAACCAGATCCTGTGCGGCGAAGCAGTCTCTCGCCTCGAAGGGATTCCTGGCGCTGGGTATCGTGAAGAGATTCGCATGGCGCGACAGTTCCCATGCCAGCACCACCTGCTGGCATGACACGTCCCTCAGGGCCGCGATCTGCTGGAAGACCGTATAGGCGCTGCGGTCGCAGGAATCAAGAAAGCCGCCGAGCGGGGAATAGCACACGAAGGCAAGGCCCAGATCGGCACAGTGCCCCATGGTGTGCCCAGCGTCGCGCGACGACGGGGAGAACTGGTTCTGCACGGCGACAAGTCCCGTTCCAAGAATGGAACGCGCGATGTCGATGTCGTCATTGCCGACCCGGGAGATGCCCACATGCCCGACGACCCCCTCGTCCAGCAGCTGGCGGAAGGCGCCCATCTGGTCCGCATACGGCAGCGCCGGATCGTCGCAATGCGAATACAGCAGGCTGAGGCAATCGACGTTCAGCCGCATCGCCGACTCCTTCGCCTGGGCGATGATGGTCTGCGGCCTGGCGTCCGCCTTCCATCCGTACGCGCCACGGGAGTCGAGTGTCCGCAGCCATCCGGTTTTGGTGGCGATCAGCACCTCGTCACGCGGCCCATCCCATGTTGCCAGCGCGTCGTGGACGAGACGCTCCCCGTAGCCACGTTCCCCGGGCCCGCCGGTGCCTGGTCGGCCGGGAAGATAATAGGACCATGCCGTATCCAGATACCGGACCCCGGCATCCAAAGCCGCATGAATGGTGTCGACCGCCGTGTGCGAACCAGGGCGGCCTTCGATGGCCAGGGCCATGCATCCCATCGCCAGACGTGGCACCCTGTATCCCGCAAGTTCGGCATACAGGGAACGGTCCCGCCTCGTTTCCATACGCGTCGGTGCGGCATTCCCCGGACGTTCTGCCACGGGAATGCCGGCTCGTCGCCCTTCTGCGGGTGTCATTGCCATGATCTCCTCCTTGCTCGTCGCGAAAGGATGCCATCGGGATCCCCGATCGTCGCGTGTGCCGAAGCAGTTTCCCTCTTCTCGCCCGGGCGCGCGGCCCCGGCGGAAAGGATGTCTCATGATCCCGTATGCCGCACGACGCGTGCATCGATCTCGCGTTCATCGGGGGAAATCCCCAAGGTCTATCGTCGGTGTCGTCAGTCCAAGGGCCTTCATTTCGACGACGGGATTGGTGAATTCGCGTTCCCTCGCTATCTGCCCGTCGCGCATCTCGAACGAGTAGAGAAAATGATTCCCGTAGTGGACCGCCTCGTGCCCCGGGAGAACGATGGTGCCCTCGCCGTCGCATTCCGCCCATATCCGATCGGGATCATCGGTCGTCCATACGCGGATGTCGTACCATCTCCAGTCGGGGAAATGCACGGATGACCACACGTCATACCTCGCTATCGAATCCCGGCCCCGGACAAACACGGGCGTTCCACTGTCCGACGTCCATAGACCCGACACTCCGTCGTGGCGGAAAAGACGATGCCTGTGCAGCAGCGCCTCGCCGGTGGACGAATGAAGATACCGCAGGGCGATGGCCCTGTTGCGCTCCCGGATGGAGCAATCGCCACGCCGAAAGCGGCCGCCCTTCACGGCATCTTCCGTGTCATGTCCGTGCGCCTGCGACGCCGATTCGTCGGCGTGGCGGATTTGTGGTCCTGTGTTCACGATATGCCCCCGCATCGGTCGAAAAGTGCATTTCCAGACACTACGACATGCGCACGACCGCCAACTGTCCACAGGTCGTTCCATTCTGTGAGGCATAACCACACGGGAGCTTGGAAACAGGCTGAGAGGAAGCTGAGGCTTCGACCGGAGAACTTGATGCAGGTAATGCTGCCGCAAGGAATCATGGATACCTCCCCGATGATGATGTGCCGATAAGGTGCGACATGCGCAATCGACACCGCGGCATCATGCCGATGGATCATCGCAAAACCGGCGGGACGATTTTCTCCCCCGCCGATTCGCCCCTCCGGATTGGTCCGACCGTCGGCTATGCGCCGTGCCGTAATGGTATGGCGAACACAACAGAACAACACCACAACAGAGCAACAGCACGACAAGGGTCATCAAGGGGCGCACCACCACGGGTACGGTTTCCTTGATGACCCTTTGCATACCGCGCCCAGGAGCGGGGATCCGATTCCCCTCTCCTGGTGCAGTGGACGTGCACGGGAGGGCAATCATCGTGAAAGTAAATGGACAGCGGATGGCCGTGGCGACGCCCATCAGCGTCACCGCGCTCATCAGGCTCGGCAAGTTGCGACCGGATCGTGTGGCGGTCGAGGTCAACGGTCTGATCGTTCCACGGGCTCAGCGCGACACTCGCCAGCTGAACGACGGTGACAGCGTCGAAATCGTATCCTTCGTTCAGGGGGGCTGACCATGATGCATACGGACAATGACGGCGGGCCCTCCATCACCCGCATCGCCGGGGCGGCGACGATGGACGACATCCGCACGGCCCTCATCGAGCGGCACTCCCTTCCGGTGCAGCGTCTGCTCGACAACGCCCGGGTGGCGATAGCCGGCCTGGGCGGATTGGGGTCGACCGTGGCCGTGGCGCTGGCGCGAATCGGGGTGGGGCATCTGCATCTCATCGATCGTGATGTGGTCGACATGAGCAACCTCAATCGGCAGCAGTATTTCCTCAAAGATCTGGGATCTCCCAAAACGCGGGCCCTGCGTGACAATCTCGCGATGATCAACCCCTATCTGGACGTGCGCATCGCCACAGTCACCGTCACCGACGACAATGTCACGGGACTGTTCGCCGACGACGACATCATCTGCGAGGCATTCGACGTTCCGGAGAACAAGACGATGCTGGTCAACGCGGTTCTGGAGCGCCTTCCGCACAAAAAACTGGTGTGCGCCTCCGGAATGGCGGGGTTCGGGTCGTCGAACACAATCTCGACACGCCGCGTCGGCGACAATCTCTACCTCTGCGGGGACGGGCGGACGGAGCCCTCCCCCGGTGCGGGCCTCATGGCCCCGAGGGTCGGGATCGTCGCCTGCCATGAGGCGAATATGATCACACGATTGATCATGCAGGACAAGGAAGCGTGATATGACCATCCATTCATCGAATCCACATGCCGGACATCTGCTGACGCCGGCCTCGGCTGCAGCCTCCCCCGGGGCCGCCCCCGCTTCTGCAGGCACGGCCACACCGGCGGGGGCCGGGCCCGACTCCGGCGTTCCTTCGCGGACCTCCCCCGATGGTGCGGACGGGTCCGCGCGGCCAACGCCCGGTAAGGACCCTCTGATGCTCCGGGGACATGCCTTCGATTCGCGGTTCATCCTCGGATCGGGACGCTACGACCTCCATCTCATCAAGGCGGCCATCGACAACGCGGGTGCGCAGATCGTCACCATGGCGCTGCGCCGCTGCATGACCACCGACAACAATGTCCTGGACTACATTCCCGGCGAAGTCACCATCCTGCCGAACACGTCGGGCGCGCGCAACGCCCGGGATGCGGTCCGAATCGCACGCCTGGCGAGAGAGGTCTGCGGCACCGATTTCGTGAAGGTCGAAATCGAGCATGAGACGCGCTATCTTCTCCCCGACAACGCCGAAACCATCAAGGCCACACGGATCCTCTCCAAGGAGGGCTTTGTGGTCATGCCCTACATGTTTCCCGATCCCCTGGCCGCCAAGGCCCTGGAGGAGGCCGGGGCCGCCTGCATCATGCCGCTGGGCTCCATGATCGGATCCAACCGGGGTCTGAGAATGCGTGATTTCATCGAGATCATCATCGCCAATGCGCATGTGCCCGTCATCATCGATGCCGGAATAGGCCGCCCCAGCCAGGCGGCACAGGCCATGGAGATGGGTGCCGACGCCGTCATGGCCTATACGGCCATCGCCGGCGCGAGAAATATCCCGCTCATGGCGCGCTCGTTCGGGCATGCCGTCTCGGCGGGTCGCGAGGCCTATCTTTCCGGCCTCGGCGCCGTCACGACGGGCCGGGCCGTTCCATCGAGCCCCACCGATGTGAATGGGTATCTGCATTGATGGATGCCGAAGGGTAGCATGGGCGTCATGACAACAAGCAATTCAGCGAGTGATGAAACACTCATCAAAAACGTCCGTGTCTTCGACGGAATCCACGATACGACCATAGACAACGCCGACGTGCTCGTCAGGGGAAGCGTGGTCGCCGATGTCTCCTCCACCCCGATCAGCGCCGATTCCCCGAGGATCGGAACGCTCATCGACGGACGCGGCAGGTTCCTGATGCCAGGCATGATCGACGCCCACTCCCATCTCATGGGAAGCGCCAACACCATGCTGGCGTTCATACAGGGCACGACCGGTCTGATCTACGGCAATATGATCGCCGAGGCGAAGCGGGTGCTGCTCAGGGGCTTCACCACGGTCAGGGACATGGGCGGCGACACCGCCTCCATCAAGCCGCTGCTTGACCGGGGCGTTTTCGACGGGCCGAGGGTCTTTCCCAGCCAGGCGATCATCTCCCAGACTTCGGGGCATGGGGACTTCCAGTTCTCCCATGACACTCCGCGGATATTCGGGGGGAGGTCCGCGAGGACGGAGGACATCCATTTCACCCGCGTGGCGGACGGCGTTCCCGAGGTCCTCGCCGCGGTGCGCGAACAGTTGCGTGCCGGTGCAACGCAGATCAAGATGGCGATCGGCGGAGGGGCCGCCTCGCTGTACGATCCCCTTCACTCCATGCAGTACACGCCGGACGAGATCCGGGCCGCGGTGCAGGCGGCGTCCGATTACGGAACATATGTGGCAACCCATGTGTACACGCCCGCGGGAATCAATCGGGCGCTTGACTGCGGGGTGAAATCGATAGAGCATGGGCATCTTGCGGACGAGAAGACCATCAGACGCATAGCCGAGGTGGGCGCATGGCTCTCCATGCAGCCCTTCGAGGAGCAGGATCACCGCTATCCGGATTCCGATCGGGCAGCAAAGAACACGGAGATCTGCAATGGGACAAGAAACGTCTATGAGTGGGCCCGCAAATACGGGGTGAAGACCGCTTGGGGGACGGATCTTCTGCTGGATCCGAAAACCGCCGGTCTGCAAAGCGTCATGGCCTCGCGACTCGCGGACTTCTACCCGAATGCCGAGGCTCTGAGGATTCTCACCAGCGGAAACGCCCGTCTTCTCGCCATGTGCGGCGAACGCAACGGCTATCGTGCAGCCACGCTGGGAACGGTGTCTCCGGGATCGTGGGCCGACATGATCATCATCAACGGCGATCCCCTGGAGGATTTCTCCGTGATCGCCAAGCCGACGACGAATTTCGACCTCATCATGAAGGACGGGCGGATCGTCAAGAACACCCTGTAACGGCTGATCCGACGGCCGGCCGCCCGGGACTTCCCCGCAAGAGGTCCGCAGGCGGCCGGCCGTCCGCCATGCGCGGGCAAGCGGGTTTCCAAGCTTGAGATGCAACAATGTCGGCATGCCCCTGTCCCATTATCTCGAATTCATCGCCTCCCAGATACCCCATGTCATACGTATGATATGGATCTCGTCATTCTCCCGGGTCCCACCCCTCACGGCCCCGGCGATCCTGCTGTGCGCGATTGCGGCGGCGGCCGCCGTGCTCGTCACGCCGCTGTGGCGGATAACGCGCAACATCATTACCATTGCCCACGAAGGAGGCCATGCGCTGGTCGCGAAGATGTCCGGGCGGACGCTGGAGGGGGTTCATCTCAACTCCGATACCTCCGGGCTTACGGTCAGTTCCGGAAAAAGGGACGGATGTGGTCTGGCCCTCACCCGTTTCGCCGGGTATGCGTCTCCCCCACTATGGGGGCTGCTGTGTGCGTTTCTGGTCTCCCGCGGCTACAGCACGGGTGCATTGTGGCTTCTCGTCGTCTTGCTCGCGCTGATGCTGGTGCGCGTTCGCAACCCCTTCGGCGTATTCGTGGTGGTGGTTCTCACCGCGGCGGTGATCGGATTGTCCTGGTGGGCGAACACCGAGATTCGCAGCGAAACGGCCTGCTGCCTTGCGTGGTTTCTTATCTTCGGATCCATCCGACCACTCCTGGAGCTTATGCATCAGAGAGGTAGCGGGCAGTCGTCGGATTCCGATGCCGATCAGCTCGCCCAGGGCGGGATCCCCGCATGGGTGTGGATGGCGTTATGGTTGCTTATGGCACTCGGTGCCCTGTGGGCTGCGACCAGCTGGATGACGCAGACGGCGGGTGGCATGCGGGCGGTGTTTTCCATGGCCAACGCATCCGCCCTATGGCGCATGTGGAGCATATAGGAATTCGCGACTCCCGCATCCCGTCCGCGGGCGTTCCGCGACCCGCGGCAATCGACATGAATGGAACCGAAACGATGGTGACGAATATGAGGCATGACGACATGCATGATGATCCGACGACACGACATGGCGACGGTGAGACAGACATCGAGGGGCTGACGAACTTCCGTGAGCTGGGCGGTCTGGAACTCGCAGGGGGCGGAGAGACGCGGCATGGCATCCTGGCCCGTTCGGAAGGTCTTGTTCATGTGCAGACCCAGGCACTGAGCCAACTGCACGATATGGGCGTGACATGCATCGTCGATCTGCGATCGGATGCGGAAAGCGAATCCGCCCCCGATCCGCAGGTGCCGGGGGCGACGATGGTGCGCATTCCCCTTCTCGGAGGCGACATGCTTCACCGCGACCTCAAGCAGTGGAACGCCATCAAGGACATGACGGCCGAGGACATCCTCCACGGGATGTACTTCTCCATGATCGCTCAGGAGGGTCGGGCCCTTACCCGGGCCGTACGGACCATTGCGCACGTCGACGGCGATGGCATGGCACTGGTCCATTGCACCGCGGGCAAGGACAGAACGGGGTTGGCGGTGGCCCTCGCCCTCGATGCCGCCGGCGTGCGACGAGAGGCGATCATCGAGGACTATGCGCTGTCGCATACGATGCTCAGCGGCGTCTGGGAGACGGGCGTGCTGTCGGCCCTTGCCGCCAGGAACATCCGAATACCGGACAACATCGAACCTCTGCTGACGATGAGCCCGGCGCCGCTGATGAACGACGTGCTCGACGACATCGATCGCAACTACGGTCGCGTGGACCAGTATCTCATCGCCAACGGCATGGGCCGTGAGGAGATTGTGGCGCTGAGGGCGCGTGTCCGCCAGGAATAGAACAGGCGCCGTCCGGCTCACCAAGGCGTGCAACGCACCATACGCGGCCCCATCCGGGGTTCACCCGCTCCCCCTCCATGCACTGTAAAACGTGCACCCACTTACACGACGGGGGGTGCCTCCTGAAGGCGCGGCAATCATCGCACCCTCAGGAAACACCCCCGAGCAAGGAATCGGAACTCAATCAGATGGTGAGGCTGGACATAAGGCTCCCGCCGGGAATCGCATCGATCAGATCCTTGGTGTATTGACGCTTCGGATGGTCGAACACCTCGTCGGTCGTGGCATGTTCGACGAGCTTGCCATGCTGCATGACCACGACCTCGTCGGCGATCTGGCGAACGACCGCCAGATCATGGGTGATGAACAGATAGCTCAATCCACGTTCGGCCTGCAGATCGTTGAGCAGTCGAAGCACCTGATCCTGGACAAGCACGTCCAGCGCGGAGACCGCCTCGTCGCAGACGATGACGTCCGGGTTCAAGGCCATGGCACGCGCGATGGCGATTCTTTGTCGCTGTCCTCCGGAGAGCTCGTTCGGATATCGTTGCATCACCGACTGGGGCATCTTGACAAGGTCGAGCAGCTCCTTAACCCGTTGTGCGCGACCCTTCTTGTCCGTGATGCTGTGGATGCGCAACGGTTCCTCGATGGAACGGAAGATCGTGTACATGGGATCCAGCGAACCGTAGGGATTCTGGAACACCGGCTGTACATGACGACGGAAGTCAAGCAGCTCCCTGCCTTCGAACCCGGATACGTCCTTGCCTTCATAGGTCACGGTGCCGGAGGTGGGCTTGAGAAGCTTGAGCACCATGTTCGCGACCGTCGATTTGCCCGAACCGGATTCGCCGACGATGGCCAGCGTCGTTCCCCGCTTGAGGGAGAAGGAGACATCGTCGACGGCCTTGAACATCTCCTGGCGCCGGGGAAGCTTGAACTCACGCGTCAGATGCTCGACGTTGATGATATGCTCCTCTTTGCGAAGCACGTCATCGCCCTTGACGTGATGCTCCATCAGCGCAGCAAGCTGCTCGCCGTGCTCGCCATGGGCCTTGGCGGATATGATGCGCTGAGATGCCAGCGACGGCGCCGCAGCGACCAGACGCTTCGTGTAGGGATGCAGGGGGTGCTGAAGCACCTCGAGCGAGGGACCCGACTCCACGACCCGACCCTTGTACATGACCACGATGTGCTGGGCCCTCTCCGCCGCGAGACCCAGATCATGGGTGATGAAGAGAACGGCGGTTCCCAGGGAGTCGGTAAGCATGTGCAGATGGTCGAGGATCCTCTTCTGAACGGTGACGTCCAGGGCCGACGTGGGCTCGTCGGCGATGAGCAGATCGGGTCGGCATGCGAGGCCGATGGCGATCAGGGCTCGCTGAAGCATCCCTCCTGAGAACTCATGCGGGAATTGACGCGCGCGTATGGCGGCCTCGGGAAGTCCGGCCTCGGAAAGAAGACCGGACACCCTGTCGTTCATGGTGGATCCCAGCACGTAGCGTTTTGCTATGTCCCATGCGGAATCGTCCTTCACTCCGGACTTGATCAGGTCGTCGGCAACGCGCCAGCGGGTCTGGGACCCGGGGATCCACTGCTCCCGGTACCGGTTCATGATCCCGTCGAGGTCATCGCCGCTCACCGAAGCGTCCGTGAGGGCCGCACGGGCCGCCTCCAACAGTGCGGGCAGCTCCTGGGAGCCGAGGAATGTCTCATCGTCATTGTTCTTGACCGTCACATCCGTTCCCGCCAGAGCCTTGGCAAGAGCGGAGCGCTTCTCGTGGGAGATGTCCATGTGGTTGGCCTTCAGAGCCTCCTCGACCTGGGTTCCGATGCGCCACACGGGATTGAGATTGCTCATCGGGTCCTGGGGAACCAGCCCCATCTTCTCACCCAGTATCTTCTCGTACTGTTTGCGTGTGTATCCGGAGATCTCCTCGCCCTCAAGCTTGATCGAGCCGTCGACCACATGGCCCGTCCCTGCGAGAAGTCCGAGAACGGCCATTGCGGAGGTCGATTTCCCCGATCCCGACTCTCCCACGATCGCGACCCATTGCCCCGGGTACACGTTAAAGGACGCATCGCGAACCGCATGCACGGCCCTTTTCGAATCGGTGGTGAAATCGACCTGCAGATGCTTGACCTCAAGAATAGGCCCCTGCTCGCGCTGCATGGTCTCAATCGTGCTATTGCTGTTTTTTGCTGTTGTCATTGAGATTCCTCCATGCTCACGATGTACGGCTCTTGGGATCAAGCGCATCCTTGACCGCGTCTCCCAGCATGATGAACGCCAGCACCGTTATGGCCAGCGCCGCGGATGGGTAGAACAGCACGGAGGGATTGGTTCTCAGAATGGTCTGGGCGTTCGCGATGTCGCCGCCCCAGCTCACCGTCGTCGTCGGCAGACCGACTCCGAGGAAGCTCAGCGTCGCCTCGGAGACGATGTATGTTCCCAGCGAAGTGGTGGAGATGACGATGATCGACGCCATGGAATTGGGCATGATGTGCCGGAACAGATTGCGGATGGGGGTGGAGCCGAGCGCAGTGGAGGCCGTGTTGAACTCGAGGTTCTTCGCCTCCATCACTGCTCCTCGGGCGATGCGAGCCGTGGACGTCCAGCCGAAAAGCGTCAGGACGAGAATGATTTTCCAGATGGATCCCGATGTGCGGAACATCTGGAGGACCACGATCGCGCCAAGCAGGAGCGGAATCGCCATGAAAATGTCGGTCGTGCGGCTCAGCAGGGCGTCAAGCCAGCCGCCGAAGAATCCCGCGAAGGCACCGATGAGCGTTCCGACGACCATCACGAGCAGCATGGTGAGGATGCCGACGCTCAGCGAGGTTCGGGTTCCGTAGACCGTTCGCGAGAAGACATCGCATCCCTGCATGTCGAAGCCGAAGGGATGCCCGTCCTTCGCACCGTCCAGGGAATCGTTGAGGGTGCAGTAATTGGGGTTCACCTTGGTGAACGCCGAAGGGAAGCAGGCGACGAAAATGGTGAAGACGATCAGCACCGCGGAGACAAGGAACAGCGGATTGCGTCTCAGGGTTCGCCATGCGTCCGCCCATAGGCTCGTGGCCGGTGCCGATTCGTCTATGGAATCGACATCCTGGAGGGGTGTTTCATCGACCGGGGCGACATAGCGCTCCTGACCGGGCAACGGTGCGCGGGCAGTGCCGTCGGGTTCCGTGATTTTTTCTGTCATAGGAATATTCCTCCGAATCACGCGTAGCGTATGCGCGGATCAAGCAGCGCATACAGCATGTCGACGATGAGGTTCGTCACGACGAAGATCAGGGTGAGCAGGGTGACGATCGACACCACGAGGTTGCTCTCCCCCCTGAGTATGCTCTGATAGGTCAGAAAACCCACGCCGTGGATGTTGAATATCGTTTCCGAGATCATCGCGCCGCTCATCAGCGCCCCCAGGTCCTGGCCGAGATAGGTGACCACGGGGATCAGGGAATTGCGCAGGATATGCCTCACGATCACCGATCGGTTGGCCATGCCCTTCGCCCTTGCCGTGCGAACGAAATCCTCGGACAGGTTCGAGGAGACCTCCGACCGCGTCAGGCGAATGATGTAGGCCATCGATACCGAGCCGAGAACCATGGCGGGCATGAGAAGATCCAGAAAGCCGGGGTTGCTGCCCGCGGTCACCGGCAGTATGCGCCATTTGACGCCGAACACGTACTGCATGACGAAACCGGTGACGAAGGTGGGAACCGAGATGAGCAGCAGGGAGACCACAAGAATGACGGAGTCGTACCACTTCCCCTTCTTCAGCCCGGAGATGATGCCGAAAATGACACCGAAAACAGCCTCGAAGACGAATGCCATCAGTGCGAGCTTGATCGTGACCGGGAACGCCCTGCCGATTTCGGCGATAACGGGCTGACCCGAGAAGGTGTTTCCGAAGTTCAACGTGAGCGCGTTCTTCAAGAACAGCAGGTACTGGATGATGAATGGCTTGTCAAGATTGTATTCTGCGCGGATCTGGGCTGCGACTGCGGGATTGACGGGTTTATCCCCGAACATTGCCTTGACCGGATCTCCCGGCAGAGCGAAGACAAGTGCATAGACCAACAGTGTCGTTCCGAGAACCACGGGGATCATCTGCAGGACACGTCGCAGAAGATACTTTCCCATTGGTTGCTCCTATTCCTTTTTGACAAACGCAACGGCGCATAACATGCAACAGGTGCTCTGTCGATAAGTACGTTTCGATAGTGTACCGCACACATTGGCCATAGCGGTCATGAACACGGTACGAGCAGCACAGGAGGCGCGCATGATGACGCGGGACGCGCCACGCCGAGGAAGCGGCATGGGAGGGCCCGTGCCGGCGCAAAACGAACGCGCGCGGGGATTCCTCTCTCGCGCGCGTTCCTGTGCCGGGTGACGTCTCTACTTGGTCAGGTCCTCATAGACCGGCAGAAGCTGCCAGTTGATCTGGAATCCCTTCACACCTTTGGCTGCAACGCCTGCGGCGTTGTTGTAGTAGATAGGGATGGCCGGGAGGTCGTTGAACAGAATCTCCTGGGCCTGCTGGTAGAGCTTGTTCGCCGCATCCGTGTTCGCGGCCTTGTACGCCTCGAGCATGAGCTGGTCGAACTTCGAGTTCTTGTAGTCTCCGTCGTTCGACCCTGCACCGTCGGCCGCAGCGGAGTCGTAGAGCTGGTAGAGGTAGTCCTCCGCCGAGGGGTAGTCCGGCTGCCAGCCCGTGCGGAAGGCGCCCTTGACCTGGCGCTTCGTGATGTCGTCACGGAACTCCTGGAAGGTCGGGATGGGGTTGGTGGACACGTTGATGCCGAGGGTGTTCTTCAGCTGGTTGACGATCGCGTCATACATCGGCTTCGCACCGCCGTCCGCGTTATACGAGAAGGTCAGAGGACCGTCGAACTTCGAGATGGCGTCGGCCTTGGCCCAGAGCTCCTTGGCCTTGGACGCGTTGAACTTCAGCACGCTGTTGCCGCTGAGGGAATCGGAGAATCCCGGGGTCAGCGGTGAGGTGAAGTCCACGGCGGGCGTTCCGATGCCGTTGAGCACCTTGCTCACGAGTTCCTTGCGGTTGAGGGCCATGGAGATGGCCTGACGACGCAGAGTGCCCTCCTCGGTGCCGCTTTTGAAGTGGTCGAAATTGGAGGGGATGGTGAACGTCTGGATGACCGAGCCGGCCTTGTTGTAAGCCTGAAGCGAGGAGTCCTTCTGGAAGGTCTTGGTGTCGGCGGCCGGGACTTCTTCCATCACGTCGAGATTGCCCGCCTGGACGTCGGCGTAGGCGGCGTTGTCCTGGGTGTAGATCTTGAAGTCGATGCCGTCGTTCTTCGCGACGAGATTGCCCTTGTAGGCGGTGTTCTTCACCAGGTCGATCTCCTGATTGTGAACCCACTTGGAGAACTTGTACGGGCCGTTGCCCACGGGCTTCTCCCCGAAGGCCTTGGGATCCTTGAAGAAGGATTCCGGAAGAGGCGCGAATCCGCTGTATCCGACCTTGATCGGGAACGTGGCGTCGGCCTGGTTGAGTGTCACGATGAATTCGTGGGCGTTGACGACCTTGAGTCCGGACAGCTGCTCGGTGCCCTTCAGGGACTTGGCGTCCTGCAGGGCGTCATAGCCCTTGATGGTCGAGAAGAACGACGAGCACAGCTGTGCGTTCTTGGCGTTGGCCGTATAGCTCCAGGCCTTGGTGAACGACTGGGCGGTCACATCGGTTCCATCGGTGAACTTCCAGTTCTTGAGCTTGATGGTGTACTGCGTTCCGTCTGCGCTGGGGGTGATCGACTGCGCGACTTCGTTGGAGGCGTTGCCCTTGGCGTCGAAGGAGACAAGACGCGCAAACAGCAGATCCACGACCTTGCCGCCGCCGTTTTCGTTGGTGTCGCCGGGAATCAGCGGGTTCTGGGGCTCGCTTTCCCAGGCGCTGATGACCGTGCCGCCCTTCGAGCTGCTCGAACTCGAGCCGCCGGATCCGCCGCATCCGCTCAACAGTATGGCGAGCGAGCATGCCGCCGCCGCAAAAGCAAAAGCTTTCTTCTTCATATGTTCTTCTCCTTATTCACGGGTGAATGCCCGCTACGAGTAAAGGCCGGGACTCACCCGATGCCTTGTCGGATTGTCCTCTATTGTTGTTCAGTTCGATGCAAATTGCAACAGGCGCCGAAAAATCGCCAATGGTGAATAATGGCGATGTCCGGTGTGTCCCCGTGCGAGGCTACACGACACGGTAATTGTCTTGCGGCACACGTTATCCAACCGTTTTTGCGGCGACGGCCCGAATCGCGGAACCCGGAGCGATGCGGCATAAGGAGGAACCCCGCAAATATTACGAACAGGTAAATTCATGCGCGGTCGCCATCTGCTTCACCCAACGTCAGGATCCACGGAATCGTGGTTTCGCTCCCGAAATCCTGAAAACGAGTGACATGCCCATATCCGTCGCCGGGACGAGATCCACGAAGCGTACGTCCGTGGCCCGGACAGCCACGGAAGGCTCCGCTCGGACCGGATCGAGGGGAAATTCCACCAGCGCCGAATAGGCCACATCGCCGTCCATGGATCTGTGCCGGCAAGGGACCGGAACCCACATTCGTTGGTGATCCTCCAGGTGGTTGAAACCGATCCGCAGCCCCTTATGTTCGAGGGACATGGCGGTCTCGCATGCACGGGCGTTCACCGGGCAGTGCCCGATGGCTTGCGCACCACCTCTGTTTGCCTTGTGGTTGATGCTTTCTTATGAGCTCGGCCCGTTGTCCGAATTTCTCACACGCCTGGATTGTGAAGCATGCTGATCATCACTTCAAACTCCACATCGGTCAGGTTGGTGTTCATGTGCATACAATCATCCGACGCAGGGCGTATGGGGGAGCCTGGTATGATTGTTTTGTAAAGTTATATTCATCTTTTAATAGTCGCATCATTAAAAATCACTAAACGATCCGTTATAAAAATAGCCCTGTTCCTGAACACCCTCTTGTATGAATCCGAGTCGTGTATAAAACGTAAGTGCCCGTGTATTTAATCCTACTACCCCGATGGCCACGCGGTTCATAGTGTAATGACGAAATGCCCTATCCAGCATTAAACGCACCGCTTCACCGCCATATCCCTTGTCCTGAGCGTCTGGGTTGGGAATAATAATCGACATGTCGGTGCAATGCCAATGGGGCCACATGCGAAGCAATCCCGTTTCTCCAACGATTCTACCGGATAAATCAGTAACCGCATAAAAATCACGGTCTGCTGCCTCTGGCTTTCGGATTGCTTCTAATTCAGCTTCCATTGTTGTTGGCTGCACAAAGCCGCATTGAAACATAACCTCCGGCTGATTATACTAATGTGCGAAAAAGCTGCGTCTTCATCATGGAATGCCCGTAAAATAACATTGTTACCGATAATAGATTCTTTCATGTGTCGTGCATGCTCCAAGACCATGTAAAATATTTGTCAATTTCTCTTTTTTATATCCTCTATACATGTATTTGTAAGCATTTGAGCTTTTATAAAAGATTCGGAATTGTAATGACTGGAAAACCTGTCGCAAAAGCCATGCTCACCAGCGAATATTACCATAGACGTGTTCTTTTGCTGCTCCGGTGTAAGCACTAAATCATGGGGGGCAAAAGACGGTTCTTGTTCCGCAAATATCACAAGAACCGGGCATTTCGGAACAATCTCACGATAATCCCTTATTCGTGAACCATAATAGCCGATCACCCCATCACATACTCCCAATGCTGAGCATCTCCATGCAATCGTAGCGTCGCTGCTATATCCACCAAGAGAAATTACCCGATATTGGTCGGGCTGACAGGATTTGAACCTGCGACATCCTGCTCCCAAAGCAGGCGCGCTACCAAACTGCGCTACAGCCCGAACGCTTCCCGACCAACGGCGGTGAAGCACGGTTAACCATTGTAATGCATGTTTGGACAGTGACTCGCTAGAATGGACACGCGGCGAAAGGAGATCATATGGGAAGGCATCAGCGAGCGGAATCCTCGGGGCTTCTCTCCTTTCTGATCTGTGCCATCGTGGGAGCGACCTCCATGATGACATACATCAATTCGGCACCCGCCATATGGCAGGTGCGTCAAAGGCTGTTCATGGCCTGCTCGGGAATCGTCGCCGTCTGCGGGGTGGTCTCCTTCAGCGTCGGATACGCCCGGCAGTCGCGTTCGTGGACGTTCCGGCACGGGTGGCTGATACCGGTTCGGCGGGTGTTCGAGATTCTGGCCCTGTCCATCGTCTATGGGTCAACGCTGTTCCTGAGCTCCTTCATGCTTCTGGGCCTTATGAACGACGTTCTCGGCACGGCGATTCTCGGGTATCTTCCCTCGATCTGCGCCGGACTCGCGGGGATCATGGGGTATGTGACCCTGGTCCAGGCCGATTTCCTCGACGCGAAGACGATCGCCTCGCTGCTGCCGTTCTTCGTGGTCTCCGGTGTAAGCACCGCCGGCATGACAAGCGACGATCCATACTGGTACGACAACAATTTCTCCGAGCTGGGAGACCGGACCACCTTCGCGGCGCGCATGTTCAACTCCACGCTGATGCTGGCGGGGGCGTGCATCATCATCGTCAGCTACTTCGCGATCTCCGAACTGATCACCACCTACAGGATGAGCGCCCTGCTGCGGGAACGCCGAAACGGAACGCCCGCCCTGCCCTCGAAGTCGGATATCGCTCATTTTCCGGCGCGCATGACGTTCCTGTCGGCCATGCTCATCCTTTCGGGCGCCGCCTTCATCGGCATCGGCATATTCCGATACACCCCCCACCCCATCCTGCACAACGTGTTCGCGAGAGGTCTCCCCTGTCTGATGTGCGTGCTGCTGGTCGGACTGCCCTGGCTTGCCCCGCAGCTGTCCAAGGTGATGTATCTGATTTCGGATCTTTCCATCGTCCTGTGCGCCATCGCCGGGGTGGCCTGGCTGAAGGGCGATAATACTCTCACCAACGTGGAGGCGCTGGCGGGACTGCTTTTCCTCGGATGGTTCATCGTCTTTTCCCGTCAGATCGCGGCCATAGAGGCCGACCGCGTCCACGCCCAGCTGGTTCTGGCCCAGGGCCTCAATGCGGATGCCCTCGGTGCCGCGACGGCCAGGGTTCGGCCGAACCTTCCCGGAAAGGTGGGCGCGAACGTGCTGAGGTCGCGCGATCTGGAGTCCCGACTGGCGTCGGACCGCTGAACCCGTGGCGCGTCAGAGGTAGCGTCTGCCCTCCTGCGGGCTGGTCGCACTCATGAGCAGGACGAAGCTTCTCGCCTGCGCGGTGATGACGAACCCGGCCTCATAGCTCAGTTCCGGACCCTTCGGATTGCTGGTATCGACGATGAGCCTCCACTTCTCCCCATACTGCTCGTCGGGCAGGGTGAACATGATGGGCTCGTAGTGGGCGTTGAAGATCAGGATGAAATCATTGTCCACCATCTGGTTGCCGTACCAGTCGCTTTCGGGAATGTCGGAGCCGTTGAGGAAGACCATCACCGACGAGGCGTGGGTGTTGGACCAGTCGTCCATGTCCATGAGCGATCCGGTATGGTCGAACCACTCCACCTGGGGGACGACATCGGTGGGGTCCCCGGGCTCGCGGCCCGTGAAGAAGCGGCGTCTGTGCAGCACGGGATGCTTAAGCCGCAGATGGACCAGCTTCGACACGAATTCGAGAAGATCCTTCTTGTCCGGGTCGAAGTCCCAGTGGGTCCAGGAGATCTCGTTGTCCTGGCAATAGGCGTTGTTGTTGCCCTTCTGGGTGCGGGCGATCTCGTCGCCCCCGCAGATCATCGGGATTCCCTGACTGACCAGTAGGGTCGCGAACATGTTGCGCATCTGCTGGCGGCGAAGCTCATTGATGTCCTCGATGGTCGTCGGCCCCTCGACACCGCAGTTCCATGAGCGGTTGTTGTTGTCGCCGTCGCGGTTGTCCTCCCCGTTGGCCTCGTTGTGCTTGTCGTTGTAGCTCACCAGATCGTTGAGGGTGAATCCGTCATGGGCGGTGATGAAATTCACCGAGGCCACGGGCCGCCGTCCGTTCTGCTGATACAGGTCGGAGCTTCCCATGAGGCGACTGGCGAACTCGGGGAGGGTCGAGGGCTGCGAGCGCCAGAAATCCCGTACGCAGTCGCGATAGTGCCCGTTCCATTCCGACCAGCTGGAGGGGAACCCGCCCACCTGGTACCCGCCGGAGCCCAGATCCCATGGTTCGGCTATCAGCTTCACGCGCGAGATCACGGGGTCCTGCTCCACGATGTCGAAGAACGCCGAGAGTTTGTCCACCTCCTGGAACTGACGCGCGAGCGTGGCTGCCAGGTCGAAGCGGAAGCCGTCGACGTGCATTTCCGTGACCCAGTAGCGAAGGCTGTCGGTGATGAGGCGCAGCGCGTGCGGCGAGCGCATGAGAAGCGAGTTCCCGGTTCCCGTGGTGTCGAAGTAGTGCTGCTGGTCGTTGTCCACCAGTCGGTAATACGACTGGTTGTCGATCCCCCTCAGGCTCAGGGTCGGGCCGAGGTTGTTTCCTTCGGCGGTGTGGTTGTAGACCACGTCGAGGATGATCTCCATGCCGGCGTGGTGGTACGCCTTGACCATGGACTTGAATTCGTTCACCTGCTCGCCGCGCTGCCCGGAGCTCGAGTAGGAGTTGTGGGGGGCGAAGAACCCGACCGTGTTGTATCCCCAGTAGTTGCTCAGACCCTTTCGCTGAAGGAACGAATCGTTCACGAACTGGTGGATGGGCATGAGCTCGACCGCCGTGACCCCGAGCCTGGCGAGGTAGTCGATGACGCTGGGATACGCCAGGCCCGCATAGGTGCCGCGGATGTCCGCCGGGACCTTCGGGTCGAGATTCGTCATCCCCCGCACATGCGCCTCGTATATGACGGAGTCGTGGTAGGGGATGAACGGGTGCTGGTCGCTTCCCCAATCGAAGTAGGGGTTGACGACGGCGGCCTTCATGGTGTGCGCGCTCGAATCGATCGTGTTCATGGAGTGGATGTCGTTGGGATTGTCGAACCAGTAGGAGTACAGGCTTTCGTCACCGTCGACATTGCCTTCGATGGCCTTGGCATAGGGGTCGAGCAGAAGCTTGTTCGGGTTGCACCGCAGCCCGTTGGCCGGATCGTAGGGTCCGTACACGCGGAATCCGTAGCGCTGACCGGGCTGGATTCCCAGTATGTAGTTATGCCATACGTAGGAGTTCTGTTCCGTCATGGCGATGCGGGTCTCCCTGTCCTGCTCGTCGAATAGACAGAGCTCCACCTTCTGCGCGACTTGGGAGAACAGGGCGAAATTGACCCCGGCCCCGTCGTAGCTCGCACCCAGGGGGTACATTGATCCAGGTCTCACTTGCATAGGTCCAGTATCGCACGATTCCTTCACTGTTTTCTGTGTCTCCTCCGCCCATGGCCGGGGCGTTCGTCTCACGCCGTCATCGAATGTCCGCACGAAGCCTGCGCAAGGCCTCGTGCTGAATGGCGATAATTGAATTCGAGGCGGTGACGGGCAGGGACTGCAGCGTGTCCCAGCTCACCCACGCGGATTGTATGTGCTCCTGCTCGTCGAAGTGAGTGGGGATGGTGGACCAGCGCCGCAGATGAATCACCATGATATGCGCGAGCTCGTCCGTCATTCCCTCCGACGAATAGTAATCCCCCACCTTGTCGATGCTGATCGAGGCATCGCCGCTCGCGTCGATGCCGGTCTCCTCCCCCAGCTCCCGAAGCGCCGCCTGCCGCTCCTCCTCGTGAGGTTCCATGAGTCCGGCCGGCAGACCTACGGTGAAGATTCCCGAACCGACCCGATACTCGCGCTCCACGAGATACGCATCCCTGTTCACGTCATGCACAAGCATCACCACACAGGGCGGATGCCTGACAAGCTGACGGTTGATGACGATCCTTCCTCCGTCATGCCTCGCCAGTGCGATGCGCATGTCGTCCACGGAGAAGATCCATCCCCGGTACACCGTCGTCCTGGTAAGCACGGCGGCAGCATCGTCCATGTCGATGGCGTCGCCGTGCCCGCGGAACAGACTTCGAACGGCATCCTCCCCGCAGGCCCCCGTCGTGGCCTCCCGTCGAGAATCCGCACTCGGTGAATGATCGCCGCCCGTGTATGGTGTCATGATTCCTGTCGACCCTTCCCTGATGAATTCGTCACTCGTATATAGTCGTATACCCGATCACGCATGTATGCTCAGCGTCCAGGGGTCGGTGTTCCGGGTGATCCACGTCGTGTCGATACGATCCCCGGTCGCGTCGCCGAGGGCGCGGGCGACATCGGCGGGAGCATACCGGAACCACAGGGACTCGATCGCCGAATGCGCGGTGTTGATCAGAGCCGGCCTCGCATTCGCATCGCCCGTTCCCAGAGCGATCCCCCTCGCACGCATGCCGGCCTCGTATCTCGCCTGCTCCATGGCATCCGTGGCCGGATGATGCCTGAGGTCGCTGGTGACATAGACATCGGCCCCGCTCGCCCTCACCTCGTCGAACAGGGAATCCCCCGATCCCGGCAGCACCGCGACTGTGCGCACGGGAGCGTCCAGGTCGCCGGCAACCTGGACGCCCAGCTGCGTCTTGGGCAGGACCGCGGCAACACGTCGGGCAAAGGACTCCAGACTTTCCGGCTCGTCCAGCTCCCCGACCCGCCCCAGTCCCACCGGATGCACCGCGTCCGGGTCATCGCGGGGAACGAGCGGCCTTTGCCCGTGCAGTCCGAAGGCATCCGCAGCCGCCTGGGCAACGCCTCGGTATGCGGCATCGGCGTTGGTGTGTCCGACCCACAGCGCACAGCGATGCCGGTATAGTCTGCTCACGATCGCCCCGCGAACACCCTGCGAGGAGACGGCATGAACCGGGCGGAAAAGCAGTGGGTGATGGCAGACAAGCAGATCCGCATGCCATGCCACGGCCTCATCGATCACGCTCATGCTCGGGTCTGCCGCGAATGCGATTCTTCCGACCTTGCTTCCCATGTCTCCGACGATGAGGCCGGGCTCGTCCCACTCCTCGGCATATGCCAGCGGGTAGAGCGTCTCCAGGACCTCGACCGCCTGATAAAGAGTCGTCATGTCATTCCACCTTTCTTCTGATGCCGGCGTTTCTCGCCGTGACAGACCGCAGCCCGGTGGGCCCCGTCCGTTCTGGGAGCTCCGCGCAGGAGGGACGGCATTGCGGCGCCCCGCCGCGATTGGCATGGGAACGAGCCCGGCCAAGCACATCGATCAGGTGCATGGTGACGTCGTGCATGCCACGTCGGTTCCGAGGGGCGGAGGGCCTCGCTATCGCACCCCTGCGGGACGGGGCGGACCCTATCCTCGGCGCCGCCACGGCTCAGTGGGCGGCAAGCTGCCAATCGGCCCCGACGCCTATGGAGACGTCCAGCGGAACGGCCAGGGTGACGGCGTGCTCCATGGCGTCGGACACCAGAGCACTGACCTCATGCTCCTCGCCCGGCGCCATCTCGACCACGAGTTCATCGTGGATCTGCAGAATGATGCGGCTCGACACCCGCGCCTCGCGGAGTGCGTCATCCGCCCGTATCATCGCCATTTTCATGATGTCGGCCGCCGACCCCTGGATCGGTGCGTTGAGTGCGGCACGCTGCGCCGCATCCCGGGCCACGCGGCTGGTGGACGACAGACCCGGGAAATAGCGTCTGCGAGCGAACATGGTCTCGGTGTATCCCTTGCGCCGGGCCGTGCTCACCAACGATTCAAGATAGGCATGCACCTTGCCGAACGTAGCGAAGTACTTCTCCTTGAGCACATCCGCCGCCGCCGGGCTGATCTTGAGCTGCTGGGCGAGGCCATAGGTACTCAGCCCGTATGCCAGGCCGTAGCTCATGGCCTTGACGTGGCTGCGCTGGTCGGAGGTGATCTGGTCGACCGGCAGCTGGTAGACCAGGCTCGCCACGTATTTATGGAAGTCCGCCCCTGACCGGAACGCCTCGATCAGGGCCTCGTCGCCGGAAAGATGCGCCATGATCCGGAGCTCGACCTGGGAGTAGTCGCAACTGAGCAGGGCCGCGTATCCCTCTCCGGGAACGAAGGCGGAACGTATCTCCCGCCCGGCGGCATTGCGGTTCGGGATGTTCTGCAGATTGGGGTCCACCGAGCTCAGACGACCCGTCGCGGCGACTGTCTGCTCGAATGTGGTATGGATGCGGCCATCCCCGAGGTTGGTCGAATCCAGCAGCGTCTGGACGATCTGCTTGAGTTTGTTGGTCTCCCGGTATCGCAGCAGAGCGCCGAGAAAATCGTTGGCCCGTTCGTTGCCCGTCGATTTCAGGTAAAGGTCCTGCAGCGCGGAGGCGTTTGTGGTGTATGACCCCGATTTGGTGCGCCTGGTCGGCTTCAGTCCCATATCCTCGAAAAGAACCTTCTGCAGCTGCTTCGGGCTTTGCAGATTGACCTGCGTATCCGCGTTTCTCCAGGCTATCTCCTGGGCCTGTTCCGCCTGCGCCGCGAAGTTCTCGCGCATGTCGCGAAGTCGCGCGCCGTCGACCTTCGCCCCGGCCTTTTCCATGCGGAACAGCACGTCGGAGGTGGGAAGCTCTATCGAACGCATGAGGCCGACCTGCCTGCGCTCGTCGAGCATGGGTGCCAGCGTCATGGCCAGGGCCTGGACGAGCGCGGCCTGGTGAACCAGTGCCGAATCGTCATCCTTGTCCGGGGAGTCGTCGATGTCCAGCAGTCCCTGGGTGGCATCGCTCTCCTCGGCGATCTCAAGGTGCAGGAAATGGGCGGCGGCCTGGCGAAGGGAATCGGCATGGAAATCGGGATGGACCAGGTACCCGGCCAGTTTCGTGTCGAAGAACGGCTTCGGCAGGACCAGACCGACGGCATCGAGCATATGACGATGCTCCTTGAATCCATGCACGACCATGGAATCGTGGTGGTCATCGACAAGAATCTGCAGCGCGCGCAGCATCGGCCCGTTGAAGTCCCCTTCGACGAGGGCGGCCTGATGCCCGGCGAGGATCGAGATGGAGTCAAGACGGGACCGCCCCGGCTTTGCCGAGCCGCAGGCGTTCAGGATCCAGCACCCGGGCATATCCGGCATGCACCGCTGGTCGTGGTCGATGTCGGCCGCTCCCCCATTGTCGGAGACGGAGGTCCGTGTGGAGCTGTTCGCCGTCTTCCGATCCCGGGGGCCGGAGGGCCCCATGGTCGTGGACACCCACGAGGCCAGTTCCCCGGCGTCGGAGATGTCCGTGACGTGGGGGGTGATGACCTGGGGCTCCTCCTGGACCGCGGACGGCGACCCCTCGTTCTGCGCATCGTCCTGGTGGAAGGTGGCGAGCATCCGCGATCGGGTGCGCGCGCCGAATTCGAGCTTCGTGAACAGTTCGGACAGGTCTGCGACGCTCACCCGGCCGAAGGTCAGATCATCGATGGTGACGCCCAGATCAAGATCGCGCACCAGGGCATTGACCTTCCGATTGAGCTTCACCTGTTCTATGTTCTCTCGAAGGGACTGCCCCTTCTTTCCGGTCAGCTCGCCCGCATGCTCGATGATCGCGCCGAGTGAGCCGAACTGGTTGATCCACTTGGCAGCGAAACCGTCCCCCACGCCGGGAACGCCGGGAATGTTGTCCGCCGTCTCCCCGCGCATCGCCGCGAGATCCGGGTACTGCGCCGGCGTGACGTGATACTTCTCCTCGACGCTGTCGGGCGTCATATGCTTGAGATCCTTGAAATGATGACCGGGATACAGCACGGTGGTCCGGTCATCGACCAGCTGGAAGGCGTCCCTGTCGCCGGAGAGAACGAGGGTGTGGTAACCGGCCTTCTCACCCATGGTGGCAAGCGTTCCGATGATGTCGTCGCCCTCGTACCCCGGCTTTTCTATGTAGGTGACGCCCAGGGCGCGCAGCATCTCCTGGATGAGGGGAAGCTGGGTGAGCAGATCCTCGGGGGCCGCGTCCCGGGTTCCCTTGTACTGCTTGAGCATGGTGTTTCGGAACGTTCCGCCCTTGACGTCGAAGGCCACCGCGAGATGATCGGGTTTTTCCGCCTCGATGACCTGGGAAAGCATGGTGGCGAAGCCCCACACGGCGTTGGTCGGCTGCCCCTCGGTGGTGCTGAAGTTCTCCACCGGTAGGGCGAAATACGCCCGGAAGGCGAGCGAATGCCCGTCGACGACGAGAAACGTTCCCGAAAAGTGCGTCTCCGGGGTCTCGTCGCTAGCGCTCATCCTCGGCTTCTGTTGATTCTTCTCCATACTTCGCAATGATAGCCAATGCCAGACGCTTCTTGGGGATCCTCTGGTCCATGGACGTCTTCTGGATCCAGCGGAACGCCCCCTGCTCGGAGAAATCGGCCTTGTCCATGAGCAGCCCCTTCGCGCGGTCCACCAGCTTGCGCTCCTCCAGACTGTCCTCCGCCTTCTTCAGCTTCTCTTCGGTCTGCTGGAGCTGCTCCTCGGTGTTCTTGAGGCGTCCTTCGCTTCTTTCGGCGTTGTCGAGCAGGTCGTTGATCTCCGCGAAGCGGCCCATGGCCACCTCGAGGGCGGGAAGCAGCTTCGACTCCTCATAGGGTTTGGTCACATAGGCCATGGCGCCGGCTCCCGTGGCGCGCTTGACCAGGTCGGGCTGGGAGAAGGCCGTGAGCATGACGACCGGTGCGATGTTCTCATCGCATATGGTGCCCGCGGCGGTGATTCCATCCTCCCGGGGCATCTTCACGTCCATGCACACGACATCGGGACGAAGCTTTCGGGTGAGGTCCACGGCCTCCTCCCCGTTTGCCGCCTCTCCGACCACTGTGTAGCCATTGTCTTCAAGCATGGCGACGAGATCCATTCTGTTCACCGATTCGTCTTCGGCGACGACCACGGTCTTTGCCTCGGCCCTCTTGGGTGCAGTGGACTCTTGCTCTTCGGTAGTTGTATTATTCGACGATTGCATAGCTTCTGATTTCAGTGTTTGTCCTTGACCATTCACACGAGCGGCCGACTGCGGTTCCTCATCCGAAAGCACGGCCTTGATTGTGTCGGCCGATTTCTCGGCACCTGTATTGTAAGCCATCATACCTCTTTCGAACATCAGGAAGGAGGTCAGAGAGGATTGCTGGCGATTCTGACCCCGTGCACCGCTTAGCCAACATCGCGTGCCCCCAGTGGGACTCGAACCCACACTGCGCAGATTTTGAGGCTGCTTCCTCTACCAATTGGGATACAGGGGCAATTCGGAGCAAAACGCCACGCGCTTTAACACCTCAAGGAAATGTACCATATTCGCACGACCGCGCAACCCGCACATCGCTGGGCATGTCGGACGGGCCGACGCATCGAGGCCAGGTCGGATCGGCGGAATTGCGGCCGACACGCCGACGGATCCCGCGTGCTTCTCCTGTTCGCGCAAGCACGGTTGACATACAATGATCATGTTGACGATGCCGTTCAAGGAGGGCACTATGAGCACTACCACACACCGCAGATTCGACCCCTGGCGACCGGCGCCGGTGAAGGAGGAGTCCCGCACTCAGATAGTGGAAAGCCACTACTTCAATGTGGACAGGGTTTCGTTCGTCTCTCCCGACGTCGGGCATTTCGAACGATTCCTGCTGCAGGAGAACCACGGCGACACCGTGGGCGTTCTCGCACTCACGGATGACGGGCGAATCCCGCTCATCGAGCAGTACCGCATCCCCACCCATCGCTGGACGCTGGAGATCCCCGCCGGCCACGCGCTCGCCGACAGCGAACGTCCGCAGGACGTCGCGATCCGCAAGCTTCGCGAGGAAGTCGGCTACGAGGCCGACCATTTCTCGCAATTCGGGCGGTTCATCAACACCCCGAGCTTCTCCACCCAGCACACGGCGCTTTTCTACGCAACCGGTCTCACCCCTGCCGACAGGACGGAAGTCGGCCCGGAGAGCCCACGGTCGGCGGTGCGTCTGTACACCCCGGAAGAGGCGTATCAGATGATTCTCAACGGGACGATCGTGGATGCGAAATCGGTTATCGCCATACTGCGCTCCCACGGCGGCGGCCTCGATTCCCTGGGGAACGACTGATCCGCACTCGTGATTCGCAAGGGGGACGGCCGCTTCAGGCGCACCCCACAAACATGTGATGGCGGGCGGTCTGCGTAACGAATGGCATTACGCAGACCGCCCGCCATCACATGATGTCACCGTCCATCACTCACCGACAGGATCGGCAGCCCGGAATCCTCCGGCCAGCCGATCGCGATGCCGCGCGGGAGCGATGGTGACGGATACCGCTCAGTCGCACGCTCCCACGGTGTGGACGTAGATGGAATCGGTGCGTCCGGGCTGATGCTCTCCCTGGGCCGAGCTCAGGATGACGATCTTGTCTCCGTTGGAGACCCGCCCCGCCTTGCGCAGAACGCTGTCGGTGAAGATCATGAGAGCCTTGCGGCTCATGTCGTGGTAATCCTCCTTGAGGAGGAACCCTTCGGTTCCCCAGCTCAGAGCCAGCCAACGATAGGTGTGCTCGTTGTTGGTCAGGCCGTAGATCGGGGCCGCCGGGCGCTCACGGGAGATGCGATGCACCGTGCTGCCTGTCTGGGTGTAGGCGATGATCGCCTTGGCGTTGAGCTTGTCGGCCAGATCGACGGCCGCCGAGGACACCGCACCGGTGCTCGACATGTCCAGATTCTTCATCGCGGGGATGCGGTCGAAGCCGTGCTCCGTCGCATAGCCGGAAATCCTGCTCATGGTGCTGACGGTGTCCACGGGATAATCGCCGACGGCCGTCTCATTGGAGGTCATCGTCGCGTCGGCGCCATCGAGGATGGCGTTCGCGCAGTCCGAAGCCTCGGCGCGGGACGGTATCGGGGAATGAACCATGGATCCGAGGACCTCGGTCGCCACGATGACCGGCTTCGCGTACTGGCGCGCGAGCTCGATGCAGCGCTTGGTCACCAGAGGAACCTCTTCGAAGGGCATCTCCACGGCCATGTCGCCTCGGGCGACCATGATGCCGTCGAACGTCTTGACGATCTCCTCAAGGTTCTCCACCGCCTGGGGCTTTTCGATCTTCGCGACGATCGGAATCCGACGCCCCTCCTCGTCCATGATCTCATGGGCGCGATCAATGTCGGTCGCAAAGCGGACGAAGGACATGGCGATGATGTCGGCGCCGGTCTTGATGGCCCACCGAAGATCGCTCTCGTCCTTCTCGGTCAGGGCCGGAAGGCTCACGGCGACGCCGGGGAGGTTGATCCCCTTGTGGCTTGACACCGGACCCGCGACGACCACCTTGGTGTGGACGTTGTTGCCCTCGACCTGGGTGACCTCGAGACGGACCTTGCCGTCGTCGATCAGAATCGGATCCCCGGGATGGCAGTCACCGGGAAGGCCCTTGAACGTCGTCGAGGTGATGTGCTCATCACCGGTGACGTCGTCGGTCGTGATGACGAACTCCTGTCCGGCGGTGAGCTGGACCTTGTCCTCCCCCTCGGCGTTCTTCTTGAACCATCCGCAGCGGATCTTCGGTCCCTGCAGATCCACCAGGGCCGCGACGTTGCGTCCGGTTGTTTTAGCGGCCTGGCGAACGTTGTTGTATACCTTGAGGTGGTCCTCAGGGGTGCCGTGAGAGCGGTTGAGACGAGCCACGTCCATACCTGCCTCGACGAGTTTGGTGATGTTCTCCAGAGATTCGCTCGCGGGACCGATGGTATCTACTATCTTGGCTTTACGCATGAATGCCTGCCTATTCCTGTTTAATTGAAAGGGTACGTTACCCTCTTTCCACAGGACAAGCTTACTAGCACTTTATGACCGTGGGGCATTATTTCGGCGGCGTGTTGTGAGCGCTAACAATCGCTCGAATTCAGCCAATAACCGCAAAAGCCCAAGGGTTTCAGCTCTGATTTCCGCCCGATGGCCGCCCCTGTGTGGATCTCATTTTCCACACGCTTGCCGCCGATGCCCCGCCGAGCGAGACGACGATGACGGCCAGCGAGACCCACGTGGGAATCTCGGGTATCCCGGGGACGGGACCGCCTCCGTTGATGAACGGGAGCGTGTTTCCATGAAGGGCCTCCATGATGAGCTTGACTCCGATGAAGCCCAGCACCACGGCCAGACCGACCGGAAGATACACGAGCTTGTCCAGCAGGGCCCCCAGCAGGAAATACAGCTGCTGCAGGCCAAGCAGGGCGAACACGTTGGCGGTGAACACGATGAAGGGGTCCCTGGTGAGCCCGAAAATGGCCGGGATGGAGTCGAAGGCGAACATCACGTCCGTTGTCCCGATGGCAAGAAACACCACAAGCAGCGGGGTCCAATGCCGCACCCCGCCCCTGGTGATGCGCAGCTTCTCGCCGTCATACTCGTCCGTGATCCTGACAAACCTTCGCAGGAGGCGGATGACCCCGTTCTCCCGGTAGTCCTCATCGTCCTCGTCCTTGCCCGCGAGCAGCTTGAAGGCGGTGACGAGGAGAAACACCCCGAAAAGAAAGAACACCCAGGTAAAACGGGCGATGATCGCGGCCCCGACGAGAATGAACAGGCCGCGCAGGACAAGCGCCACGGTTATGCCGACGCTCAGCACATATCTCTGCAGAACCTTGGGAACGGCGAAATTCGCCATGATGATGACGAAGACGAAAAGGTTGTCCACGCTGAGCGAGTATTCGGTGAGCCATCCCGAATAGAACTCCACCGCGGGCCTGGACCCGGCGAAGACCCAGACCAGCGCCCCGAAGACCAGCGCCATCACCACGAAGAACACGATGTGACGAACACATTCCATCGTGGAGGGTACATGGGGCTTGCGCCCTATCACGAACAGATCGACGACGAAAAACACGGCAAGCACCACAAACGTGACAATCATGAACGCAAGAGGGGTTTCGGACATGGCATCAAGCATACGGAACACGGGTGACGGCGAGCGACTCGCCCGATGCCGCCTCCCCGGGCATCGGATGGCATCATGGCACGGATAGGCGGGCGGGCGCCCTTCCTCCGTCATGCCCGCCTACCCTCGCGTTGCAGGCGTGGCGGGAAAGAGAGAAGCGATGCAGGCTCCTAGCTCAAGGGGGCTACTGCTGGGCCTGGGTTATCTGACGGAGCTCCTTCTTGAGGTCATGGATCTCGTCGCGAAGACGGGCCGCCAACTCGAATTGAAGCTGCTGCGCCGCGGTGTGCATCTGCTCGCTCATCTGACGAATCAGATCGGCGAGATCCTGCGCGGGAAGACCGGCCTTGAGTATCTCCTCGTGGCGTTTGTCCGCCTCGATCCTGTCCATGGTCGGGATTCCCAGGTGCGTGTTCCCCGCCTTTCCTGCGTTGCGATAGCCGCCCTCGAGGAGTGTCTGCGTGTCAACGTCCTCTTTGGCGAGCATGTCGTTGACATCGCTGATCTTCTTGATCAGCGGCTGGGGGCTGATCCCGTGCTCGGTGTTGTAGGCGATCTGCCGGGCGCGCCGACGGTTCGTCTCGTCGATCGCCTTGTGCATGGCGTCGGTGGTCTCGTCGGCGTACATGATGACCGTGCCGGAGACATTTCTCGCGGCGCGCCCTATGGTCTGGATGAGCGAACGATAGGAGCGCAGGAAACCCTCCTTGTCGGCATCGAGTATGGCCACGAGCGAGACCTCGGGAAGGTCGAGCCCCTCACGGAGCAGGTTGATTCCGACGATGACGTCGATGGTCCCCTCCCTCAGCTCGCGCAGAAGCTCCACCCGGCGCAGGGTGTCAACGTCGGAATGCAGATACTCCACCTTGATTCCGCGCTCGAGAAGGTAGTCGGTCAGGTCCTCGGCCATTTTCTTCGTCAGGGTCGTCACCAGGCACCTCTCCCTGCGCGCGACGCGATCCTTGATCTCCGCGAGGAGGTCGTCGATCTGTCCCCTGACCGGACGGACGTCGATTTTCGGATCGACAAGACCCGTCGGCCGGATTATCTGCTCGACCACCCCATCGGACAGTCCGAGCTCGTAATCCCCCGGCGTCGCGGAAAGATAGACGGTCTGCCCCACCTTGTCGAGAAACTCCGGCCATTTGAGAGGCCGGTTATCCATGGCGGAGGGAAGCCGGAACCCATGCTCGACCAGGGTGCGCTTTCGGCTCGCATCCCCCTCGTACATCGCCCCTATCTGGGGCACGGTCACATGCGACTCGTCGATGACAAGCAGAAAGTCATCGGGAAAGAAATCAAGCAGGGTGTGGGGAGGGGTCCCCGCGGCCCTCCCGTCGAAGTGCCTCGAATAGTTCTCGACGCCCGAGCACACTCCGACCTGAGTGAGCATCTCGAGATCATAGGTGGTTCTCATCGTCAGGCGCTGGGCCTCGAGCTCCTTGCCCTCCTTGCGCAGTTGGGAGACCCGCTCGTCAAGCTCCTGCTTGATGGTGTGAAGCGCTCGATCCATGCGTTCCGGACCCGCGATGTAATGGGAGGCGGGAAAGATGTGCACTTCGTCGGCGCTGTCGATGACATCGCCGGTGAGGGGGTGCAGGGTGGATATGTGGTCGATCTCATCTCCGAAGAATTCGATGCGAATGGCCAGCTCCTCATATACGGGGATGATTTCGACGGTGTCCCCGCGAACCCGGAACGTTCCCCGAGTGAAGGCGATGTCATTGCGCTTGTATTGCATCTGCACGAACCTGCGAAGAAGCGTGTCCCTGTCCAGCTGCTGCCCCACCTTGAGGAAAAGCATGCGTCCCGCATACTCCTCGGGCGTTCCCAAACCATAGATGCAGGAGACCGTCGCCACCACCACGCAGTCGCGTCTGGTGAGGAGATTCGCCGTGGCGGCATGGCGCAACCGCTCCACGTCGTCGTTGATGTTCGAATCCTTTTCGATGTATGTATCCGTCTGGGGTATGTAAGCTTCGGGCTGGTAGTAGTCGTAATACGACACGAAATAGCTCACGGCGTTGTCGGGCATCAGCTCCCGGAACTCCGCGCACAGCTGGGCAGCCAGGGTCTTGTTGGGCTCGAGAATAAGCGTTGGCCGTTGGAGTCGTTCAATAAGCCATGCGGTGGTGGCCGTTTTGCCGGTCCCCGTGGCCCCCATGAGCACCACGTCGTTCTCGCCGTTTTCGATGCGCTCCGTAAGCTCGTCTATGGCCTTCGGCTGATCGCCGGACGGCCTGTAGGGTGATTTGACGACAAATGGCTTGTTGCTGCGTTCTATGGCATAGCCCATGATTGTCAGCCCTTCCTTCAGCGTAGCGGACAGGCACATCCGGCAATCACCACCTGACGACCGCGAACGCCGTCCTTCGACACATGACGAAGCGTTCGCGGTGACCATGTCACCGTCGTGGCCGTGGTGCCACGGTCGCTACGCGTACAACACTATTGCATGTTCTTGGCCTTGCGTGCCCATTGTGCATACAGCATATCAACACGCTCGAACATATGTTCGACGCTCTGTGTCGAATCGATGACCTCGGTGGACATCCGACGACGCGCATCCTCACCCGTCTCGTGGGCGAGACGTTCGCGCGCCTGCTCTCGGCCCATTCCGCGGGCCTCGAGCAGGCGTTTGAACCGGACGTCCGAGGGGGCCTCGACCGTGACGATGACGTCGAACCGAAAAGGCAGCGAGCCTATCACCTCGGCGAGCAGGGGGATGTCATGCACCACGACGGCATGGGGATCGGCCAAGACATGGGCGCTCTCCAGCTCGTGGGCCCGGGCGAATATCAGGGGATGCTCGATGCCCTCCAGCGTTCTCAGGGAGCCCGACGGAGCCGAATCGGAGAAAACACGGCGGGCCATCCACGCCCTGTCGAGACCGCCGTCGGACGCCATCGCCTCGGGACCGAAGCAATCGACGATGCGCCGCAGCCCGGGCGACCCCGGAGCCACAGCCTCCCGCGCCAGAAGATCGTAGTCGATGACGAATGCGCCCAGTTCACGCAGACGGCTAGACACCGTCGTCTTCCCCGAGGCGATGCCACCGGTCAGTCCTATGCGAATCATCGCGCGGCCTGTCTCCCGGAAGATTCATCGCGCCCCGGAACCGCGGCGCGCCCGCGCACGTCGGCAGACCCGACGGGCAGGGCGCGCGATGCGCCGTGCCCGCATGCGCCACGCAGATCCGTGGCGCATGGCGCCGGACGCATGGGCGTCCCGGCGTTCCCGACACCCTGGTGCCCGGCGTGCCCCGCCGCCGTGAGGGGCCTGCGGGAGGACGATATCAGCTCCCGTCGGATCGCGGTCATGGCACGTACGTCCGGCATGTGGGATTCGTCGTCCAGCACGGTGCAGCCCAGCAGGGGATTGTGGCACGCTCGCGCAAGATCACGCATCAGACCGGTGTCGGTCACCAGGTCCCCCTCCCCCTGAAGAACCGCGTAGGGAACGCCGACATGGCGAAGATCCTCGCTGAGATCGATGGTCATCATCTCCTTCAGGAGGCTGCTGTTGGAGTCGTATCCGTTGCGCATTATGGCCAGGACGTCCCGCATGCGGTAATCGGGGCTGGAGAGCATGCCGAGAACCGTGGAGACAAAATCGAACCCCGAGCCGCGGGGATGGTAGTAGGCGGTGGTGTACCGCGCCGCGTAATACGACATGACGCGCATATCGGCGACCGTACGCGAATGCACGTCGCGCATGCCTTCGACACGCCTCTTGACTGTGTGAGGCGCCCTGCCGCTCAGCAGTGCCGAGAACAGCGCATCGCTGCTTTCGACATCGCGCACGACCTGTCCGTATGCGACGACGCCGTCGATGAGATCGGGACGGCGGGCGGCGATGCGCGCGGAAAGGATGGACCCCCAGGACAGGGCCGCGACGAGCACCTTGCGCCCGGGGAACCGGGATCTCAGCTGTTCGATCAATTCGATCGCCATGCGGGTGAAGGTGTCTATGGAAAAGCTCTCATCGATGGTGGTGTTGTTGATTCCGCATCCCAGCTGGTCCCAGTACACCATGGTGAGGCTGCGGCTCCATTCAGGGCGCAGACCCCGGCAGCCCTCGTTGAAGGGGAAGGGGGTGCCGGGCCCCCCGTGCAGAAGCAGGACGATGGGATTGTTCGCATTCATCCCGTCGACGACGATTCGCTGCGGGAATCCGTTCAGGGTGAGCAGGATGCGGCGGGACAGTCCGCTTGACTCCACGATGGTCCGCCTTGACATGCTGCGCATATGCTCTCCTCACTATTGGCTTTGACCGCCACTGCGATTCCCAGCCTTGCATACCATGCTTTCCGCCGGATGAAAGGCGCATGGCCATATCCTGCGTATCGTTTGGAAAACGTCCGGGAGACCGCGCACCGCAGTCCCGCAAAAGCGGGAAGCCCGACGATGACACCGCATCGTCGGGCTTCCCCCATGGCTTAGCTGAAAGCTAAACTCACTTCTTCTTCTCGCTGAGGAGCTGCTCGCGAAGAGCCGCAAGCTGATCGGAACCGGCGAGGGTGCCCTCGTTCGCGGAATCCGAGGAGTAGTTCGACGACCCTTCGGCCTTCTCCTCCTTCGATCCCTGACCATCCTCCGCGGCGGACGCCGCCGCGTTCTCGAGCTCCTTGGTGACGAACTCCTTGTGCTGCTCCCACAGGTCGTGGGCAGCCGCATACTGGGCCTCCCACTGTTCGCGCTGCTTCTCGTATCCGGCGATCCACTCGTTCGTGGTCGGATCGAAGCCCTCGGGGTACTTGTAGTTGCCCTCGTCGTCGTATTCGGCCGGCATGCCGTACAGCGCCGGGTCGAAGTCTTCGGCGGAGGTGTTCACCGAATCGTTGGCCTGCTTGAGGGACAGGGAGATGCGGCGACGATCGAGATCGACGTCGATCACCTTGACGAAGACCTCCTCGCCGGGCTTCACCACGGTTTCGGGGTTGTCGACATGGCGGTTGGCCAGCTCGGATATGTGCACCAGCCCCTCGATCCCGTCCTCGACGGAGATGAAGACGCCGAACTGGACGATCTTGGTGACCTTGCCTTTGACGATCTGACCGGGAACATGGGTACGCGCGAAACGCTGCCACGGATCCTCCTGCGTCGCCTTCAGGGACAGGGAGATGCGCTCCCTGTCGAGATCGACGTCGAGAACCTCGACGGTGACCTTGTCCCCGACCTTCACGACCTCCGACGGGTGATCGATATGCTTCCAGGAAAGCTCGGAAACGTGGATGAGCCCGTCCACGCCGCCCAGATCGACGAATGCGCCGAAGTTGACAATGGACGAGACGACGCCTTCGCGGATCTGTCCCTTCTTGAGCTGGGACAGGAACGTCTCGCGAACCTCGGACTGCGTCTCCTCCAGATACTGGCGACGGGACAGAACGACGTTGTTGCGGTTCTTGTCCAGCTCCAGGATCTTGGCCTTGATCTTCTGCCCGATATAGGGGGACAGGTCGCGCACGCGACGCATTTCGACCAGGGATGCCGGCAGGAAGCCGCGCAGCCCGATGTCGACGATAAGACCACCCTTAACCGCTTCGATGACAGTGCCTTCGACGACGCCATCGGCTTCCTTGATCTTCTCGATGTCGCCCCACGCACGCTCGTACTGGGCACGCTTCTTGGAGAGGATCAGACGGCCTTCCTTGTCCTCCTTGGTGACGACAAGGGCCTCGATGCTGTCTCCGACCTCGACGACGTCGTCGGGATCGACGTCCTTCTTGATGGAGAGCTCACGCGAGGGAATGACACCCTCCGTCTTGTAGCCGATATCGAGCAAAACCTCGTCGTGATCGACCTTGACGACGGTGCCCTCAACCAGATCACCATCATCAAAGTTCTTGATGGTGGAATCGACTGCCTTGATGAAGTCCTCTTCGGTGCCGATATCGTTGACCGCGACCTTGGTGACTTCGCTATTGTTTTCTGCCATTAATAGTGGTTTCTGTTAACTAGTGGATGAATATTATCTATTTTCAATTATTTCACACCCTGCCGGGCGCATACACGAGACAAGAATACTAGAAGCCGTGCCCAAACACGCGGTTTCAGCTGGCGTGTCGCATCTGGGCCATCTGCACGACGTTGACGAGAAGCATGGCGCGCGTCATGGGGCCCACTCCGCCTGGGTTCGGCGTGTAGGCGGAGGCCTTGTCGTAGCACGCTTTGTCGACGTCTCCCCTGATGCGGTAGCGTCCCGTCCGCTCGTCGAGGATCCGGCTGACCCCGACATCCACGAGGACCGCGCCCTGCCTGACGTTGTCCGGAGTAACGAAACCGGCACGTCCGACCGCCGAGACGATGATGTCCGACTGACGCATGTAACGCCCGATGTCACGGGTGCCGGTGTGGCACAGGGTGACGGTCGCATTGACGGACCTTCTGGTCAGCAGCAGTCCGATGGTGCGCCCGATCGTGATTCCCCGCCCCAGCACGCACACCGATGCGCCGTCCAGATCGATGCCGTACGCGTCAAGCAGCGCGAGCACGCCTCGGGGGGTGCACGGAAGGGGCGTGGAGATGTCGGAATGGGTGTGCAGTACAAGCTCGCCGAGGTTGTAGGGATGCATGCCGTCCGCGTCCTTGGCGGGGTCGATCGCATCGATGACGGCATTGACGTCGACCCCGCGAGGAAGGGGAAGCTGCACGATGAAACCCGTGCATGCCGGATCGCGGTTGAGAAGCTCGACCTCCTCCAGAATGTCCTCCTGGGAGGCGTCCGAAGGAAGCCGGCGCTGGATGGAGCGGATCCCCACCTCCCTGCAGTCCTCGTGCTTGCCCGCCACATACTTCATGGATCCGGCGTCCTCGCCTACGAGAAGCGTTCCGAGTCCCGGCTCGACACCCTGTCTTTTCAACCGGGCAACCTGCACGGCCAGCTCGGCCTTGATCGCGGCCGCGGTTCGTCGGCCGTCGAGTGTGATGGGCATGTGCGACCCGCTTTCACTTGTCGGTTATTGCTTGCTATCGTAGGCTATCGTTAGGTGAGGTCGTGCATTGTTCCGGCATATGGCGCAATGCCGGGCATGGAGAAGGCGCAGGATGATCGGTCAAAGGAAAGGGATGCGGGCGGGAATCGCCGCATCCGCGGTTGTGGGGTTGATGCTGTCGCTGAGTTCGTGCGGCCCGTTCTCCTCCACCCCGAAACCCTCCGCCTCCGCCTCGACGACGACGGCGAAGACCCTCACCGTGGTCGCCTCCGTCAACCAATGGGGCTCTCTTGCACAGGAAATCGGAGGATCCGACGTATCGGTCACCTCCATTCTGAACTCCACCTCCGTCGACGCCCACAACTTCGAGCCGACGGCATCCGACGTGGCCAGGCTGCGTACGGCGAACGTCATCGTCGCCAACGGTGCCGGATACGATTCGTGGGCCCTGAAAACCCACGCCGCGGATTCGCTCAGCGTTTCCGCGGCCGAGACCGTGGGGGCGATGACGGGGGACAACCCCCATCTGTGGTTCTCCAAGGACGCACGAAAAAGCGTCGCGACGGAGCTCGCCGAGGTGTTCACCAAGGCGCGGCCGGAGAAGAAGAAGGACTTCCATTCGCGTCTCCTGGCGTGGGAGAAGTCCGAGGATTCGCTGGAGCGCTCGCTCAGCGCCTTTGCGAAAAGGTATCCGAAATCAACGTATGCCGCCACCGAAGCCGTCGCCTACTATCTGATGTCCGACATGGGCTTCAAGGATCTGACGCCCGAGCAGTACGCCCAGTCCATGACCTCGGGCGGGGAGCCCTCCGCGTCCGATCTGCAGACCTTCCAGAAGCTGATCGAACAGCGCGGCATCGATCTACTCGTCAACAACACCCAGGAGGCCACGGACTCCGCGGCGACGCTGACGGGCGCCGCCGGCCGCAGCGAGATCCCGGTGATCTCAGTAAGCGAACAGATGCCTGCAGGCGCGACGACCCTCGACGGCTGGATCCAATCGCTTGTCACCACCATCTCGACCACGGTGCAGAAACGAAGGCAGGACAAGTCAGCCGCGGATTCCACGGCGTCGCCCTCCGCAACGGCCTCGAACAGCAGCCAGAGGAGCTCCGGAAAATAGGCCTTCCGATCAGCGGGAATGCTTGTCATGCTGTGTGAGGATAATCATTGCCCGTACACAGTCGCGCAGCCCGCGGCACATCAGAGGAGCATCGGCCGAATCGGCGAGGACGGGTTCATGCAGTCACATACCACTATCACGGGCGGCGACGACGCCCGGGCGGGCACGCCCGCCATCGTTCTGCGCAACGCGGCCGTCACGCGTTCGGATCACGTGATCTGGAGGCAGGGAAGCTTTTCGATACCCCAAGGGTCGGTCACGGCCATCGTCGGTACGAACGGAGCCGGGAAAACGACCATGATGAAGGTCGAGCTCGGCCTGATACCGCTGTCCGAAGGCTCGGCGGAGGTTCTGGGAAAGCCCGCGGGCACCATGAACCACGCCATCGGGTACGTCCCTCAAAGCTACACGTCGCAGATGGATTCCAATCTCACCGCCGAGCAATCCGTTCTGCTCGGGCTCACCGGAACGCGTTTCGGCATCCATCCGGTGACCCGGGCCCAAAGGGCCAAGGCGGCCGAGGCCATGGAGTTCATCGGGATCAAGGAAAAGGCCCACTACCGGCTTTCCGAACTGTCCGGCGGATATCGGCAACGGGTGGCCATAGCCCAGGCCCTGGCATGCGATCCCCGTCTTCTGATGCTGGACGAGCCGCTGGCCAATCTCGACCTCGCCAGTCAGCGCGCGACCGTGCATATGCTCGCCCGCCTGAACAGGGAGCTGGGGATGACGATCCAGATCGTCGCCCATGATCTCAACATGCTCCTGCCGATTCTCGACGGGGCCGTCTACCTGCTTGACGAGCATCCCCACTATGCGGACATGACCAAGGTCCTCGACGCCGACCTTCTTACCCATCTGTATGGAACGACCGTCCAGGTCATCACGACGCCGCAGGGGGACATGTTCGTCACGCCCACCCCGGACGAGCCCGCGTCGCGGGCCAGGGACGCACACAGAACCGCCGAGGTGGCCAACTTCCACCACCACACGGATCCCGCCGCGGAGAACGGAGAGGAACGTACCGCATGAGCCACATCAGTTTTTCCTTCGACCCCGCCTGGATGTCGACGCTGTCCGCGCCGTTCATGACGAATGCGTTCATCGCCGGGGTGTGCATAGCCCTGGCGTCGGGCGTCATGGGATATTTCACCATAGCCCGGCACTCCACCTTCGCCTCGCACGCTCTGGCGCACATCGGACTTCCCGGCGCCACGGGGGCGGTTCTTCTCGGGCTTCCCGTCTCCCTCGGACTTGGCCTGTTCGCTCTGGGGGGAGCCCTCGTCATCGGCGCGCTCGGCAAACGGGCGTCCCAGCGGGAGATAGCCACGGGAACGGTTCTTGCCTTCGCCACGGGAATGGGGCTCTTCTTCGCACGTCTGTCAAGCTCGGCGTCCCAGCAGATGCAGTCGATTCTTTTCGGATCGATTCTGACGATAACGCGAGGTCAGATCATCGGGTTCGTGATTTTCGATGTCGTTCTGCTGACGGTGGTGTCCGTCATCTATCGGCCCCTGCTGTTCAGTTCGCTCGACGAGCAGGTCGCGCAGGCCAAGGGGGTCCCGATCGGGGTGATGAATCTCGCCTTCATGGCGATTATGGCGGGGGTGATCACCATCGCGGTGCCTGCGGTCGGGACACTGCTGATCTTCGCCCTGGTCATCACACCGTCGGCGACGGCCAACATCATGGCCGCCTCGCCCTTCGCCGCCATGTCCCTGGCAAGCGTCCTGTGCCTGGTCTCGATTTGGGGAGGCCTCGTTCTCTCCACCATGTTCCCCGCTCCCCCGAGCTTCATCATCGTGACGATATCGACTCTGTTCTGGGCCATTGCCAAAACCGTCGCATATGTGCGATCCCGGTGACGCCTACCCGCGCGCCCCGATGCGAACCAGCGCCGTGGCCATCGCGGCAAGCCCCTCGCCGCGACCGGTGAAGCCCATGTGATCGGTCGTGGTCGCACCGAGCGAAACGGAACATCCCACGGCCCGTGACATGACGCCTTCGGCCTCACGGGCGCGTGGGGCGAGTCGGGGGCGGTTCCCGATGACGACAACGCTGACGCTGTTCGGCGTGCATCGATGTTCACGAAGGAATTCGGCGGTTTCCCTCAGCATGGATTCCCCATGCCCGCCAGCGCCCCTCGAATCCTTCCCGATGCCGAAAAGCGTGCCGATATCCCCCAGATGACCAGCCGCAAGCAGGGCATCGATTATGGCATGAACCGCCACGTCGCCATCCGAATCCCCCTGCAGTCCATCTCCCGGCCAGCTGATGCAGGCAAGCCACAGGGGACGCGCGCCAGCGCCCCCATCACTGAAGCGATGCGCGTCGAACCCCATGCCCACGCTCAGGGCGCCGGTCGGGGATGCCGGATCGCTCACCGCTTCTTCGTCTTTTTGCTCTCGGCCTCGAGACGGGCAAGCGTTTCGTCCGCGGACTCCTGCGGGGCCTCGGTGTGGTGCTTCTCATCGCCGGGCTCGGGGCTCTCGTATCCCAGATTGACGTCGAGAAGCCGCTGAGCCTGTTCCTCGTCAAGGCTCTCGGAAAGGGCGATTTCGGAGGTGAGAATGCTGCGGGCGCGCGTAAGCATGCGCTTCTCCCCCGCGGACAGACCATGCTCGTCGACATCACGCTGAGCCAGATCACGCACGACTTCGGCAATCTTGTTCACATCACCGGTGGCGATCTTTTCCACATTAAGCTTATACCGTCGGGACCAGTTCATCTCCTTCTCGACGATCGGCGTGCGCAGGATCTCGAAGACCTTGGCCACCTCGTTGGCGTCGACGATATCGCGCACGCCGACCTTTTTCGCGTTATCGACCGGAACATTGATCACCAGACCATCGGACGATAAAACGGACAGCTGCAAATACTCGCGGGTAACGCCTTTCACCGTCCGTTCGTTGATGGCTTCGATTTTCGCAGCGCCATGCCGCGGATAGACGACCATATCGCCGACCTTATACCCCATGAATCCTCCGTGAGAACAGACTTAAACTCGAATAATTATGCCATGCCGCCCAGACTTGACCGGTTCTTCCGCAGAAACCGCGCAAACGGCGACACGAAAAGACATGCGGGCCAATACAGATTATGCTTTGAGCATGGCTAAAGATACGCGAATCGATGATGACGCCATCAGGTTTCCTGTGGACCAAAGGCATCTAGATTCAGTAAGCAGGGCGGAATATTACAATCCACACGAGGTGCTTGGAGGCCATCTGGACGCTGCCGTTCCCACGGTGGCCGCGATCCGGGCGCTCCGGCCCTTGGCCAGACGCGTGGAGATTCTTACGCTGAACGGGGTTCATGAGGCGCGCCACGAGTACAACGGAATATTCATGGCGGTCGTTCCCGCGGTCCAGTCAGACGGCGGATGGAGCGTGCCGGACTATCGCATACGCACCACCTACGCGGACGGAACGACCCTGGTCGAGGACGACCCCTATCGGTACCTGCCGACGCTGGGGGATATGGATCTGTACCTGTTCGGCGAGGGGCGGCATGAGCGGCTGTGGGAGGTCCTGGGCGCCCATGTGCGCAGATTCGACGATCCGATGGGCGGAGCCGACGGCACCGCAGGCCAGCCCCTCGTGGGCACGTCGTTCGGCGTGTGGGCGCCCAATGCCCATGCCGTACGGGTCGTGGGAAATTTCAATCTCTGGGACGGCCGCAGACATGCCATGCGGGAGCTCGGATCGTCGGGGGTCTGGGAGCTGTTCGTTCCCGGCGTCAAAGCGGGCGAAACATATAAATACGAGATACTCGACGCCAGCGGACGGTGGGTGATGAAGGCCGATCCCATGGAGCGGTCGCATGAGGTTCCGCCCAGCACGGCATCCATAGTGGTCGACTCCGTTCACGGCTGGGGCGATGACCGGTGGATGCGCGAGCGCGCCGGCCGCGATCCGCACGCAGGCCCGATCAGCATCTACGAGGTCCATGCCGGAAGCTGGAAGAGGGGGATGCGAACCTACCGAGATCTCGCCGACGACCTTGTCCCCTACGTCGCCAAGGAGGGGTTCACCCATGTGGAGTTCATGCCGCTGGCGGAGCATCCCTTCGCCGGATCCTGGGGATATCAGGTAACCGGATACTATGCGGTGGATTCGCGTCTGGGGGGGCCGGACGATTTCAAGTATCTGGTGGACAGCTGCCACAGGGCCGGAATCGGCGTGATCATGGACTGGGTTCCGGCCCATTTCCCGAAGGACGATTTCGCTCTGGGCCGGTTCGACGGAACACCGCTGTACGAGGATCCCGACCCGACGCGCGGCGAGCACCCCGACTGGGGCACCTACGTCTTCAACTTCGGCCGGCGCGAAGTGCGCAATTTCCTCGTCGCCAACGCGTGCTTCTGGCTTGACGAATACCATATCGACGCCCTGCGGGTGGATGCCGTCTCCTCGATGCTTTATCTCGACTACAGCAGAAAGCCCGGCCAATGGCGGCCGAACATCTACGGCGGCCACGAGAACCTCGAGGCCATCGATTTCCTCAAGGAGGCGACGGCGACCGCCTACAAAAACAATCCCGGCATCATGATGATCGCCGAGGAGTCGACGGCGTATCCCGGGGTCACCACGCCGACGGATTCCGGCGGACTGGGCTTCGGCCTGAAATGGAACATGGGGTGGATGCACGACACCCTGGCCTATCTGCGCGAACAGCCGATCAACCGAAAATGGCACCATGACGAGATCACGTTCTCCATGGTCTACTGCTATTCGGAGCATTACGTGCTTCCCATAAGCCACGACGAGGTGGTGTACGGGAAAGGCTCGCTCATCGGCAAGATGCCCGGAGACGACTGGCAGAGATTCGCCTCGGTTCGCGCCCTTTTCGCCTATCAGTGGGCCCATCCCGGGAAAAAGCTGACGTTCATGGGCAACGAGATTGCGCAATACGGCGAGTGGGACCATGCGGGATCGGTCGACTGGGACGCCCTGCATTGGGCCCAGCACCGGCAGATCCAAGGGTTCGTCTCCGACCTCAACGCCATGTACAAAAGTCATGCGGCGCTGTGGGACCTGGACTTTGACCCGGCCGGATTCCAGTGGCTCACCAGTGACGACAGCGACCACAACACGCTGAGTTTCGTGCGTATCGGCAGGAACGGCAAACAGCTGGTCGTGGTGGTGAACTTCTCCGGGGAGGCATGGCCCGACTATCAGGTCCCTCTCACCCGCGCAGGCCTATGGACCGAGATACTGACCACCGACGACGAAAGATACGGCGGATCCGGCATCCATAATGGTACATTCGAAGCACAGCCGGGGAGATACCATTCGCGTGACTGGTCAGCAAAGATCACCATTCCCGCGCTGGGCGCTGTATTCTTGGAACCGGAAAACTGAAAGGCGATCTCTATGCTCAATACTTCAGCACATCAAACAACCCCCCGGACCATTCTTGTGGTCGAGGACGAGCCGGATCTGGCCACGGCCATAGCACAGCGCATCACAGCCAAGGGATGGACGGCCCGGGTCGCGTCCGACGGGGCCAGCGCGGTCAGGGCGGCCGCACAGCTCAAACCCGACCTGGTGATCATGGACATCATGCTTCCGGTGATGGACGGGATCGAGGCCACCAAACGCATCATCGCCCAGCGTCCCGTGCCCGTCCTCATGCTCACCGCCCGGGATGCCGAATCCGACAAGGTCATGGGTCTCGGCGCCGGAGCGGACGACTACATGACCAAGCCCTTCTCCCCCCGCGAGCTCATCGCACGCTGCGAGGCGCTTCTGCGCCGGGTCGAGCGGGCCACCATCATCGCCCGGAACCTGGAAAATGAAAAGGTCCTCGATTTCGGCTCCCTCGTCATCGACCCGCGACAGCGCATCGTGACATTCAACGGCAGCCAGGTCCATCTGACCCCGACCGAATTCGATCTGCTGGCGACACTCGCCCGCAAACCGAAATCGGTGTTCAAGCGCGAACGACTGCTCGAGGAGGTATGGGACTGGCCCGATGCCTCCGGAACGAGAACGGTCGACTCGCATGTCAAGGCCCTGCGCCATAAGCTGGGGTCCGAGATGATAAGAACGGCCCACGGCGTCGGCTACGCATTCGAGCCGCCGGAACCGCAGCCCCGGACCGCGGACGACAAGCAGTAGGAATCGCCTGACAATCCGATATGAGCAGACTATCGCAACACACGACAAAACGGGCCTCCGGCAGGCGGATGGACCCCAACAGGCCCATAGGACTGTTCTCCTCGCTGAAGATGGAGCTCAGCGTTCTCATCGTCATCTCCACGGCGATCGCATTCGTCATGGCATGGTTCCTTCTGAAGTTCGGCTGGAGCGGCTGGATAGCGATGCCCCTGACCCTGGTCGTGGCTTTGGGGATAACCTATTTCTTCTCGCGGGGCCTCACCGCCCCCCTGCGCCAGATGCGCGACGCCACGGAAGCCATGGCGGACGGGGACTACACGGTGCGGGTCAATACGGGAACCATCAGCAACGACGAGGTCGGGCAGCTTGCCCGGTCGTTCAACGAGATGGCCGGTGAGCTGCAGCATGCCGACCAGATGCGCACGGATATGGTCGCCAACGTCAGCCATGAGCTGCGCACCCCGGTGTCGGCGCTCCAGGCGATGCTGGAGAACCTCGCGGACGGGGTGGTCGACCCGACGCCGGCCAATCTCGAAAGCATCCTCAACCAGATCCACCGGCTTTCCGATCTGATCGCCTTTCTCCTGGACCTTTCACGCATGGAGGCCGGAGCCGCCAGCCTGGAGGTCGAACGGTTCAACTTCGCCGATTTCATCGACGAAACGATCAAACCGCTGGAAATCGCGGATGCGGGACATGCACACACCATCGAACGCGACATCGACGATTCAATCACTATGGAAGGCGACCAGGACCGTCTCCGGCAGCTGTTCACCAACATCATCTCCAACGCCCTCAAACACTCCGGCGATGGCACGACGGTGCGCATCGAGACGCGGGAGAATCGCGACGCGGGGACCATCATCACCAATGTCGTGAACTTCGGGTCGCAGATCCCGGTAGAGGATCGTTCCGACATCTTCCGACGCTTCGTCAAGGGGAAGAACGGGCCCGGCACGGAATCGGGAGGAACGGGCCTGGGGCTGTCCATAGCCCGCTGGGCGGCGCAGCTGCATGGGGGCAGCGTCAAGGTGGTCGATGATCCGCGCGGGGCGAATTTCGAGGTCGTCCTTCCCAAATACCACATCGTCGCGCAGCATTAGGAACGGGGGTCGTCCCCGTTCCTTCGGGACTCCCCCGGTCCGGCCAATCGGCTGCGGGTCCGCGGCACCGCGGACCGTCCTGGGCCGCCCGCGCGCAAAGACGGGGTTCCGTCCGCACCCGCATACCCTTGTCCTCTCGTCCTCCCATACTGTATAGAACAAATGTTCGAACGGCGAATGAGGTAGAGAATGAGGACGATGAGGGAAACACCGACGACCCGTGCGGTCGCATGTGACGTCGTATCCGTAATGAAGCCGCGCTGCTCCCCCGTTTGCGTGCCCCGTGCGCTGGAATCGGTCCATGCCGGTTTTCCCTCCGTGGCCCAGGATTATTTCGCAAGCGACTTCAGCTTCGACGAGCACATCATCGCCCATCCCGACACGACGTTCATCGTCACGGTTTCCGGCGACTCCATGCAGGGTGCCGGAATCTGGGACGGGGATCTTCTGGTCGTGGACCGCTCCCTCGAACCCCGGTCGGGAGATGTGGTCATCGCCGTTCTTGGAGACGAGCTTACCGTCAAGCGCCTTCTTCTTAGCGGCTCCGTCCCGGTCCTTCATCCGGAGAATCCCCGCTATCCGGATTTTCGGCCACGGGAGGCCGAGGATCTGATGATCTGGGGAGTGGTGACCGGTAATTTCCATCGTCAGATCCGGGAGAACCGAATGGCGGATGCGGCGATCCCCCGCATCGCTCATCCCGGAACGGGAACCCCCTGCAGACCCGATTCCCCCTCGGGCATCCGGGGAACCGGACCCTATGGAGGAGGCGACCGCGAATGGTAGCCAGACCCGTCGTGCTGGCCGACGCGAACAGTTTCTTCGCCTCATGCGAAACGGTTTTCCACCCCGGACTACAGGGCAGGCCCGTGGTCGTCCTCTCGAATAATGACGGCTGCGTCGTCGCCCGATCGCCGCAAGCCAAACGGCTGGGGATCGCCAATGGGGTTCCCTGGTTCACCATCCGCAGCCAGGCCGAGCAGGACGGCGTCGTCGCCCGCAGTTCAAACTACGAGCTCTATGCGAGTCTGTCGGCACGGATGATGTCGATTATGAGAACCTTTCTTCCGAATCAGGAGATCTATTCGATCGACGAGTGCTTCCTGGACGCCCTCCCCTCCTCATCGCAGACGCTGCAGGCATGCAGGAGCATGCGCGATTCGGTGCTGAAGGGGATCGGGATCCCCATCAGCGTCGGAGTCGCCCACACCAAAACCCTGGCGAAGATCTCCAATCACTGGGCCAAAAGCCACGTATCGGCACACGGCATCACCCGGTGGGATGACATCGCAAGGGACCAGGGGAAGAACGTGCTCACGGAGATACCCATTGATGAGGTCTGGGGTGTGGGACGTCGCCTTTCGCGTCGATTGCAGGCTCTCGGCATGGTCAACGCATGGGATCTGCACGAAGCGGACCCGGCGTCGATACGGCACAGATTCTCCGTGCAGCTGGAGCGAACCGTACTTGAGCTGCGAGGAATCCCCTGCGTCGAAGCCGGGGACGACGCCTCGCAGGGAAGGCGAACAACGCAGATTCTATGCTCCCGAATGTTTTCCCATCCCGTAACCGGCTGGGAGATGATGGGGCAGGCTCTGAGCGTCTACGCGCAAAAGGCGTGCAGACGTCTGAGGAACCAGGGCAGCCTGTGTGCCCAGGTATCCGCCTTCTGCTCCACCAGCCCCCACGATGACGAACACGAATACGTCACCCTCCATGGCACAACGCAGCTGTCCAACCCCTGCGACGACCCGCTGACCATAGCGAAAGCCGCCTGCGACGCGCTGAGGGAGAGGTTCGACGGGCATGCCCGGTTCGTGCGCGCCGGGGTACTTCTGCTCAGCCTTGTCGATGCCGCGCAGTTCCACACGCTCGAGGGGCTCGATGCGCGGCGCGACACGCATGGCCTTGGCGAGGTGCTGGACGACGCCGCGCGAAGGTTCGGACCGGCGCGGGTCGGAATCGGCTATGGGGGGATCCGCGGACACGATCGCGGCAATGAGGACACGGGGGCGCAATGGACCATGCGGCGCGAAATGCTTTCCTCACGCAGCACAACCAGATGGGACGAGATGGCCGTCGTCCACGCTGTCTAGCCATGGCCCTCCCCCCGGTCCCCCTCGTGGCGACGGTCGACGGCATGTGCCAAAGCGACACATATGACGTCACCGGCCCCCGACCGTCTGAGAATATTCGCGCAACGGGCCATGGTGGCCCCCGTCGTCACGATGTCGTCGACCACCACAACCGTCCGTCCCCGTAGCAGCGTCTGACGGCGCCCCCGCACATGGATGCGTCGATTCGCACGAGCCACCCTTTGCCCGCCATGCCCGATCTCCACCGATTTTCCGGCATTCCCACGCATGCACAGCGCAGGAACGAGGAGAGCCTCCCGCCCGCGACGCCGGATCAACGACACCATGGCACGGGACAGCTGCCGTGTATGCCAGCGACCGCGACGCCGGATCGACTTGTCCGAGGATGGCACAGGAACAACGCAGCAGACGCCCCGCGGAGGGATCCGCCCATCCACGAGGGTGACGAGGGAATCGGCGAAACGGTCGTCGCACGCCTCGTAGCCATGATCCTTCCACGACAGGATCGCATGCCTGACGGCACCCTCGTATACGGCGCAGGTCAGACAGGACTCGTGCCCCCCGAGGGGCCGCTCATGGACATCGCCGAACAGGGACCCGCAGCGTCCGCACAGCACCGCATCGGGTATGCCGCATCCCGCGCATCCATGGGGAAGGAGCAGGTCCCCGAGAACGGTCGCGAACATCCTCAGCACACCGAGCGCAACATGAATGATCATTGAACCAATGCAACCACCACAAGGCATGCCCGGCAGCGATAACCGCAGATGTGGTCGAGTGGGTCAGGACCGCCCGGAAGGCACGCCCGTGCAGCGGACGCCGCAGGGGAACGAACGCACCAGCGGAGCGCGCGCCCGTCGGCACGGCGAATCCATGCCGACGGGCGCGCGGCATATCACTCGGACAATCGGGCGATGAACCGGTCGCACACCCTCAGCGTGTCGCACGGACCGGAAACCCTGACGGGCACCGTCCCGGCCACTGCGGCGGGATAATCGTTGCCGTCAGGATCCATGCGATCCCCGACGAAGACGATCTGGCCGATGTCGATTCGCAGGATGTCAGCCAGTCGTCTCACCGCATACGCCTTGTCCACCCCCCGCTCGGAGATGTCGATGCTGGTGGACCCCCCGGAGCGCACCGCCAGATGCGGCAGATCGGCGGCGACGGCCTGTGCCAGGCGGTTCTTCTTCTCATTGGTGGGATCCCATGCCTCCTTGAGCTCCACGGGGGCGAGCTGCCCCAAGGCGGAGAAGGTGATCTGGCTGCCGCGGTCCTCGATCCTCGGTCCCCATGCCTTGTCGACCCACATGCCCAGCTCCTGGGCGCGTCTGCGAAGGCACCGGGTCGCCTCGCTCCTGTCCCGCTCACTCAGATCGTGCTCATAGACGCACTTCCACTGCCCGCCATCCCATCGATAGCACCTCGTTCCGCTCGTGGGCATGATATGCATGTTCGAGCGCTGCGCTCCATCGTCCAGAACGTCAAGCACCTGGCTGCGCACCAGACCGAAGCTCCCCCCGGTGACGATCGCGAGCGGAATCAGCGAGGTGAGTCGGCTGACGCGGTGTGCCATGTCGCCGCTCATCGGTTTTTTGGAACGGGCCAGGGTGTTGTCCAGATCGAAGGCGATGACCTTCGCCCGCGCGCACACGGCATCCATGTCAAGCTCATTCCAGGCACGCACCACGCTCACGGCCATGCTTCCCTCCCTGCGGTTGTGTTGACTACAGTATCCTAGCTCATAATGCCCCCGCCTTGACATATGGTTGAGGCATGCCCCAGCAGCCTTGGAAACTACACGTATACCGCAATCGCCATGGACGGGGGACGAGAACGCCGATGTTCGGCGTCCGGCTTCCCCGGTATCGAACGAAAAGCGGCATATTCGACGATATGGTGGCCGCCCAGATCAGACGATTGAACGAGGCCTGGCCGCAACTCACCGGCCCGGTGCAATTCGCCGTCGAGGACGTCCCGCCCTCCCAGCCGGCACCATGGGAAACGGACTCGAACACCTCGTCCCAATGCTTCGGGGCCGGGCATGGCACCCCGGCGAGAATCGTTCTGTACCGCCTGCCCATTCAGATGCAGGTGACGGACCGCCTGGAGCTTCAATGGGCGATTCGTGACGAAATCGTCGAGCGCCTCGCCCAGCTGTATGGCAGGCGCCCCGAGGAGATCGACCCCGACTGGGGGGGCGACTAGCGCACGATCAGCGGATTCGAGGCGGCCCAGACACGTTCCATCCGGGGTTCCAGCGACGTGGGCGCCAGATAGGCGACGGCGGCAAGATGGGCAGCGGTGACATCCGTTTGGGACAGACGCGCTCCCCACACCAGGGAGGTGTTCCCGCTCATGCTGAAAAGACGGGCATTCTTATTGACGTCGCTGGCGGATATGCGCACGACCCCGTGGGCATCGAGACTGATCGACCTGGAGCCCGCGGACTTCCCCTCGATGTCGTAGCCCTGAACCGAAGTGCTCTGAGAAGAGCCGGACGTGTTGACGATCGTTATGTCTGCCTCGGTCCTGTCCGGCAGGGCGATGGCGCTGTCCCCGGCCAGGGGGGCCGCTGCGCAGACGAAGGCGAAGTCCTCGTTGCCCCCCTCTCCGGCGTGGGTCACGGTCGCCTGCATGCTTACGGGGACATCGGCCTGGTAGGAAACGCCCATGGCATTCACGGGAGCCGAACCAAGATCGACGCTCGTGACCCTTCCCGCATCGACATGCACCTTTTTCGCCGCGGATGCGCCGTTCTGCGTGATCCACGACAAGGAGGCCGACCCCGAGCGCGAGCCAAAGGCCGTTATCGTGACATGGTCACCTTCGACGATCGAGGGCATGACCCCGCTTTTTCCGGCCTCGCCGACAGGGACGGCGAAGTCCTCGCCCTGGGGCGTCAGACCCGACATCCGGACGGTGCGCACGACCGCGGCCACGGGCGTCTGCTTGCTGGCGACGGTGACGAACAGGCCCATCTGGTCGGACGCGGCGGCCCCTATGTTGAGGGTGGATTGACCATGGGCGGCGACGACCATCGTGCTGCCGGTGGACATGGCGATCCTGCCGCTACGCTGTGTGCCCCATATGGAGACGTCCAGGGAGGTGGCCTTCGAGGAGGGATTGGCCACGATGAGCTGCTGCGTGGTGCCCGTATCCGTTGCGGAAAGCAGGAAGGATTGGGTGAGGCCGGGAAGTGTGCACGCAGCCGCGGACAGTCCCTGAAGATCGCCCTTGGTCGCCCAGGAGGCGACCGATCCCAGCGCACCCGTACCGGAACGCGCCTTGAGCAGACGCGCCTCGATAAGCCGCGATCCCTTGTCGGCGTTGCCGGTCGCGACCTTCAGGCTGGCCTGGTCGAGAAGATCGTCGGCCTTGAGCTCGAGGGTGTCCGAACTTTCGTCGTTCATGGGCGTCACCTGTGCCGAGTACACGGAGCCGAAAGCCGCATAGACGGCGCTTGAGGCAAGGTCCCCCGAGGAGGATTGGAATTCGCTGTCCCCATATTTGGCGTCATCCGAAAGGGCCATCCGCGCAGGGCAATACACCGTGGATTGCGTTGGACTGACCAATCGGGAGACCGATGCGCTTGTCACCGATGTGGAATCGACGGCGTTCGGAACCGGCGTATACACGCCCAGTCCCACGAAAAGCGCGACGATGAGGATCATCGTGATGGCTCCGAGAATGATGCGCGGCAGACGCCGCGCTCTCCTGCGCGATTCATGCGTCAGATTATCGCTCATGCTTCCTCCCGAATGGTGCGACGGCCGCGGGGCAATGCAACCAGGCAATAGAGTACGCCGATGACCCCCGCCGACCACAGCCACACATAGCGCCACGCACTGGACTGGATGCTGCGCTGCCACGACGTGTCGATGCTCTGGGACCCCACGCCGACCGCGGTCAGTCGATAATATGTTCCGGAATCATTGCTCACCACGGATTGGACCCCATCGGAGGCGTTGATGTTGGTGACGAGCTCCTCGCTCGACTCCCGGGATGCGGCGTCCTGCGAGTCGACGCGCACATAGATCCCCCCGAAACCAAGCTTTCCGATGTCCTCGATGGCCCGGGAATCCGCATTCGCCAGAAGCCGTGAGCTGGCGGATGCCAGTGTCCGGTTCGCGACAGCCGTCAGTCCTGAGACGTCCTGCGCCCGTTGGGCGGCGGATGCATCGATCAGATCCCCCCGGTCGGTACGCATAACCGTGTATTCGACATAGGTGCGGGTCCGTGCGCTGATCGCAAGAACGCGATGGTCGGTGTTGTCCTTCAGATAATCGGATGCAACCATCGGAAGCCCCGAGCGGCTGATTCCCACGCTTCCCGATCCCTTCTGAACGGCACCGAGCGCCAGACAGACGCAGACGGCCAGCGCCAGTGCACAGACGAGAAGGCTCCTTCCCACTGCGATAAGCCGTGGATGCGATCCGTCTCCCGACGATTCGATCTGCGCGCAGAGCGCATGCATGGACGATTCCCCCTCGGACGTCCGAAGCGGAACATACCTCTTCACCGCCCCGCCGGCCACGAGGCACACACAGGAAAGCATCCCCAGCATCACCAGGGAGAATCCGGGAAGAACCGAACCGGCGACCCTCCCCTGGGAATCCACGGCCACGACCACGCGGGCGGAGACAAGAGCGGTGCACGCCCCCGCGACGGCGACGACCCACATCATCCGGGAGGCGCGCAGCGCAAAGGGAAGAAACAGGGAGACGACCGCGAGAACGACGAGGAGGAGGAGCACGACCATCATGGCGCGCAGCAGCACGCCGGAGAAGGACCATGAGAGGGAGCCGGGAAGGCCCGTGACCCCGTAGGCCCTTTCCGCCACCTGCACCAGGCTCAGGGAGGAGGGGCGGCCGTTCATTGCCGAGGACGGAACCAGAATATCCCCGAACAGCTGGCGCCACAATCCCTCATGTGCATAACGGATCACGTTGACGAAGGTCGGCGCCACGGCGAAGGCCGCCGGAACGGGGATGAGCAGCAGCATGGTCCGATGCCCCCGCACGAACACGATGAAGGCGACGAACACCACGATGAGAGCGATGATGAGCTGCGGTTCGGAGGCCACTACCGGAACGAAGCACAATGCCGCGCACGCCGCGGCCTGCACCGATGAATGCGGCCTCACCCGATCCTCGGTGTGGTACATGCCCACGGCACGGAAAACAAAAGCGAAGGCGGCCGGCAGGAAGACCATGACCGTGAGCATCGCCAGATTCGCCGAACGGTACAGCCCCAGGCTCACGGCAAAGGAGAACCACAGCAGGCCGCTCACGATTCTGACGGCGTCCGAACGGGTGAACACACCCGCGAGGGACCAGAACGACAACGCGGTCAGAGCGGATGACGCGAAGAACATGAGTGTCGTGGCCGCCGCGACGTTTCCCCATGTCAGCAGGGATGCCCCGAGCCAGACAAGAAGCCACGGCGTGGGAGGGGCGGCCACTCCGACGGCCGATCCGAACACCCATGAGGTGGTCGCCGCCTGAAGAAGCTGGCCGAATGTCGCGCCGGTGGCCGGAAGATGCGAGGAATACAGGGAGGATCCCGCCACCGCCCCCTTCAGCACAGAGGCATAGGACACGCCGATGAAGGCGAAGCATGCGATGCTCATTGCCGCTGCGCCCGCCCAGCGCCGCAGGGCACGCGCGTGAAGATGCGCCCTCTCGAGGGAGCTGAGCAGAACCGTATGCCTCTGGTTGCGCAGAGCGTCTCTGCGGTCCCTCCATTGGGCGATCTGACGGCGATCGGCCACCACGGAGGAGAGCTTCCCCAACGGTACCGTGCCGTGGCTGGTCAGAATGTGCCGGGCACGCAGGGCCGAGGGGACCGAGGCGAAAAACGCCCACGGTTGGCATATGGCACACCACGCCTCGTATGGGCTTTTCGCAAAGAGACGGGAAACCGCCGCCCACAAGGAGCCGAGGACGCTCATGATCCACAGCACGGGCCACAGCGCAACAGGGCGATCGGTGTAGTAGTACCGCTGCCCGGCCTGCATCCGCGCCATGGTGGTGTTCTCGGGATCGTCCTCATCGACGGCACGTCCGTCATGCGAACGAATTCCCTCAAGACGGGCGCGTCGATGGGCCACCCGTGCCCGGGGAACGACGACCACGCGACCGCCGCCAAGGCATATCCTGCGGCAGAAATCGGCCGCCTCCCCGTATGTCCCGAACCACGGATCGATGCCCCCGCGGTCCTTCAACGCAGACAGGGGCACAAGCGCACCCGCCAGGGATACAGCGAAAACGTCGGAACGCCCATCGTACTGCTCCTGATCGGGCTCGCCGTCGACCACAAGGCTTTCCAACCGGTGTCGTCCCGCATAGTAGCCGACGTTATGCAGCGATCCCCCGTCCCAGTCGAGCTGCTTGGCCCCGAACACGGAGGCGCTGGAGGTATAGCTTTGCGCATCGAGAAGATATTCCAGACACCGATCATCCGCCGGACGGGAATCGTCGTGCAGCAGCCACAGATACCGGATCGATGCATCCAGATGCGCGTACTGCAGGGCCTTCGACACGGCGTCGCCGAACGACCGCGCCCCCTTCGACCGCACTATGCGCACGGAAACCGAACGGGCATCGTTCGTCTCGCTCCCCTGGACCTCGAAACTGGACTGCACGGGCTGCGCAACGGCTCCGGTGCAATCGGCCACGACGATCACCGCCGGAACGACGCTCTGACGCAGGACGGCCTGCATGGTGGACCGCAGGAAGCGAAGATCCTCCTCGACCGCGATGACCGCCGCCGTGAAGTCGCTGACCGTCTGCCGATGCGGACGCGGCGCATGGCCAAGAATATCCGCCAAGACCTGTTGAATGTCGCTGCTCGCTGTGGAACTCATGCCTCCAGTGTACGCATGCCCCCTGGGCTCACGCCCTTTCCTTGCGCTCCTTCTTGTATTTCCGTCTTTCCCGCTCGCTCATTCCTCCCCATATCCCGAAACGTTCATCGTGCTCGACGGCCCACTGAAGACACTGCTCCCGAACCTCGCACCGGGCGCACACACGTTTCGCATCACGCGTCGATCCGCCCTTTTCGGGAAAGAACGCCTCCGGGTCGGTTTGCGAGCACAACGCCCTATGCTGCCACGACAGATCCTCATCGGGCCTGAGCAGCCCCCACAATTCGCTCATTCGCTCATCGGCGGAATCATCATCCACTACACCCCACATGAGCCCCTCCTTGCCTCAACCGAGATTATGCTGCGACATGTAAATTACACACTTGTAAGTTGATGTTTGTCAAATCAGAAGCATGTTAATCCGCACATTTGCGTAAAAGTGTGCTAAGCGCGGCCCATGCCGAAAGGGATGATGGTTGCAGATTTGGTGGATATCCGCCCGTCCGGCACATCGTTCCCAGCTTCTTTCAAGAAAATGATTTACAATCTAGGAGTTTATGGCATTAAGGTACGTTGCAGTCCGGTCTGCAGGCCGGAGATGACGATCAGGAAGGCAACAGCGTGACATCCCACCGCATTGCAGACATCAAACTGCCGAACATCAACGGCTGGCACGATGCTCTGCCGAAGCACAGCATGGGTTATCGGGCGCAGCATCGCGTTCGGTCCGCCATAGCCTCCATCGTGGCGGCGGTTCTGGTGTTCGTCGGCACGGCTGCCGCGGCGGTATGGGTCGATCTCAACAGCGCCATAAGCAACGGCTCCGTCAACGTCATCCCCCAAGGCAAGATGTCCTCCCCGACCCTTGTCGATCCGAATGCGGGGAAGGCCATCGAATTCCTCGTCGTGGGCCAGGACAGCCGCGACGGCTCCGGCAACGCGTCCTTGGGGGGATCGACGGACGATGCGGGAAGCCACCAGGCCGACACGACGATGGTCGTGCAGATAAGCGCCGACCGCTCCTACATCAATCTGGTGTCCATCCCACGCGACTCCCTGGTCGACGTCCCCAGCTGCCAGACCTCCAAGGGCACCATACCCGCGCAGTACAATGTGATGTTCAACTCGATCTTCGCCGGGGCATGGTCCCAGGGCGGTGATCTCTCCTCCGCGGCCAGCTGCACGCTCGCGGCCGTCAATTCGCTCACCGGCCTCAAGCTGGAGAACTTCATCGTGGTCGACTTCGCGGGTCTGCGGGACATGATTGACGCCATAGGCGGCGTGAATCTGTGCATTCCGGAGGACACGCAGGACTCGTACACGAACCTGAATCTGAAGAAGGGGCTGCAGCACCTCAACGGGACCCAGGCCACCCAGTATGCGCGCATGCGTCACGGAACGGGAACGGACGGCTCCGACATCATGCGGACCACACGGCAGCAGTACCTCGTCAAGGAGCTGCTCAAACAGGCCATGCAGAAGAACCTGTTCACCCAGACCAGTCAGCTCTACCAGCTGGCCAAGGCGACGCTCAAGGCGCTGAGCCTCAGCACGGGGCTGGCGAGCACCACCACACTCGCCGGCCTGGCCATGAGCCTCAAGAACATGCCGACATCCAACTTCTTCACCCAGACGATTCCCGTCACCACCGCACCGAGCGACATCAACCGCGTGGTGTGGGCCTCCACCGCCGACGCCGTCTGGGCCAAGCTCCGCAGCGGCAAGCCGCTGACGGAGAAGACGCAGATCACGGCGCCGAAGAAGAGCGGCAAGTCAGCATCCTCCTCCCCCTCGGCAAGCGCCTCGACATCGAGCTCGTCCTCGTCGACGGCATCCTCGTCGTCGACGCCGAGCATCAATCCGACGACCGGGCTGACGACCGACTCTCAGGGGAATCTGATCGATCCGAACACGGGAGGCATCGTCGACCCCGCAAACGGGACGATTCGCGACCCGAACACCGGGCAGTACATCGGCATCGCCGACAGATACCTCAATGCGACGGTATGTGCCATTCCTGCACAGGATTGAGTTCCGCCGCCCGCAGAGGGGGAAAGGGCGTGTAAAAAAAGTGACAAGGAACGGATAAGGGAGAGAACATGGGCGAGGATACCAACGGCATGGGCAATCAGGGGAATCCCCCCAGTTTTGTGCCGTCGGGATCGAGAAGGCGCCCCTCCCCCGTTGCGTCAAAGGAGACGGGACGGCACGATACCTCCAACGGGGCGCCGCCAAGTTTTATTCCCGGCCCGGCAAAACGCGAAGGGTCACGGCGCTCGACCATGCCGCACAGCCCGGGACAGGCCTCCCCCCGCGGCTATGCTCCGGAGCGGCAGCCCGCCCCACGTCAACCCCGATCCTCACACAGCGCCGCGCCCGGATACGTCAGGGGATCGTCGCCGTCATCCTCGCCGAACATCGCCGGACAACGATCGTCCGCTCGCCCCGCCCAAGGTCGTGCGACCCGCAACCGGCTCGACCCGTCCCGGGGAAACGTGGTGGCGATCGGACGTGGCTCTCGGCGCCACCACCCGGGAAAGGTCATTGCGACCGTCCTGCTCTGCCTGCTTCTGGCATGCGCATTGGCGCTGTTCGGAACATGGAACTGGGTGAACGGGAAGCTGAACAAATCCGCATGGCTCACCGACATGCCCAACACCTCGGGAACCTCCTGGCTCATACTGGGCTCAGACCAGCGAGACGGAGGCCAGGGCGGCGACGACAACGCGACCGAGACACCCGGATTCAGAACCGACACGATTCTTGTCCTGACCAAGCCCAGCCACGGAAACAGCTCGCTGATCTCCATACCCCGCGACTCGCTGGTCAAGGAGAAGGGGACCTACATGAAAATCAACGCAGTCTCCGAATCCTATGGGCAGAAGGAGCTGGTGTCGAGGATCGAGGGAATCACGGGTCAGAAAATCGATCATGCGGCGCAGATCAAATTCGGTGGTCTGAAAAACGTGGTCAACGCCCTGGGCGGAGTGCAGCTGTGCTACAGCCGGACCGTCAACGACTCTTACTCCGGGCTCAACTGGAAGGCCGGCTGCCATCTGGCCGACGGCGGCACCGCGCTGGCGTTCTCGCGCATGCGCCATGCCGATCCCCTAGGCGACTTCGGACGTGCGGAACGACAGAGGCAGGTCATCGCGGCCATTGCCAAAAAGGCGTCCTCGGCATCGGTGCTCACCAACGTGGGCATGACGAAGAAGGTGGCCGAAGCCTCCCTGGACTCGGTCAGCGTGGACGATCAGACCAATCCCTACACCCTTCTGCAGATGGTCCTCGCCTTCAAGGAGGCCTCGGGAACCAAGGGAGTGACGGGAAGCGTGTATTGGACGGACCCCGATTATTACGTCGATGGGGTGGGTTCCACCGTTCTGCTTGATGACTCAAAGAACCTGTCTCTTTTCAGCGAGCTCGCCTCCGGATCCCACGCCTCGGGAACGGTGGGGACGCTCGCCTCGGCCACCAGCTGAGAATTACGCCGGACGCGCTCATGCGGCCGCGGCATCATCCGACCACAACAGGCATCGCACCAGCGACAGGTGGACGGGATCGTGCACACTGGAAGCATGGTCATGTCATCATCCGCCACACGTTCCCGGACCTCCCCCCATTGCGGTGCACACGGTCCCGACGGTACCGGTCTGAGCGAGGAGAAGGGGCCGTCCGAGATCATCCCCCGCCTCGCCCAGACCGGTGCCGTCGTCGCACAGATCGCGATGCTCATCGCCATGCTTGCCGAACGACGCTGGATGTTCGCGCTCATGGTGGCACCCGGCGTCCTCGGCTCATTGACGGCCACATATCACCGTTTGCGGCGTCGGCCCCGTCTCGTGCACGACGCGGGACCGACCGATATCGCGCATTCCACGGCCATGCGTGAGAGAGCGGACGATTCCGTCCGCCGACGCTTCGAATCCCTGGGCACGGCCACGCTGGAATCCCTTATGGGGGTGGAAAGCGAACCCGAAACGCTGCTGTGGCGCTGCATCGTGCGCAACTGGATAGTTCCCCAGGGTCTGAGCTGCCCTGTGGGAACAGACAGGGACGGCGCCGTCCGCATAGACCTGAAAAGCAGCGGCCCCCACGCGTTGGTTGCGGGAACGACGGGCTCGGGAAAATCGGTTCTCCTTCAGAACTGGTGCCTGGCACTTGCGGCCGGCAATCCCCCGGACAGGGTGCAGTTCGTGTTCATGGACTTCAAGGGGGGATCCGCGTTCAACCATCTTGAGGCCCTTCCCCATACGGTGGGCAATGTGTGCGACCTGAATCTGCGGCACGCGGCCAGGGCCCTGCTGGCCGTGGAGGCCGAACTCCGTCGCAGGGAGCGGATGGTGTCCGACGGCCGGGTCTCCTGCGTCGACGATCTGGAGAGCCCGCCCGCCTCCCTGGTGATCGTGGTGGACGAGTTCCACGCCCTGCGAAGCCAGCTCGAAGGATACGTCGACAGGCTCGTCCGCATCGCGTCTCTCGGCCGTTCGCTGGGCATGCATCTCATCATATGCACCCAGAACCCTCTTGGTCAGGTCAGCGCCGAGATGAAGGCGAACATCGGCATCAACATATGTCTGCGCGTCCGCGACCCGATGCAGTCCAGGGAGCTTCTGGGGACCATCGACGCGGCATCGATAAGCCCCCGTCTGCCGGGCGCGGCCTACTGCGATGACGGCGAGGAGATCCGCGCGATGCGGTGCTGCCCCGCGGTCGACGCCTCCCGCCTGTCCATGGCGATCCGCTCGGCCCACCGATTCCACGGGCTGCCGGCGCCTGCACCCCTTTTCAGCGTTCCCCTGCCCCGTGTGGCACATCCCGGTCATGCGCCGCACGGGGGGATCCGACGGGGAGCCTGCCCGCCTCAGGAACACCGCGTGGAATTCGGGCTTCTCGACGACGGCATGTCGATATCTCCCGCGACGCTGACCCTTGGCCGGGGAAACATCGCCGTCATCGGTTTGAGGGGACGGGGCAAGACAAGCCTTCTGCGCAACCTCGCCCGGATGATGTCGGCCCTCGGCGGAATCACCGTGACGGCCGACGACAACCAATGGCGGCCATCGAATGCCACAGGCGTATGGCTGCTCGACGACGCCGACGACCTGTTCGATCCCTTCGGATCCAATCCCCTGTCGCACGTTCTTCACTCGGCGCTGGTCGATCCCCGCACCACGGTTGTTTTCGGCGTGGAGACGTCGAAGCATCTGCGCATTCCCGAACACTGCACGACCCGCATTGTGTTCCCCACGGGAGAAAGGTCCACCGATCTGATGAACTCGATTCCGGCGGCACTGCTCGCCTCATGCGATCATGACGATTTCTCCGTCCCGGGAAGAGCCGTGCTCATCCATGCGGACCGGGCCAACATGGTCCAGTGCTTCGCACCGGAAGGCCCGCACAAGAAGCCCGTGCGCGGCTGTCTCCCGGACGCCGAACGGATTCGCGTGATTCCATAAGTGAAACCTCTTGAAAAATCATTCGTTTCGTGCTTACCTAGTACAGTATTCAAACTTGACATTGGATCGGACTTCTAGAGGAAGGCATAATTGATGAGCAGTGCTTTTGATTGGCGCGCCAAGGCCGCATGCAGGGACAAGGATCCGGAACTGTTCTTTCCCGTGGGCAACACCGGCGCGGCATATCAGCAGATCGAGGAGGCCAAGGCCGTGTGCCGTACCTGCAAGGTGATTGACGCATGCCTCAAGTGCGCTCTCGACACGAATCAGGATTACGGCGTGTGGGGCGGGCTCAGCGAAGACGAGCGGCGCGCGCTCAAGCGCCGCGCCATGCGTGCCCGTCGTTCCCAGAATCTTCAGATGCAGCTGTAGGGCGCATTCACACGACTTCCCCGTGTGGCCGGTTCCCGTTTTTCACCACGGGGCCGGCCACATCCATATACAGAGGCGAATGGCAGCGACATGTCCGGGAACCGGGTCATTGCATCTGAGCGGCGCGAAGCTTCATGTCCAGGATCACCCGCGTCCCTCCCTCGCGGCGCGGCTCCCACTTCACGGTTCCCCCAAAGTCGTTGGTGACGAAGGTGTTGATGATCTGTGTCCCCAACCCCGATCCGGATGAGCGCGCCAGCCCGTGATCCTCCTCGGTCTCCAGGCCCGAACCGTCGTCTTCGACCACGACGTTGAGATTGTTGCCGCCCCGGCCCACGGAGATGGTGATATGCCCGTCCGCGCGCCCCTCGAAGCCGTGCTCGACGGCGTTCGTGATGAGCTCGGTAAGCACCAGGGACAGCGGAGTCGCATCCTGGGCGGGCATCATGCCGAACTTCCCTATGAAATCGATATGGATATGCTGGTCGCGCATGCTGGCCAGATCGACGCTCATTTTCAGCAGATTCGAGATGACGCGATCGTAGTCGACGATTTCATCGACGCTTTGGCTCAGACCCTCATGGACCATGGCGATGGTCTGGACGCGGCGCTGGGCCTCGGCGAGTTCCTTCTTTACCTCATCCGACTTGGTCTTGCGCGCCTGAAGGCGCAGCAGTGCCGACACGGCCTGGAGATTGTTCTTGACCCGGTGATTGATCTCCGAAATCGTGGCGTCCTTGGTCTGCAGCTCCTGCTCGCGCCGACGGAGCTCGGTGACGTCACGGCACAGGACGATGGCGCCGATGCGCGCATGCTCGTCGAAAAGAGGAAGCGATCGTATGGAGATCGCGGACCGGTTAGCGGCCAGCTCGGAATCGGCCGCGGCCTTGCCGCTCAGCACCAGAGGAAGGCTTTCCAGCACGGGATCGTTCTTATGCAGCAGCTGTGCTCCGATCTCCGTCAGATACTGGCCCTGCATGGTCGTCATCGATCCCAGCCGACGGAAGCAGCTGATCGCATTCGGGGATGCATAGCGCACGATGCCCTCACCGGTGATGAGAATGAAGCCGTCCGCCACGCGAGCGTTGTGGCGCTGGCTCAGCACCGCATCGTGATAGGGGAACTGGCCTCGCGGAATCATGCGGTAGAGCTGTTTTCCCGCGTTGATGTTCTCCGACTCGTAGGTCCCGTTGGCCTCGCGAGTCGCCATGTTGGTCTCTCGTACGACCAGACCCAAGGTCTTGCCGTTGTGTCGTATGGGGGCGTACACGTTGCACACGGTCGACTTCCCGACATTGCGCAGAATCGTTGATCGGAACACCGTCCCCGAATCCATGGCGGCGCCAAGCTCGCCCACCATGCTCTGCGGGACGGCGTTGCCGACCACATCCTCGGTCCTCAGACTCATCACCGTGGAGGGTCGGCACTGCTCGGCCACCACCCAGCTTCCGTCGCCGTTCTGAAGCACCAGCAGAAGGTCGGCGAAGCTCAGGTCCGCTATGACCTGCCAGTCGGCGACAAGATGGTGGAGCCACTCGCGATCACTGTCGTCGAAATCAGGACGCGTCGCAAGAATTTGAGTAAAATCTGCCATGGCTTCCATGATACGCACATGCGTGAAGGTTATGTCGTCACACGACAGGCCGAATGCCAGCCGTTTGACAACCCTAGAGGTTACGATAACGTAGGTTACGGTGACGTAGCAAAAGAGGCGGAGGTTCGATGGACACACAGGATTCGGCTCAGATCGAACGCAAAAAGGCGGCGGTCGTGCAGGCGCGCGAGCAGGCTTTGCAGGCCAAGGCCCAGACGATTCGCACCAAGGCCCGCAGCAAGGCGGACAACGTCCGGCAGAAGGCCGACGAAAAGGCCAAGGCCATCGTCGCGAAGGGCGAGGCCCATGCCGCACGAGTCGAGGGAATAGCCCCGGCCGAGGTCGAACGCAAGATACGCCTGGACGTTCACGGAAGACCGAAACCGCTGCTGAGAGGATGGATTCACGCGGTGGCGACGCCGCTGGCGCTCGCCGGCGGGATTGTGCTCATCTGCCTTGCCCACGGCACGGGGCTGAAGTGGGCATGCGCCGTGTTCATGACGTGCTCGCTGATCCTGTTCGGGAATTCAGCCGCATATCATCTCGGGGACTGGTCCCCCCGCGTCACCGACATCCTGCGCCGAATCGACCATGTCAACATCTTCCTGCTGATTGCCGGCACCTATACTCCGGTTTCCTTTGCACTCGCTCCGGTGCTGCGCAATTCGATCATCATCGGGATGTGGACGTGCACCGCGGTCGCGCTGATCATCCACGTGATCTGGATCGGAGCGCCACGATGGCTGTACACCATCGTCTACATCATATTCGGCGTGTCCGGACTGGGCTTCATGGGTCTGTTCTGGGTCTCCCCCGCGGCCGGACCCGCAGTGGTGGTCCTCATAGCCTCGGGCGGCGCGTGCTACATAGCCGGAGCGATCGTCTACGCCCTGCGCAGGCCCGACCCGTGGCCCCGTGTGTTCGGCTTCCATGAGATCTTCCATCTGGGGACCGTCACCGGATACGCATGCCATATGGTCGCGATCTATATGGTCATCGTCAACCTGTGGTGACCCACCAGGCCGTGCGGTAATCCGAAATCGGGCACGCACTTGCGGCGGCACCCTGGCGCACGCCTTGCGGCGACAGGCACAGCCTGTGCGACGCGGGCCGTGCGGCGCCTGAGAATCGTCGATCGCCGCCATATGAGAAGGGGCGGCCTGCGGGATTTCCGCAGGCCGCCCCGACCGTTCCGGTCGAATCCGGATGCATGCCGTTATTTCAGAGGCTTCGCGTCGATGATCGACACCGATATCTCACGGCCGTTGGGGGCCTTGTAGGTCCGGGTCTCCCCTTTCTTGGCACCGATGATGGCCGCTCCAATGGGCGATTCGGGGCTGATGACGTCATAGTCCGTGGCGACCGCGATGTCACGCGAGCCCAGGACGTAGACCATCTGCTTGCCCGCAAGCTCGAGCGTGACCACGGAGCCGTTACCGACGATGCCGGCCTTGGGGGCCTGCAGTATCTTCGTGTTGCGCAGCTTGACGGTCAGCTCGTTGATCCTGCCCTCGTTCTTGCCCTGCTCCTCGCGCGCCGCCTGGTAGCCGCCGTTCTCGGACAGGTCGCCTTCTGCGCGGGCCGCGGCGATTCGCTCCGTTATCTCCTCTCGGTACTCGCCTTCACGATACGCAAGTTCTTCCTTGAGTTTGTCGTATGCCTCCTGCGTGAGCAGGATGGTCTTTTCTTCGGCCATGTTCCCTCCTGACCTCGTATGATATATGGGAGATGAGTGTGTGCGCGGATGCACGCCTTCGCGCATATCCGCGCACATATGCAGGAAAGCGCCGGTCATAACGCCGGCGCCTTCCTGCATGACGATATTCAGCGCGTCGAAATGATGTCTATGACGAAGACAAGCGTGTCCTCGCCGCCGATGCCGGCCTGGGGAATGCCCTGCGAGCCGTATCCGTATTCGGGCGGAATGGACACCACGAGCCGAGAGCCGACATTGTGGCCGGGCACCGTCTGGTCCCAGCCTCGAATGACCTGACCCACCCCGATTCCGAAGCTTGCAGGCTGATGGCGGTCGAAACTGGAGTCGAAGGGCTTGTCCCCTCCCCACACCAGACCGTGATAGTTCACGGTAACCGTATCTCCGCGGCGCACCATGGGGCCGTTCCCCTCGACGACTTCCATGACCTTGAGTCCGGCCGGCGGCTCGGGAGCGGGGAAATCGATCGTCGGCGCTGCACCGAACTCGCTGTTGACTTGCGGCATACCTTCAACCATATTGGCCTCCTTAAAAACACAATGGTACCTAGCCTAGCACTCCCTGACATCGGTGAGGGCACCGGAGCCCTCGGAAAACGGGGCCGGCCGCGCGATCCGGACGCCAAGCTCCGCCGCCGACGCCGCGGCCGCTAGCACTCCACCACATTGACGGCGAGCCCGCCCTTGGCCGTCTCCTTGTATTTGTCCATCATATCCTCGCCGGTGTCCTTCATCGTCTTGATGGCCTGGTCGAGGCTGACACGGTGCAGCCCATTGCCCAACATCGCGATTCTGGCGGCGTTTATGGCCGTGTTGGCCGCCATGGCGTTGCGCTCGATGCAGGGAATCTGAACCAGTCCTCCGACGGGATCGCAGGTGAGGCCGAGATTGTGCTCGATTCCTATTTCCGCTGCGTTCTCCACCTGCCGGGGGGTTCCGCCCATAACCGAACACAGACCGGCCGCCGCCATGGAGCAGGCGGAACCCACCTCCCCCTGACAGCCCACCTCCGCACCGGAGATCGAGGCGTTGCGCTTGAACAGATAGCCGACGGCTCCTGCGGTAAGCAGGAATCGAAGAACGCCCTCATCGTCAGCGCCATCGGTCAGATAGCGATAGTAGTGCAGCACGGCGGGGATGATTCCGGCTGCGCCGTTCGTGGGGGCGGTGACGATGCGGCCGCCACCGGCATTCTCCTCGCTGACGGCCAAAGCGAACAGGTTGACCCAATCGGACTGCCAGGACGCATAGTCCGCACCCGTTTCACCGGAACCGATTGAGACCCTCCCCCCATGAAGGACATCCCCATGGCCGGCAAGACGCCGATAGATTCCGGGGGCCCGACGCGGCACACGAAGACCACCGGGGAGAATAGCCTGCGTGCTTGTGCAGCCATTGAGGACGCACCGCCGCATGACATCCCACACGCCGAGCAGCCTCTCGCGCGATTCGTCATCGGGGTGCAGCGCGGCCTCGTTGCGGGCGACTATCTGATCGACCCGGCAATTCTCCTGTTCGCACAAACGCATGAGCTCGTCGCAGGACGAGAAATCACAAGGAACTCCTGGTTGGATGTCCTCCTCCCGCGAAACGGCAGCGCCCCGTTCCTCGGGGATCTCACCGGAGGGTCCGGAACCGGACGACATCGCGACCGATGCACCCCCATCCGGGGAGTGCGCACCGGAGGGCAGCGCACCCGCCGACGCGATGCGCTCATGCAGGCCGATGACCGGATCGCGTGCCGAGCCCTGTCTGATGAAGCCGCCGCCGACCGAATACCACACCTGCTCGTCAATGACATCGCCGTCTGCACCGCATGCCGTGAATCGCATGCCGTTGGGATGGGCCGCCAACCTCTGCCATGTCGAGAACACGATGTCACGAGAATAGTCGAAGGGTATCGCATGCCTTCCGAGCAGACTCAGCGACCGGGAGCTTTCGCACTCACGACGAACGGTCAGCAGATGTCTCGTGTCGACGTCCTCGGGAAGATTCCCCTCCAGACCCACCACCGCCGCCCGGTCGGTTCCATGCCCCCTACCGGTCAGCGCCAGTGACCCGTAGAGGTCGATTCTGACGCGACGGACCCGGTCCAGAAGCGAACGGCGCGACAGGGAATCCGCAAACGCGTACGCGGCCCGCATGGGACCGACCGTATGCGATGAGCTGGGACCGACACCAATGGAGAACATGCTGAGAACACTGAACACCTGACACCCGCGCATTCCTTATATGCGGGTCATGCCACGGCACCGCACCGGGCGGGGGCGCGCACCGGGAGGAGCCACGCCATCGGCGTCTCCTCCGGGTCTGCGGCACCCGTCGCCTGTCTAATACAAAACCGCATACATTTGTATCATAAAAAACGCTCCGACGAGACCGGCCAGCGCCGTCAGCACCCCGAGGGCCACGACGGCCGAGCGGTGCGCGGCGAGCTTGAACGGCATCACATAGCCGGCTGTGAAGGACGCGAGACCGAGGACGGCGCAGTTGAGCGCGACGACCGCAAGCTGCCCGGACGAAAGGGCGGCGTGCCCCAGTGGCTCAAGGATGGAATTCATGACGGCGGAGATGACGAAGTACCCCCATGCCCCGAATCCCACCAGGCCCACGGCGGCGTAGATCAGGGGGACGAACGCGGCGCGGATCCTTCGGGAGAACGCCTCCGCACACCACAGCAGGGCGAATCCCACGGTATAGGTGAAGACGACGGCGACCAGACAGGCGACCATCGCCCACGGAACCAGGGCGAGCGTGCCGGAGGACAGTGACACGTAGATGGGGGCGCAGATGATCTCCCCCACGCACAGCAGGCCGGCTATGCTCATCGCCTGGACCGGCATAAGCGGCATCGCCGATTTCGGATCCCTGGTCACTCTCATCCATCGTGAAGACATGCCCATCCTTCGTTGTCGCGGTTCGTTTCCGGAGCCCGCCGTCATCTATGCGAAGGCCCATCGGTGAGGACAGTCTATCGTCCCCGTCGTATCTCCATGTTTCGATTGCGATAACCAGGGGTCCGCCGGTCCGCACGGCTCCCGGGATCGAGGAGCTGCATGTCGTCGTTGTAGAAGCGCGGGTAGGCGAGATAGCAGGCGATGGTGCTGCCGATGCTGGTGGCGGCAAGAAGCATGAACGTCACCATGATCTGGTACATGATGGCCTTCGTGGGGTCGATCCCCGCGAAGATCAGCCCCGACATCATCCCCGGCAGGCTGACCAGACCCACCGTCTTGGCGGAGTCGATGGTCGGAGCCATGCCCGTCTTGATGGATTCGCGAACGACCTGGGAGGATGCCTGCTTGAGGGTGGCCCCCAGAGCGAGCCTTTCGAGGATCCCCTGGCGCTGGTCGCGGAAGGCGCTGTTCATGGCCCGATAGCACAGCCCCGTGGCGACCATGGCATTGCCCGCGATCATTCCCGATATGGGGATGATCTGGCTGGGGATGAAACGCACCGCACCGGCCAGAACAAGCAGAAGAATGGTGACGACGGTGGCCGTCGCGATGGCGAGCAGGCTGATAAGGAACGCCCGCGGGATGCCGTTCGCCCGTTTCGCCGCGTTGACGGCCGCATTGACGATGATCAGAACCACCATGAGAACGGTGAGCCACACGCGGTCGATGCGAATGATGTAGGTCAAAGCGTACCCCACCACCACCAGCTGGACGATCGCCCGGCCCACGCCGATAAGCATGTCCTTCTCCAGACCGATTTTCTCCCGTATGGTGATGATCAACGCGATGGCGACGAGGGCCACGCTGAAACATAATGCCAAAGGGCTGACGCTGAGCTGTGTCATCGTTGTGTATGCATCCCTTCGCCGTCAAGCGTCAGAAGGTGCTCCGCGGCCTCTATTTCGGTTTCGTCATGGGTCACGGCGAGAACCGTCACCCCGTCCCGCTTGTTGTAGCGGGCGATGAGGTCGTGGATCACGTGCTTGGTCGTGGCGTCAAGCCCCGTGGTCACCTCGTCGAGCAGAAGTATTCTCGGGGTGAACAGAAGATTGCGGGCCACGGCGATTCTTTGGCGCTCTCCTCCGGAAAGCTGCGTGATGCGGCTGTCCAGCATGGCTTCGGGAAGGCACATCATCGACAGGCTTCTTCTGGCTCTGTCCTCGTCGAAACGCTGATTGCGGATGGCGAAGGGAAACGTCAGGCAGTCACGCACGCTGGTGCCGAACAGGGTCGGCTGCTGAAAGCAGTATGAGACCTGACGCCGGTATTCGGGGCGGGGGTAGGAGCGCATGTCCCTGCCGTCGAATTCGATGATGCCGACGGTCGGAGTCAGCAGGCTGGCGATCAGCTTGAGCAGAGTGCTTTTGCCGGATCCGGAGGGCCCCTCGATGGTCAGGAAATCCCCGGTGCCCACGGAGAGGTTGACGCCATGCAGTATTCGCTTTCCCCCATAGGAGAATCCGACATCACGGACAGACAGTATTTCAGGCATGCGTTCCCTTTGTTCGGACGCACGAACGCTCGGCTGCATTCGGCGGATTTCCTCTCGGCGAGAACCGGTATAATCCGACCAAGAGACAGATCAAGGCCTTCCCCGTGAGCCGGGCCCCGCCGCGTCGGGGAACCCGCATCATGGACCGCATATCGCTCGGTGCGTCCACGTCGCGTCCCCAACGAATGGCCCTACAGCACCGCCGCGCCGCACGTCGCCGACGGTCCGAGACACGTCCCCGAGGGCTATGCCCGAGAAGGCCCGCAAACGGGTGCCTCCCGCTCCCCCGATGTCCGGAACCTCACATAGTCGCGAATTCTGAAAGCCGTATCAAGCACGGCATAGTCTTTCAGGACCCTCGGATTATAGCCTGTTGCGGATGCCATGGAATTCAGCCTGTTCTGCAGGGTGTTCTTGTGGATGAACAGGCTTTCGGCCGCATGAATGATGCTGCCGTTGTATTGTGCGTACGCATGAAAGATGCTTTCGAATTCCTCGATTCGTGCGGCATCGAGAGTGCCGAACACATGATCCACAAACCTTCTGGCCTCATCGAGAGGGATCGAGGCCGCGAAAATCCCATAGTCGAGATCTTGATAGTCCGCCAAACCCGAAGAGTGGGTGAACAGTTGCCAATCCGACGCCTTCGAGGCCTGATCGTAGCTGCGCCAATAGTCGTCATATCCGGGCTCGCACTCCCCCATTCCCCATGCCACGCGGGTCCCGCACTGATCTGCGATCACCGAGTCCAGATCCTCAAGCAGAGCTTTAAGAGAGGCCGCATCCTCCCGGTCGACGAAAATGCAGCATTCCTGCGGGGTCACCGAAAACAGATCCACCCCATGAGCTTCCGCCTGGCTGAGCGCGAGGTATATCCTGTCGCCGAGTCGCGCCACCCCGGTCGCAGCAGTCAGTCTGCCCACCACCGCCCGACGCTCCCGGCAAAGGTCGATCTGCAGAGTCGACGCCAATGCTCCCAGCAACGCGGCGTCCTTGTGCTCGATCGAGAGCATCGTCACCACATTGGCCATCATCATGCGCTGATCGAACCGCGTGATCTGATCCAGATTCTCCCGGATGAGTATCTCGGTCATCTTCCTGATGACATTGCCAAACGCCTCGACTTCCTCGCACCTCCCCGTGACGCCCACAACGGCGACCACTGAACCGTTGAACAGAACCGGGACATTGATCCCGTTGCGTGCCCCTTCATACTGATGGTCGTTGTCGATGGCGACCGTCCTGCCAAGTCGGACGGCAAGCCGGGCCCCTTCATGCCCCGTCCCTATCCGGGAGGCATCGGTGCTGGCGATGATGCTGCCGGACGTGTCGAAGAAATTAATCTCATGCTTGAGGACATCCTTGATATTCGCAACGATGGTCTGAGCAATTGTCGGATCGATGTCCATGCCGCCTCCATTGGTGCACAACCTCTTTCATGGTACACATACCATGGTGGACCCGCAATTGACGACCGTTTACGTCATCCGTCACATGGAAGTCGGGCCGCACACCAACTAATACTTGAGGTGAGACAACGACCGTCTCACATGTAATCACATGGGCCATAATCTGCGTACCAATTCTTCGTGAATCCGCAGGAACGGCTCGCTGTAAGGAAGCAAAGGAAGGAACCCGTATGAACGTCACCGTAGGATGGTGGGCCGCACTGATCGGACTCGCGCTGGCAATCGTTCTCATTCTTCGAAAGCTCAACACAACATATGCTCTGCTTCTGGGCGCGATCGTAGGATGTCTGATCGGCGGTGCGAATCTTTCGCAGACGGTCGACATCGTGGTGAAGGGATCGCAGAGCGTCATCGGCACGGTGGTCCGGGTGCTGGCCGCCGGAGTACTCGCCGGGGTGATGATGGAATCAGGAGCCGCCGATAGGATAGCGAAGACAATCGTCTCGAAATTCGGCGAAAGCCTGGCCATCTTCTCGTTGGCCTTCGCGACCATGATCATCTGCGCGGTCGGCGTGTTCATTCCTGTTGCGGTACTCATCGTGGCGCCCATTGCCATCGAGGTCGGGACACGGCTGAAAATCTCCAAGATCGCACTGCTGATAGCACTGTCGGGTGGAGGCAAGGCGGGAAACATCATCTCGCCCAATCCCAATACCATCGCCGTCGCCTCCGGTTTCAAAGTCCAGCCTTCCCTCGTGATGATTGGAAGCATCATTCCGGCTCTTTGCGGTCTGGGGATGGCCGTGCTTCTTGCGACCCTTGTCCAGCACCGAGGAGCCGAAGTGACGCTTGCCGATCTGGGACCGGCCTCCGTTGGCCCTCGCCGCAAGGACAAGGATCTGCCCAGCATCGGCCGCTCGCTCGTTGCTCCGATCACTGCGGTCGTGCTGCTGCTCATCAATCCGCTGGGATCGCTGATGCATATCGGCATTCTGGAGAAATTCCAGGTCGATGCCATGTATATTCTGCCCCTTGCCTCCATCATCGGACTGTTCGCAATGAGGCAGGGAAGCCATATCCTGGACTACACCAAAGCCGGTTTGGGGCGAATGGTGGATGTCGTGCTGATTTTGATCGGCGCGGGAGCGCTCGGAGGACTCATCACCACATCCGATCTGCCCAAGCAGATAGTTGCCATCATCACCAAGGCCGGAATCTCGGGATCGTTCCTCGCTCCGATTGCCGGAATCCTGATGGGAGCAGCCGCCGCATCCACCTCGACCGCCGTAATTCTGGGAAGCAGCTCGTTCGGCAACTCCATTCTCGCCTTCGGAACGTCGCCTGTCGCAGCGGCAATCACCATGCAGGCCGGCGCCACTGCCATCGACGGTCTGCCTCACGGCAACTACTTCCACGTCACGGCGAAAGCGGTGAACATGACTCTGGGGGAACGCATGAAAGCAGTCCCCTATGAAGCTCTTGTCGGTCTGACCATGACCATCGTGGCCAGCGCCATCTATCTGGTGTTTTGATTCCCCGTCTCCAACCGCGGGAAGCAATCGTCGACATCGACGCCGTGAATAGTACAATCGCATCGAAAGGCATGTCATGAAAATCATCATCGCACCGGACTCCTTCAAGGGAGCCCTGACCGCCAGGCAGGCGGCCGACGCCATCAAACGAGGCGTTCTGCGGGCGATGCCCACGGCCCACTGCGTCACAGTTCCCATGGCCGACGGCGGCGAGGGAACGGTCCAGTCGCTGGTGGATGCCACCGGAGGCCGGCTCGTGTCCGCACGGGTGACCGGACCATTGGGAACGCCCGTCACCGCCATCTACGGGGTGCTGGGTAACGCCCATACGGCCGTCATCGAGATGGCAGCCGCCAGCGGCCTGCAGTTCGTCGACGAACGGACCCGGAATCCTCTGACGGCCACCACCTATGGAACGGGCGAACTCATCCGCGATGCCCTCGATCATGGTGCCGACCGCATCATCATCGGGCTGGGCGGGAGCGCCACCAATGACGGCGGCGCAGGCATGGGACAGGCACTGGGCGTTCATCTGCTGGATATGGACGGACGGGAGCTTGCGTTCGGCGGCGAGGCTCTGTCCCGACTGGCGACGGTGGATGCTTCGGGCCTGGACCCCCGATTGGCCCGTACCACGATCATACTGGCGTCCGACGTCACGAATCCGCTCACCGGCGAGCATGGTGCCAGCGCCGTGTTCGGCCCGCAAAAGGGAGCCTCACCGGACATGGTCGGGCTTCTGGATGCGGCGCTTGCGCATTATGCCGAAGTGATCCGCTCCCAGCTGGGCCGGAGCGTCGACGCCGTTCCGGGCGCCGGCGCGGCGGGAGGACTGGGCGCCGGCCTGCTGGCCTTCACCAACGCCTCCATGCGCTCCGGCGTCGAGACCGTCATCAGCGTCACTGGTCTGAGGACGGCCGCGACCGGAGCGGACGTCTGCTTCACCGGAGAGGGCGGCATCGATTTTCAGACCGCGTACGGCAAAGCTCCCATGGGAACGGCCAAAGCGGTTCGCGAGGTCTCCCCCGGTTGCAGGATCATCGCCGTGGCCGGCAGCGTAGGCCCCGGAATAGAACGGCTCTACGAGGAGGGCATGGACGCCGTGTTTGCGATCACGCCCGGGGCGATGTCGCTGCAGGAGGCCATCGACGGCACCGCCGACAATCTCACCCGCGTGTGCGACAACATCATGCGGCTGTTGAGGTGACCGTTCGGCGGCGAACGGTCACCTTCGCACTGCGCTCGCCCGCCCCGTGCGGCGACTCAAGGCACACATGCTCCAAGTCCCGGCCGGCGCAAGCATCATGCTACACATGTTCGAGAAAGAAGAAGGAAAGTGCACCCAATCCGGTTCCCATGCAGGGAGATGCGAGATCAATCAGTTTTGCCAACTCACACTTATCGATCCGGTTCCGGACTCCGGTGCGGTATATACATGATTGCCTCCACCCTCCCACTGAATGCTCCCGTCCGCTTTCCTGATGAAGAACTTGTATTGGAGCGGCGTATTCGAGGGGACGCTGACCAGAGCAAACCATGTCGGATAATGAGGACAGAGCATCGGACCGACGGCGACCGCGGAATTTGTGCTCCACTTACCCAGTTCCGGAACGTTGCCGGTCAGATATAGCTGGTCACCCGGCGACGTGGAGGCGCCGGTTACAGTAAAAGTCGTCGCTGTTTGCGCTGCGGACAGGACATTGTATGCAATCGCGTTCGACGCATGTGATCCCCTCACGGTGAGCACAACGTTTTCACTGCCAGCGGCGACTCCCTGCGGAATCGTAAAATCGACCTCGGTCGGCGACCACTGGTCGATTATTGCGGGAACTCCGTCAATGCTCAGCGTTCCGGCGCTACTGCCGAAATTGCTGCCGGTCACTGACACGATGTCACCAGGACGCCCCATGGTAGGTCCGATATTCCCTATTTCAGGAGTGGCCTGTGCCGGTTCGTTGTAGGACCACACCGCCGCCTGCCCGCCATGAAGATTGTAGCCCTGCACAGGATTCGTGCCATTGCTCCCTTTCCCAACGGTAAGTGTTCCACCTCCCAGCAGTCCGCCGAGAACATCGGAATACGACCCCTGTGGCAGGGACGTATTCATATTGTTCAGCGCGTAGCTGCTGGTGCCCTTATTGACCGCAACGAGGACGACGTCATTGTAGAATCTGCGTTCATAGACGTAGACATCGCCGTTGAGCCAGCGTTCGACAGATGATCCGTACCTCAGGGCCGGGTTGCTTTTGCGTAACGAGGCGAGTGCCTGAACAAGCCTGAAGTTTCTCGTGCCCTCATTAAACGAGGGCATCGCATTTCTGTTGTATGGGTCGCCCCCAACCTGGCCCGAGGAATTTTTCGAGTCATTGTGAACATACTGCTCATCTCCGTAGTACAAAGAGGGGATGCCCGGAACAGTCATGTTGACCACCGTTGCCTGATCGAGCAGCACAGTGCTGTCATTAACCGACAGGAACCTTGGCACATCTTGTCCATCGACGAAATCAACCAGCTGGTTGGACCAGTTGAACGATGACTGTTGTCGTGAAATCGTCGAGTCGAGATCCTCCATGGAAGCACCCGAAGCGAAAACGTCTCGAATGGTGGTGTTAAGATCAAAGTTCTCCAATGACATTCCATCATTATTCGCACACTTGACCTCCTGCTGCCACAAAGCGGCAGAAGAATTATCGGCCCACTCGCCAAAGAGGAAGACCCCTCGCCTGCTATAGATGCCGTCTGCATAGCTTTTCAGAAAGCCGCCGGGCATGTGCTTGACGGCATCCATGCGGATACCGTCCACGCCATGCGACATCCAGGTGTCTACTGCATCTTTAAGATATTCTGTAGTCGCCGAATTTTCCTGCGCCAGATCCGCCAGATTGAAAAGATTCTCATACTGAACCTGATACTGATCATTATAATCGGTTACTCCACCATTGTGATGGAAATAGCCCGACGGGTCATTACTGTAGCTGGCAAGCCTCGTCCCATTCTTCAATAAGGCCCCGTCATCGGCGTAAAGTGGATTGCTCACATCCTCCGGCGACGTGTCATTAACCGCCCAATCCATGATAATTCTTATGCCCTCGGCATGGGCAGCCTGCACCATGTCATCGAAATCCTTCCATGAGCCGAAGTAAGGATCGGGAACGTAGAAATCCATCCCCCAATAGCCATGGTAGCCGGCAGATGCCGCGCCCGAGGAATCAACGGCCGGTGAACTGATGTTCTGGACAGGCGGGGAAATCCAGATGGCTCCAATGCCCATTCCCTTGAGATACGGCATCTTGTCGGCGACTCCCTGAAAATCACCTCCCCAGTAAAGCTGCCAATTCGTCTTATCCGGACTGTATTCATGGGAGGCGGACGAAGGATTATCGTTGCTCGTGTCGCCATCATAGAATCGGTCGGTGACGAGCTGATAAATCACATCCCCCGTCATGTCCCCGGTGCTTACCGCTGCGCCCGGCACGGCGAGGGAGGAGCGGGAAACCAGGGAGGAGGGGGACTCGGAGGCGGACGACATCGTGCGCGTTCCTGCCCAACTTGGCGTTGAGGGTGTGCAGACAATGAGGCACAGCGATGCGACGAGGGTCGAAACCGTTGCTGTTCTTCTATGATAAGCGTTATTTGATGTATGCATAATCATCTCGATTGCTAAAAACACCGATAGTCATGAGAAAGAAGGCCACACCGATAGCCATGATCTTCGATGAGGTCGGCTGTTGTTGTCCTCCTTCCGGATATCATGCCGCGCACGCCGCGGTTACCCTGCATGGGACGTTGCGTAACGCGGTGCCACGCGGTCGAGCATATTGTCGACGATCACACCGATTCGGCGAGCAAAGCCGTGGATGTAATGGGCATCCCGCTATTTAATCGATCCCGCGGTTAGCCCGGAGACGATGTATTTTTGCAGGAATAGGAAGAGGATGACCACGGGAATCGCGGCCAGAACCGCTCCTGCCGAGAAAAGCCCCCAATTTTGAGAGAATTGCTGGGAGACAAATGCATAGAGCCCGACCGCCAGAGTCTGCTTGTTGGGAGAGACCAGAACCGTGCTTGCCACCGCGTACTCGCTAACGGTCCCAATAAACGACAGCAAGGCGATCACGGCCAGAATCGGCGTCACCAGAGGGAGGATGATGGTGAAGAAGATCCGGGCGTGCCCAGCCCCATCGATCTTCGCGGCCTCATCGATCTCCTTGGGGACGGTATTGAAAAAGCCATACATGAGATAGGTGTTCGTTCCCAACGCCCCACCCAGATAGACGCAGATGAGAGCAAGCTGGCTATCGATCCCCAATGCAGGAATGATGTAGCCCATGTCGGTGAGAAGCAGGTAAATAGCAACGATGGAAAGGATCTGGGGAAACATCTGCAGCAGAATCAGGATCAGCAACCCGGCTCGTCGACCGCGAAATCTCAGCCTCGAAAAGGCGTAGGCAGCCAGAGCCCCCACAAAAACGGACGAAATTGCGGTGACCAAACCAATGACGATCGTATTGATATACCAATCACCATAGGGCTGCTCAGGCAGATGAAACAGCTGAATGTAGTTGCCTGCAGTGACCGACGAGAAAAGACTGTTGGCCGACATCAGCGTACCCTGCTGATTCAACGATGCCGAAATGATGTAAAGAATGGGGAAACCGGCAAAAGCGCATGCCACCAACGCGACACAGTGCCGCCATCCGGTTCTTCTGAACCACCGGCCATGCCGAAGGAATCGGGAGCCGGACGCCTGCATGTGTGACCTTGCCGGATCGGCTCCGTCCTTTTTCGCACCGCGAGCCGCGGTCTCATCCGTTGTGTTTGTCATCAGTTCAATTCCTCCAACGATCGTGAGGCTCTGAAGCCTATTGCCGAGACGGCTGCCACCACAACGAAGATGATGATGGAGAAGGCGGATGCCAGACCATAGTTGCGGTCGGCGCCGACGAAGGCGATTTTATAAACCATGGAGATCAGGATGTCGGTACTTCCGACGTTCATGTTCGTATTGGCATCGATGGGTCCGCCATTGGTCAGCATATAGATGAGGTTAAAGTTATTGAAGTTCATGGCGAACGAGGAAATCAACAGGGGTGCAATCGAAACCAGCAGCAACGGAAATGTGATCGACCTGAAAATCTGCCACGAATTCGCCCCGTCGAGCTGAGCGGCTTCGGAGAGATCCTTCGGAATTGATTGCAGCGCGCCCATGGAAACCAGGAACATATAGGGAAATCCCAACCATAGATTGACTATCAAAACGGCAATTTTCGCGAGTACGGGAGATTCCAGCCACGGGATATCGGCGCCATGCAGCATTATCTGGTTGATGAATCCAAATCTCTCGTTCAGCAACCCCTGCCATACAAGAGCCGACAGGAAAGCGGGAAAGGCATATGGCAAAATCAAAATCGACCTGTAGACGGCGCGCCCCCGCATCCGTGAATTGTTAAACACCAGAGCCAACACAAGACCGAGAAGGAATGTGGACGCCACGGAGATCACCGAGAATTCAATGGTCCACAATAGAACCCGGAGGAATGGCCCCCGCATCTGCGGAGAAAGAAAAACCCGTCGAAAGTTCGACATCCCCACATTGATTTGCCAACCCGGTGATAATCGATCTCCGGTCTTCGCCGTGAAAGCCCCTGCTCCGGTATCGAAGTATGTGACTTTTGTCTGCGTGTTGGTCATGGTGTCTTGCACTGGGTCATAGGCCAGCAACGATTTGTAGATCAATGCAGTCCGCCCATCGTCTGTTCGCAGAGTTCCATGCCGAGGATCGGAGCTCATCGGCACACGCATTGACGTAACCTTGTCCTGCTGCTTCAGAAGATCGCCGAAGCTCAAGGCGGAACACCCCGGTGCCGAGATGGCCTGGCCGGAATCGTCTCTCGTGGCGCCACCCACTGAATGCAGTGGCGTGCTGTCGCTTCCGATTGCCGCAGCGCCCTGAGGCATGGTGACGAGGAAATTCAGCGTCTTTCCACATTGGACTACGGAGATTCTGTACGATGTCGATCCCGGGACCCTTTTTTCCGAGGACTGCAGGAGTGAACTTATCGCTTGTTCTTTTGTGCTGTTATGCCCGGTACCGTAATCGGTAAAAGCTATGTAGGTCGAATAGCAAATCGCAAACAGCTGGAAGACCAGGAGAAAGATCAAACCAGGAGTAAGGTACTTCGCCACCAACCCATCTCTACGGAAATATATCCAGTTAACCAGGATGGTCCCCGCCGCGACGAGGGAAAGCACAACCCACTTTCGCTGTTCGACCAATACGAAGGCAGCGTAGACGCTTAGGGCATCCACGAGTCCAAGGAGAACGATCTTGATCAGCATCGCACCAATCCGTGTGCTCGCCTGGCTCGCGAACCTGCTCGCTTGCATCCTTTTCCTTATGTTCTTTCGACTTGACTCAGGATCATGGTCCGTCATGATTGTCATCTCTCCCCTGGTTTCACCATCCATCCACCGGTTGTGAACCGTTGCGGAGGATTGCCGCGTGAAAGCGGCACCGCACCCGGCCAATGGACGGATGGCTGTTCCTCGGCCGTCTGACCGCTTTTCTTACACAGCGCTTACTGGCTAGGACTGCTTGGCGATCGAGGATTTGACGGAATCCGCCATCGTGGCCCACAGATTCGATGGGTCGCCCTGATTGTTGACGATCGAGACTTCCGCGGCGTTCCAATATTGCCACACCGACGACATCTGCGTGATGTTCGGCATCGGCACACCCTTGTCGCCGGCCTTTTTGAATCCCTGAATCACGGGATCCGATTTTGCCTCCGCGTTATAGGCACTCGTCAAAGCAGATGGGATCCCTCCCGCTTTGAATAGGGCCTGCTGAACCTTGTCGCTTCCAATGTACGTGGTCAAGAAGTTGGTCGCGGCCAGTCTGTTCCTTGTTTTGGCGCTGAGGAAGAAGCCGTTGACTCCGACAAATGGCCGAGCTGCCTGGCCTCCGGCCGAGGGGATCGGATCAACCGCGATCCTGACGCCCGCCTTCTGAATGGCGGAGATGTTCCACGGACCGGTAATTATGTATGGTGCCTGGCCTTGCTCGAACTTTGACAGTGCGATGTCGGCCGTCATCGACGTGCTGAGGTTTCCCGCTTTGGCCTGGGATCGTATCCATTCAGCGAAGTCATGGCCATGCGAATCACCAATGGTGAGCTTTTTGGCGTCATACGAACCATCGCTGTTCTGCGCAAAAGCAAACGATCCGAAGGACGTTTCGACAGGATACATCGTGTAGGCGTCACCTTGCGAGCCCACCTGAAGCAGATATGGATATGCGGTTTTCGCAGAAGCCGCGGCTGTGGACATATCATTCCATGTCTCCGGAGCATGCGGAGCCAGTCGGGTGTTTCTGACCAAAGCCACATTTTCAACCGAATACGGCAGACCATAGATATTGCCGTTGTAGTTGAAGGCATCAACGGCGACTCTCTGATACGCAGCCCTCATGTCGCCAAGCTCAATCGGCTGGATCACACCATCAGTAGCCAAAAGACCAGTCCAATCATTGGGGCCGATCGCGACGTCGGGCCCTTTGCCCGCCGGTATCTGCGTGATCATATCCTGCTCGATGGAGCCCATGTCCTTTTGAACAAGTCTGACGTCAACGCCCGTTTTTCTGGTGAAGTCCGCCGCCACGCTTTTCAATGTTGCCGTATGATCGGCATCCGCCCAAACCGTTATAGCGCTTGAACCCGTCGAAGTCGTTGAGTGAGTGCCCGAGGCACCCGTTGAACCGCACCCCGTTAAGGTCATTACCGCTGCACTGGTTATCGCGATTGCAGCAAGGATGCCGCGTTGTGAAAACACTGCCATAGTGTCCCCTTTCTTCATCTTCGCAAGGACTCCCGCGTCACACGCTGGAGCTCTTACTCGAAGAGTATAGAAGCTTCACGGCATTCAAAAAATTTATTTCAAATATCTGTAATGGAATTTCCTGTTTCTGACGTTGTTTTTCAATTCTTTCTTTCGCCGTATGTCATTGATGCACCGCCGTGGAACCACGAACCACCAGCTCCGGCGGAAACAAAGACTCTCCCGATGGCGTTTCATCGCCGTTGATGCAATCGACAAGAATATGCGACGTGAAGGTTCCCATTGCCAACATGGGCTGCCGCACCGTGGTCAGCGGGGTGGCCATATACGACATCATCTTTGAATCCCCATAGCCAACCACCGAAATGTCCTCGGGAACCCGTTTCCCATGCTGGCGCAAAGCGTGAATCGCCCCAATCGCCAACAAATCGGAATCACAGGCAATGGCCGTGACCCCTTTGTCCAGCAAGCGAAGCGCTCCGGCATAGCCCCCCTCTTCCCCGCCGAAGCTGACGTCAATCCATTCGTCATGCATTTCACCGAATGAACGACTCATGAAATCGCGATACCCATCCGCAAGACGCATATCGGAAATACTTGTCGCCGATGAAAGCGAAAGCCCGATGCGGCTATGCCCGAGAGAAATCAGATGCTGGACGGCCAACGCCCCGGCCGCCCGATCATCGCACGAGACAAAAGGCGCCGCCACGCCCTTCATGAAACCGTTGACGAACACCATCGGCAAATGCCGAGCCTCAAGAGCGTCGTAATGTGAACCGTCGAGCTTGGTGTCCGAATGGCGTCCCGCCACAAAGATGATTCCGGAAACGCCACGATCCAGCAGTAGCCCGACGTATTCATCTTCTTTGGTGCTCCCTTGGTCCTGAATGCACAGGACAGGGGTGTATCCCAGATTGCCCAGGTTTGTCTGAACGACCTGCGCCAAAATCGGATATACCGGATCCTCCAGACTAGGTATGATCAGTCCCACGAGACCCGAACTCCGGGGTCGCAAGCTACTTGGGCGTTCAAGGCCGAGAACATCGATCGCCGTAAGAACCGCCTTCTGCAGTCTTAGGCTCACGCCCGGTCGCTCATTAAGCACACGTGACACCGTTGCCTTGCTGACGGCCGCCTGCCTGGCGATTTGATCTATGCGAGAAGTCATGACACAAGTATGAAGCAAATGAAATTTATTTGCAAATTCCAGAAATATCTATCAAATACTTGAAATTCATATCAGTCGACGCAATCTAGCATTAACGTAAATGATGAACTGATCACTACGACAACATGAGGAAATATCATGGATGATGAACACTTCGATCTATTGCAAGCCCCGCCAGCCCATCATGATGGTTCGGAACGGTACGTAAGCAACACCCGCCCTGAACTCGGCGATGTCGTCGTCCTATCGGTCCGCTTCGCCGATACCCTCGGGGTCACTGACGTCTATGTTCGGGTTGTCGTTGACGGCGAACCGCAGTACAGAAAAGCCGCGGTCTCGCATCATCACCCCGAGGCGTCGGAAACATGGTGGACCGTCCCCATCGATATCATCAACACCCTGACCAGCTACCGTTTCATGGCTCAGACGGATCGAACAACCTTGTGGCTCAATGGAACGGGGCTGCACGACCACAACATTCCCGATGCGGAAGACTTCAAATTGTCGATTCACCATCCTCCCCGCTGGGCCAGGGACGCGGTCATCTATCAGATATTTCCCGATCGTTTCGCCCAATCGCGACAGCATCCACTCCCTTCCCTCCCCCAATGGGCCATTCCCACTGACTGGAACACTCCCGTTGCCTCGAACACCCCCGAGGGAGTGCGTCAGATCTATGGCGGTTCGCTCTGGGGCATTGCGGAAAATCTGGACTATATTCAGGAACTCGGGGCCAACACCATCTATGTGACGCCATTTTTCCCTGGACGATCAAATCATCGCTACGATGCCTCCACCTTTGAATACGTTGATCCGCTGCTGGGTGGCGACAATGCGTTGAAGACACTGATCACGCAGGCGCATCACCGCGGGATGCACCTCATCGGTGATTTAACTTTGAACCATACCGGCATCAGTCACGAATGGTTCGTCACCGCCATGGCGCATCCGGAAAGTCCGGAGGCGGGTTTTTACCATATCGACCGCACGCCTCCTTACTCCTATGCCTGTTTCAACGGCGCGAGCAGTCTTCCCAAACTCGATCACCGCTCCCACGAGTTACGCCGGAGGCTGTATTCCGGACCCCATTCGGTGGCGGCTCGCTATATCCGAGACTTCGGACTTGACGGCTGGCGCATCGATGTGGCCCAGTCGGCGGGAAAATACCATGGTATCGACCTGGGGCACCTTGTTGCCAGTGAGACTCGAAAAACCATGGATGAGACCCGCGCGGACCTGCTCCTGATCGCGGAGCATCAATTTGACCCATCGGCCGCGCTCCAAGGGGACGGATGGCAAGGAACCATGGCCTATGGCTGGTTCACCAAACCCATCTGGGCTTGGATCGGGCCGCATCAACACGGCAATAGCTGGGGCGCACCGGGGAAGGCCGAATCAATCGGCGGCGAAGAGCTGTCCCAGATGATGCAGGAATATTCCTCACTGGTCCCTTGGCAGTCATACATAACCAGCATGAACCTGCTGGATTCACACGACACTGCACGATTCCGGACCGTTTCGAAGGAATTCCAATCCTTGGGGGTGGCGCTTCTCATGACCCTGCCGGGAATTCCGTCAATCTTCTCCGGAGATGAAGTTGGCGTTGAGGGAGGGGACCTTGAGGAAGGCCGCCAGCCTTTCCCCTGGGACAGACACCTATGGGACATGCATGTGTATTCGCTTTATCGGAGGCTGCTGAAGGTCAGGCGCGATCATCCCGCGCTACAGGATGGAGGTCTCCGGTGGTTCAACTCCGATGCCGATTCGATCATTTTCGAACGCTCCGACAACAAGGAGACGCTGCTCATTGAAGTCAGCCGCGCATCCCATAGCCCTCTGATTTCAACAGTCAATGGCCGCGAGCTGCTCGGGGGGGCGGATCTCGTGGAGGGAAGGAAAATGCCGACCGATGGACCTTCCTTCCATATCTGGCAAGTGCCGGCATAGCCCCCCCCCTATCCGATAACCTTTGAATTCAGTTTTTCACGTGTTCGAGAACACGAATCATCGAGGGCTGCCGTCCGAGGTCTTGCGTCGTATCCGATTGGGATGCCCAGCATAACGTCATGGGCGTTCCGACAGTGTCGAGAACGCCATTCGGCCCATGTACGTCCCGTAGATTCCTCCAAGGACATATATATCTTCTCCCCACCGCGAAGCAAATCGCCCTGCATGCCGCGTCTCCATGAATTCAGCCGCTCCGGCTCCCTGGTCTCGCGCCTCCCTGCAGCTTGGTCCGCCCTCATGCAGATCCGGTTCCCCTCGTCGGGCCCGTGACGCGCCCACGAGGGACAGCGCCCAGAAGATGGAAAACCGAGAATGAAAACGACGGCATCCATCAAACCGCAAAAATCACTCAACTCAGAGCCACCCTGCACCCTCCTATCCCCGTCTTCTGTCTACCTTCCTCTGCACCCATACCGCCGCTACAGATTCACGTCGCTGTCCGCCAGAAGCGGCGCATGAATGTCATGAGACGCCAGTATGGGAGCGTCGATGGGGTATGGGATCGCTATGTCGGGATCGTTGTAGGCAATCTGCCGTGAATAGCGTGGGTCGAAGGGTTCGTCGATGCGCATGACGTTTTTCGTATGGTCCTGCAGGGAGAGGAATGCGTGGCCGAATCCTTGGGGAATATAGATCTGCTTTCGATTGTCGGCGCTGAGCTCCACGCCGACCCACCTCAAAAAGGTCGGGGAGCCATTCCGCAGGTCGATCGCATAGTCGATTCCCCTCCCCTGCGTACAGTAAAGCAGCTTTGCCTGAGCCCGGGGAGCATTCTGAAAATGTATGCCGTACAGAGTTCCCGCCTTCTCGGAGAAGTATTCGATCTCTTCCGTGTAGTCGAAGGCTATCCCCGCCTCGGCCAAGTCGTTTTTCCGGTAGGTCGGACACGAGAAGCCCCGGTTGTCTGTCTTCCTCTCGTATTCGATGATTTTCACCTCGTGAAGACCTGTGTTTTCAACCCTCATGGAGCAGTTCCCCTTCGTGGAACATCGGCGATGTGCATTCCTCTTGAAATTACCATAAAAGCGATGGAGATGGAGATGGCCATCGTCTGCCGTCTGCATGAACGTCCTCGGCCGCATTCCCGCTGCCGTTCACATGGTCACGCCCGCTGTAAACTGGCTTCGGTACAGCTGCGCATAGGACCCGCCGCGAGCCATCAGCTCGTCGTGCGTCCCCGTTTCCACAACACGCCCCCTATCGAGGACGATGATGCTGTCCGCATTTCGAATCGTAGAAAGACGATGCGCAATGACAAAACTCGTTTTCCCCTTCATCAGCGTGAGCAGAGCATTCTGAATCAGCTGTTCGGTCGCCGTGTCGATCGATGAAGTCGCCTCGTCGAGTATGAGAACGGAGGAATGCGCGATCATTGCCCGCGCAATACCCAGCAGCTGGCGTTGGCCCTGGGAAAGATCGCCCCCGTTATCGGCCAGAATGGTGTCATAGCCGTGTGGCAGCTGCATGATGAAATCGTGAGCGCATGACTGCCGCGCCGCCTCCTCCACCTCGGCGTCACTCGAATCGAGCCTGCCATAGCGGATGTTGTCGCGGACCGAATCGGAGAACAAAAACGTGTCCTGCAGCACAACCGAGATGGAACTTCTCAGGCTAGCCCTTGTCATCGTGGAAATATCGCGGCCGTCGATAAGAATCCTTCCGCCGTCGATGTCATAGAATCTCGTCAGAAGACTGATTATCGTGGTCTTCCCCGCTCCCGTCGGTCCAACGATCGCAACCGTCTGGCCGCGCCTTGCACTTATGTCGGCTCCGTGCAGCACCGGTTTGCCCGGAGTATAGGAGAACTCGACATCTCTCATTTCTATGTCTCCGTTGATGCCGTGCATATCCTTGGCGCCGACGGCATCCGTCTCCTCGTGCTGGTCCATTATCTCGAATATGCGCTCCGCGCTTGCAAAGGCGGATTGAATGGTGCTGAACAGATTCAGAATATTGTTGATCGGCTGGGTGAAGTTGCGCATATACAGCAGGAACGAGAACAGGACTCCCACGGTTATCCCCGCAAGCCCTTTGATGAGCAGCATGGAACCGGCGACGGTGATGATAAGGTACGTCAGATTGTTGATCGTGTTGTTCACCGGTCCCATAATGCTGCTTATGGCCTGGGCCCGAGCGGAAGCATAGACGAGGCTCTCGTTGACGGCACCGAATTGCCTGTTGACCTCATCTTCCCGAGCAAAGGCCGTGACGACCTTCTGCCCGGAAACCATCTCTTCGATGTATCCGTCAAGACGACCGAGCTCGTTCTGCTGCATGGTGAAAAAGCACTGACTGCGAGCGGCTATGGCCTTGGTCGACATGAACATCGCGGGTGTGGTCAGCAACGCTATCGCAGTGAGTATCGGGCTGAGCCATAGCATGGCCGCCAGCATTCCCGTGATGCCGACCACGCCGGCAAACAATTGAACCACGCTTTGCGAAAGCATCATGGTGATGTTGTCGACGTCATTCGTCAATCTGCTCATAAGATCGCCACTGGAATGCGTATCAAAAAAACCGACGGGAAGACTCTGTGTTTTTGAGAACAGGTCACGTCGTATCCGCGATGATGTTCTTTGCGAGATTCTCACCATAAAGAAATTCTGGAGATACGTGGCCACCGCGCCCACCGCATACATGCCGAGCATGATTATGCCGATTCGGCCGAGACCTGCGATGTCGCCTGTGGAGATGAAGGCATCGACCGTATATCCATTCAATCTCGTCCCGACGATCGACACGACGGCGGCAATCAGAGCGGTGATAAAGACGGCAAGCAACACCGACCGGCTTGTTGACAGATATCGCAGCAATCGGGCCACGGTACCTTTGACGTCCCTGATGGGTTCATGCCGGGCGTGCAGAAAGGCATGCCGTCCACCGGAAGGGCGTCCGAGCAGATTGGGCTGATTGGCCGCGTTACGGGCCATGTCAGGCTGCAACACCGGAAAGCACCTCCTCGCCAAGCTGGGATACGGCGATGGCGCGGTATTCGGGACTGTCATGCAGCAGCTGCCGGTGATTGCCTCGCGCCACGATTCCGCCATGATCGAGAACGATGATCTCATCGGCATCCATCACACCGGAGATCCGCTGCGCTATGACGATCACCGTGCTTGATGCCGCTCGGTCACGAATGCGTTCGTGGAGCCGCGCTTCGGTCGCGAAATCCAATGCACTCGAGGAATCATCAAGAATCAGGATCTTGGGATGTTTTATCAGTGTTCGCGCTATGGACAGTCTCTGCTTCTGCCCGCCGGAGAAATTCTTGCCCCGCTGTTCAACGCCCGCTTCGATTCCCGCTGGATTCCTCTCCACGAAATCCCACGCCTGGGCAGACTTCAACGCGAACTCGATGTCCTGCGTGCCGGCCGACTGAGAACCGAATTTCATGTTATCTTCAATCGTCCCCTCAAACAGCACATCCTCCTGCAGGACGATTCCCACATCATGGCGCAATACGGACAGCGGGATGTCCCTCACGTCACAGCCGCCGATAAGAACCTGGCCGCTCTGAGAATCGTAGAGGCGGGGAATCAGGCTGACCAGGGTGCTTTTGCCGGAACCGGTGGCACCGACGATCGCCACGGTCGAGCCCTCCTTGATTCGCAGCGACAAGCCGCTGAGCACATCGCGGGAGCTCGACGCATACCGGAAACTCACCTTGCGAAACTCGATGTCATAGCCCTGGGGCCTGCAGTTCCGGCCATTATCGCGTATGCTGGGCTCACAGGACATGACTTCGTTGACGCGCGTGGCCGACGCCTGCGCTCTGGAGATATTGACGATCACATTGACAAGCATCACCAGCGAGCCGGCGATCTGCACCATATAGTTGACGAAAGCCATGATTCTGCCGGTTTCGAGATCGCCCGACATGACCATGGCGCCGCCGAACCAGAGTATCGCCACCACGCTGACGTTCATGAGCAGCGTCACCACCGGCATAAGCGTAAAGGTCAGCGTCTGAGCCTGGATGCTTGTCTCGGTCAGACTTCGGTTGACTGTGCGGAACCGTTCCCTGCGACGCGCTTCCATGGAAAACGCCTTGACGACGCGCACGCCCAGCAGACTCTCCCTCATCACCACATTGACGCCATCCAGCCATGCCTGCATCTGCGAGTAGAGGGGAACCGACCGCCGGACCACCACAACCACGAACGCCAGAATGACGGGAAGGATGATGCAGAACACGAGCGCCAGCCTTGGGCTAAGCAGAAAGGACATGGCGATTCCCCCTACGCATGTCAAAGGGGCCTTGACCATGCCGCGCAGCAGGCGGAGAAACATGTTCTGGATCTGCGAGACATCATTCGTCAATCGTGTGATCAATGACGATGTCGTGAATCCGTCTATTTCCGCATACGACAGCGTCTGAATCTTATGGAAGAGATTTTCGCGCATGCCGCCGGACATCGCAACGGAGGAATACGAGGCCATGCTCGCGTTGGCGACACCACTGATCAGGCCAATGGCCGCGCACAGAACCATGACGAAACCTGTCGCAGTCACATAGCCGACGTTCCTGTGGACCACGCCCACGTCCACGATCCGTGACATCAACGTGGGCTGTTGAAGGTCCATGATCACTTCGACGAACATCATGATCGGCGCAAGAATCGCGCATAATCGGGCATTCCCCCTAAGATTGTGAGCTACAAGTCTCCCCATCGCCACCTCCTCGCATATGTCACCGCCGTTCCCCTCACCTCAATGGGCGGCGCCAGCCGATCGGGCACGTTCCCTGTCCGCGGAATCAAGCGTCTCGCACAACCGAGTCGTTAGCATCAGCATGCTTTCCCTGTCGTCGTCGCCTAATCGCGCGAACAACGTGTCCGCGAAATCGCGTTCATGCGCGGCCACGTCATCCAGTATGCTTTTGCCCTGCTCCGTAAGGAAAACATGCATCATGCGCTGATCGCCCCTATCGGCTTCACGGCGTATATAGCGAAGCCCCTCAAGCCTGCCCACCGCTTCGGTGACCGAAGGCGGGCGCATATCAACAAGGCGCGCCAAATCCTTTTGGATAATGCCATCGTTACGGCCTATAACCTTGAGCAGATGCGACTGTCCCTTGTACAGACCGTGCTCATGGGCCATGTTCCGATAGAAACGATGCATTTGTCTGCCGAGCCTTCGAAGCATCCCATACAGCTGAACGGAACGTGTGTCATTCACCCCAAACCCCTTCCCGTCTTCGTAAAGCGATCATCGATAACGCAAATCTATTAGGTACCTAAATAATATCACCGTGCTCGGTCTTTCGATTAACGACGCACACGATTCACACGACGCAGCCGACCTATTCATCAAGCCGACCAGAACCCAAGCCGGCAAGGAATCAGGCCGACGGGACTTCCACAACCGCAAGGCATATCGCGACCGATGCCGTATCTGGGCATAGGTCCGCCCACACGAAGACCGATGCGACACATTCATGGAGCAGCGATCCGAGAAGCCCGGTCGACAACACTATGCCCCACATGGGCGACGATCATTATCTTTTGATCGCCAGAGTAGCCCAAAACGACGGAATCGCGAGGTCATGCAGCCGACCGGAATCATTGGTGTCCTCATACAGATCCTGGATGGAGAAACCGGCCTGTATCTGTCCTCTGATCTGTTCATCAAGTGTGTGGGAGAATTGAATACCGCTGTCCGTCTTCTCCAACTCCTCCTTCAGGGACGCATCTTCCAACGGATTAAAGGGGAGCGAATGAATTATTCTCGTCTCCGTGTCATCGACGATGAAGTTCATCCCATTGTCCAGGCCGGCCATGAGAACACCGCCTCGTTTCAAAACACGATGGCACTCGCGCCATACGGGCAGCACGTTCTCTATATAGCAGTTGGAGACTGGATGAAAAACAACGTCAAACGTCTCATCCTCAAACGGCAAACCACGTGTCATATCCGCTCTGACCGTTGCAATGGCGTACTTTTCGCGTTCCGCGACCATTCTTTCACTGTCGAGTTGCTTTTGGGAGTAGTCCAGAACCGTGCACTCAGCCCCGAGCGCGGAGAAAACGGGCATCTGCTGTCCACCTCCGGAAGCAAGCCCCAGTATTGTGCACCCATCAAACCCCGGAAACCATTCTCTGGGAACAGGCCTGTTCGGCGTCAGCACAACCCGCCAATCACCGCCTTGGGCTTTTACAAAGTCTGTGTGAGAAATCGGCACGCCCCACTCCCAGCCACTGTCGATCCATCGATCAATCGTTTCCGCATTCGCATCCGTATAGCTCACACAAACCCCGTCATCAAAGAATATCGCTTTTGTCAGCATAGCGTGAATCTGCAACAAAACTCCATGTGCGCCTTCGGCCCCTGGACCGCACAGTTCGCATGGTGCCGCTCTGCCTCCGTTGCCTGAGCAACGACGTAGCAGACATTGACGTGGCAGACATCGACGAGCATGCGGTGACGATGTTTGCCAGCATTCCGCCAGGCTCCTCAGGTTATTACGCTCGCGCCTGCCCCGACCCGGCGGAAGTGGCATTGGACCACGGAAGAAGATTCGTTCATTCGTCAACAATATGACAGCCGGTCTGACGGCTGCACAAATCGCCAAACAGACGACAAGCAACCCGTTGGACAAGGGAGAAACGAATTGAGCAACCAGGTATTTCCTCCCATTGATGAGCCGGCCGTCAAGACACTCCATCAGAATCAGCCTTCTCCCCCACTGGCTTCTACGTCCGCAAACTTCGCTTTCACGGTTTCATTGCCGCGCGTAAGCTTGCGGATCATCACGTCCTGAGACTTGTCATCAGCCTCTATCATTCGTCCCGACATCCTGAACGGCATCCGAGATTTCCCTGAGTCTTGCCTGCAGCTGCGAATCAACCGCGAATAGATAAAGACCATGCACACCACGCTTGAGCAACACATTCAATTCATTGCAAAGGTTCTTCTGAGAATAATCGATTTTCCCCTTCCGTCGCCGCGTTGCCAAAGAATTTCGGCTGGCATTAGGGTCGAATATCAGACGCCCATTTCGATATTTGACCGACGGACCAATGATGACCCCCGCAAAGTTCAAATCAAAACCTTGAATAGTAAACGTCGAGCCTATTTCGTTGATCGTATATGGCTTTTCCGCCCAAGAGAGATTCTTTTGCAGCCCCCTTGTGCGACTGGTGTCGGAAAGTTGGTAATTCCACGGCTGGCAGAAATTATATTCCTCATCCTTGCCAAGTCCCATTTGCCAACGTCCCTGAACGTCACGATGCAGCTCAACATTCCACAATCCATTAGGATCGTGTGGATTCGTATGCGTCGTTGTGAATTCCCAATCGTATGTAGCCAGGACTCGCGACAGTCCGCACCCGTTCACACCATCTGACGGCAACGCAGCCTTCTGCTCAATCGCCTTGAATAAATCCAGCGGTGAATCGAAAACTCGTATTTCATATGGCACGCGACATAGTTTCCCATCGTTGTCGTATTCTCCGGGATCTTTCGGTAGAGGGTCAACGCCAGCTCCGCTTGCAAAATGATCAAGCCAGTCTATAACAGGCTGGTTTGCAGCGATACGGAATTGCTGTGATAAACGAATATGCTCAATTTCGTAATGATCACCGCACAAATCAAAGGGTCTGAACTGTGAAGTGTCGGAAGCATATGGAGATCCGCCGGAAGCGGCATTGTCTCCAACAAGGAGTTGATCCAGCGTTGGCGTGTCCCACTGCTGGGCCGTCTGCAGTGCCTGTTTTGGGTCGAATATGAGTATGACAATTCTTGATCTGCGCAAAATATCGTGAAGCTGATTCTGACCCGAGTAACCCTGGTTCCCTTGAGTGAGCAGTAAATGACCCTCATCGACAAGCACGATGTCCGCCTTACCTTTGGGCCTATCTGGGTCCCCCCTATGGGTGAGTTTGCTATCTTTTCCAATCATCGGCTCACTAAATTTATTGATGAATGCAGAAGGGACCAGAACGACGTCATTGCGCTTCTTCTGCAAACCAAGTTTTGTAACGATCTGGTTGTAGACATTCGCCTGCTCATGATGATTGACAAGAATATAAGCGTCGCGCCGATCGGCAGTTCGGTCGCTCTTTTGACCCATTGTTGATATCTGCCCAACCGAGTTTTCAAGTCCATCCCCGTCGTTTTCATCGTCAGGTATACCGTCGAGGCCCAGATCTGTCTCGATTCTGTAAAACAAATGGCTGAGCAAAACAGTTTTCCCCGTACCTGCTGCACCTTGCACGACAATCAGCCGAGTCGGCTCTTCACCCTTAGCATTCGACGCATGCCTTCGCGCATACAGCAGATCAATAATAACGGACAGAATGGATTCCTCAGCGGCTTTTTGATCATCACTCAATGCATGAAACGGTGATGCCTTAAACAATGCAGAATCTCGGATGATCTGCTCACTCGGGAATAAATTAGGATCTTGCTCATGGAGCTGCAGCCAAATGTCATTAAAAATCCCATCGAACTCCTCACGCGTGTAGTAATCTCCCTGAGCATTCGAACGCCTGTTGTTGAGATTGCGCACCGAAGGCACGCCAAGAAGATAATGCATCAGTCGATTTTCAACATCGAGCGTGAGTGACTTATTAAAATGGGGATTACCGATAATATACTGCCAGACAGAACGAGGGTTCCGGGCCAATCGTTTGGAAAATTCCTTCCAATCCTCACGAACAATCGCATCTGATTTGAGATGTTGCACTGTCCGAGCCCGTATATTGTTGGTCTCCCCAACATATACACTGTATTCCGAATCAGACGAAGTTTGATTCTTGTCACAGGTATGAACGACATAAACTGCAGGAAAACCAACAAGCAACGTGGTAATCAATTCAATATATGAGTTGTCACGTGACTTCATATCGATGACTTGTCCGCATAGTGCATCCGCCACATCAGTGCGGTCCAATGCAGCATACGGCAAATGAGCAATCAGTGACTGTGGAATACGATGAGACATATACCAATTATGTACCTTATGCGCTTCGAATCATGCGATCTTCGGACAAAGCGCTAAACTTGCACCTATGCTTAGCGATTCCACCATCAGTCTCATTCGGCAATTCACCAGAGAACGTAATTGGGACCAGTTCGATACACCGGAAAATCTAGCAAAATGCATTAGCATCGAAGCCGCCGAGCTCTTGGAGTGCTACCAGTGGAGCAACACCCCCCGAGACAACGACATCAACCATGTCCAAGAGGAACTATCCGACGTCCTCATCTATTGCATCATGCTGGCCGAGAAACTGAACTGCGACCTCGATGAGATCGTCAGGGACAAAATGGCCAAAAACCGTCAAAAATATCCGGTTGCCAAGGCATACGGGAATAGCGGGAAATACAGGAATCTTTAGATTCGAGGGTCGAACTCGTATTATAGACACGGCACTACCAAGGTACCATCATTCGTCCGACAATGAAGTTTTTGATTAATCAGAGATATAGCGGCCGATGGTTCATATATCCGCGCAGCATATCTGAGAAACTCTTGTTCAAGACTAATATCCCGAAGAATATTGTCAATCTTATGCTGCAACATATAACGAAATGGAAACAAAAATCAATTAGCGAAGACAAAATTAGATTAACCGATCTGGCACACCCTTGCATGCGCAATATCCGGAAGAAAGCATATACCGATGTCGATAATTGTTACGTATAGATAATTCAGTTTTCAAGTAGTATAAACTGAACCCGCATGTTCGCACATTGAAAATGTATTGAACAACGTCGAGTCATATGCGCCTTGAGTGGATAAGGATGGCATTCTGCCAGAAATGCAGATGAAAGATACCGGGTAAAAACCAACATCAGAACAATTCCACTGTACATGTAACAAATTCTGGTGGAACGTGAATAAGTCTTCCACAAATTATACCCTGAAGGGATTCCGGAGGCTATGGATATAAAACATTTTCAGATAAGACCCACGTTTCGCCGGCTGTTGGAGTAAAACATCGGGATAAAGGATAAATTTTCTGTAAGCGTGGGGAGATCCGCGAAAAACACATGAACAAGCTGTTCCCAATCCGATTTATCAGAGGCACCTCCAAACATATGAAACAGTTCGATTAGACGCCATCCGGGATGCCATCTTTGCCACGTGATTTTTGAAGAAATCACCATCCACATAAGTAAACAACACTTTTCATGTGTCGTAATTGAATGCAGTAACAGCAAAGGCTATTGTAAACACATCAGAGAAGTACCACCCGATGCGGATACGATATTGGAACATCCCAAGTACTGTGGGTATGCTCTGAAGTGCATTGTAAAGTTAACGTATCCTAGAATAATCCCGAAGCAACTTCAAACCGGGTAAATATGCGGATAAGATATCCGCCGTACCGGCAACTAACGTGTCCGTGGAACGGCCAAGAATCCTCACGACTTGACCAATCTGATCAAGACGCTGCTGATTAATCGCATAGCCTTTGACCAAATAATCGCGTAGCTGATTAGTCGCCCAAATACGAAACTGGGTTGCTGTCTTGCTTTTCACCCGATAGCCTACCGAAAGAATCACATCGAGATTGTAATACGTAAGTGTGCGCTTCACACGTCTCGCCCCCTCTTGACGAACTGTTCGGAAATTCCGAACAGTTGCCTCAGGGGAAAGCTCCCCCTCATTAAAGATATTCGTAATGTTCTCACTAATATTCGCCTTCGAACTATCGAACAAGCTCACCAGATCAGTCTGCGTCACCCAAACCGTATCCCTATCGAGCTGTACCTGCAATGCCGGTGAACCATCCGTCTGACGATATAAAGCAATCTCCCCCGAAGGCAGTTGATCATTCATGCTACTCACGATGCCTGTCTTTCCAGATCAGCCACGATCTGATCTATTTGTATTCTGAGTTCTTGTTCGCGTTTCACGATGCCGGTAATCTGCTGGTTGAGCTCGTGAATGTCGATTTTCTCACGCGTATCCTTGGGCTGCACATAGCTGGATACCGCTATGTTGTATTCGTTGGCGCCAATCTGCTCGCTCGGCACAAGCTTCGCCTTATACTCAACATTCTCGCGCGCGGTAAACCAGTCGAGAATCTGCCGGCGATTCTCATCATTGAGCTTGTTCTTGTTCCCCGAACGCTCGAACTGGTCGGACGCATCGATGAACAGAATCGAATTGTCCGTCTTCGACTTCTTCAACACGATGATGCACGTGGCGATCGTGGTGCCGAAGAAGAGGTCGGGCGGCAGCTGAATCACCGCGTCGATGAAGTTATTGTCGACCAGATATTTGCGGATCTTCCGCTCCGCTCCACCACGATAGAGCACTCCTGGGAACTCGACGATCGCAGCGGTCCCGTCAACCGCCAGCCAGGACAGGATATGCATGGTGAACGCCAGATCCGCCTTCGACTTGGGTGCCAGCACACCGGCCGGAGCGAACCGCTCATCATTGATGAGCACCGGGTTCGAATCCCCCTCCCAATGAATCGAATACGGCGGATTCGAGACGATCGCGTCGAACGGCTCATCCTCACAGTGGCGCGGCGAGGGATCCATCAGCGTGTCCCCATGGGCAATGTCAAATCGCTCATAGTTGACGTCATGCAGGAACATGTTGATGCGCGCCAGGTTATACGTGGTGAGGTTGATCTCCTGGCCATAGTAGCGACCGACGCCGTTCGGGCCGAGGACCGTGGCGAACTTGAGCAGCAGGGAACCGGACCCGCAGGCGGGGTCATAGACCTTGTCCAGATGGGGGCGGCCGGCGACGGCGATGCGGGTAAGCAGCTCCGAGACCTCCTGCGGGGTGAAAAACTCACCACCCGACTTTCCCGCCGCCGACGCGTACATCGTCATCAGATACTCATATGCATCGCCAAACGTGTCGATAACCGTGCTGCCGGCGACGCCAAGCTTCAAATCCCCAATCGCATCAAGCAGCTTCACCAGCTTCTCATTACGCTTCGCAACCGTGGGGCCAAGCTTGTTGCTGTTCACGTCGAGATCATCGAACAGACCCTTCAGATCATCCTCGCTGGGAGTGCCGACCGCGGAACCCTCGATATTCTTGAACACGTGCTCCAGCGTCTCATTCAAGTTCACGTCGTCAGCCGCATGCGAACGCACATTCGAGAACAACTCGGACGGGAGGATATAGAACCCCTTCTCCTGAACCGTCACCCGACGGGCCAGCTCGGCCTGTTCATCCGGCAACACCGTGTAATCGAAATCGGAGCTACCGGCCGCACGCTCGCCGCGGTTGATATAAGCCGTCAGATTCTCGCTGATAAAGCGGTAGAACAGCAGCCCCAGCACATACGTCTTGAAATCCCAGCCATCCACCGAACCACGCAGCTCATTGGCGATGCGCCAAATCGTCTTATGCAGTTCAGCCCGCTGGCCCTCCTTAGTCGTCGGCGCCATACAACCCCTTCTTCTCACACACCCGTATCATCATGGATTTTCCCTCGTTACGATATGCCCAGTATAAGTGTCGTCCAGCGCTTCTGCGCGCCGGCACAGCGCGTGTCAGAAATCGGAGCATCCCCGCCGATGCCCGACCGTGTCCGCACCTGGCCTGAGAAAGTCAAAGGAAAACCATCGCGGACATTCCGGCGACTGTGCGGAAGACATGCCGGTCCCGCTGGAGACAGAGATTGGCCATAGCCGAAAAGCGCACTACCTGTGCCCCCTGCGGGACTCGAACCCGCAAGCCTTGCGGCGGCGGATTTTAAGTCCACTGCGTCTACCGATTTCGCCAAGGGGGCATGAGCCAAGGCCAACGTTGGTATTATGCCACGATTTTGCGCGCCACGCCGAGTCGTCTCCCGTAATCCAGCACGATTCCGTCGAGGAGACCGTGCTCGCTGGCGACGAACGAATCCAGGGTCCTTCCCCCCTCATGCCTGACCTCCTGCGCGACGTTGAACAGGACCCGATTCCACACTAGCGCTCCCCCGCCGACCACATCGATTCTGCCGGGGTGGATCGTTTTGAACCGGGATCGCTCGGCACGGCTCATCCTGAGGAATCGTTCGTCGACGGCATACGCGTCATCCATGCCGATGCGCACGCCGTCGACGGCGCGGTGATCGTATTTCTTGAGCCCCATGGCAAGCGCCGCCATCGTGGTCACCGTTCCGGAGACGCCGATGATGGTCCCTGTCCTGTGCACGGGCACGTGCGCAAAGGCTTCGCGGATGTGGTCGTCGATGTCCCGGGTCGCCTCGCGTATCTGCTCGTCGGTCGGAGGATCGTCGTGCAGATGACGCTCGGTCATACGCACGGAGCCGATGTTCATGGAGTATGCGCTGTGCACGCGGGTGGGCGAATCCTCGGTCCCGTCCTCGCCCAGCACGAGTTCGGTGGATCCGCCTCCCAGGTCAACGACAAGGTATGGTGGCTGCAGATCCTTGCGGGGGACGACGCTTGTGGCTCCCAGGAAGCTCAGGGCCGCCTCCTCCGTGCCCGGTATCACCTCGGGCGTCACGCCCAGGATACGGGTGATCTCCCGTTCGAACTCATCGCGGTTGTCGGCGTCCCGTGTCGCGGAGGTGGCCACGAAACGGATGCCATCCACCTTGTGCTCGGCCAGAACGCGGGCGAATTCCTCGGCCGCAGCATAGGTGCGCTGCAGGGCCTGGGGCGCGAAACGGTGGGTCGTGTCCACGTCCTCCCCCAGCCTGACCACCCGCAGCATGCGCGGAACGATGTCCTCCATGCCGTGCTCGTCCACTCGGGCCACCTTAAGACGTATTGAATTGGTGCCGCAATCGATCCCGGCGACCACCACGGAGCTGCTCACGCTATCATCCTTCCATCCTTGCGACCATGCACCGACCGGAGACCCGTCCGGCGCTTCCGCAGCCGATTCGAACGTATGCGAGCCTACCATTGCACGGAGCAGCGACACACATTCGGGTCGAATTCGTCGCGGATGCGCTCGGCCGTAAGATCGCCGATCGGGTTGGAGCCCCTCCCCATGATCAGGGTCTGGGCGAGCAGGGCATGCAGGCACTTGACGCGGGTGGGCATGCCGCCGGCGCTGGTGGAGGAGATATGCTCCTCGCTGTCGTTCAGCGCCATGGCGATCTCATGCCGGAAGGCGAGATACAGGCGGTGGGCACGCACGTATTCGCCGGCGAGGCCCTCATCATCGGCCAGCATGGCGGTGAAGATTTTCATCACGCCGTTCGCCTCGGCATGGGAGACCGCCTTCACCGCCTCCGGACTGGTCAGATAGCAGGTGGTGGGGAACGGAATCCCGCCGGGAAGCAGGGGCCTGGTGACCACGGCAAGAGGCCTGCCGCACACGCAGCGCGCACCGACGGCGACCATGCCGCGCGGGAACCTGCCCAGCTGGCGTTCGACGATGTCCCTCTCCGCATCGGTTGCGGGGTTGTTCATGATTCGGGCCGCCACAGCGGATGCGGCCGCCTTCAGCGAGGTCTCGTCATCGCCATCCGTGTTGTCACCCGCATTCGGGCTCGCCGGGGAATCCGGAACTGCCGCATACCCGGACCGGGCCGCGGCCATCGTGTCCACATCCGTCGACCCGTCCATGCCCGCCGCGCGCGCGGCAGCCAAGCCTGTATCCGCAGAAACCGTGCCCGCTGAACCTGTATACTCTGAACCTGCGCCCGTTAAACCTATACCCACCGAACCCGTATCCGTCACGCCGATGCCCTCTCCCTGCTTCCATATTCTTGTGTCATGATCATGCGGGTGCGAAACCCCGCCGGCCGCTTCTCCCGCCGACCGGGAACATCAACTGCCCAAGCCATTGAGCAGCCGGGCCCCATCACTGACCGGATTGTGTGGTCTGGCTCCCCGACGACGACCCGCTCGTCGACGACCCGCTCGTCGAAGACCCCCCGCTCGAGCTCGGGGACCGGTGCGAGCTTGATCCGCCGGACGTCTGCTTTGCCGACGAATCATCCGCCTTCTTGAATGAATACGCCAGTTCGCTGTACCAGGGAAGCACCTTGCGGTCGGACTTCTGCGAGGAATCATCCTTGTCGTTGTTCTTCGTGCCCGTCACGGCCTCGGGGTGCTCGACGCGCACCGCCTCCTCGCCGGGGAATACGAATCCGAGCCGCTCCCGTGCCTGGGCCGTCACATACGCCTTGTCGTTCCAGCGGGAGATGTCGTTCTCCAGATCCTGCTTCTTGGCGACAAGCGCGGACTCCTGCCTTTTGAGACCGTTGAGCTCGGCGAGATTGAGCGCGTAGGTGTGGAAGGTGGAAACGATCTGGATGGTTCCCAGGGCGATGATGAAAAGGGACACGAAGAAGGCAACCGGCCCCGCGCCGGCACGTCTGCCGGTCTTGGTGCGCCGACTGCCTCCGTCTGTCTTGGTTCCCTGCGTCATGCTCGAGGATGATTTGCTCATAGTCACGAAAATACCCGTCACATTCGACTTGGGAATGTGACGGGCATCATCGGCGACGGGCCATACGGCCCTATGCTGCGAGAGCTACTTCATGTACTTCTTGCATGCCTTGAAGGCGCTGTAGCCTGCGTAGGACGCGGTGGAGCCAAGCTCCTCCTCGATCTCGAGCAGACGATTGTACTTGGCGATGCGCTCGCCACGCGCCGGGGCGCCGGTCTTGATCTGACGGGTGTTCTTGGCGACCGCCAGGTCGGAGATCGTGGTGTCGGGTGTCTCGCCGGAACGGTGGGACACCATGGAGGTGAAGCCGTTCGCGGTGGCCAGCTCGATGGCGTCGAGGGTCTCGGTCACGGTGCCGATCTGGTTGAGCTTGACGAGCAGGGAGTTCGCCGCACCCATGTCGATGCCCTTCTGCAGGCGCTTCGGGTTGGTGACCAGCAGGTCATCGCCGACGAACTGCAGACGGTCGCCGAGCTTCTTGGTGATCATCGCCCAATCGTCCCAGCCCTCTTCCTGGTAGGGGTCCTCGATGGAGACGATCGGGTACTCGTTGACCAGCTTCTCGTAGTAGTCGAGCATGTAGGCGGAGTCGCGATCGGCGCCGTCAAAGCGGTATTTGCCGGTCTCCTTGTTGTAGAACTCGGAGGAGGCGATGTCCATGCAGATGCCGATCTGCTTTCCGGGCTCGTAGCCCGCAGCCTCGATGGCGCGCATGATGTACTTCAGGGAGTCCTCGTTGGACTTCATCTTCGGTGCGAAGCCGCCCTCGTCGCCCAGACCGGTGTCCAGACCATCCTTCTTGAGCACGCCCTTGAGGGTGTGGTAGACCTCGACGCCCGCGCGAAGAGCCTCGCGATAGGTGTCGAAGCCGTACGGGGAGATCATGTACTCCTGGATGTCGGTGGCGAAGTCCGCGTGGGCGCCGCCGTTCATGATGTTCATGTTCGGGACGGGGAGAATATGACCGTTAGTGCCGCCGATGTAGCGGTACAGCGGAAGCTCCGCGGACTGGGCCGCGGCATACAGCGCGGCGAGGGACACGCCCAGGATCGCGTTGGCGCCCAGCTTGCCCTTGTTGGCGGTTCCGTCGAGCTCGATCATCGTGTCGTCGAGGGCGCGCTGATCGGAGGCGTCCATGCCGATGACCTTCGGTGCGATGACATCGTTCACGGCCTTGACCGCATTGAGAACACCCTTGCCCTGGTAGCGTGACTTGTCGCCGTCACGACGCTCCCAGGCCTCCGCCTCACCGGTGGAGGCACCGGAAGGAACCAGGCCGAGACCCTCAGCGCCATCATCGGTGTCGAGGACGACCTCCACTGTCGGATTGCCACGGGAATCAAGAATTTCGCGCGCATACACGCTTTCAATTGCTGCCACAACTGCTCCTTTAAACGTTAGGTTGTGATGACACTGTCAAGAATAGTGGGATTTATGGACGACGTGCACGCATATCCCACAACGTTATTGTGAGCGCTAACATAAGTAATCGGCCATGACAGAGCCATCCGCCGCCGGACGCCTCACACTCTCCCAATCCGGCTCCGGGCCCTCATGCAGTCAGCGCGTCGAAGCGGCGGGGTTCCAGGACATATCCTCCACAAGCTGAAACGCCCACTTCACCACCGCGTCGCCATTCATGGGCGCCGATCCCAACGACCCGGCGAAGGGCGCGGGAACCAGCATCGAATGGGTGAGCGGCCGATACTGCGAACCCTTGTAGATGCGGCCCATCCGCAGCCGGAGCGACTCCGGCGGATCGACCTTGGCAAGCCTGACATTGCGGCCCTGCGTCACGATCTCCGAGATTCCCAAGGACCGCGCCTTGTTTCTCAGACGAGCGACGTCGAACAGCGCGTCGAACTCCTCCGGAGGGCGGCCGTAGCGATCGGTGAGTTCCTCGCGCAGGTCGCGCAGGTCGCTTTCGCTGCGGGCTGCGGCGAGCTTGCGGTACGCCTCGAGTCTGAGCTTGTCGGAATCGATGTAGTCCACCGGTATGGAGGCCTCGATCGGCAGATCGATGGTGACGGCCAGCGGCTCGGTGCGCTGGGGCTCCTTGTACTCCTCGACCGCCTGGGAGACCATGCGCACGTATAGGTCGAACCCCACGCCCTCGATGTGCCCGCTCTGCTCGTCGCCGAGCAGATTCCCGGTGCCGCGCAGCTCAAGATCCTTCATGGCCACGTCGAACCCGGAGCCCAGCGCCGTGTTCTGCGCGATGGTGGCGAGACGGTCGTGCGACTGCTGGGTCATGGGCTTGGCCGGATCGTAGAGGAAATACGCATAGGCACGCTCCCGGCCCCGCCCGACGCGGCCGCGCAGCTGATGGAGCTGGCTGAGGCCGAAGCGGTCGGCGTGGTCGACCAGCAGCGTGTTGGCATTCGATATGTCAAGGCCCGTTTCGATGATCGTCGTGCATACCAGAATGTCGATGTCGCGATGCCAGAAATCGCGGATGACCCCGTCGAGCCGCTTCTCGCCCATTTTCCCGTGGGCGATTCCGATGCGCGCCTCGGGAACGAGCTCGTGGATCCGGGACGAGACCCGGTCGATGTCCTCCACGCGGTTATGGACGTAGAAGACCTGTCCGCCACGGAGCAGCTCCCGCCGTATCGCCGCGGTCACCTGGGCGTCGTCATAGGCACCCACATAGGTGAGAACGGGCAAACGGTCCTCCGGGGGCGTCGCCAGCGTGGACATCTCGCGTATGCCGGTGACGGCCATCTCCAGCGTGCGTGGAATGGGGGTGGCCGACAGGGACAGGACGTCGACGTTCGTGCGCAGGGCCTTGAGCGTCTCCTTGTGTTCGACGCCGAAGCGCTGCTCCTCGTCGATGATGAGCAGCCCCAGATCCTTGAACCGCATCCTGGGGTTAAGAAGCTTGTGGGTGCCGATGACGATGTCCACGGTGCCATCCTCCAAACCCTTGAGCGTGGCCGCGATCTCGGCCTTGGTCTGGAAACGGCTCAGCGCGGCGACGTTCACCGGGAAGCCCTCGAACCGTTCGGTGAAGGTCTCGAAATGCTGCTGCACCAGAAGGGTGGTGGGAACCAGCAGAGCGACCTGCTTGGAATCCTGCACGGCCTTGAAGGCCGCCCTCAGGGCGATCTCCGTCTTTCCGAACCCCACATCGCCGCAGATCAGGCGATCCATGGGGACGGGCTTCTCCATGTCGGACTTGACCTCGTCGATGGTGGTGAGCTGATCCGGCGTCTCCTGGTAGGGGAACGCGTCCTCCAACTCCTTCTGCCAGGGGGTGTCGGGACTGAAGGCGAAACCCTTGGTACTCTGCCGCGCCGAATAGAGCTTCACCAGATCCTGCGCGATCTCATGCACGTGCTTGCGGGCCTTGGCCTTGGTGGCCGCCCAGTCGGAGCCCCCGAGCTTGTTGAGCTTGGGCTTGTCGGCACCGATGTACTTGCTCACCTGGTCAAGCTGGTCGGTGGGAATGAACAGCTTGTCGGCAGGCGCATTGCGCTTGCTTGGGGCATACTCGAGAACAAGATACTCACGGGTCGTCCTGTTCGCGCCGATTCCGACGGTGCGCTGCCGCATGCCGGCGAACCGTCCGATCCCATGCTGCTCGTGGACGACGAAGTCCCCCGGCTTGAGCTCGACCAGATCGATGGCCTTGCGCCGTCTCTTCGGCGTCTTGGACTGGCCCACCGCGCTCTGTCTGCCGGTGAGATCGCGCTCGGTGAGAAGGGCCACATGCGCCGCGGCATCGACGAACCCGTCGAAACTTTGCGATCGGATCGATTGGAACCGCGTGATCCCGGTCTCCTGGATGGCGCGTGTAAGCCGCGCGAGCGTGCCGTGGCCCGCGGCGGTGACCGTCACATGGAAACCCGCCTCGATCAGGCCCTCGACACCACTGGAGACCTTGTGCTCGTTCCCCCGGTATTCGTCTGGTGCCTTGGCATCAAGCCGAATGTGGCCCGGAACGGACGGGTCGACCCCGAAACCGGTGAGATTCCACACGTCATGATCGGAAAACTCCACGGCGGACATCGTCTCGTCGAAGTCGAGGAAGCTCGCCTGATCGAAGCTGATCGGCGCACCCGATCCATGCCCGCTCGCCGCCACATGCCAGCTCGCCGCCAGGAATTCGTTGGCGGTTGTCGAAAGATCCTGGGCCGAACGGCGAAGCTTCTCGGTATCGCACATCATGACGAGGGCATGCGGATCCAGCATCGAGGACACGGGTTCCATGTCGTCCACCAGCGCGGGAATCAGCGACTCCATTCCCTCCACCGCGATCGCGTTGGAGATGGACTCCAGCATGTCCTCCGCGTTGGGGATCTGCCCTATCAGCGATCTGGCCCGCGACCGCACCGCCTCGGTGAGCTGAAGCTCCCGGCAGGGCGTGGCCCAGATGCTTCCGAGGTCCTCTCCATAGGTGCGCTGATCGGATGCGTTGAACTCGTGAATCGAATCGATCTCATCCCCGAAGAACTCAACCCGCACGGGATGAGGGGCCGTGGGGGCGAAAACGTCCAGGATTCCGCCCCGCACGGCGAACTCGCCGCGATCCATGACGAGATCCACGCGCGTGTAGGAGTTCTCGACCAGGCGCGCGGTCACCTGATCGAAGGGCGTGTCCTGGCCCGTGCTCAGAACGAGCGGCTCCACGTCGGACAGGCCCGCCACGACCGGCTGAATGAGGGAGCGCACCGGCATGACGAGAATCCGAATCGGCCCGAACATGGCGCTTCCGGGCTCGGGATGCTTCAGCCTGCGGAACACCGCCATCCTGCTGGCGACCGTATCGGCCCGCGGCGAAAGCCGCTCATGGGGCAGCGTCTCCCACGCCTCCAGCTGGGCGATGTCGTTCGGGTCGCCGTCATACCAGGAACGCAGTGCATCGACGGTGTCCTGCGCCTCCCGGCCGGAGACCACGACCATCACGACCGGTCTGCGCACCGCCGCCGCCACGGCAAGCGCAGGGCGCAGCCCCTGCGGAAGACCGACGGTGAGGGATGCGCCGTCGAAGTCCCGATCGGCCTCCCCGACAGCGAGCCTATGAAAAGCCCCATCGGAGTCCAGATCTCTGATAACGGCGTGCAGCGACCCTTCGACGGAGTCATGGGACGATGTCCCGGTCCCCCTTTGCGTCATAGCGTCAGCGACCATTGAACCGCTCCTGCGCCAGGCTCAATCCATCGACGATGACCGTCTCACAGGCATCCGCCGCGTCGGCGAGCACGTCCGGCAGCTGCGCGCGCTGCTGCGACGCGAAACCGCCCAGCACCCAATCGACAGTGTTCTCGTGGGCGTGAGGCCCTCTATGGGCATGTCCTACACCGATGCGGACTCGAGCATAGGCGTTCGTCCCCAGGGACTTGTCGATGGATCTGATGCCGTTGTGCCCGCCGGCGGACCCACCGGCCTTCACCTTGATGCGGCCGAATTCGAGATCCATGTCGTCATGGAGGACGACGACATGCTCGGGGGCGATGGCGTAATACGTGCAGATGGAGGATACGGCGTCCCCGGAGTCGTTCATGTATGTCAGCGGCTTGGCGAGGAAGAACTTGACGCTCACACCCTCAAGCCTCATGACGCCCTTGCCCAGCCGTGCCAGACCCTTGTGGTCGCCGAATCCGACGCCCCACCTCTGCGACAGAACGTCGGCGGCCATGAAACCCATGTTGTGCCGCGTCCCCTCGTATTGTCCGCCCGGGTTTCCCAACCCGGCGATCAGCCAAAAATCCGATGCCATTGCCTCATATCCTTATAGTTCCCTGTACCAATACGACACGTCGAGAAATCTCTTGCCGTCATAGCACGCGTTCGGCAACATGCCGTAGCGCCGGAAGCCCGCGCGGCTCGCCAGCGCGAGAGAGCCGGAGTTCCCGGTGAAGATGATCGCCGTCGCGGTGCGATACCCCAGCACACGGGCACGCGAAACAAGCCATTGAACCAGAAGGGTGCCGTACCCGTGCCGTCGGGCGTGCGCCCCGACATAATAGCTCAGCTCGACCACACCCTCATACGCCTGACGCTGATGGAATCGCGACAACGAGCCGAAGCCGACCACCGTTCCGTTCCCGTCCTCCAGAACGACGACCGGATAATCGCTCCGGGGACTGTGGGAGGACACCCATTCCCGTCGCTGATCGAGGGTGCGCGGCGACAGATCCGCCGTCGATCCGCCGGCGAGGACCGCCTCGTTGTATATATCCGTGATCGCCTGAAGATCATCCTCCCGGGCGTCGCGGACCCTCGCGGTGGCCGCACCGTCCGGGCCTGTCCCGGTTTCCCCGGATCGTGCCCGGAGGCTGAGTTCCCCCGAGACCGTCGCCGCGTCGACCCGCACCGGTCTGGACGCCTGCACGGCTTCGCCCATCCGCCCATACGGGTGGCTCCCGTTCTCTTCCTGCATTGTTCCTCGCTCGTTCCTCATCCGCATCCGCAGTCGTCCTCAGACAGCATCCGCCCTCGGACGGCAGACAACAGCTAACAGCACCAGGGCGACAGAATTCATCCAGCGAACGCGGCCGGACGAACGGGATGCCGCGAGCCGCGTTGCACTACCGCGATTATTTCTCCAGTTCGATGGCCTTGCTCAACGCTTCGCTCAACTGTTTCTGGGCCTGGCCATACGCGCTCCAGTCCCCCGATTTCATGGCGCTGTCGGAATCCTTCATGGCCTGCGAAGCCTGGTCCAAAGCCGCCTTCAGCTGCGCGCTGGCGGCCGCGCCCGCGCCCGAGGAGCCGGTTCCCCCGCTGCCCGACGAGTTCGATCCACCCGAACCCTGCGCAGAGGACTGGCCCCCTCCCGAACTCTGCCCCGCGGTTTTGCCCGCGTTCTCGGCATCACCCGCCGAAGCCCCGGAATCGCCGCCGAAGACCTGGTTGAGAGCCTCGTCCAGAGTGTCGGCGAACCCGACCTGATCGCCGAAGGCGACAAGAACCTTTTTCAGCAGGGGGAAGCTCGTCGACCCGCTCGACTGCACATACACGGGCTCCACGTACACCAGGCCGCCACCGAGGGGGAGCGTGAGAAGATTGCCGCGGTTCACGTTCGTGGACCCGGATTCCAGGAGGTTCAGCTCCTTGGAGACATCGGCGCTGGCATTGAAGTTGTTCTGCGCCTGGCCGGGACCCGGAACGTTCGAATCCTTGGGAAGCTCCTGCAGACGAAGCGTGCCGTAGTTCGAGCCTATCTTGCCCCGGGTCCTTCCCGCGTCGGAATCGACGGACAGGAAGCCCGTCAGGATCTCGCGCGTCGAGGAGCCGGCGGGGATATAGGTCGACGTCAGCGAGAACACCGGCTTCTTCGAGCCGCCTGTTTTAAGAGTCAGATAGTACGGCGGCTGAAGCACGTCCTGCTGCTGCGCGCTCTTCGATTCCGTCGGATCGACCGGCGTCTGCCAGAAGTCCTCTCCGGAGAAGAACTGGCCCGCGGTGTTCACATGGTACTTGGCGATCAGCTGACGCTGGACTTTGAACAGCCCCTCGGGGTAGCGCATGTGGCTCATCAGATCCCCGGAGATGGAGGACAGCGGGTGGTATTCCCCCGGGAATATCTTCTCCCACGCCTTGAGGACCGGGTCGCTGGGATCCCATGCGTACAGGTTCACCGAACCGTCGTAGGCATCGACCGTGGCCTTCACGGAGTTGCGGATGTAATTCGCATTCTGGGAGCCCAGGCTCTGCACGGTGCTCGACGTGGTCGTCGTCGAGTCCTGGGTGGCGGAGCCCAGATCGGTCCTCTGAGAGTAGGGGTAGGCGTTGGAGGTGGTATAGCCGTCGACGATCCACTTCACGCGACCGTTGACCACCGCCGGGTAGACGCGCCCGTCGAGCGTCAGATAGGGCGCCACCTTGGCCACACGATCCTTGGGGCTGCGGTCGTAGAGAATCTGGGAATTCGGCGTGACACGGTCGGAGAACAGGATCTGATCGGATCCGAAGCGGATCGAATACAGCAGCCTCGAGAAGATGTTGCCGACGCTGGGGCCGCCGTTGCCCTTGAAGGTGTTCGTCGCCCCCTGAGACCCGGTGGGATAGTCGAACTCCCATGACGTGGTCCCCTGGGGCGCCCCCACGATGGAGTACTCGCTCGCGTTGGGCGAGAAATAGATTCTGGGCTGATAGTGCTCCGACTTGGTGAGCATGCCCTGGGTCGGGATCCCCGATTCGAAGAACTCCGGCTGCCCGTCGGCCGTCACCTTGTTCCCGTATGCGGCGACGACGCCGTATCCATGCGTGTAGACCGTGTGGTCGTTGACCCAGTTGCGATTGTCCAGACCGCTGAGATCAAGCTCTCGTGCCGCGATGACCGTGTCCTGGCTTGTTCCGTCGACATCATACTTGTCGACGGCAAGGGTGTCCGCAAACGTGTAATACTGCTTGGACTGCTGCAGCTGCTTGAACGTCGGGGACACCACCTGAGGATCAAGCAGGCGGATCTGCGCGGTCGTCTCCGCATCCGAGGAGAGCGCCCCGGATTTTCCCTCGGTGGTGGCCGCGTACTGGTTGGTCTTCATCGAATCCAGGCCATAGGCGTATTGGGTGGCCTTGATGTTGCGCTGAATGTAGGTCGACTCCATCTCCTGGGCATTGGGGTTGACTTTGAAACGCTGCAGCAGCATCGGCCACAGTCCCGAGAGCACGAGGGTGACGACCAGCATCGCGGCTATCGCGACGACGGGGGTCCTCCATGCACGGAAGGCCACCATGGCCCGCACTCCCGTGGGGGCCGATCCCTCCAGCGCATGCGAATGCATCAGCCACACGCCGAGCACGACGCCCAGGACCGCCGTCAGGCCGGCGATGACGAAGGTGAGCGGAATCGTGGCGTGCACGGCGGTGTAGGATGCTCCGGTGATGCGATCCCCCTCCTGCGTGAGACGGTCGAATACCCCCATGGCCTGACGGATCGACCAGGCGAACATGTTGAGCATCAGCCACACGGCTATCTGGCGACGGGCGCGCCTGGTGATGGAGAACAGTCCCCTGCCCTGGACCGGCATGCTGATGCGGATCCCTGACATCAGGGCATGGGTGACGATCGAGAACACCATCCCTATGAAAAGCAGCATGGACACGGCGGACAGCACGAAGTTGAGTCCCGGGAGAATGAACACGTAGAAGCCGTTGTCGAGACCGAACTGCGGATCCGTGATTCCAAATTTCTGGGAGTTGAACATCAGCAGGATGTCTGCCCAGTTGGCGTTCCACTGCGCGCCGAAGATCACTCCGATCACCAGGGACACCCATACCGCCACGCGCCTGGCGGTCCGTGAGCTCACGCCCTTGCCAACCTCGACGATGTCCCCGTTGATGCGCAGCGTCGACCCGTCCGGCGAATTAGGACGGGCCCGTATGGCCAGCGTTGCGGAAAGATAGCTGACGGCCGCCATGACAATCGCATAGGCCACCCACAGGCCGACCTTGGTCCCCAGCTGCGTCCACACCACGCGCTCAAAGCCGAGCTGCGTGAACCACATGAGATCGGTGAGGAACCTCGCCAACCCGAAGAACAGCCCGACGACCACCACCAGGACGGCGACGACGGCGATGGCCACCTTCGTCCCCCGACCGGTGGAACCGCTACGGCGTTGCGGTCTGCGTGCCAGGCGCGGGTTGCGACCGGCGCGCGACGGCCCCCCGCGACCGGAGGACCGGGAGTCGTCCCCATCCACATCGACGTTGAGCACCACCGGGTCATCCTCCGATTCGTGTCTGCGGGAACGCCGCGGATCGTTATCGGGGCCGAACATCGCTCCAAAGGCATCAAAAAAAGACATGCCTCCAGCCTACCCATACGTATTGGCAAGAGGGACGGATTCCGCGAGACGGGCAGAGTCGCGCACCCCAGCGGGCCTTCCGCGGGGGGAACGGCTCGGCGGCGCCACGGGCCGGGAATGGGATAATGGTCCATATGAACCGTCGCCGCTCTCCACAGACCCGACCGGGACCATCGCGCCATCGCGCCGCGACGCTCGTCCTGGTTCTCTGCCTGCTGTCCGCCGCCACCGCGGGCGCATGGTGGTGGCATCGCTCCCGAAACGTCACGCCACATGCGGGCGGCACCACGCCGACGCCCACTCGCTCCGTCCTGTCACCCCGGACGGACCGCCCGGCGCGACGCGACCGGGCGAACCTTGGCGAGCATCGCGCATCCGCCGTTCCCCGCCCCGCGGAACGGTCGGACTCCGACAGGGCGCGCGACGCCGTGAGATCCATGAGCCTCGACGAGCAAATCGGGCAGCTGGTGATGATCCCGTTCCAAGCGGGAGAGGACATCTCACAGGTGCGCGACATCATCGTCGGCAGGCAGGCGGGATCCGTCCTGCTGCTGGGAAACTGGAACGGCGGGGTGGACCAGGTCAGATCGGCCGCGGATTCGCTGCAACGGCTGGCCCCCGGAAACAGAGGACTCATCATCGCCACGGACCAGGAGGGAGGAATGGTCCAGCACCTTCAGGGACCGGGGTTCTCCCCCATCCCCTCGGCCGTTGAGCAGGGCCGCATGCAAGCGGATCAGCTCGAGGAATCCGCGCGGGAATGGGGATCGCAGCTCCTGTCCGCGGGAGTCAATGTCGACCTCGCCCCCGTGGTCGACACCGTAGAGGTCAGCCGCGCTCTCAACGCCCCCATCGGCGCCCTGGACCGGGATTTCGGCCTGGACGCGACAGGGAACGCGGCACATGCCCAGGCCTTCATCGACGGTATGAGATCCTCCGGCGTGAGCAGCGTCATCAAGCATTATCCCGGATTGGGGGGCGTGACAGGCAACACCGATTTCACCGACCAGGGTGTTCTCGACACCTCCACGACACCGGGAGGGCCCGAGATCGAGGCCTTCGACAGGGCGCTGAGCGCCAGGCCCGCGATGGTGATGATGTCCCTGGCCACCTACCGCAACATCGACGGCGGCTCTCCCGCGGCCTTCTCCCCCACGATTCTCGACGGCCAGCTGCGCACGCATGACGGATATCAGGGGGTGGTGATCTCCGATTCGCTGTCGGCCGCCGCCGTAAGCGGCATCAGCGCCGACGAGCTGGGGACCCGGCTCATCGAGGCGGGCGGGGATGTCGCCTGCATCGGCGACCCGTCAATGGTGGCGCCGATCCTTGAGGGGCTGAGTGCAAAGGCTCACGCCGACCCCGTGTTCGCGCAGAAGGTCACGCGCTCCGCGATCCGGGTGATGACGCTCAAATACCAGATGAAACTCGCCCGATAGCGCGGGCTGTCGTCCGGCTCGATGCACTGCCGTCGGTCACGCGCGCCGGGGCATCAAGCGACGAGATTTCCCCGGAGCCCGAGGCCACGGCGTCGGTCACGCACGCCGGGGCATCGAGACATCATGCCATGAATCCCGGGGAGGCGGGCCGCGTCGAATGGACGAGGTGGCCGCCTTACCGGGATTCATGGTGATTCATGTGGATTCATGGCGCTGCTTTCAGCGACGCCGAAATGTCACTTCACGTCCTTTTCCACCACTCCGGTGGCCTTTCCGATGGATTTGAGGCCGTGGTACATGACGAGGACCACGACGGTGCCGATGGCGATCCCATTGAACTGCACACCGGACACGGCGAAGGTGAAGTTGGCGATGCCGATGATCATGACGACGGCCGCCGTCATCACGTTCAGGGGCTTGTCGAAATCGACCTTGTTGTCGACCCATATGCGAACGCCGATCATGCCGATCATGCCGTACAGCAGCGTGGTCACCCCGCCGAGCACGCCGGAGGGGATGGTGTTGATGACGGCCCCGAATTTGGGGCACAGGCTCAGAATGAGGGCGAAGACGGCGGCGCACCAGTATGCGGCCGTGGAATAGACCTTCGTGCTCGCCATCACGCCGATGTTCTCGCCGTATGTGGTCGTTCCCGATCCGCCACCGAAACCGGCGATGGCGGTGCCGATGCCGTCGGCGAGAAGCGCGGTGCCGATCTGATCGTCATAGTTGCGTCCGGTCATCTGGGCGACCGACTTCACATGACCGACGTTTTCGGCCACCAGGACCAGAACGACGGGGATGAACATGGGGAGAATCGAGAAATCCATATGCGGCATGTGGAAATTCGGCAGGCCGACCCACGCCGCCTGACCGACCGCCTTGAAATCGACCTGGCCGCGTATGCATGCGTACAGATAGCCGACCAGAACACCCAGAAGAATGTTGAGTCTTCCCAGCAGGCCTTTGAACAGCATGGCGATGAGAAGAACCGCGACCAGGGTGACGAGTGCCGTGTCCGGCGCCTTCTGGAAATTCGTCCACACGGTGGGCGCCAGATTGAAGCCGATGATGGCGACGATGGCGCCGTTGACGATCGGAGGCATGATGATGTCGATCCATTTGGCACCGGCATAATGAACCAGAATCCCCACAAGGGCAAGCAGCAGACCGGTCACCATGATGCCGAACCCGGCCGCCGCGATCCCCTTGTGGGCGGCCGTCACCGCCGTGATGGGCGCGATGAAGCCGAAGGAGCTTCCCAGATAGCTGGGGAGCATGTTCTTGTTGATCAGCAGGAACAGGGCCGTCGACATGGCCGTGAAGAACAACGTCGTCGAGGGGTCGAAGCCGGTCAGGATGGGCACGAGGAAGGTCGCGCCGAACATCGCTATCACATGCTGCGCTCCGATCCCCGCCGTGCGCCCCCATGTCAGACGCTCATCGGGTTCGACCACCTCCCCCGGGCGCAGCGTGCGGCCGTCTCCGTGCAGCTTCCAAGTGAACAGGTTCCTCATTCGTCTCTCCTTTTGACCTTTGACCTCGGCCGTTCGCCGGCGTTGTCCCCCAATCCTTTGCAGGACGTTCACGCCAGGCGTGCCATGGGTCATTGTATATGGTCACCGGAGTACGGCATGTTTCGTGTCCCGCATCCGCCGGCGAACGCATACTCGCGCCAAGGCAAACGGACGGCAGGCACGGGGCCATCCTCGGGGAAGCGAAACGAGATTCTCCATCGGCACCGGTCGCCCCGGCCGGGTCAGTGCCTGTAGCTGAGCAGATGCGGATCGACGGACTGGACCACATCGACCAGATCCCCGTTGGACAGCAGGGGTCGCTGGAACTCGCGCCAGGGCTCGACCTCGACCTCCCAGCGGCCGGTCTGCTCATCGAGAATCGGGTGGGCCGTCTGCTCCCAGCGCACGCGGCGGGAGGTGCGCCCCGTGTCGGGGTCACGGCGGGAGTAGTGCAGGCATGTGCAGTTCGTGATCTTCCACGTGTCGCTGTCCGCACGGCGCAGGAACTCCTCATCGGAAAGATCCTCCAGGGTGAGCATGAGGGCGAGCATGAAATCCCCGTGGCTGACGGCGACGACGGACTCCGCCTCGGACCGGCGGTTGAGCGACGTGAGCAGATTGTGCACGCGGTCCTCGGCCACGTCGGCGATCGATTCGCCTGCAGGCGGGCGCCAATAGAGCGGGTCGGTTCGTTTGAACATCCAGTTGCGCTCGTAGTTGTTCTTGAACTCGTCCTGGGTGACGGTGCTGATCTCGCCCCAGGAGCGCTCGCGCAGCACCCGCGTCTCCTCCCACTTCGCCTTGGGGAGCGCCATGGTGGCGGCCGTCTCCCGTGTCCGCACATACGGGGAGACCAGATATCTGTCGAACAGCGGCTGCTGGGCGACAAGCCAGCGTCCGATGCAGTCGGCCTGTTTGCGTCCCGTGGCGGTCAGCCGCCACGACCGGTCGGGGACGGTGACGTTGTCCTGCGTGAACAGGGAGTTGTCCCCCTGCTCCCCCGCCTTGACGATAACGTTCGCTTCGGATTCGCCGTGGCGAATCACATAAAGATCAAGCGGCATGCCCATTGGTAGTCAATCCTCTTTTCCTGATGCCGTAGCAGGCATTCATTCGATATGAACCGGGGTGCCATCGGGAAGCTGCTCATAAAGCCACCGCGCATCGGCCACCGTCAGTCTCACACACCCATGCGATGCGGGTTCTCCCAGTTTTCTTGCCTCGGACTCAATATAGTCCCCCTGGTCGTTGCCGGTGGGAACGCTGTGGAACAGATATTCGTCGTTGAGGAACGACACCCAGTAGTCGGCCCCCATGGAATCGCCGGGATTATAGAAATGCGGTCCCCTGCCCGACACGGTGAAGTCGCCGCGAGGGGTGCTGTCGTCCATCCCGGTGCTGGCGATCATCATGTAGATCGTCACCCCATGCGAACGGACGTAGACACGCTGTCGCCCGATGCTCACGTCGACGCTGACGCCCCCATATGCCCCCAGATTGGGATGGCTTCCCCCGGAGGATGCACGCCAATCAAGCGTTTTGGCACCGAAATCGGAGGCTTTCAGATCATTTTCCCCCATCGCCCGCCCATGCAGCGACGACCTGCTGCGGGGAACCTGCATTCTATGCAGCGACGGCCTCGCACTCTGCGCCGAATCCGACGGGGAGGCGCCCACCGCCGCGGTGCGCCGTGACAGTCCCGCCAGACACAGGGCACCCAGAAGCACGATGGTGATCGCCAGCACGCCCACGGCCATCAGCCTGCGGCGACGATACACCGGCGCCGCGGGCTGCGACAGCGAACGCACAGCGCCCTTCAGCCACAGGGGCATCGATGGAAGAGCCGCGGGGCGCATGGGACGATGCATTCGCGGCAATCGCATATCTCCTCTTCCCTCCCATGGCGACGGCAATAACCCTGGCCGCATCAGGCGAGCATCACCGGCGGACGGAACGCCGAAACAAATCGGAACCGTGACGATCCGCCCACCATCACCGATGCGGGCATTCACCGTTATCTTAGCAACACCGGTTCACTCTCGTTTCGTCGCCCCTTCCTGCATCCCCCGCATGCCCGTAACCGACCGAACATCCGGCGGAAGGCCCACCCCCGATGCGAACCCCATTCGCAAGGACACGCGGGCTCGTCGCAGCCAGCGGGGCGCCGCATGGCCGCGTACCGCCGCAGAGGGTGTCGGAACATGACAATGGCGGCGATCGTGCTCACCGCACGATCGCCGCCATGCATCCCGCGAATCCCGAGAGAATCCGTCAGCCGCTCAGCCCTCGATGGCGATCTGGTGCTTGTCCTCCACCTGGGGGGCGGGCTCGACCTTCGCGATCTTGAGCCCCAGCGTGCCGTTGGTGTAGCTGGCGTGGATGTCGCTCTGCTTCACCTGATCGCCGACATAGAAGTTGCGCGAGCAGGCGCCTGCATAGCGTTCGCGGCGAAGCCACTTGCCGGAATCGTCCTTCTCGTCCTTGGACTTGTCGCTGTGCGCGGACACGGTCAGGTACCCGTTATGCAGTTCGACGGCGATGTCCTCCTTGTTGAAGCCGGGCATGTCGATGCTCACCTCATACGAGTCCTTCGTCTCGCGAACGTCCGTGTGCATGGCGTTCGGAGCGGCCAGCGCGCCCCCCATGTTGGCCGCGGCGTTGCGCCATCCCGCGAAGAACGGATCATCGAAAAGATCCGAAAACATAGTGTCATTCATCAAAGCCGGAAACATAGCCATAATCCATACTCCTTGAGTAACCGAAGTGAGACGGCTGGGCAGGCGGTCACCATGGCCGACCGCTTTTCGTTGCCGTCTCCGGAGCCCCTCTTCCGGAGCTCCAGCCTTGCCTTTCACTTCATACAACTGACTCGCAGACGTCCCGCTTCCCGATTGCTCTGTGGGTGAAACGCCGGCCGCGACGCCCCGACGCCCCATCGGCGGGAACACCCCGTCCCTCAACGGCAACCGCGTGACGGGACCGGAATGCGCCATCACATCCAGCCCGGCCCGTGAACGTAGAACAGGTGATGTCGCCAATGGATTCCCCCACAGGCGAACCGGTCGATATCGCTACACGTTGAACTTGAACTCGACCACGTTCCGCGTGTTGTGAAGATCAGTGAGCAACGTGAGTAATCTTGAGTAGTAGTGCGCCAGTTGCATCCGAGGAGGCCGAGGCGTATCATGCGGCTAGGAGCGATGCCCTACGCGTTGTTCTGACCGAGCCGCCCGACGAGAGGGCGAGCTAAACCCCGGTTTCCCGGGGAGCCCAGCATGACGGACTGGGAAGCCCTGAGGTGGGACGAAGAACCTCCTCAATCGGCGATTTCTCTTGCTTCTGAAGGAGATCGCTATGGCTTCCGCCGTCGCACTCACCACCCCCGTCTCGGCGAAGACCGCCGAGGACGCCGCCCTGACCGTGGCCGAGATCGCTCGGTCCTTCTCCGTCTCGGTCGCGACCATCAACCGACGGATCGCCGCGGGCGAGCTCCCCGCCGTCATGTACCGGGGCCGGAAGTTCGTCCTCAGGTCCGACGCCGAGAGCGCGTTCGCACCGCAGCCGGTGCCCGTCAAGGGCGCTGCCGACCACCCGCCGATCGACGAGGCCCGCCTCGCGCGTCTTCGGTCCCTGCTGGGGGGTCGATGACCCATGACCGCAAAAGAAAACCGCCCCAGCGATGCTGAGGCGGCTCCCGAAGAGTTTGGCGGCTCTGAGGTCCAGAATACCCCTGGGGGTACCGACCGGGCAAGCCAGACTACCGCAGAGTTCGACCTCGAAGCGGGCTCCCCCACGCAGCTCGTGCGGGTGGTCACCACCCGCTTCCTGAAGGACTTCCCCAACGTCGCTCCCGAGGCCGCAGAGCAGGTTCTGCTGGGCATGCTCAACAAGGAGGTCGCCGAGGCCAATGCCGCGCGCAAGGGCTCCCTGAGCCCTCGCCTGGCCACGTACTCGACCCTTCCCAGGGAGGCGGTGGCGCGGCTCGTGGCGAGTTTGTTCGTGGTGCGCAAGGTACGCCCGCCGAAGTCGGCCGACCGCGGGATGCTGGCGATCTACCAGGCCGACGGCCCCGACGAGGGGATCTACGTCGGCCGGCCGGACTACCTGCGCTCGGTGGTGCGGCTGTTCCTCCCGGGGGCCAACAAGCGCGAGGCCGACGACGTGCTCGGCCTGCTGCGGGAGGCCCCGGAGTCGCTGGTGCCCACGGTGACGGCGTGCGACGCGCGCGATCTCACCCCGGTCGACAACGGCGTCTTCGACTACGCCACCGAGGAGCTGCTGCCGTTCTCACCCGACCTCGTGCTCACGGCGAAGGTGCGCACCAAGTGGGTGCCGGGGGCATCACTGCTGGTGATCACGGAGTCCGACGGCTCGACGTGGGACATCGAGTCGGGCGTGCTGGAGATGTTCGGCGGGAACGAGGAGCTGGCGAACGCCTGGTGGCACGTCGTCGGCGCCTCCGTGCGGCCCAACGTGCGCTGGGACCAGGCGGTGTACTTCTTCGACGAGGACGGCGAGTCCGGCAAGGGCACGACGGTGGAGCTGATGCGCGGCCTGCACGGAGACGACTCGTGCTCCTCGCTGCCGATCGCGGACTTCGCAGCGTCCCGCAGGTTCCGCCTGGCGGAGCTGGAGGGCAAGACGTTGAACGCGTGCGACGAGAACGCGGTCGGCGACTTCAACGACGATCTGGCCGCCTTCAAGGCCGTGATCACCGGCGACGTGATCAACTTCGAGCGGAAGATGGAGCAGCCCTATTCGGCTCGGTCGAACGTGTTTATGGTCCAGTGCCTGAACGGTCACACGAAGTCCAAGGACACCTCCCGCTCGGCGCGGCGCAGGCAGTACTTCCTGCCGTTCCTGACCTCGTTCACCGGCCGTGCCAACAAGGCCATCAAGGCCGACTACGTGCGCCGTCCCGAGGTGCTCGAGTACGTGCTCCACAAGGTGCTGACGATGCCGGACTTCTACGTTCTCCCGCCCACCGAGGCGGGCGAGAAGGTCGCTGCGGAGGCACGTCTCGTCAACGACCCCGTCGTGCAGTTCTGGGCGGAGTTCGCCGACGAGTTCGTGTGGGACCTGCTGCCCTCGGACTTCCTCTACGACCTGTACCGGGCGTGGTTCGCACACGTGAACCCGAACGGCCGGGCGCTGTCGAAGATCGAGTTCACCAGGCGGCTGTCATCGCTGGCGACCGAGATGGACGACTGGGAGTACGCGGGGACGTCGTCGGTGCGCACCGGCCATCGCATGGACGCGCCTGAGCCCTTGATCGCCCGGTACCGCCTTGACGACTGGATGAACCCCGTCTATCGCGTTCAGGGCGGCGACCCGAACAAGCTCTGCCTGCCCGTGACGAAGCCCCGCTACAGGGGCCTGCTGCGCGTCTCGACGCAGCCGAAGACGATCACCGTCGTCAACGGTATTCCAGTGGACCTGATGCCTCCCACGAGCGACGCCGAGGAGGCCGGATGACCCGTGCTCATCGCCCCGTCCTGCGCTCCGCTGCGGACGGGCACGGGTGCCCGGCGCTGCCGCTTTGGGCACCCCAGGTCATGCGTTCGCTCCGCTCCCGCATGACCACCGACAACGGCCCGCACCGGGGCCAAGTATTCGAGCGTCGCCACCCCGCGAGCGACGCCGCCACCACACACTCAACGACTGAAGGAGAAGAACGATGGCACGCAGGACGAAGGCCGAGATCCGCGCGGCGAAGATCGCGGAGCTGGCCCGGAAGAAGAGGGAGCTGGACGACATGCTGAGGGCCGAGCAGCGCGAGGCTGCAAAGGAGGCCAAGGCGGCGTTCGTCGCGTCGCAGGTGGCGCTGGGGAAGGCCGTCGCTGAGTCGGTTGGCGCGGCCAGCGCTGAGGCCGTGGACGCCGCCCTGGAGGCCCTCGTGGCCGACGGGGCCCTGGACCGGGTCCGGGAGGCCCTGGCCGCCCAGGAGGCGCCCGAGGAGCCCGACGGGGACGCCGACGCGGACCCGGAGAGCGAGCCTGAGGCGGCCGAGGCTGAACCCGTGGAAGCAGAGTCCGAGGTCGATCAGCCGGAGCCGGACGGCGGCGGTGAGAGCGGCCAGGACGACGTTCCCGAGGCCGTCGGTGAGCCCGCTGATCCGTCGGACCACGAGCCGACGCCGGGCTACCAGCCGTGGAGCGCGTAGCCCCCGGTCCCAGCGGTCAGCGGAGCCCCCACCTGAGCGGATGCGAGGTGGGGGCTTCGCTGTGCCCGGAGGGGGGACCCGGACGAAACCGGTAGGTGGAGTCCGGGGGGAGGCGGGAGCCTCCCAACCCGACAACGAGCGCAGCGAGATGGAGGGCAAGCAGCGCCGTTGGGAGGGGTTGTAGCGGAGCGAAAACCCCGTACAACGGAACTGCTTGCCGTTCTTGGCATGGGCGTCGACACCGCGTATCGTAGATACCAGTGAAGACACCCATGCCAAGAACCGAGTCGTAGGAGGTGGGACGGTGACGAAGGACGATGAGCCGCAGGCGAAGCGGACGAGGAAGCGGAGCACCTCCTACGCGAAGAGGGTCGAGCTGCGACTCACCGAGGAGCAGTTCGACCGTATCCACGCACTGAGCGAGGAGAGCCGAGCGAAGGGCGGACGAGCGCTGTCGCTCTCGGAGCTGCTGCGCGCGTCGTTGGACGACGGCTGCGAGAGGATCGCCGCCGCGATCGCGGCGCGGCCCTCCGTCGGGGACGGCGAAGCCGCTGTGCGCCTCACCGAGGCGTTCGACGAGGCCGCCGATCATCTTCAGCAGGTGCGCACCGAGGTGCGCAGGATCGGCCATAACATCAATCAGATCGCACGGGTCGCCAACGAGTCCGGGAGCGTGCCCGAAGGGCTGGCCGAGGCGCAGGCGGAGCTGGTCCACATCCGCGAGCTGCTGGTCGCGCTCGGCGAGGACTTCCTGGACCGCGCCGACGGCAGGGCAGCGTCGTGAGCACGCCCATCGCGGCCGTGGTTCTCGCCTCGCCGTCTCGCAAGAGCGTGCGACTGAACACCTACGTCTCCACCGAGAAAGAAGGCCAGAAGAAGGGCGACCGATTCGTCGCCCGGTCCGGCCTGAACGGCTGCATCCCCGAGTTTGCCGAGCGCCAGATGCGCGACAACCGCAAGCGCTGGGGCAAGGACGCCGAGCGCGTCGTCACCCGCAACGGACGCAAGTACCGCGAGGGCCAGTTCGTTCAGGCGTACCACGTCATCCAGTCGTTCGCTCGCGACGGCGAAGGGGCTCTCGACCCGAACAATCCTGACGACTGGGAGAAGGCCCACGAGCTGGGCATGGCCCTGGCCAAAGAGCTCGCCGGGAAGAGTCGCCTGGCCACCGTCACGACGCAGATCGACGGCAAGACGGGCTGCCTCCACAACCACATCGTGATCGACTCGATTGAGAAGACCACGGGCCGCTCGTTCCAGTCGTGGAACGTCAAGCACACGGTACTGGCCAAGGCCCACGACGAGCTGCTGGCCTCTCTCGGCTACGAGCAGCGCAACACGCTTGGCAAGGGCCGGGAGGTCGTCGAGAAGTCCGAGCTGCGGGCCCTGGCCAAGCACCAGGCATGGGAGGCATTGCGGGTCCCTGGCGAGGCCTTCGCCGAGGACGAGCCCTTCAGCGTCGCGGTGCTCAAGTCGCGCGTCCGCGAGGCTCTCGCCGACGGCACGTTCACCACGTTCGATGAGTTCGCCGAGATCGCCGGTCAGCACGGCGTGCAGGCCGACGAGCGCGGCCAGAAGCATCGCGGCATCACCTACACCATGCTGCGGGAGAAGGAGCCCCACGGCGACGACTGGCGCGACACCGCGCCCGGCGACCGCCGGCGCGCGTCCAGGCTCGGGGCCGACTTTATGATGGCCGCCGTCGAGGCCGCCATCGCACGCAATCTCGAAGCCCAGAAGCAGGCCCAGGCAACCCTCCCCGCGCCCGCACCAGCCCCCTCCCCCAACGTGCCCAACAAGGGAGAGAAGCCCACCGACAAGGCCGTGCGTGAGGACCCCGCGACCTCCGCTGCCGCTGCGGTCACGCCGCCTCCGGCGTCCGCTGCCACTTCCGCCGTCGAGAGCCTCCATGAGCGACTTGAGCGCGAGATGGAGGCCGAGACGGCGGCGTCGCGTCAGCGCGTCAGGGACGCCTGGGAAGCGGCCCGGAAGCCGTCTCCCGAGCCGGTCAAGGGCGTCGACAGCGCGCCCGCCGCTACCGCTCCGGGCGACGCCGACGTGTCCTCCGCTACCGCTACGGACACGACCCCTACCGAGGCCGTGCGCGAGGACCCCGCGACCTCCGCTGCCGCTGCGGTCACGCCGCCTCCGGCGTCCGCTGCCGCTTCCGCCGTCGCAGACGACGAGTACCGCTCCCAGCTCCGAGATGTCCGGGTTCGCGGCCAGAAGCGTCAAGAGCTGATCGACGCTGTTGCCGCGTTCGACGAGCAGGCAGTGGCGCTGCTGGAACAGGGCGAGGTGTTCGCTGAGACCGACGTGCCCACGGGCATCGGCCGGAAGTTCCTGGACACCTACGGCGACAGGCTTGACCGCAAAGTGCGCAGGATCCTGGAGCAGCGCACAGCGAAAAATGAATGGGCATCGACCCTGTTCGAGCGGGCGAAGACAATGCCCAGTGACACGGGCGACCAGCTTCGCGGCAAGGCCCGCCGTCTGCGCCAGGAAGTCAAGCTCGGCGAGTACGCGATGGAAGACGCCGTCTCTCCCAAACGCGGCCCGCAAGTGGAACACGATCGGGCCGCGAGTGGTCCAGATCTGGATCAGGAACTAACCTGAGCCAAAGACAAGACCCCGGCGCCGAGTGGCACCGGGGTCTTGGACCGTTTCTGGTCGGCTGAAGCCCACTTGTGGGCTCTGGATGGTCCGGGCTGAGTCTGTGCCGCTCGATCAGACCTCGCCGTAGCGGCGCTCGGCCTCCTGCGCGGGGACGGCCAGCGTCGATCCGATCTCGTCCCAGCCGAGCCCTTGGGCTCGGGCCTGGGCGACGACGGCCCGGCGCACCGCGGGCACCTGGAGCTCAACCAGCCGCAGCGCCCCGAGGCTGTCCAACGGGTCGTCGGCCCGCTCGACGGTGTCGACGATGCTGCGCAGCGCGTCGAGGGCGTCGCCCACGGCGGTCGAGTGTGCGATGGCGGTCATAGGGGCCTCCTGGGGCTCGTGGCGCGGCGGGGAGCCCCGTCGCTGTCGCAGCGGTCCCCGGGGCCGCCCACGGCGGCCCTGCGGCCTGCTAGAGGACCCTGAACACGAACACGCCGCCCTCGGGGTCGTCGTAGGTCGAGTAGTCCATCGCGAGGTCGCGGGACCATGTCTGCCAGTCGAAGTACCGGGCGATCTCCTCGGGCACATCGGCCAGCAGGCCGATGTCGTCGGCCAGGTTCTCGGCGTACTCGCGGAAGTTCTCCCAGGCGCCGCAGTACCGTTCCTCGAAGTCGGAGATGCTGGGCAGGTCGGTGTTTCCTTCGGCGATGTAGTCGCCAGATTCCACCCAGGCGCACAGCGCGGGCCTGAGGTGCTCGTCGACCTTGGCCAGGCACTTGCCCCAGACGGCTGCGGTGAGCGGGGCCAGCTCGCCGCGGACGGGGATGTTCTCATGGTCGAACACCCACAGCTCCTCGCACTCGGCGTAGTCGAGGCCGGAGCCCTCGTGGACGTCGGCCAGAGTGACCTCGTCAGCGGAGGCGGCGTCGAACCAGTCGCCGACGAGGCGACCGTCGTTGTAGCAGGCCAGGCAGCCGATCCAGACCCTCGGGGTCGTGTCGGTCGCGGGTGTCGTAGTGGTCATGGTCCCTCCTCGGAGTCGATGGAGGGACGGCGGCGTCCGGCGGCCGTGCTCGTGTGAATCAGCGCTTACCCGGGACGCTCACCGTCTCTCGGAGGGGACTCCCGGGCCGCGCTGCCGCGCGGTCCGATCAGTCGCTTGAGGTTGGAGCTGCTGCCAGCCTGATCTCCCACTTGATGGTCACCGACACGTGTCCCGAACCTCCGTGGTCGGTGGTGGGTTCGATCGCGGTGACCTTGCAAAGGACGTGCCCGTGTTCGTTTCGCATGATTCCGATAGAGCCAATCTCAATCGGTACAGACGATCCTCCGTAGTCGAGCGCGTCCGGATCATCAATCTCATCAAACTCATGCGCATACCTGGCCAAAGCGACAAAACCCGGATGGCCGCCATAGAGGTAGATCGACTTTGCACCCCGGTTCGTCCATCGTGTCTTCCAGCACGGGGACTCTTTCTCATCATCGACACTGATCGTGAAGAGGCCACCGTTCTGGGTGAAGTCGAACTTGGCCCCCGCGCTCATTCCCGTACCTCTGGTGAACACCTCGGTGAAGTTGGCGCTCGCCTCATGTGCGGCCTGGCGAAGATCGGCGGGGAAGTCTCGGAGCTTCACGCCGTGATCGCGCAAGAACTTCCACCCGAGGCGATAGACCTGCGGGTTCGGGTCGTACTCGCCGATATGGACCTCAGCGAGTCGAGCCTCAGTGATCAGCTGACAGCAAGGCACCCTGCTCGTGCGGGAGTTGGCGCACGGCTCCAAGGTCGTGAACAGCTGCGCGCCGGTGACATCGACGTCATTCTCAGCCGCCTTGGCCAACGCGACTTGTTCCGCATGAAGGCCGGTTCGCTCCCCTGTGTAGCCAGTGGCCAGCACAGTCTGTCCGCGAGCGATCACGGCGCCCACACGGGTGTTGCTCGGTGAGTGCTGAGCCTCGCGAATCGCCGCCTCGGCGTGTGAGCGGCGAACGCCGTCGACACCCGTAGCGGTGGCCACGACGGCGCCCTCCAGCAGACGTCGCTCCATTCAACTCTCGACTCTGATAGTAAGCCCGAGGACTACGGCGACCTTGGACAACGTCGCCGTCGATACGTCGTCACCACGTTCGATCCGAGCGATGCTCGGACGCGAGAGCCCGGCTTGCGCAGCCAGGTCCTCCTGCGACCAGCCACGCACGGTACGGGCGTCACGGATCTGCTGGGCGATGTCCGCCATCGGCACGCCCCCCTCGGGCTGCTGCTCGTCGGGCATGGTTAGTCCATCGGCTTGACGTGGGACTCGATGAAGGCGATCTCGGCGTCGCTGAGCTTGTACTTGGCGTAGAGCTGCCGGTCGATCTGCGGGATCGGCTGGGACCAGTCGATGTCGGACGCGCTGGTGAAGTCCTGGAGCGGGACGTACTTCCAAGCGTGACGCTTGTTGTCCTGAGTGATCTTGGAGACGCCGAGCATAGTGCGCGCAAACTTGGTCTTGACGTACTTCAGGCAAGACAGCGCTTCAGATTCACTGTCAAAAGCCCCAATCGTGATGAACGTGTGGGTCGTCCCCACGCCGGGCCCAATAACAGCAGGGGAAGAGAGCACTTCCCCGAGCACTCCAGATCCATTGGCCTTGGGAAGCGCTACCTTGTACTTGCGGAAGCTCGCAGGGCCGTCAAAGTAGTCGTCACGAATCCAGCGGAGAGTCCGAACACGAGCTTGTAGACCGAGAACTTGCACGTATTCGTGGCCGTCTACAGGTTTCGTTTCATGGAAGATGCTACGGAACTGCTCGAAGGCGTTCGACTCAACGAGTCCTTCATTTCCCTTGGGCCTCAGAGCACGCAGGCCGGGATGATCTTCGTACAGTTTCAGGGTGTACCTGAAGGATCGGGATGTCGTGATCGACTCCGAAAGTGGCACAAAACCGCCACCGAGAACTTTGTGCAGGATGTCGTTGAGTTCTGGGTACTTCGTGAACGTGCCGATGGGCTCACCCACGCGGTCCGCGTCCCGGTATGTGACTGCGATCCCGCCCTTGATGTCGGTGCCGGGGAACAGGTCGTTGCTGTTGGCGACATAGTGCGGGACAGTCAGGCGAGGGTCCGCGAGCATCTTCTCGTTCCATGCCTTGGGCGTGAAGCCCGCATTGAACAGGAAGCGCGCCGGTGTGATGAGCACCGCCTTGGTGCCGACCTCATAGGCCGCGTCCATGAACAGATGATAAACGGGGGTGTCGCGCGTGCCGTCACCCTGGGCCTCCTCCTGGTACGGCGGATTCCCGATGACGACGTCGAACTTCTTGCTCATGACTGGCTCCCTTCGGTCAGCATGGTGTCTACGACCTTGGCTCGTTCGACCGGGCTCATGCGGGCGAGGTCTCCGACCTGGAAGTGCCCAGACCCCTCGATCCATTCACGTCGCTCGGGCACGCCGCCGGAGACGGCCTCGATCGTGATCCGGTGCAACAGCTTGTTGTGGCTCATCTCGAAGACCTGCTCGGTCAGGATGTGGCGCAGGCGTTCGTCCTGGTCAGGGATCTGGTCGGCGAGGCCTGCGTCGAGGCGGCGTACCAGCTCCATGAGGAACAGCCCGGCGGTGGAGAACAGGTCCGCGAACGTCTTGGTGGGGTCGGTGAAGATGCCCGGGTTCTCGGCTTCGAGGGTATCGACCATCATCTTGACGACGAGCTGCGGGGTGAAGACCAGCGAGGTCTTCTGCTGCGGGATGTAGGCGAAGATGTCCTCGGTGAGAGCCTCGTCGAAGTAGTCGGCCAGGGCTTCCTTCTTGTCGAGGAACTCCTGGACTGACTGGTCGAACACAGCTTCGTCGAACAGGCCGGGGATCTTCACGACGGTGCCGTCGTCCTCGGTGATCTCCTGGCCGTCGCGCAGCGTCCGGAACTCGGCTTCGGTGATGCCGGTGATCTCCTCGAAGACGTCGTCAGGGGTGTAGTCGTCGAAGTTCGCCAGGCGCGTGTCCCGGTCGCCGTAGGCCATGAGGAACATGGGGATGGTGCGAGCGAAGCCGCGCAGGTGGGCACGAGCCTCGTCCATCGTCTTGTCCGCCTGCTTGCGGACCTTCTTGGTCTCCTCGCGGGTGACAACCTCAGTCGTGATCGCGTCGGTGCGTTCGCTGACCAGGTCGAGGATGTCCTTCTGGAAGGCTGCGTCGTGCTCGGCGCGCTCGGCTTCGGCGGCCTGTGCCTCCGCCTCCGTGGCGGCTTCGGCGATCGCGTTCTCGAAGTGCTTGTTCGCGATCTCGCGCTCGACGAGGAGTCGCTCGACGTCGGCGGTGATGCGGGCCTCGGTCTGCTTCTCGTCGCGTTCGACCTGCTTTGCGGTCAGCCCGTACTCCCGCTGGAGATTCTGACGAGTCTCCTTCGCCTTCTCGGTCACGCGCTTGGCGACCTGGCGCGCGATCTCGCGACGAGGCTGGTCCTCCCGGATCGGGGCGACGTCCTCGATGCTCCAGACCGGCTTGCCGAGCTGTTCGACCTTGGGGTTGATGACGGTCTCGACATCGACGTGGACGGTGCCGTCGGGGTCGATGTCGGGCGCTGGCTCGGACATGTCGATGCTCTGGCCGGTCTTGATCTTGCCCTGGTCGGCGGTGGGCAGCTTGTCGAGGATCTCCTTGAGGTGCTCGGAGTAGCGGAAGATGCCCGCCACGCCTGCGAACAGCAGGTTCGACAGGAATCCTCGGCGCACGACCTCGCGGGCCTTGAACACCTGCGGGAACGTGAGGACCTGCGCTGCATCGAGTTCGACCATGCGGCCTTCGGAGTCCTCGCCGAGGACTGGGAAGAAGTTCAGCAGGCGACGGATGTTCTCCTGGCGCACGCCCGGGTCGCCCGAGGGGTTCGGATTCAGGTTGTTGGCGAAGGCGTCGAAGATCGTCAGGGTGCGCTCGGGGGCGAAGTCGAAGATGTAGGCGTTCTTCTTCTGGAAGACGGCCCCGCCGCGCTCGAACGTGCACGGGTTCTGCGCACGGAACGCAGCCTGCATGTACAGCGCGGGCGAGGTGACGTTCGAGAGCATGATGACAGCGGTCCACTCGGGCACAGTGACGCCCGTGGTGAGCTGACCGACGGACAGGGTGATCGTCTTGCCATCATGCTGCTCAGCCTCGCTGATGGCAGCGCGGACCTTGTCCAGCGACTTGCCGACGATTGCCAGGTCCGCGTCGTCGGACCGGCCGTCGCCCGCGGCGAGGACGATCGTGTAGTCCTTGAACACCGGATGCTTCTTCAGGATGCGTTCGAGCGCCTTGGCGGAGGCGACACGGTCCAGGAGCCAGAACGAGTGCCGGATCTCGTCGCGCAGCTCGGGCGTGGAGAACGGGTACTTATCGTTGGTGGTCAGGCAATCGAGGAACTTGACGATCTCGGCCTCGTGCTCGAAGAAGCCGTTGTCCTTGGTGGCGAAGAACTCCCCCAAGTCGAAGGCGTAGTCGATGTTGGCACTGTCCTCGTCGATGGCGACGCCCACGGCGAGCTGATCGCTGATCATCCGCGAGACCTGGTAGGTAAGCATGTTCAGCGTCGGCAGCGCCTGGTAGGGGTTCTCAGCCGAGTCGTCGTTCCAGTTCGCGCGGGCGGTCTGCTCGTCCTCGTAGGTCCAGTTGAAGATCTGGTCCGCGTCGAACTTCCCAGAGGCCAGCGCCTTGAACGGGGTGCCGGACAGGTGCAGCGTGTGGGCGCGCTTGATCTGGTCGAAGGCCACGTCCGTCTTGGTCGTGTCCACGCCCTCGTGGGCCTCATCGATGACGAGCAGGTCCCACTGGAGATCGGCGATGTGCCGGAGCTTGTCATGCGGCCCGCCGAAGTACTGAGAGCCCTTGAGGTCCTGGAGCGAGACGAACTCGACGATGCGAACGTCCTGGTCGGCGTGGTCAAGACTGTAGCTGCGCCACTGAGCGCGCGTCATCGGCTCGCGGGAGGCCAGTGACGGCGACTCGGAGACGAACTTGTAGGTCGTCTGGTGGCCGATGAAGCGGGCGAAGTCGTCGAACCAGGAGTTCGCGATGGCGGGGCGGTTCGTGACCACGAGCACCTTGCGCGCGTCGAGCCTGCGCATGAGGTCGTAGGTTGTCAGGGTCTTGCCGAACCGGGGCTTGGCGTTCCACAGCACCTCGGTCCGGCCTGCCTCGAACGCTGCCAGCGCCTGCTCGACGGCAGCCTGCTGCTCAGGCCGCAGGGTGTAGTCCTCGGAGCCGCTGGCTTGCAGCGCGGTGAAGTCCTGCCCAGCGAAGTCAGTGAGGTATTCCAAGGAGGTCTTGGGCGCACCCGCGAAGCGGTGCCATTCCGTCGTCTTGGGATACTCGGGCCTGCGTTCGCGTTCCACGCCCTGCTGCTTGAGGTAGGCGTGGAAGTCCTTATCGGTGAACCACCCGCCTGCCTCGGAGGTGAACATCGCACGGCGTGACCAGACCTTGATCTGCTCGACGGAGAGCTGAGACGCCTGCTGCGAGATGCGCACGTCGGCGCTGCTCTGCTCGGTGTAGCCGATCTTCTCCCAGCCCTCGTACTTCGGGATGTCGGGCGTCCGCCAGGAGTAGATGAGCGGCGTGATCTCGCGGTAGGTGCTGATGTCCGGGCTAGTCATCGGCCCTCACCTCCTTGTGGACGTGGTCGATGCGGCAGGGTGCATACACCGCGTAGGTCGTGAAGTCGAAGGCGCCCGCCTCGCGCAGCGAGGCCAGGGAAAATGGCTCGCGGCGCACCGTGCCGGGGATGTTGAGCACGCGGTGCCACCACGAGAACTGGATAGGCTTGCCGCGTGCGTCGAGGCCGGTCAGCGTGTTGCCTTGGACCACGTTCACTCGCAGCAGGAAGCGGGCTGAGCGGTACAGGTTCGTGCGGTAGCCGCAGCTGGTGCCGCTGGACTCGTGGAAGGCCACGAACTCGGCCAGCAGCGCCTCATGAGCGGCTTGGTGATTGTCTTCCAGCAGCTCGACGCCGTAGACGGAAGCGAGCGCAAAGAGCGACTCGGTCGGCCAGAACTCGCTCTGGTAGCGCCGCTCGATGGCCCGCAGCTTGCGCTGAAGGATCGCCACAAGGAAGTTGCCGTCGCCCGCGGCGGGCTCGAAGAAAGTCTTGTCCACGAAGTTCGGGCCGGTCTCCAGCTCGGCACGGACCAGGTCGAGCATCTGGTCGACCATGCGCCGGGGCGTGAACACCTCTCCGTACGCCTTGACGCGATCGCGCGACTTCACCAAGCGCTCGGGGGCCTCGTGGCGCTCGGCAGCGGCCGCTGGCGAGCGCTGCGGGTCGGGGAGAGCGGGCTTGGTGGTCATGAACCTTCTTCGGTAGGGCTGGATGCCATGTATCAGAAACATTACACCGAAAGACAGCAGGTCCAGGTCGCCGACACGCGGAGCACGGTCCGGTCGTCGTCTGCCGTCCAGCAGGGTCTACCTGGTGGACGGTTGGGGCACCGTTGGGAACGCGCGTAAAATGAAGTGGTGGGCGAACGTCGTCTGACACATTTGCGAGGAGGTCAAGGACATGGGTGGACGGATCTACGGCTACGCGAGGGTGTCGGCGACGGACCAGAACCTCGACCGCCAGCGGGAGGCCCTGGCCGGGGTCGACATGCTGGTCGAGGAGAAGGTCTCGGGCAAGAGCCGCGACGGCAGGGAGAAGCTGAGGACCCTGATCGAGTTCGCCGACGAGGGCGACGTGGTCCGGGCGAAGTCGATCGACCGGCTGGCCCGCAACACCCGCGACCTGCTGGCGATCGTCGACGAGCTGGCGGCCAAGGGCGTCGGCGTCGAGTTCGTCGACACGCCGCAGCTCAACGTCACCACGAAGGAGGGCCGGGCGATGCTCACGATCTTCGCCGCGTTCGCGCAGCTGGAGCGGGAGTCGATCCGGGAGCGCCAGATGGAGGGCATCGCGCTGGCCAAGGCCGCGGGCAAGTACGCCAAGGGGCCGAAGCTCACCGCCGAGCAGATCACTGAGGCGCGCCAGAAGGTCGATAGCGGCGTCCCGAAAGCCGTAGTGGCCCGGAGCCTCAGCGTGAGCCGCCAGACGCTCCACACAGCGCTCAAGGGCGAGGGACGCTACGCCGAGGCCGGCGTCTGACGGGTGCCGGGCGCTGCCGGAGCCGGGCAGGCTGCTGGGCGCGGCTGTGTCGGCCGGCGGGCGCGCCGGACAGAGCGTCGCGGGCAGCTCGCAGGGCCGGGGCGGCCGCACGCGCGAGGGGCAGGGTGCAGAGGGCAGCGATGTGGCCGCTGCAAGCGTTTGCCTGGTTATTCAGCCGAAGGCCTGCGCACGGCGCGGGGTGTCCCGGATGTGTCCCGAATGATCCGGGACGCTGTTTATCCCTGGTCAGAAGCATGAAATACCCCCCTGTCCCGGATGTCCCGGATGCTTCCGATTTTCGACCGCGTGCGCGTGCGCGCGTATGCGCGCGCACGTAACGTGCGATAGATCCGGGACATCCGGGACACCTATATAGAAGAAGAAGGAATATAGGTTTGATCAGGGGTTTCTGATGGGCCAGAAGCGTCCCGGATGCGTCCCGGATGTGCCTGGGATCCGGGACGCATCCGGGACACTCGGGGAACCGGTACGGCGGGGCATCCGCTCAAGGCCGGAGGGCAGAGCGCAGAGCCGGGGGATCGCACGTCCGCGGGGTGGCTGGCAGGGGCAACGGCGCGTTAGCAATGCTGGGGCACCGCCACCCCCGCTCCAACCGCGTGCCGCGCGCCGCAGGCGCGCCCACCGCTACTTGCGGACGATCTCAACCGAGGACTCGTCGAACCCCTTCTTGCCCCGTGGCCACCGCTTCACGTAGACGTCGACCAGCTCGTCGATGACTGCCCGTCGCGTCGCCAGGTCGGCGTTGGCGAACGCCTCCGCGGGGCGGCCGGCACCGAGCACGTCGGCGGCGGCGCTCCCGGCCGTCAGCTCCAGCCGCTCCTTCTCCAGGCGGGCGATCTCCGCCTTCGCCGCATCCACGATCCTGCGGTAGAGGGGGCCGTCGATGTTCTCCGCCGCGTAGTCGTCGTCGGCGCGGGCGATCCTGGCCTGCTGCGACTCGACGGCCTGCGCGATGACGGCGACCCTGGGGTCGTCGGCTCCGACGAGCAGGTCCCGCAGGTCAGCCTCGTCAAGCCGCTCCCGCACCTTTCGGTCCACCAGGTCGTCGATGGGCTCCCGGGTCCGGTGGAAGCCGCAGACGTGGCACTCGTAGCCGCGCGAGTGGCTGCGGAGCTTCTGCCTCTTCTCCTTGCCGCACTCGCCGCACATGTACAGGCCGGACCCGACGTGCCTTCGCTCGGTCCCGACGCGGTTGGTGGCCCGGGCCTCGTCGTCGAGCATGGCCTGGGCGGTCCACCACTGCGCCTCCGAGACGATCGCCTCCCAGCCGTTGGGCGGCACCGGCATCCCGTGCTCGTCGCGGACGATGGCCTCGCGAAGCGCCCTGCGCTTGCTCAGGCGTGTGACGGCGTCCTTGGCGTAGCCCGACGGCCGCTCTGACTTCTTCTGGTAGGTCGAGTACCCGGCGTACCGGGGGTTGCGCAGGATGCCGAGGATCGTGGAGGTGGACCACGCCCTGTCCTCCGGAACCGGCCTGATCCACTTGTGAAGTTCCTTGGGCAGGTGCCGGTTCTCCTCGTCCCGGCGCTTGTTCCTCTCGATCATGAGGGTTCGGCTGTGGTTCGGCAGCTGCGGGACGCCCGGGACCGCGGCACGGGCCCTCGCGTCGCCGGAGAGCGCCTTGGCGATGGCGTTGAGCGCGACCCCGGAGACGAACGCGGAGTAGATCGCCCTGACGGCCTCAGCCTCGTGCAGGATCGTGGAGCCGTCCACGGCGTACCCGAGCGGCCGCGTGCCCTTGGGGACCCTGCCCTGGCGCGCCCGCTGGGACTGGGCGCCGGACTGCCGCTCCGACTTCACCTCGATCTCGTTGCGGGCGAAGGCGGAGAACATGTCGGCGGCCAGGCGTCCGGCCGCCGTCGAGCAGTCGATGTCGGAACCCTTGACGAAGGTCAGCAGGACATGGTGGTCCTTCGCCGCCTCGATCACCCTCACGCCGTCCGTGCGGTTGCGCTCCAGCCGGGGCCACTCCTGGGCGATGACGACGTCGACCCTGTCGGCCTCTATGTCGGCCAGGAGGCGCTCGAACTCCGGTCTGCGCCTGCGCCCGGAGCCCGTGACGTCGTTGTCCTCGTAGACGTTGACCACCTGGTAACGACGGAAGTCCGCGAGCCGCTGTGCGTCCTCTCGGTGGCGCTCCACCCCGAGCCTGGTCTGCTCGGGGTCCAGCGAGATGCGGACGTAGATGGCTGCGCGTAGCTGCGCAGGGTGTTCACGGCTACTCATATCTACTCATGGTAGCCGTGATCGTCACGAGTGTCGGAACTCCACGATGTCGCCGTCCTGCATCACATAGTCGCGCCCCTCAAGGCGCAGCTTGCCCTCCTCCTTGATCGCGGCCATGGATCCCTGGGCGGCGACGAAATCGTCGTAGGACACGATCTCCGCCTTGATGAATCCCTTCTCGAAATCCGTGTGGATGACGCCGGCCGCCTGGGGGGCCGTCCACCCCTGATGTATCTGCCAGGCGCGGACCTCCTTCACCCCGGCCGTCAGGAACGTCTGCAGACCCAGAACATCGAACCCGACGCGGGCGAGCTGGTCAAGTCCCGACTCCTTGAGCCCTGCGTCACCAAGCATCTCGCGGGCGTCCGCCTCATCAAGCTCGGTCAGATCCGACTCGAACTGGGCGTTGAGGAAAATCGCCTTCGCGGGAGCGACCATGGCGCTGAGCTTGCCCTTCAGCCCGTCGTTGTTCAGTTCGTCGTCATCGACGTTGAACACGTATATGAAAGGCTTGGCCGTCATAAGATGCAGATCGTACAGATCCGCCTTGTCGATCTTCCCCGCGGACGCCGCGTGATCGATCGTCTCCCCCGCCTCGAGAATAGTCTTGGCGCGGTTGACCGCCTCCACATATTCCGGAGCCACCTTCTTGCCTCGAAGGTCCTTGTCAAGCTTCGGAAGGGCGTTCTCGATGGTCTGCAGATCGGCCAGAATCAGCTCGGTGTTGATGGTGTCGATGTCATCGGCCGGATCGACCCTGCCGTTCACATGGACGATGTCGTCGTCCTCGAAGGCGCGCACCACCTCGCAGATGGCGTCAGCCTCGCGGATGTTGGCGAGGAACTTGTTCCCCAGCCCCTCCCCCTCGGACGCCCCCTTGACGATTCCGGCGATATCCACGAAGGTGACCGTGGCCGGCACGATCTTCTCGGTGTGCACCAGCTTCGCGAGCACCGGCAGGCGCCCGTCGGGCAGGGGAACGATTCCGGTATTGGGCTCAATGGTCGCAAAAGGGTAGTTCTGGGCCAGCACGTTGTTGCGCGTCAGGGCGTTGAACAGGGTTGATTTGCCGACATTCGGCAGGCCGACGATTCCGATAGTTAATGACATGGCTCCCAGTCTATAAAGAGCCACGACCAAGAATGCACCGGGAAAGACCGGACCGCGGAAATTCGCCCATGATTGCGAGGCTTCCCGCCGACACGGCCACCCCTCAGCCCTGGACGGCCTCGATCGCGGAGATCACCGCACCCCTGAACCCGTGCTGCTCGAGTGACGCCACGCCTTTGATGGTGGCGCCTCCCGGCGAGCAGACATCGTCCTTCAGACGTGCCGGAGCCTCGCCGTCCGCAAGAATCTGGGCACCGGTTCCCTGCACCATCTTGGCGGCCAGACGATAGGCGCTGCGGCGGGTGAGACCGAACCGCACGCCCGCATCGGCGAGCGCCTCCACGTACATGGCGGTGAAGGCCGGGGCGCAGCTCGACACGATGCCTCCGATGGACATATGCGAGGCATCGACGACCTCGAGAAGGGCGACGGGCTCGAACAGCGCGGTGAACAGCGAATACTGCTCGTCGCTGAGCGTATGGGCGTCCTCGACGACGAGCACCCCCTCGGCCTGGGCGATCGGCATGTTGGGAATGACCGAAATGTGATGCGTGCGGGGGATGATTGCCTCCATCTCGGCGTTGTTCACCCCCCAGGCGATGCTGATGACCATGGTGGAGTCGCCGATGGAATCGGCGACCGGTTCCAGAACGGAGGGGACGTCCTCGGGCTTGACGGCGACGATGACGACGTCGCTGGCGGCGACGAGCTCACGCGTGGATGTCAGGGCCCGGGCTCCGATGGCGTCCGTCGCCTTCCTGAGCCGTTCCGTGTTCCTTGCGGTGGCGATGATCTGGTTCCCCGTCAGCACACCCGCGTTGATCAGCCCGCGCGCGATGCCCCTTCCCATGTTCCCGAATCCTATGAAGCCCATGGTGAGAGATTGTCCGTCCATGTTCCCTGTCCTATCCCCAGCCTGCCGGTCACGGCATCGGCTGGCGTCAATGCGTCAATGGTGTGCCATCGGCTTCCCACTCTATGACATGGGGGCGCCGCGGGACCCGTCGTGCCCGGCTTCTTCACATCGACGCCGGGGCGGGGCTTCGCAGCCGTGGCCCGCCCGTGTCGGATGCCGCAGGCGCGATCGGCTATTTGAGCACCGCGGAGAGGTCGCCGCGCTCCAGCGCCTCCCGGTACAGGTGCGCGAACACCGTTGCGCCATGCACCCCGTCATGCTCGAACTCGTTGGTCACCCAGTAGTGCGAGCGCCCGACGTGCCCCAGCGTCCGCAGCTGCAGACCCGAATCGACATACATATCGTCGAAGTACACGGCCGCCTGCAGCGGCACGTCGTTGCGCTCCAGCTGCCGTTCGTCGTAGATGCGGCCGAAGGACGTGTCCTGCATCAGGACGTCCACCGCGGCGGCAAAGGGTCTCAACGCCCTCTCCTGCTGGAACATCCAGGGGAAGATGGCTTCGCCCGTGAACAGGAGGGGTCTGGCTCCCGCATTGAATTCCGGGTGATCGTCGCGCACCCTCTGGGCCGCCCACCCTATCGGACGCTCCAGCTCGCCGTTGGCATAGATGAACTCCTGCAGCGGCCAGTACAGAGGATTGGATGAAGTGGCCTCCATCACCTCGGTGAGGAAAACGTCCGACAGCGCACTCTCGCCGTCGATGCTGCCGTCCCCATCGACGAAGGCGTCATCGAGGATCCAGTGCACGCGTTCACAACTGGGCTTCATCCCGAAACCGGAGCCCAGCGACTGGAAACGCTCCACACTCAGGACATCGCCGTTCGCAAGCAGGGTCCTTCCGCCGGCCAACCGGTCCGCGACGGCCGCGGCACGCGCTTCGTCCTGGGGGTAGCGCCCGTAGTACCGGCGCGTCTTCTCCGCCATGCGCGGAAAGGTGTGGCGATACACGTTCTCGGCCGCCGAAGAGACATCCGCTATGCCGCCGGTCACGAAGCATGCCGCCAATGCCTGCGGGAACAGGGACAGGTAACTGAGCGTGAGGAAACCGCCATAGCTCTGGCCGAGGGAGGTCCATTTCTCGCCGTGAAACTCGGTGCGCCGCAGATGTTCGAAATCACGCACGATCGAGTCCGCGAGAAAGCGCTTGAGGAAATCCGCCTGGCCGCGCGCCGAGCCTATGGACGCCATGGAGTGCGAATCCACGCGGGATGAGCGTCCCGTGCCGCGCTGATCGGGAAGGATGATGCGAAAGTGTCGGATCGCCTCCCTGATCCAGCCGTCGCTGTCCGGGTTCAGCGGCCTGGGGCTTCCGGCTCCCGGACCTCCCTGGAGGAAGATCAGAAGCGGAAGATCGTCATGGACATGCTCGGGGGCGCAGACCACCCGGTAGAACAGGCTGATCGTCGCCCCGTCGAATCCCTCGCCCGGAACCTTCCCGGTCCAATCCAACGGAACGGGAATCGAATGGTCCTCGACGCACAGTCCCGGCACATAATACTTTTCCAGCAATGCCATACATATCCCTTTCCGTGACCGACCGCTCAGATTCCGGGGATCCCGCCCCGCGACCGGGGAAACGGCTCATCCCTGTGTATGATGCCGCCACGGCGTTTCGCTCGTTATCCTTGGACGTATGAGCAGGCTGGAACGACTGGCACGATGGTCACAACATCATGTGCTACCGATAGACATCATAGTGACGTGCGTGCTCATCGCCATATTTGCGCTGGTGGGAACAACCGTGTCCACCACGCCGGGGCTGCTCTACCAATACGACTCCACACTCGAATCGATATGGGCCGCGGTCCTTATCGCCCCCATGGCCATCCGACGCTATAGGCCCGTTCTCAGCGCCCTGCTGTTCGTCGCCATGGTCATGATCCAACTCATCTTCGGCCCCTCGCTTGCCATGGGGGACGTTTTCGCCCCGGTGCTGCTGTACTCGGTTATCGTCTACGCGGACTACGCGTATTCGAAGGCGTTCATCATCCTGGCGTTCGCGATGGGGATCGCCGCCGATGCAGTGATCACATGGGCCACAGAGGTCGGGCCCATCATGGTGCGTCCGCATTCCTCGACGTATCGCGAAAGCTGCGCTGTCGTATACACACGTGGATTGGACGCGACCTGCGCCCACGAGTTGGCCGGCAACTTCCTGGGGCTGGGAGTCGCCATCGCATGCTGCCTGATATCGGGGATCGTGATCGCGTACTGGCAGCGCGCACGTCTGTACACCATCAACATCCTGCAGGAGCGCAATGCGGCGCTGGCCGAACGCGAGGAGGACGCACGAACGAACGCGGCGCTGGCCGAACGCGCGCGCATCGCACGGGATATGCACGACGTCGTCGCGCACAGCCTGTCGATCATCATCGTCCAGGCCGATGGGGGCCGGTATGCGGGCGCACACGACCCATCGCTCGCCCGGGAGACCATGCAGACCATCCGCCGCGAGTCGCGGCACGCCCTGGCCGACATGCGCCGCCTGCTGGGCGTGCTGACGCACCCCGAGCACTACGACTACGCCGACATCGACAAGCTCATCACCCAGGCCAATGCGGCATCGGCATCCACCACGATCACCCGCATCATCAGCGGGAACCCCGACCCCGATTCCCTCAGCACGGCGGCGACCATAGCCCTGTACCGTGCCGTGCAGGAGGCGCTGACCAACATCCGCAAATACGCGGGATCCCACGTTCTGGTGCGGATCCGGGAGGCATGGTCCCCGGCCGGCGTAAGCGTGAGCATCAGCGACGACGGAAAAGGGGCGGGAAGCGTCTCCAGCCAGCACGTACCCGGATACGGACTCATCGGAATGCGCCAGCGCCTCGAGGCCGTCAACGGCACCCTGACGGCAGGACCGGGAGAGTCCGGGGGCTTCCATGTGATCGTGCGCATACCCAGGGACGCGACGGCCGGAATCCCGGCATCGGCGGAGCGGGAACCAGCGGCCCCGGGGCCATTATCACGGATAATAGCGGGGACGTTCACGTTCGGGAGCCCGCGCTTCCCAGGGGCTCCGAGCATTGCCTCCACGGTGAGACGCGCACGGACCGCCCTGCGGTCCCTCAGGCGGCGAAGGAAAAGCGAACGCACCGACGACGGAACTCATTTCAACTGGATCGAAAGGCTCTCGCAATGGTCGCAGGAGCATTACTTCGCAATGGACGTGGTGGGAACCTCCATGGTGCTGACGCTGCTGCTGTCCAACGATGCATTCTCCTCGTCCATCATGGATCTGAACGGCATGACGAACATCACCGTAAACAAAGTGTTCACGGCGCTTGTTCTCATTCCCCTGACATGCCGCCGCCGACTCCCCGAATTCAGCGCCGGATGCGTCGCGATCGTGTGCGCCATCCAGCTGGTTTTCAGTCCTTCACTTCTCTTCGCGGATGTCTTCGCCCTCACCGCTCTGTACTCCGCGGTGATATACGGCCGCGACCACGCATGGCGCTGGGCGGGCATGGCCGCCCTGGCGAACTGTCTTCTGTTCGAATGCAAGGTCACGGCATCGGCCCTGAACTATCCGACCCTGTACGCGGCGACCATGGACTACCGGCACATCGCGCGCAACCTTCCCGGGCTGGACAGGGCCGTGTTCAGCGGTCTCAGCGGCGGAATAACGCTGGCGATCGTATGTCTGGGAATCATCGCCATGGCTCGCTGGTCACGCTCGCAAGGAGCGAACGCGCTGGTGCTTCAGGCGCGCGAGGAGGCGATCAGGGCCGAGCAGGAGCAGCAGAAGATCTTCGCCGCGAACATGGAGCGCAATCGCATCAGTTCGAGCATACAGGCGGAGGTCACCGAGACGCTGACATCGGTGATCGCAACGGCGGACGACGGTCTGTCGGCCTTCGACTCCTGCGAGGCCAGAGGGGATGAGCCCTCGCCGGAGACGATTTCCCGCGCCTTCGAAACGATCGGACACCAGGGAAGGGTCGCTCTGGCGCATATGCGCGACTTGCTGCGGGTCCTGCACGACACGGGATTCAGCACCGATCAATCGGGACACGGGAAGGAGGCGGCCAATCTGCGGCCCGCCGCACCCCTGGAGGATCAGATCCAAGGAATGCCCCGCACGTCCGGCGAGGCGACCGACACCACGGAAGCGGCAGACACCACGGACATGGCAGACACGGCAAGGTGAGATTGCCCTCCTCGGCCAGATGTCTCGCTAGGGTAGGAGTCATGAACAGGAACCGGAGCATTCGCATCATCATCGCCGACGACCAGGAATTGGTGGGGGCCGGATTCACCATGGTCATCAACTCGCAGGCGGACATGCACGTCGTCGGACAGGCCCATGACGGTGACGAGGCCGTCACGCTCGCCCGGAAGCTGCACCCGGACGTCGTGCTCATGGACGTGCGCATGCCCGGCGTGAACGGCATCGAGGCAACGCGCCTCATCACCCAGGACAATCCGTCGCCCGCAGGGCAGGGAGCGTCGCCCTCGCATGGAGTTCATGCCTTCGCCGCGGATGATGCCGGCGGCATGGGATCCGCGGACCCGACGGGAGCGGATCTGACGGGAGCGGACCCGGAGAAGTCGTGCGGGGATGGCGGGTGCGTGAGGGTGATCATCCTCACCACGTTCGATCTGGACGAATATGTGATGGCCGCCATAAACGCCGGGGCCTCCGGCTTCCTTCTCAAGGACACCGAGCCCGAGACACTGCTCAGCTCCATCAGAACGGTTTTCCACGGCAATGCCATCATTGCCCCATCGGCGACGAAACGGCTGATAGAGAAGATGATGGAGGACGGCTACACCTCCGGCTCCCCGGATGCCGGACGCCAGCGGGAGAAGCCGAGCGAGCAGCGCTACACCGATCCCGAGCTGGAGGAGCTCACCGACCGAGAGCGTGAGGTGCTCATCGAGATCGCGCACGGGCTGTCGAATCAGGAAATCGCCGACAGGCTTTTCATCAGTCTTCCGACCGTCAAAACCCACGTGGCGCATATCCTGGCGAAGATCAACGCTCGTGACCGCGTTCAGGCGGTCGTGTTCGCGTATGACAACCATCTGGTCTGATTGCGGCCGACGGCCATCCGATCCGATTGCGCAGCACTCCCCCTCCCCCTGACCCGGTGCCGCTCTTCGGGTGCACCGGCGAGCAGGAGAGTGTCAGCACAGTACGAAAGGGAGCCAGCACAGTGCGGAGGGAACGGAAAGGGCCCCGATGGGAAACCATCGGGGCCCGTGGCACACGGTCGAGGCGGAATGCGGATCCATAGGCTTGCGGCACTTATCGATGCGCCCCGTCCCGGTCAGTCCCGTCCGGGCGCCCCGGCCCGGTCATGAGCCCGGTCAGACTAGCTCTCCGCCAATGCCACGACGGGGGACGTCCTGACGGCCCTGCGGGCCGGGAAGACGCTGGCGAGCAGCGCGGCAAGCGCCGATATCCCCAGTATGACGATGTTCATGGGCCATTCGAAGGGGAATACGGTCTGACCATACACGGAGAACACCATGTAGGATCCCGCCCATCCGAACAGAGTTCCAAGGACCACTCCGGCCAGGCCGCTCACGAGGGAGATGAGCAGGGCCTCCACGGCGAGGGATCTCTTCAGCTGGCCGCGTGTCATCCCTATCGCCCTGAGCGTGGCGGATTCCTTGGTGCGTTCGATCACCGACAGGCTCAGGGTGTTGGCCACGCCTATCAGAGCGATGAGCACGGCAACCGCGAGAAGACCGATGAGCAGCGACATCATGGAGTCGATCATGCCCTCCCACTGCATGCGTGTGGACACGGGGCCGGAGACGACCACTCCGCCGTCCTTGCCCACGATCGAGGTCACATCGGTGAAGGTCTGGGACACCGACTGGCTCGAGGAATCGACCTTCGCCAACACTATGTGACCGGTCACGGGAATCGCAGCCGTATCGAAATACGACCGGTTCACGAACATCATGTCACCGGAGTCGGAGATTCGGCGGTAGTCCGTCTGAACTGCGTGCAGGGAGATGGCGCGCCCCTCGCCGGTGGAGGCGAGTGGGGTGGCGCGCACCGTGCCGGAACCGAAATGCAGCTTCCTGCCGGATACGCTGGAGGTTTCGGGGAGCAGGGCCGTGCCGGAACCGAGCGTGATCCCGGCGAGGCTCGTGCGCATCACGGTTCTGATGTCGCCCGCCTCTTTCACTCCGACGACGACGACATCTTCCGTCCGGTTCCGGCTGTCCGTTATCCTCGCCATCGAATACGGAGCGTAGAGGGTGGACGCGATCCCCTTCGCCTGCTTGATGCGCGCGGCCGAGGCCTCGCTCAGTTTCTCCCCCTGGATGACCATGTCGACGCTGTAATGCGTGTCCAGGGCCTTGCCCATGGTCTGTTTCGCGCTTGCGGCACCCGTCGCTATGCAGGACACCAGCGTTACGCCGATGAGCAGAGCCGCGCCCGTGGCCGCTATGCGCCGGGGATTCTTCTGGATGTTCGCATGGGCGACTTTGGCGGATGGGCCACACAGCGCGACCAGGGCCCCTATGCCTTTCATCAGGCGCGGAAGCCAGAAGACGGCGGAGATGACAAGCCCCAGGAACACCATCAGACAACCGACGATCGCCATGAGCAGAACAGCGGAATAGTGGTTCTTGACGAGCTGACCTCCACCGTGCAGTGAGGCGTGGACCTGCCAGAGGGCGAAGCCGGTGAGCGCGATGCCTCCGACGACGAGCAGCGCGGAGATCACCGCGCGCACGCGACCGGAGCGTCGGGAGGACACCGCCTCCAAGGGCCGCAAAGCCTCCAGCGGAGTCACGTTCGTTGCGGAGCGGGCCGAACTGAAGGATGCGAGAACGGTCATGACGATGCCGAAGACCACCGGCACCGCGAACACCTGCCATGAGAGGATGAGCCTCGCGTTGAGGCCCATGCCCTGCAGAAGGCCGGCGCTGCAGACAATGGCCATCAGGCCGATTCCCACGGCCACGCCCAGGACGGAGGCGATAAGCCCCAGCACCATGGCCTCGGTGAGGACGGATCGGTAGAGCTGGCCCTTCTTCGCTCCGATGGTGCGCAGGAGAGCCAGCGTCCTCCTGCGCTGCGCCACCAGCACCTGGAACGTATTCGCGATGACCAGAGCCGCCACGAACATGGCCAGGACGCCGAAGGAAAGCAGGAACGTCGTCACGATGCTGGTGCCGCCGGCGCTCAGCGATTTCATCAGCCTGTCGCCGATCTTCTGACGGGAGTCCACGGTGAACGATGAGGGCAGCGTCTTCTTCACCGTGCGCACGGCGGATTCGGAACGCCCCGGATCGATATACAGATAGGCCATGCCCGTGGGGTAGGAGTCGTAGCTGATGTTCATGCCGCTCAGGGACGCGAGGGCCTCATCCGAGACGACGGCGGCGCCGTTGTAAGAGGGATACGCCTTGTTCGAGTCCCGGGTGACCCCCACCACACGCAGTGTTCTGGAGCTTGTCGCGCCGCCCCCCGAATCGCCGGAGGACTGCGAGACCTCGACCGTGTCGCCGACGTTCACATGGAGCTGCGAGGCCGCGGCCTGCGGAATCGCGATCTGGTCGGATCCGCGCGGCTGACTCCCCCGTACAATGCTCACGGGAAGAATCCTGGCGTCCCTGGCCGTGCTCACGCCCATGGACGAGGCGTGGGAGCCCCTGTAGCTGATCTGAATCGGCAGCGACACGTCAGCGCGTGCATCGGAGACCCCATCGATTCGGCGCAGAGCATCCAGCTTTAGATCCTTGACCATGCCGGAGCCGGAGGACCCCTGAGCGATGTTGTCGATGTTGTCGACGACCACGTAGTTGGCCTGACCGAACTGGGCCGTCATCTGGGAGCGCAGCGAATCGTCCATCGCATTGCTGAACAGGAACGTGGAGGCGATGAAAGCGGTGCCGATGAGAATGGCTATCCCGGCGGGCACAAGCATCTTCATGCTTTTGCGCATGAGCTTGAAGGTTATTGACCACATGGCGCGTCCTTCTCTGCCATCAGCTGCTCCATGGTCGGGGCCGGAACCTGATGCGTGGCACGCTCCCGCTCGTCCATGAGCAGGCTGCTCATGGTCTGCGCGCCGGGATGGTCCTCATCGGCGACGATGCGCCCATCGGCGAACACGATGGCGCGATCGGCGTACGATGCGGCGACCGCGTCATGGGTGACCATGATGATGGTCTGTCCCAGTTCCTGCACGGATTTCCTCAGGAAGCTCAACACCTCGGCGCTGGACACGGAATCAAGGTTTCCGGTCGGCTCATCGGCGAACACGACCGCGGGCTTGGAGATCAGGGCGCGTGCGATGGCGACGCGCTGCTGCTGCCCCCCCGAAAGCTCGTTGGGCCGATGACCGAGGCGCTGCCTGAGGCCGAGGGTGTCGACAAGGAGATCGAACCACCGCCTGTCAGGCTTGGATCCGGCGAGGGTAAGGGGCATGATGATGTTCTGCTCGGCGGTGAACATCGGCAGCAGGTTGAAGCTTTGGAAGATGAATCCGATCTCATGGCGCCTGAGCATCGTCAGCTGGTTGTCGTTAAGCGTGGTGATATCCGCGCCGCCGAAAATGATGCGTCCGCTGGTCGCCGAATCCAGCCCGGCGAGGGTGTGCATCAGTGTCGATTTTCCTGAACCCGAAGGTCCCATAATTGCGGTGAACCTGCCCTGTTCGAAGCTTACGTTCACGCCGCGCAGGGCATGAACGACGTTCTCCCCGCTTCCATAGTCCTTCACCAAGTCAATCGCGTCAATTGCCACAGGATTGGCCATCATCATCTTCTTTCGTCCGGGCCCCGCGACCAGTGCCGTATGATCCGGCTTTTGCGGGGCATACACCAACCGTAGAAAACGGGAGGGCCGCCCGATATCGTGCGACGGAACGAATTATGCCCGGAACATCCCTCATCCCCAGGTATGAGAAGGCCGTCCGAAAGCCGTATGGACTTTCGGACGGCCTGATGAATCGGCGCGATGGACCCGGGCTATCGGGCAAGCCCCGATGCGCGCACGGCTTCGAATCCGCCGCGGAGATCGTCCAGGATGTCCTCGATGTTCTCCGTCCCGATGGACAGCCGAATCGTCCCCTCGTGGATTCCCTGGTCCTCAAGCTCCTCCGGTGTCTCCTGGGAGTGGGTGGTCGAGGCCGGATGAATCACGAGGCTCTTCACATCGGCCACATTCGCCAGGAGGCTGAACAGATGCAGGTTGTCGATGAAGACGCGGGCGGCGTCCTTTCCCCCCTTGATGTCGAAGGTGAAGATCGAGCCCGCCCCGTTGGGGAAATACCTCGTGTACAGGTCGTGATCCCTGCGCCCGGGGATGCTCGGATGAGACACCGAGGCCACCTCCGGCACCGTGCGCAGATAGTCGACGACCTTCAGGGCGTTGCTCACATGACGCTCGACGCGCAGGGAGAGCGTCTCCGTTCCCTGCAGAAGCAGGAAGGCCGCGAAGGGGCTGATCGTGGCGCCGGTGTCGCGCAGAAGAATGGCGCGGATGCGGGTGACGTACGCGGTGGGGCCAAGGGCCTCATAGAAGTTAAGCCCATGGTAGGAGGGGTCCGGCTCGGTGAGTGTGGGGAACCTCCCGGGAATCTCGGCCCAGTTGAAGTGTCCCCCTTCGACGATGACCCCGCCGAGTGTGGTTCCATGCCCCCCGATGAACTTCGTCGCGGACTCGACCACGACATCCGCCCCATGCTCAAGCGGGCGAAACAGATAGGGCGTCGCAAAGGTGTTGTCGACGATCACCGGCAGATGATGGCTGTGCGCGATCCGGGCGATGGCCTCGAAATCGGGCAGATCGGCATTGGGGTTGCCGAAGGTCTCGAAATAGACGAGCTTGGTGTTCTCCTGGATGGCATCCTCGAAGTTCTGCGGGATCTCGGGATCCACGAAGGTGGTGTTCACCCCGTCTCGGGGCAGCGTGTGACGGAAAAGGTTGAAGGTGCCGCCGTAGATGTTCTTCGACGACACGATGTGGTCGCCGCTCTGGGTGATGTTGCGCACCGCGTATTCCACGGCCGCGGCCCCCGACGCCACCGCGAGCCCCGCGGTCCCCGCCTCGAGAGCCGCGATGCGGTCCTCGAACACGCCCTGGGTGGAGTTCGTCAGACGGCCGTAGATGTTGCCCGGGTCGGCAAGTCCGAAGCGCGCTTCGGCATGGTCGAAATCATGAAACACGTAGCTGGTCGTCGCATAGATGGGAACGGCCCGCGAATCCGTTGCCGGATCGGCCTGCTCCTGCCCCACGTGCAGCTGCAATGTCTCGAATCGATAGTGATGCGTGTCCTCTGCCATGATCGCTCCTTAGCGGTGTGTCGTCCCCATGGTTTCCCGTCCGTCGGGCGGGACCGAATCCGGGTTCCGTTGAGACGATAAACCGTTTCGGCCGGGCTAATCAAGCCCGCGGCTATTCGGGTTATCTATAGCCGATTGAAAAGCACCGGAATCACGCTGATTCACAGCCGGGAATCCGGCCGTTCCCTGCGGGACGGCACGGCGACACGCCGGAGCCGATCCGCCCTGTCCGCGCGGAAAGCGCCGCGGAGTTTCCCGTGAACATACGATGTTATTGTTTTCCCCATTATATTCGTAGATGAACGCCCGTCGGAGTGCGACCGCGTTCGTGACGCTGACCGCCAGGTCACGTCGGAAAGGAAAGATTCACGATGAGCAATGACGTGAAGCTCTATGACCGCGATCCGAAGTACATCCCGCGCATCGCGGCGGTCCATGACATGTGCGGCTATGGGAAGTGCTCGCTGACGGCGGCGATCCCGATTCTCTCCGCGGCCGGATGCGACGTGTGCCCGGTGCCGACCGCCCTGTTCTCGGCGCATACCAAATATCCCGTGTTCACCTTCCACGACACGACGGACATCCTCGGGGGCTATCTCGACGCATGGCGCAAGGAGGGCGTCGAGCTCGACGGGGTCTACAGCGGGTTCCTGGGATCGGCGGATCAGGTGGCCATCATACAGCGTCTGTATCGGGAGTATCCGACCTCTCTGCGTCTTGTCGACCCCGTCATGGGCGACGGCGGGATGATGTACCCGACCTACACCAAGGAGCTGTGCACCGCCATGGGCGCCCTGGCCGACGGGGCGGACGTGCTCATGCCCAACCTCACGGAGGCCGGCATCCTCACCGGAATCGAGTATGCGGGACAGGATATCGACGACACCCGAATCACCGAGATTCTCGACGCCCTGCTGTCTTTGGGAGCGAAGAACGTCGTGCTCAAGGGCATCGACCACCAGGATTCGAAGATCCGCAACTACGTGGTCAGTTCGCAAACCGGGACCGACGGCATGCAGGAGCTCGTTCACGACAAGCTTCCCTATATGATCCACGGCACGGGCGACGCATTTGCATCCGCGCTCTGCGGGGCGCTTATGGCGGGTCTTCCCCTTGCCGAATCCGCCCGGATCGCCGGAGAATTCGTCCGTCACGCCATGGAGAGCACGCGGAACCAGCCTCACTTCGAGGAGCGTGGGGTGAGCTTCGAGCTCAACCTCGGGGAACTCACCACTCTCGTGCAATGACCCGACCGTGCCACGGGGCGAATCGCCCGTGGCACGCCGCGCAGCATGGCCGCATAGGTCGCCTACGCGGCCATGCGCGACACGCCAGACGCGGGCGTGCATCCACATCCACCGCTTCCAGCCACCTCATGTCCCTCATTGTGGTGCACTTGCCCCATGAGCACAACGCAGATCACGGACACAACGCCAATCTCGGACACCGGCCCCATCGGGCTGTTCGCCGGACAGATGCGACGCACGGGCGTCAGCGCACGACAGCTGGGACGGCTCGGCGAAAGCTATGCGGCAGCGTGGCTTTCCGCTCACGGATGGCGCCTCCTCGACAGAAACTGGCAGACACGTTACGGGGAGCTGGATCTGGTGATGACCACCCCCGCAGACGTTCTCGTTTTCGTGGAGGTCAAAACCCGCCGGAGCACTCGGTACGGCCCCGGGCAGGAATCCGTCACGGCCCACAAGAGGCAGGCAATCCGCCACGCCGGCGCGCAATGGCTGCTCGATCCCACACACCGCCGGATACGGTATGCCTCGTCTCGTTTCGACGTCGTATCCCTGCTCGTCCGGCACGATGACGGCATCCGTGTGAACCACATCGAGGGGGCCTTCTGATGGCCGTCGGCAGCGCATTATCCGTGGGTCTTATCGGACTGAAGACCTTTGTCATCCAGATACAGTCCTTCATCTCCCCCGGCCTTCCGTATTTCTCCATCATCGGGCTTCCGGACGCATCGCTGAGCGAGGCACGCGAGAGAGTTCGATCCGCATGCCAGGCGAGCGGCTTCTCCTGGCCCCAGACCCGCGTGACGGTGAATCTGTCCCCCGCCTCCCTGCCCAAACGGGGATCGTCCCACGATCTGGCGATCGCGGCCAGCGTACTGAGCGCGGCGGGGGTGATTCCCGTGGAGCGGCTTGCACGGACCGTCGTCATCGGTGAGGTGAATCTGGACGGCAGCGTCCTGCCGATCAACGGATTGCTTCCCATCGTCATTCACGCGCAGAGAAACGGAATCGGCACAATCGTCGTTCCCTATGGGAACAAGGCCGAGGCGGAGCTCATCGGCGACGTTGAGATGATCTATGTGCGGCATGTGTCGGAGCTCATCACCCACATGGGAGGCTCCTCGACCTGCAGCGCGTCCGAGATCACCCTTTCGGATGTGCAGACATCCAGCGAATCGAAGGCGAGTGTTTCCCCCACCGCGGACATGGGAGAGGTCGTCGGTCAGGAACACATCAAATGGGTTCTGCAGGTCGCCGCCGCAGGAGGCCATCATCTGCTGATGACGGGTCCACCGGGATCGGGAAAGACGATGCTTGCCTCCCGCATGCCCGGGATCATGAGTCCTCTGAACGACAGGGAGCAGCTGGAAGTGGCCTCGGTGCGCTCCCTGTGCGGGACTCTTCCCGCCTTCGGCATCAGCGATGTTCCTCCCTTCGAAGCGCCCCATCACACGGCTTCGTCGGCGGCGCTCATCGGAGGGGGTTCGGGTGTCGCACGCCCCGGGGCGATCACGCGGGCGCATCGGGGCATACTGTTCATGGACGAAGCCCCGGAGTTTTCCCCACGGGCGCTGCAGACGCTGCGCGAACCTCTCGAATCAGGATATGTGGCCCTCTCACGGGCGAAGGGAACAACCTACTACCCCGCACGCTTCCAGCTCATCATGGCGTCCAATCCCTGCCCATGCGGATTTGGATACGGCAATGCGGAACGCTGCGTGTGCAGGGAGCGCGATCGGAGCCGCTACTTCGCCCGGTTGTCCGGGCCGATTCTCGATCGTCTTGACATGCAGGTCGATGTTCCCCCGGTGGATCACATCGCCCATGGCTCGGTTACGCCGCATACGACCAGCGGGGACATGCGCCGACGGGTCATCTCTGCCAGGGAGACGGCACAGGAGCGCTTCCGCGAACAGCACTGGACATGCAACGCCGAGGCGAGCGGCTCCTGGCTTCGATCGCACACATCCCACCAGGCGCTTGCTCTGATCAACCAGTCGTTGAAAAGTCAGCGTCTGAGCCTGAGAGGGGCGGATCGCGCGATGAGACTGGCCTGGACGCTGTGCGACCTGACCGGAAGAACCTCGCCCGGGCGCGAGGAGATCATGCAGGGCATCATGCTCAGAACGAGGACGTCATGACCTGTGCCGCCCCTTCCATCCCATACCCGAGCACGGGCGCGACAAGCCTCGACGACGAAACGCTGTGCAGGGCTGTACTGACGTACTGCATCAACAGCGCCGACGCGATAATGTCCACGATGCTCCGCGGGGCACCGGACGCCCGATCCATTGTCGACCTCCTGATCAGGGAGCTTTCCTCCCCATCCGACCGGGCTTCGGCGACTGCACCGCCCACGACACGATCGGCGCAAGGAAAACTCGACGACATCTTCGCGCGTGGCCTCATCGGCACCGGACGGCGACTGCACCCACGCCATCTGAAGGCATTCCATAATGCCATGCATCATTGGCTTACGCGGCTGTCTCAGCTCCCCTCCTTCGACGACGAGACGCTCACGGGGATTGTCACCGGATCGGGGCGCTATTGGATAATCGCCCCTCATAATCCATGCTGGCCCTCCCGGCTTGACGACATCACCCTCGACGGCCAGTGGGCCCCACCGCTGTGTCTATGGGGCTCGGGGGATCGAGGGGCGCTGTCGAGCTGCTCCGGCCCGGTGTCCGTGGTTGGTTCGCGAGGGGCCAACGACTATGGTCGAAACATCGCCCGCAATATCGCCCGCGATGCGGCATCGCGCGGTCATACCGTGGTCTCGGGAGGGGCACTCGGAGCGGATGCGGCCGCGCACTGGGGCGCACTGGACGCCATGGAATCCTATGGGGAGCACGATGCCGGACGCACGGTCGCCGTGTTCGCAGGAGGCCTTGACCACATCGGGCCACGGCGCAACGCACAGCTGTTCGACGCGATTCTCGCACATCATGGGGCCCTGATCAGCGAACTGTGCCCGGACACCATACCCGAACCCCGACGGTTTCTTCTGCGCAACAGAATCATCGCCGCATTGTCCCGCAGCGTGGTGGTCGCCCAGGCCCGATTGAGATCCGGAGCCCTGAACACCGCCCATTGGGCGAACGAATTCAGCCGTGACGTGTATGCCATCCCCGGCAATGTGGACACCCCGGGCAACGCGGGATGCAACAGGCTGATCGAAACGAACCAGGCGATGATCCTGTGCACGGATCATCCGGGCGAGGACATCTGCCATCCCGGGCACACCCCGGGCCCAGCGCCCACTTCCGCGGCCGTGCAGCCGCCGGACGGCAACGGTCCCTGCCTCCCCCGCACCGGACAGCCCGCCGATGACCCCCGCGACAGCGACGATTCAGACAGGAACGGAGCCACGAATCGAGGATTCGGGGGCATCGAACGGTCACACCTGCCGATGGCGCGAGGCGTACTCTCGTATCTGAGACGCCGGAACACGGCCGGAATCGATCAACTCATGGAGGAGATGCGCGGCACCCGGCCGCCAGGCCCCGGCGACGACGCCCGGGAAAAACCGGAATCCCGCGCCGCACCCCCGCAAGAGGAAGCGCACGACGACGCCACGATCCACCGGAACGACCCCCGGCAGCTCATCACGACGTTGGGGGAAATGGAGATGGCGGGCCTGATCGTCATACGCGGAAGTTCGGTATCGATGCCCCGACCATCGGCAACGGCCCATGCGACGACACCGCATACCCCCGACACACGCTGAGCATGCACGAGCTCCCCCACCGTCGCATAGGCGAACATGGCATACCGCGGTACACGCTGAGCACGCCGGTCCTTCACACCGGGCTCGACCATCATGGACGTCCCCCCCCACCCGCGGAGAGGGGCACCGTCCCGCTCGCCCCACGCCGAAGTCACCCGCGCGGACACGGACGTATGTGTCCCCGTATCTCTCTCAAGGGCCGACCCGCTTGAACCGCCCACGGACACGGACGCGCGGAAAGACCGTGTCGCGACCACCCTGTCGTACTCGACCCGGGCCCACGCACACGGACACTCGGAAAGACCGGAAAGTGACGCCCCTCCTCGGCGCGATCAGCCATGCCACTGGCATCGGTCCATGTCGACGCAGCCGCCCTCCGCGCCCGCATTGGCGTGATCCGGTCTGGGTTCCACGAACGACACGCCCTCCCGCTCGAGCAGCGCACGCTGCTTGTCGGGACCGCCAAAGGCAAAGCCCGGAGCCAACGACCCGTCACGAAAAACCACCCGATGGCATGGGATGATTCCCGGCTCGGGGTTCGCATGCAAGGCGAAACCGACGAAACGCGCATTACGAGGATTCCCGGCGAGCGCGGCGACCTGACCGTAGGTCGCCACAGTGCCGGGAGGAATGGAGCACACCACCGCATACACGCGGCTATGGAATGATTCCTGCATACCCGTATTATGGCAGCCCTCCGGGATGATTCGTCAACCCCTGTGCGACAATCAAAGGCATGAACGTAAAACACGTAGAGCACATGTACGATGCCGTGATCGTCGGAGCCGGAGCCGCCGGACTCTCCGCGGCGTTGGGGATTCTCCGCTCTCCCGGCGTCACGCGGCTTCGGAAGACAACGGCCGCACCGAAGATCCTGGTCGTTTCCAAGCTCCAGCCTCTTCGCTCACACACCGGATCGGCCGAGGGCGGCATCGCCGCGAGCCTGGGGAACATGGAGCACGACGACTGGCGCTGGCACTACTATGACACGGTCAAGGGCGGGGATTGGCTGGTCGACCAGGACGCGGCCCGCATACTCGCCGAATGCGCCCCCCAGGTCGTCATCGACCTCGAGCATTCGGGAGTCGCATTCTCCCGCAGTGAGGACGGGCATATCGCCCAGCGCCGATTCGGAGGCCACACCGCCGACTACGGAGACAGGCCCATACGACGGGCGGCCTATGCGACGGACCGCATCGGCCATCAGATCCTTTACACGTTGTGGCAGCAGTGCGTCTCCCTCGGAGTCGAATTCGCCGAGGAATGGTACGTCACCGATCTGGCTCTAGACGCCGACGGCCGTCGCGTCGAAGGCATCGTGGCGTATGACACGCACAGCGGAAGCGTGCACGCCCTGCGCTCAAAAAACGTCGTGTTCGCCACCGGAGGGGCGGGAAGACTGTTCCACACCACTTCGAACTCATGGGATCTGACCGGAGACGGCATGGCGCTGGCCCTGGCGGCGGGCCTGCAGCTCGAGGACATCGAGTTCATGCAGTTCCACCCCACCGGCCTGGCCCACACCGGGATACTCCTCTCCGAGGCCGCTCGAGCCGAAGGGGGGATATTGAGGAACTCCGAAGGCGAGTCCTTTATGAACAGGTACGCCCCCGGTCACGGCGATCTCGCGGCGCGGGACGTGGTCAGCCGCTCGATCATGACGGAAATCAAAGCCGGCCGGGGCGTGGCGGATCCCGCCGACGACCGCGGGGTCAAGGACTGCGTGTGGCTCGACATGACGGGAATCGACCCCCAGCGCATGCAGCGGGCGCTTCCCCAGGTCTGCGACACGATCCGGCAATATGCCGGGCTCGATCCCTCACGCGACCTCGTTCCCGTGAAGCCCACAGCCCACTACACCATGGGAGGCATTCCCATCACCACCGACGGCGAGGTCTACCAGTGGAGGAACGGTGAACGAGCCATAATCGAGGGAATGTTCGCCGCCGGGGAGTGCTCCTGCGTCGGAGTGCACGGCGCCAACCGGCTGGGAGGCAACTCCCTGCTCGACGCCTGTCTGTTCGGAACGCGCGCAGGACACTCCGTCGCACGCCGCATCGAACAGTCGTCCGTCCCTGGCTCCACGTGCAACGCCAGCGCCGACGACGACACCGAAGCAATCGACGACGCCAGCGTCATCGCCGCGACCGACAGCGTGACCGCCGGCTTCCCTGAAGAGCCGTCATCGTGCATCGACGGGATAGGCGAAAAACGAAAAGCCGAGCTGTCGTTCCTCCTCGCAGGCGACAATGATTCCAGTACGACGCCCCGCGACCCGACAGACGGCGCGACAACGGCATCGGAGGCGAACGCCGGGAAGGGAGATCGCGGGGACACAGGTCGCAATACCGGTGACGGCATCGACGACGGAAGCCCGCACGGCGACGCCCACGGCGACAATCCCTATCGGATCGCCGCCGAGCTCGGCACGACCATGGAGCATGCACTCGCCGTGTATTGCAGCGCGGCAAGCATCGACCATGCCATGGCGAAGATCGACGGCGACCTCCGGCCCCGCGCCGCAGCCCTGCGCGCGCATTCCCCCAGCCCGGTCTTCAATCAGGAGATCATCGCGATCTGGGAGGCGACGAATCTGGTCCGTCTCGGCAGATCGATGCTCACGGCCAGCGATGCGCGGCACGAATCGCGCGGGTCTCTCTGCCGGACCGACTTCCCGAAACGCGACGACCAGCATTACCTGGCCCATTGCATGGTGTCCGAGGACAAGACCGTGACCTGGCAGCCCGTCCACATCGTCGACATGCCACCTCAGGCGCGCGAATACTGATGCGCGCGGAGGGCAAGCCGGACGCGCACGTCTGTTCCCCGAAGCGCCCCATCGCGCCAGGGGCCGGAGTGGGCTATACTGCACAGGGCGAAACCGCAGGGCGCCGGATTCATGGGAAAGGCGGAACAGATGAGCGATAACGGCATCCAATCGGATACGGTCATTCTCCGTATCCATCGTTTTGCGCCGCGTCCCGAACGCGAACGGGAAACGCAGGGAGGTCCCTTCGCGCGCCGCTCCTCCCCGTTCACCTCATCCGCGGCGTCATCGCGACGCCGACCACGGGGCAGGCACTGGATTCAGGACTACTCCGTGCGCGCGCATCCGCAGGACACGATTCTCGACTGCCTCATGGAGATCAAAAGGGATCTCGACCCCACGCTGGCGTTCCGCTATTCGTGCGGACATGGCATGTGCGGATCCGATGCGGTAATGGTCAACGGGACGCCGACCCTGCTGTGCACGGCCACCGTGGGCCGCTGGGCGAAGTCCCCCGACTTCCCTCCGTCTGACGGATCCGGTTCCCGCCCGGGGGAATTCAGGTCCACCGCGGGTCTCGGCTCCCCGCAATCGGCACGGACGCACCGAACCGAGACGAAGGGGGCCGCTGCGCCGTCGCGGGGAGTCATCGAGGTGTCCCCCCTGCAGGGGTTCACCGTGCAGCGCGACCTCATCGCCGATCTCGACCCCATGATGGATCAGATCAGGAAGCTGCACCCCTACCTTGATACGGACGGTGCTCCGGAGACCGCAGCCGAAGACGGCACGCATGCGGGGGAACATCTGCAGAGCCCCGCGCAGCTACAGCGCTATGAGCTGCTCAGCAACTGCATCTCCTGCGGCCTGTGCGAGGCGAGCTGTCCGGTGTTTGCCGGCGGCGAGGCCTTCATCGGACCGGCGGCCCTGGTCAGCGCGGCCAGATTCATCAACGACTCGCGAGACACGGGGACGGAGGAACGGCTCGACGCGATCGACAGCGAGGACGGCGTCGCCGCCTGCCAATCGGTGCGCGCCTGCTCGCGCCCATGCCCCCGGGGCATCGATGTCGGCGAGGAGATATGGCAGCTCATCTCCCAGGTGAACGGCAGACGCCAGCAACAGCCGTAAACACGTGCCTCGTCGAAGCTCAACACCAACTAGAGTAGGGACTCATGGATAGAACGTCATTTACCAATCTCGCCAAGATATGGCAGTTCAGCGAGGAACGGGCCATGGAACGCCAGTCGGCGGAGCTTCGGGAGGCCCGCGAGCGCGCGGAGCGCGAGGGAATGCCGCAAGGCTCGGCGGCGCAGGCGGAGTTCCTGCGACTGATGATCCTTGCCACGGCCAGCACGTCGATCATCGCCATCGGAACCGGGTCGGTCGTCGAGGCGGTCCAGATGATAGAGGCGCTTGACGGGCGGGGGCAGCTGACCGCCGTCGACTCCTCGGGACAGGGGGTGGGGCTGATCCGCTCGCTTTTCCATGAGCTTGCCGATGCCACCCAGACATCCCTTCGTGCCGTGAACGCGCCTGCCGGCATGTTCCTGCCCCGCCTCAATGCGAACGACTACGACCTCATCGTGGTGGGGGGCGATCATCGCAGCTATCATGCCGCATTCGACCAGGCGATGAGACTCCTGCGGGGGCATGGAATCATCATCTTCACCGATGTCATGGCCCTGGGAACGCCGCAGCAGAACGGGGGCGTCCTCAATCCCGCCGATCGTGGGGACAAGGCGGTGGCGATGCGGGAGCTTCTCGAGGATGTTCAGACCGACGAGCGCTTCGATTCCGCACTCATCCCCTGCGGAACGGGAACGCTTATCGCGGTCAGGCGCTGACCGCCTCGCCCGCATCCACCGGGGCGGATCGAGCGGAGCCGTCCCCCCGGCCGGACGGTCAGGCGCCGGTGGACTTGATGTTTCTCATCGCCACATCCACGGCCTCCCCGGGATCGTCCGTCAGCACGAACAGACTGGGATCGAGGGAGGAGATCATTCCCCGGCTCCGGACCGTCGACGACAGCCAGTCCATCAGACCCTTCCAGTAGCGGGTGTCGAAAAGAACGATGGGCACCGACGTCACCTTGTGCGTCTGCACGAGGGTGAGAAGCTCGAACATCTCATCGAGGGTGCCAAATCCACCAGGGCATATGATCACCCCGGATGAATACTTGACGAACATGGTCTTGCGCACGAAGAAGTAGCGGAACGTTATGCCCAGGTTCACCCACTGGTTCAGCCCCTGCTCATGGGGCAGCTCGATACCCAGACCGACGGATTTCCCGCCGACCTGGGATGCCCCGCGATTGGCCGCCTCCATGGTTCCCGGTCCTCCCCCGGTGATGACGGCCGCACCTCGGGCGGCGATGTCCCGGCCCATCCGCCGGGCGATGCGGTATTCCTCATCCGTGCGTCGCGTACGGGCTGAGCCGAAGACCGTCACCGCGGGCCCCAGTTCAGCCAATGCGCCGAAGCCGTCCACGAATTCGGACTGGATGCGCAAAACCCGCCACGGATCCATGTGCAGCCAGTCGGCGGGCTGTCCGGACTTGAGAAGATTGCCCGTGGTGTTGTCCGTCGGAATCATCGGCCCACGCAGAATGACGGGACCACGGTGATAGGTGTCTCCCAGAGGAGGCTGCCCCACATCGTGCGTCCCATCCGCCCGCCGGTCATGTCCTGCGCCATCGCCCGTCACCGGGTTTTTCTCCGCCGCCTGGGAATCGAGCGATTCGTCGTCGTCATCGGTCATAACACACCTCGTAATCCTTCATTCGAGGGCCGCCGTCATGACCTTGACGACAGCCCAACATATCCTGTGCCGCTTCATGCACGCAAGCCCGTTCCTGCGCCCGGATGCCGGGCACCATATGGAGGTCGGGACGCCCTTCTCCACACACCCTATGAACGAACCGGTTCGAGCCGTCGGGACTGCCTGCTGAGCAGCGCACCGGAGATTCCCGCCGCTATGAGGGATGCGACAAGCACCCCGAAGCGCCCCTCGGCGGACAGCAGCGCATTATGGTAGGCCAACGTGGCGATGAGCAGTGACACCGTGAATCCGATGCCGCACGCGCATGACGCCGGAAACATGTCCCGCACGCGAAGCCCCTGCGGCATATCCAGCCCCGCCCTATGCGTGCACACCCAGGCGGTGGCCATGATCCCCAGCGGTTTGCCGACGACCAGGGCGACCACGATGCCGACAACCACAGGGGACAGGAAAAGACCCAACGAAAACGTTCCGATATGGACACCGGTCGCGAACAGGGCGAACACCGGCAGGGCGAACAGGGTGGAAAAAGGCTGCAGCTTGTCCCTATAGCGCTGTGCACGCGGACTGCGCTCCCCATGGATCTCACGGGCGGGCGTCAGAAGGCCGACGAGAACGCCGGCAAGCGTGGGATGGACCCCGGCTTCGAACATGGTGATCCAGGCCAGAATCCCCACGCCGGCGACAATCGGCCACGGCACCCTCTTGAGCCGCACCAGCCAGGCCCAGACGAGGGCGCACCCGGCCATGGCCGCAAACCAGTACCATTCCTGAAGCGAGGAGAAGAAGATGGCGATGAGTATGATGGCCAGAAGATCGTCGACGGTCGCCAGCGTCATGAGAAAGGCCCGGATGGATCCGGGAAGCCCCTTGGCGAAAATGGACAGCACCGCCAGGGAGAAGGCGATGTCGGTCGCCGTGGGTATCGCCCAGCCCTGTGCGACCGCGGAAAAGCTCATCAATTGCCCGGAAGCGATCGCCACACTCCCCCGGAAACCCGATTCGATGCAGGAGAACCCGCCGACGACACCGGTGAAAAGCAGAGGCGGGACAAGCATGCCCCCGACGGCGCACAGCATAGGGACGGCGGCCGCCTTCGGATTCGCCAGGGATCCTGTCTCCAGCTCCTGACGAAGATCAAGCCCCACGACCAGGAAGAAGACCGTCAGCAGACCGTCCTGGACCCAATGGCCGACCGGCAGGTTCAGATTCGTTCGGGTGATTCCCATCTGGGTTTCCGCGACCGTCTCAAACACATGGGCCGTCGCCGGAATGTTGGCCAGAAGAAAGCCGACAAGGGCACACGCCAGCATAATGGTGCCGCCTATGCGGTCGGAAGCGGCTATATGCTGCGTTCTCCTCCATATGCTACGTACGCTCACAAACCTAGCCCTCTCCCGGTGGACCTGGACCGGTGACGTTCGACATCACCCCTACGTCTGCAAGGATAACAGCACAAACAGACCATCATCGGGGCTGGCACGAGTCCCAGTCCCAGTCCCAAGTCCAGTCCCAGGCCCAAGCCCAAGCCCAAGCCCAAGAATTCGGTCGGAAACCGTGGTCCGCTAGACATCGACCTACCAACGAGTCCCAGACCCAGGGAACATGGTCCGTTGACACCCCATCTGCTCCATCTGCCCCATCCGCAGCCGACCGGGCAGAACCAGGCAACGGATCCCGGCCACGAACAAGGCAGGACCCGGCGGCTCCCCTACACCGCGGCAAGCGCCTCGCTCAGGCTCCCGAGCGCACGTTCAAGCATCCGCGTCGGACATGCGAGGTTGACGCGTTCGAACCCCCGTCCGCTCATCCCGAACAGGCCGCCCTCGTCGCAGTATATTCTCGCCTTCGACCGCATGAAGTCGCGGAGCCCGTCGCTGTCGAAACCCAGGCGTCGGCAGTCCAGCCAGGCGAGATACGTGCCCTCGGGTCTGACGAGGTCGACGGATCGGCCCTCGGTGAAGTCCTCCACCACATCGCGGTTGCGCCGAATGACAACGCCCAGCTCATCAAGCCAGGGTTCGGCGTGGTCGTAGGCGGCCTGGCAGGCCACCATGCCCGCATGGCTCACGGTCAGCCCGCCGATGTTCTGAGCCGCCGCGTCATAGTCCCTCTTCATTGACTCGTCGGCGATGATCGCGTTCGAACACAGGAGACCGGCGAGATTGAATGTTTTCGTGGGAGCCGTGAAATCGATGCAATGGCCGGCGTAGCGTTCGCCCAGGGATCCGAACAGCACCGTCTCATGCCCCGGATATGTGAAATCGGCGTGGATGTCGTCACACAGAACGACGACGCCGTTCTCGATGCAGATGTCCCCCAGTCTGCGCAGCTCATCCTCGTCCCACACGCGCCCGACGGGATTATGGGGGTTGCACACGATGATGGCCTTGCACCGCGGGTCGGCGGCCTTTCGCTCAAGATCCTCGTAATCCATGCGATAACGGCCCTGCGGGTCACGCACCAGCTGATTGTTCAGCAAGGTCAGTCCGTTGTGGGATGCCGCGCTCATGAACGGGTAATACACCGGCTCCTGGATGATCACGCGGTCCCCTGGCCTGGTGAAAGCGCGCAGAGCCGTGTTGATCGCGGGCATCACTCCGTCGGAGACGCTGATCCATTCCTTTTTAAGCTCGTAGCCATGCCTGCGACGCATCCAGCCGACGACGGCGTCGTAGTATGCGTCGGTCACGTAATCGTAGCCGAAGATGTCGTTGCGGGCCGAGTCCACGAGGGCATCGACGATCTCCGGGGCGGGCTTGAACTCCATGTCGGCCACCGACAGGGCGATAACGTCATCGTTGCCCGGGCCCATGTCCTGGGATATGAGATTCCACTTCTCGGAGCTTGTTCCACGCCTGTCGATTATGGATTCGAAATCGTACACCACTGCTTCCCTTTCCCTGAGATACGCAGTCGGCCACATCCTCCCGAAAAGGGCAATGCGAGAGCCGACATCACCTCGATTTCCGGCCTTCTGAACCGGCGCTTGTATTTAACCACATGCGCATGGCGAATTCGCGAACATAACCGTTTCACGTCGTGTCGGCCGTCCACACCCCCGACGGTGAGGAGATCGAGAATACATGTATGCACCACGGCGGTTTTGGGGTATAGGCAATGACATGTGTCCGTTGGGGAGCTTCGAGTCGTTGTCGCCGTTGGGCCCGGAGGTGATTGTGCTCGGTGGCGGTGAATATGCGCCCGGCAGGCAGGTGTGTCCGATATTAGCTTTCATGTCTTGTGGGAGTGGCGGTGAGTCTGGTTTGTGTTTGCTGGTTCCACGGGGTGATGACCGGACCTTCCTGTGTTTCCTGTGATCGTCCGATGACACGCAACGGCACCACGAGCGCGGGCACGACCCGCTGGCGGTGCGGCTCAGGCCAGTGCGGCGCGTCCGGGACGCTCAGGCACCGGCGTGATGGCGATGATCTCATGCTGTTTCTCGACCGGCTGCTCTCCAGACGCGCACGGGACGAGACCGGGGTGAGCCCACGCGCGTTCGGACACCGCACCCGTTGGCGCTGGGATCTGTGACCGCAGGTGCCCCTGGTGGACGAAGTGCACCACGTCATCCATGGGGGATGGCATCCACCTGCACCGTCGGGCGGTCGTGCTGATCGCCGTCGCCGGCGGGCGGATGGTCGGCTGACATACGGCCGCGTGCGGAAGCTGGCAAACACCTCAGGAAACTCGCAGTTGAACTCTCGCGTGCGAAACCCGGGAGGACGCCACCGCACGGCCGATCGCCTACAACCAGTAGGAGCAGGACCTCCACGAGTTTCTTAGCGAGCACAGCCGGTATGCGGACGGCGGCATCGAGAACACGCACCGGCGGCTCGTCAGGGACCGACGCATGATGCGCCGACGCATCAGGGAGCGGCACCTGTTCGCGTTCCTTGACGACGAGCCGACACGACAGGGGCCGATACCGGCCACGAACAACCTGATCGAATCGTGGAGCGCGCGGCTGCGCGACATGATGCGCCGACACCGGGGATTGCGCCTCATCCGGCGTATCAAGGCCATCTGCCGGTGGTGTCATCAACACAGCCAGCATCCACAAACCCCGCAATGGCCGGCAGCCAACCCGTTCAGCGATCAACGGATCGAGGACCTCTGCAAGAAAGCCTGGGAATCAGGCCCGCAGGGAGCCCACGAGACCTATGGCATCCCGAACCGGTACGGCACCGGCATCAACTGGAACGAATTTCACACTACCACACGATACCCAAACGAAACCAACTGACACAAGGACACACTTTTTGCCTATAACCCCCCATTTTCCCTCATAATCCGAAAGACTGGCATCCCACCTGCGAATGGAAGAAGCCCTCGCCGGTATTTACCAACGAGGGCTTCACAAACACTGGAAACAGTGATGTTTCCTCTGTGCGCCAGGCAGGATTCGAACCTGTAACCTGCTGATCCGTAGTCAGCTGCTCTAATCCGTTGGGCTACTGGCGCATGTTGCCATCACCATGAACTCCTCACGAGGAGCTCGTTTCAGGCAACTCATATAAGTTACCGCACGATGAAGGATATTGCAAACGAGTGTGTCGTTCGCGTGTCGTCCCCTGTCCGAAACGGGACATCGCATGCCGTTGCGAGACGGGGGGGATTCCCGGTCATGCTGGGCTTCCCAGTCCCACACTCCCGTCTCTCAGGCGGCGCGCCGCCTGTGCTCCGCGCGAGCGCTTTTCTCCACAAGCTTGGGCTCCCCGGTTCCTCGCACGGAGGCCTCGTCCACGATCACACCGCCGATGTCGTTCATCTGAGGAAGAACGAACATCGTCTTCTCCAGAGTTCTTTCGATGATGGATCGCAGCCCCCGCGCACCGGTACCCTGCGAAATCGCAGTGGAGGCAATGGCGGCGATGGCCTCGTCAGTGAATGCCAGCTCCACTCCATCGACCGCAAACAACTTCATGTACTGCTTGACCAGGGCGTTTTCCGGCTTCGTGAGGATATTCATCAGATCCTGCGTACGCAGTTCGTCGAGCACGCTGACGACGGGCAGTCTTCCGATGAATTCCGGGAGCAGCCCGAACTCGGCGAGATCGTCGGAGCTAACGTGCGAAAGCAGATCCTGCTTGCTGATCTCATGGTCATGCCATGAGGCGCCGAAACCGCTCTCCCTTGTTCCGAGACGTTTTTCGATGATGTCGGTAAGCCCCACGAAGGCGCCGCCGCAGATGAAAAGAATTCCCCGCGTGTTCACAGACACCATGTCCTGCTCCCGGTGCTTGCGCGTTCCCTCCAGCGGAACCGTCGCAATCGTTCCTTCGAGTATCTTGAGAAGCGCCTGCTGGACGCCCTCCCCACTGACATCTCGAGTGATGGAGGTGTTCTCTCCGCTTTTCCGGGCGATCTTGTCAATTTCATCGATGTAGACGATGCCATGCTGGGCCTTGCCCACATCACCGTCCGCGGCCTGCAGGAGACGCTGCAGCACCGTTTCCACGTCATCACCGACATAGCCGGCCTCCGTGAGCGTCGTGGCGTCGGTGATGACGAAGGGGACGTTCATGATGCGCGCCAAGGTCTGGGCAAGATAGGTTTTACCGACACCTGTGGGGCCGATGAGAAGGATGTTGGACTTGGAGACCTGCACATGGTCGAGGAAGGTGGGAAGATTCACGGAATGCCCATCATCCCGCCCCGTTTTCCTGCCCAAACGGTCGGCGTCCTCATCCAGCTCCATGTTCACACGTTTGTAATGGTTGTAGACCGCTACCGCCAGCGTACGCCGCGCAGCATCCTGTCCGATGACATATTTTCCCAAAAAATCGTCGATTTCCGCCGGCTTGGGCAAAGAGAGGGCATTGGCCTCGGCGTCGCGCCTGCGCTCCTGGGAGATGATGTCGACGCATAGTTCGATGCATTCATCGCAGATGGCCGCGTTGGGCCCAGTGACAAGCTTGCGCACCTGGTGCTCGGTCTTGCCGCAGAACGTGCACCGGGGGATGTCCTCGTTATAGCTCACCACACGACCCATGCCCCTACCTCCTTGTACAAAAGTTCCCTGTCCGTATCATGGCCGGTATTACGACGATACCCCCAACGCGTGCACGCCGGGGGTATCCGATTGTGGAGATTATTTGCGGGCAGCCAGAACCTCGTCCACAATCCCGTATTCCTTGGCCTCATTGGCAGTGAGGAAAGTGTCCACTTCGATGTCCTTGCGGATCTTCTCGACGCTTTGGCCCGTGCGCTCGGCCAGAGTGTCCTCCAGCCACTGCCGCATCCTCAGCATCTCCTTGGCCTGAATCTCGATCTCGGTGGCCTTTCCGAACCCCTGATCGATGGCGGGCTGATGGATGAGTACACGCGCATTAGGCAGTATCAGCCTTTTGCCCTTGGTCCCCGCGGCGAGGATGATCGCCGCGGCGGAGGCGGCCTGCCCAAGGCAGACGGTCTGCACATCCGGCTTGATGTACTGCATCGTGTCGTAGATCGCAGTCATGGCGGTCATCGAACCACCGGGAGAATTGATGTACATCATGACATCACGATTGGGATCCTGGCTTTCCAGAACCAGAAGCTGCGCCATGATGTCGTCCGAGGAGGTGTCGTCGACCTGAACCCCCATGAAGATGATGCGATCCTCGAACAGCTTGGTGTAGGGATCCTGCGTCTTCATTCCATAGGGCGTACGCTCTCCGAACTGCGGCAGAACGTACCGGTCACGCGGCTGGAAACCAGCGACCCCGCGCGGCCCCGCCAAACGATTGGCTCGCGCTACGAATTGAGCTTCTTCCGAGGCCATGTCACTCCCCCTTCTCATCGGTGCTATCGGCGCTCATTGACTCCGGAGTCGTGACAAGCTTATCGATGAACCCATAGTCCAAGGCCTGCTGCGCGGTGAACCAATGATCGTACTCGTTGTCTCGATAGATTTCCTCCACCGTATGGCCGGTCTGTTTGGCAGTCAGTTCGGCCATCGTCTTCTTCATGTCCATAATCAGCTCGGCGTTGATGCGCACATCGGTTGTCGTTCCTCCGATGCCCCCCGATGGCTGATGCATCAGCACACGGGAGTGGGACGTCAGGAAACGCTTTCCCGGCGTGCCTGAGCTGAGCAGAAACTGCCCCATCGACGCGCACATTCCAAGGCCCACCGTAGCGACATCAGGCTGAATGAGCTGCATCGTGTCGTACACCGCCATACCCGCGGTGATGGAGCCACCGGGCGAGTTGATGTAAAGCCATATGTCCTTGCCGGGATCCTCCGCAGCCAGCATAAGCATTTGCGCGCAGATCACGTTCGCATTGTCGTCCTTGACCTCGGATCCGAGCCAGATAATACGGTCCTTGAGCAGTCTGTTAAAAATCGGATCCGTGACCGAAGGTGCGTTCCCCTCGTCCATCACGGGCGAGGATGTCAGATAATCCGCCACCATGTCTCCTTACCAACTATGTCGTACGCTTAGAACACTACCGTGGTGAAACGACCGAGCGCGCCGTTTTGCGCTGTGTGCGAGAAAGAACGGGAGCCATCCACAAGGACACCAACGAGGAAACCGCAACGGCCACGCAGACGGGAACGAAGAAGACGCTGGGAACACCTGTGAGTTCCAACACCAGGCACATGGCCATGAGCGGGGCCTTCTGCGAGGCCGACAGCAGGGCGGCCGCGCCAATCACCGCACACGCCGCCACGGAATCTCCGGGGAAAGCCATAATCCACGGCAGCCCCAAGGCAGCCCCCAGGAGTGCCCCCAGGGAAATACCCGGCTGCAGAACACCTCCCGAAGCTCCCGAGCGGATGGTGAGCAGGGTCGCCGATGCCTTCACCACGAACAGGACCACCAGGATGAGTATCGTTGTGCATGAAGCCCGACCAGTGATTCCAAAGGCAAATTCCGCGGCTGCACGACCATTCCCCATGACCTGAGGCAGCCATATGGCAGCAACACCGGTGAACGCCGCGGCCGCCGGCATCAGCCACATGATGGACACGCCGTGCGGCTTGTTCCCTTCCGCCCACTGCGATCCTCTGCGGAACAACGCTCCCGCAACGCCACATACGATGCCTCCGACGCATGCAAAAAGAGTCAGACTCGGCGTGTTGCCGGCCTGGAGGCCCGACAGGACGTAGAATGCATGATCCCCCTTGATAAGAGAAGCCACGTAGGCCGCGACGGCGGACATCCCCAATGACAATCCCACCGTCTCGATCGCGGCATCGGCAAGCAGTATCTCGACGGCGAAGAACATACCCGCCAACGGTGCGTCATACACCCCCGCCAGACCTGCGCCGGCCGCAGCGGCGACCACAAGTCTGACATCTTTTGCCTTCAGATGCATCAGGGCTCCGAAACGCTGAGCCAGCATGGCTCCCAGCTCCCGCGGCGCGACCTCCCTGCCTATCGACGCGCCAGAGCCAACGATGAGAATCTGCAGGGACACATGTACGATTGTCTGCCACAGGGGCATTCTCTCACCGGAAACCGCCTTTGCCACCGAAGGAACCTTTGCGGTGCGCGATCTCAACAGCCACCACGCCACCGATGCGGCGAACGCCACACCCACGACGGACAGAACCCGCCGGAAGGGGGCCACCGAATAGGGACCTGGTCGCGAGGGTATCTCGACGAAACCGAGCGCGATGTGCTCGACACCGTAGAGCAGAAGAGTGAGCAGACCGGCTCCCACCCCTATGATGGATCCTAGAAGCACAACCGCCGCAACAAGCCATCCGGCGCGCCGGACATCGAATCTCATGCTCATTGATCGCCCCACCTTCCGCCTTCGTTCGCCGCAGCGACGACGGGCTGTTTCGGATGTAGATGAAAGCCCGGAACCATGAGGTTCCGGGCTTTCATCTACACATCTGCATCAGCCGACAGGCAGGCGCGTTCGTTCGATGACCCGATCGTGCACAACATAAGCAGTGTCACCGTGTTATCTCACCCGCATTTCCTGTCGCCGACGACCATATCCTCAGTCTTCGTCTCCGGCTTTGTCGGAGGAAAGCTCATCGGCCACGGCGGCCGCCGCGGAAGCGGCCTCCACGCTTTCCGACTCCTCTTGCGGCTGATCCTCAGGCTCTCCCAGGAAGGCACTCAGATCCAGCGTTTCGCCCTCGGAGGTGAAGGTCACGGCCCTCATGGCCGCGAGAAGACCCTTGGACCGTCCGACCTCCTGCACTGCGGATCCGAGCTGGCCGTTGTTCACGATGGAGTTGATGAAGTGGCTGGGATCCATGCCGTACTGCTGAGCGATGGAGGCGAGGAAATTGGTCACATCCGCCTGAGAGACCTTGATTTCAAGGCTTTCCGCAAGCGCGTCGAGAACCATTTGATCGCGCAGCTCCTTCTCCACACTGGTTTCGGCCTCCTTCTTCTGCTCGTCCGTGACCTTTTCCGGATCTGGAGTCATCCCCTTGATGTGTTCCGCGATCATATCGGCCTTGACTCCCTTGGGAAGGGGAATGTCCAGACCGTCCTCGAGACGGGCCATGAAGGCATCGCGCGCATCGGTGGCCTGGCGTCCCTTGGCGTCCTGCTCGCTCGTCTTGCGGATATCCGCCTTCAGCTCGTCAAGGGTGTCGAATTCGGAAGCCTCCTGGGCGAAGTCGTCATCGATGTCGGGAAGTTCCTCGGTCTTGACCGAGTTGACCTTCACCTTCACCTGGGCCTTCTCCCCCTCATGCTTTCCAGCCTCGAGGGTCCCCTCGAACGTGGTCTCCTCACCGGCGGAGAGACCGTCGAGCGCCTCGTCCAGACCATCAAGCATCGTTCCCGAGCCGAGCTCGTAGCTCACACCCTCCTGGGAATCGACCGACTCGCCGTCTATCGTGGCATCCAGATCGATATTTGCATAGTCGCCCTTTGCGGCCGGGCGATCAACGCTGACCAGAGTGCCGAAGCGCTGACGCAACGTCTCCAGACGCTTGCTGACATCCTCGTCGGTGACCTGGGCCTTGGCGATGTCAATCGTCATTCCGTCGATCGCAGGCAGCTCGATGTCCGGACGGCGTTCAACCGTGGCGACGAACTTGAGCTTGGTCTCATCGTCGGCCGTCTTCGGAACCTCCTGCACGTCCAACTCGGGCTGCGCCATGGGACGAATCTTCTTTTCCTCCAAAGCCTTGGAATACAGCTCGGGAACACCGCTGTTCACGGCTTCTCCCGCGACGGCCGGGAATCCCACGCGCTGCTCGATGATCTTGCCGGGCACATGGCCCTTGCGGAAGCCAGGGACGTTGACCTGCTTGGCGATCTCCTTGCGGGCCGTGTCGAGATAGGGGTCGAACTCTTCGGGATCGACGGTGATGGTGAGCTTCACCTTGGTGGGCTCGAGATTCCTGACGCTGATTTTCACGCTTGCGCTCCTGAAATACGGTTATTCAACTATTCTGCCTTGAGGCAACCGTTACATGATAACGCGACTTACGGACGCTGCGAGCAAACGTATCTGCCATTCGCGCGCGCCCTGATCGGCGAGGAAACCTTCCACATCGCGTTTCTGCGGATCATCGGTCCAGCACAGGTTGCGCACGCTCTGCGGCTTGAGGAGCATGTCCGACGGGGTGTGGGTGTCCTGCGAAACCTGTGCGATCACCTTCCGGACGTTCTGCAGCCGCCGGAACCGCTCGGGATGGTGCGACGACCACAGTCGCATGGATCGGGGGGCGTTGCCGCGGGCATCGTTGTCGCCCGCCGGCATGGTCGGCCACTCGTCCGGGGCCTCGTCCAGGGCCCGCTGGATCACGCCCTTCCACATCGAGGGCTTCACGCGCCGCTGAATCGGCGCGTAGCGCTCGAACATCTTGTCCTGCTCACCGCCGGTGCGTATTCGGACACGCTCGTTCAACGACCTGATTTCTCTGAACTCGCGAGCGTTGTGCGGCTTGCGTCTCGCAGCTTCGATGATGGCCGCGTCGCTCAGCAGCAGAGTGGGGGCGATGTCGTAGCTGCGCGCCAAGGCGTCCCTCTCCGTCCACAGGGCCTTGGCCACGGCCTGACCCTGAGGGTCATGGTTAAGAACGGTGATGTGCGAGATTCTCATCCATGGCACCGGATGCGGCTTGCGAGGCGACATGCCCCTGTCGAGGGCGTAGGCGAATTCCTCCCGGGCCCATTCGATTTTCCCCTGCGCGCGGAGATCCTCGCGCATCAGTCTCTCCAGCTCTATGAGCAGCTCCACATCGAGTGCCGCGTAGTTTCTCCAGTCCCTCGGCAGCGGTCGATAGGACCAGTCCGCGGCCGAATGCTCCTTCGCCAGCGTGATTCCCAGATAGCGTTCGGTGACGGCCGTGAGCCCGAATCGATGCATCCCCAAAAGGCGTGCCGCGATCTCGGTGTCGAACAAAGCCTGCGGGCGCATGCCCACATCGGCGAATCCGGGAAGGTCCTGCAGGGCATCATGCAGAATCCACGTGGCGTCGCCGACGGCCCCGTTGAACGAGGACCACAGCCCTCCCTGCTCGTGTATGGCGATTGGATCGACCAAGGCGATACCCGCACCATCCCGCTTGAACTGCACGAGCCAGTCCTCATGACCATATCGGAAGCCGGACGCCCGCTCGGCATCGGCGGCCACCGGACCGCTGGCATCCGAAAAATCCTCGCACAACCGTTGGAAACCGGCCAGCGTATCGATGACGTCGGGTATTCCACCACGCGGCTCGGACAGCAATCGCGGTTCACCGTTCAACCGAAACATCCTCCTCAACGCCGGACATCGATTCGATGAAATCAGCCCACCCGGCAACGTAGGCACCGGCATTCACAGACGTTTCGCCGCCGCCGGCAGGCGTCCATGATACACGCATCTCGCAACCGTACATCTCCTGCACCGGGCCGGAGCCGAAAACACTGTCATGGACCACGCTCACCGTGCCCTTCACGCTTCCCTCACGCACCGGACCGATGAATTCGTGGAGATAGTCCCAATACAGCTCCCCCGTGAGGCCGTTTCTCTCACGGTTCAGAAGGGGAACACCGGCGAAGGCGGCGACGCGCCACCTCGATTCCCAGCTTTCACGCGGCTCCCGGGAGTACAGAATCATGATCCAACCCGACGACCCGCGATCCACGGCGGAGTGGCGATGCATCGTACCCTCCTCCGACGCATCCGCGGTGAAGAACGGACCGGCCAGAGGATCTTCGCGATGATCCATCTCGATCCCGATTCCGAAATCGGCCCACGACCTGGGCACCGGAATCTCGCGATAGCGCATGGCAGGCACACGAGGCATGTCACGAACGGACAACACGGCCGACCACAGATCGTCAGGAACCCCTGCAGGCCTTCGCAGGTTCTCCTCGGCACCACGATCGTCATGCCGGACGTCCTCCGTGTCGTGCATATCCGTTCTACCGGGGAAAGCATAAAGATTTGCCATGCTTTCAAGGCTAAGGTCACTCGGCGAATATCGCGGTATTTGAGACCGCTTGTCGCGAATTCCGTGGCGGGGAAAACGTTTCGGGACCCCAGACCGCCGACGCTGCATGATCCCGAGCCGTTCTGCGGACTCGGAATATGCGCGACGACGCGCGCGCCGGCGCGCGCTCGGCCATGACCGCACCAATTCCGCCGATTGGCATGCCCGCGCCGAAACACCGGAAATCGAAATGTCAGTAGACGACGAAACCGTGCTTTTCGAACTGCTCGCTCACTCTCTTCTTCAATGCCGCGGAGGGACCCTTCTGATGCTCGAGCGGATAAGGAATCCTCAGCTCATGCCATTTGGGGCGACCGAGCTGATGGAAGCCCAGCACATCGATATGCTCCACGGCACTGGAGAATCTTTCGCATATCGCCGCGACGTTCTCCACGTTCTCATACGAGTCCGTCAGCCCGGGAACGAGGACGAATCTCACCCATATCTTCTTGCCCTGACGGGCGAGCCTCTCGCCGAATGCGATGGTCGGCGCCAGCGTTCCCCCCGTCACCGTGTGGTAGGTCTGCTCGTCGCCCGATTTGACGTCGAGAAGGCACAGATCGATATCGTCGATCATCTCATCGGTGAAGTTGGCGTTGAGGAAGCCCGAGGTATCGATACACGTGTGCACGCCCATCTCCCGCGCGGCCCGGAACACGCGCGACACGAACGCCGGTTGCATCATCGGCTCGCCCCCGGAGAAGGTGATGCCTCCGCCGGTTGCCATGAACAGGTCCTTATAGCGCTCGACCTTCTTGATCATGGCCTCGAGGTACACAGGCTGGCCGTCGCGCATCTTCCACGTGTCCGGATTCTGGCAGTACTGGCATCGGAGAGGGCAGCCGCTCATGAATACCGTCATTCTGGTGCCCGGACCATCAACCGACGTGTTGATGTCCCATGAATGAACGAAGCCTATGTCGCCGGTCCGCAGTGCATGGATCCGGTCCCGTCTGTCCAAACCGATGGGCGATTCGAAACCGGACAGCCCGCCCATCAGGGTCTGGCTCGCATACACCTTGGATTCCTTGAGCATATGCGGCTTGGTGGTGTGGAACTGCATAATCTCCGACATCATTGTCCTCCTTCGGATCGTGCCTTGTCTCATAGTACAAACGCCGGGCGCCAACGCCGTCGTTCATGGTGCGCCGCGAGCGTAACCCGGACGGCGGGGGCGTCTCCAACGGGGGAAGCGCGTCGAATGACAGGCAATGACGTGCGACGCATGGCATCATATGAGGAAGCGTCAGGGGGCGCGACCGGTTTCCGGCCCGCCTCCTGACGCTTCCTCATATGATGTGTCTCGCCCGCTCACCCGATGATCTCACAATCACGCAGTGACGAAGCAGGTATCGGGTGTTCACAGCACTGGGCCGCGAACACGTTCGCTCAGTCGACCACGGCACCCTGGTGGAAGGTGCGGGAGATCACGTCCAGCTGCTGCTCCCTGGTGAGCTTCACGAAGTTGACGGCGTATCCCGAGACACGCACGGTCAGGTGCGGGTACTTGTCGGGATGCTCGACGGCGTCCTCCAGCTGCTCTTTGCGCAGGACGTTGATGTTCGCATGGTAGAGGCCATGTCCGTTGCCCGCGTCGAGGATCCCGACAAGATTGCCGATGCGCTCCTGCTCGTCACGGCCCAGTCCGTCGGGCGTGATGGTGTTGGTCAGCGAGATGCCGTCCAACGCGTCGTTGTAGTCGATCTTTCCGACCGAGAACATCGACGGCAGCATGCCATGGGAGTCCATGCCGTTCTCCGGATTCGCACCCGGGGCATATGGGGTTCCCTTCTTGTGACCCGAGGGGAACGACCCGGTGTTCTTGCCATACTCCACATTGGAGGTGATGGTCAGAATGGACTGGGTGGGAACGGCGTCACGATACACCGGAAGCTTCCTGACCTGGCCCATAACGGTGCTCACGACCCATTCGGCAAGGCCATCGGCACGGTCATCGTCGTTTCCGTAAATCGGGAAATCGCCTTCCGTGCGGTAGCCGACGACAAGATCGTCATCCGCACCGTCGACATATTCCTTCTCGTGTCCGGGAAGGTTCTTCGCATCCTTGTTGTAGATGGGATAGACCTTCGCATATTTGACGGCGGCTAGGGAATCCGCGGCGATGGACAGTCCGGACATGCCGCAGCCAAGGGTACGGTAGACCTCCTTGTCGTGAAGCGCCATCTCGATGGACTCGTATGCATACTTATCATGCATGTAGTGGATGATGTTCAAGGCCTCGACATAGGTCTCCGACAGCCATTCGAGAGCCTTCTCGTAGTTGTTCCTGACCTTCTCGTAATCCAGGGTTCCATCGGCCTCGGGCGTGATGGGATCTATGTATCCCTTGTCGATGACCTGCATGCCGGTCATCTCGTCACGACCTCCGTTGATCGCATAGAGCAGGGCCTTGGCCGAGTTCACACGCGCGGCGAAGAACTGCATCTGCTTACCCACCCTCATCGGAGACACGCAGCATGCTATCGCCGCGTCGTCTCCCCAGTGGGAGCGGATGTCCTTGTCGGACTCGTACTGGATGGCCGAGGTGTCGATGGAGATCATCGCGCAGAAACGCTTGTAGGCCTCCGGCAGCTTCGGATCCCAGAAGATGGTGATGTTGGGCTCAGGGCCGGGTCCGAGATGCTCAAGCGTCAGGGTGTTGAGAAGGCGGAAGGAGGTCTTGGTGACCATCGGGCGCCCGTCGTCGCCGAAACCGGCGTCCGACCAGGTCGCCCAGTAGGGGTCTCCGGAGAAGATGGCGTCGTAGTCCTTCGTGCGCAGGAAGCGCACGATGCGCAGTTTCATCACGATGTTGTCGATGATCTCCTGCGCCTCCGACTCGTTGATCAGGCCGTCCTTCAGGTCACGCTCGAAGTAGCAGTCGAAGAACGCCGAAAGACGACCGATCGACATGGCCGCGCCATCCTGGCTCTTGACCGCCGCGAGGTAACCCATATAGGTCCACTGCACGGCCTCCTGGGCGGTCTGGGCCGGGCGGGACAGGTCGAGGCCATACTCGTTGCCGAGGTTGATCAGCTGCTTGAGAGCCTTAATCTGGTCGTCATGCTCTTCGCGGAAGCGTATCCAGTGCTCGATTTCCGGCTCGGTGAAATCATTGCGATAGGGAACCGAATCCTTGTCGCGCTTCTTGAGCTCGATCAGCTTGTTCACGCCGTACAGCGCCACGCGACGGTAGTCCCCGATGATGCGGCCACGACCGTAGGCATCGGGAAGCCCGGTGATGATCTTGTTGTGGCGAGCGATTTTGATGTTCTTCGTATACACGCCAAAAACGCCGTCGTTATGCGTCTTGCGGTACGTGGTGAAGATCTTCTTGATTTGTGGATCGGGCTCCTTGCCCGCCTCCCTGATCGCCTGCTCGACCATGCGCCAGCCGCCGTTGGGCATCATGGCACGCTTGCAGGGCACGTCGGTCTGCAGACCGACGATGACGTTGTCCACGTCCGGGCCGTCGATGTATCCGGCGGGGAACGCGTCTATGCCCGCAGGGGTGTGGGTGTCCACATCGTATACACGCTGCTTGCGCTCGACCGCGAGATAGTTGTCGTCAAGATACTTCCATAGATGCTTGGTCTTGTCGGTGGCGTCCGCCAGGAACGACTCATCGCCCTCGTAGGGCGTGTAGTTCTTCTGGATGAAGTCACGGACGTCGATGTCGTTTTGCCAGTTCCCTTCACAGAAATTCTTCCATGCCTTGGCCTGAAGTTCTTCTGCACTCAGAGCGGTCGCATCAACTGCTGTCATATTCACTCCTTGGTGTCGTGCGCAACGCATCTTCACGCTGCTAACGTCTATCATTCTATGTGGGCTGCCTTGAAGAAACCCAGTAAACAACGTGAGCTATCTCACATATTCACGCATAGCTCAAGAGTCGGGACTAAAATTCACCAGCCTAGGGCGGAGCTGCGTCGCGCAGGTCGCATCTCATGGCCGCCCCCCGTCCGGGGAGTCGCCGGGCCAGTGCTTCCACTCGCTGTCCGCCTGATCCCAGGCCTTGTTGCGCTTGCGCACTATCTCCCAGGCGTTGAGCGCGTCCTGGCGTGATTTGTACGGCCCCATCCGCTGCGCCACAGGGGATTGGGGACCGAGCTCGGCCCTCTCCGTATTGATGTTGAAATACCACTGCTTGTCTGCCATCGCAGCCTCCCGCCCGGTGAGGGACCAGTTTATCGCTACTCTCTGAAAGCATTCGTGATCGGAAGGCGGCGATCCCTGCCGAAGGCCAGGGCCGTAACCTTGGGGCCGAGCGGGTACTGCCTGCGTTTCCACTCAGCCCTGTCGACCAGACGCATCACCGTGTCGACGGTCTCGGCGTCGAAGCCGTCCCGGAGAAGATCCGCACGCCCGTGCGCATGCTCGATGTATTCGGCGAGAACCTTGTCGAGCAGAGCATACTGCGGCAGGGAGTCGGAATCCTTCTGCCCCGGACGAAGCTCCGCGCTCGGGGGCTTGACGATGCTGTTCACGGGGATCACGACTCCCGCACGGGAGTCCCGCCCCCGAGGGCCGCCCTCGTTCCCCACGATGTTCAGGGCCCCTACGGGCATGCCCGACTGCGCGGCCCTGTTGCGCCATCTCGCCAGCTCCCAGACACGGGTCTTGAGCAGGTCCTTGATGGGGGCGTACCCGCCGACAGCATCGCCGTAGATGGTGGAGTACCCGCATGCGAGCTCCGATTTGTTCCCGGTGGCCAGGGCGAGAAGGTTGTGGCTGTTGGAATAGGCCATGACGATCACGCCGCGGATTCGCGCCTGCAGGTTCTCGGCCGCCACGCCATGCAGATCCAGCTGGCGCTGGTAGGCGTCGAACAGGGGTTCGACGGGCTGGATCTCATAATGTGCGCCCAGATTTCGGGCGAGATCCGCGGCGTCGCCCTTCGACCCATCGGACGAATACATGCTCGGCATGGACACGCCCCACACATTCGACCCAGAGCAGGCGTCAGCGGCCATCGTGGCCACCAGCGCCGAATCGATCCCTCCCGACAGCCCCAGGCACACCCCGGTGAAATGATTCTTCGCCATGTAGTCCTGCAGACCCAGGACGCAGGCCGTATACACCTCCTCGTCGGGGTCGAGGTCGGGGGCGACGACCTCCTTGCGCTGATTGCGCCTCGTCGTGTCCAGCGTGACATACCCCAGACTCTCCATGAACATCGGCGAACGCTGCAGCAGCGCGCCGTCGGAATCGACGACGAAGCTTCCCCCGTCGAAGACCAGATCGTCCTGGCCCCCGACCTGATTGACATACAGCAGAGGGGCCGAAAGCTCCTTCGCCCTCCTGGCGGCAAGATCGAAACGGGTGTGGGTCTTTCCCTCCTCGTAAGGGGATCCGTTGATGACGAGCAGCATGTCTATGCCACGGCGGGCGAGCTCCCCCACCGTGCCGCCATCCTGCCAGATGTCCTCGCATATGGCCACGCCGAGGTGCACGCCATCGACGTCGAAGACCACCGCACGATCTCCTGCGGCGAAGATGCGGAATTCGTCAAACACCCCGTAATTGGGAAGGAAGTGCTTGTCGTAGGCGGTCTGGACCACGCCGTCATGAAGAACGACGAGACGGTTTCTGGGCTTGTCCGAGGCATGGTCCGTCCCCACCGTCCCCAGCACGACGTATGCGTCCGACAAACCCTCCGAGGCAAGCTCCGTGGCCAGCCAGTTCGCCTTGTCCCACGCGGCCCTGCGAAAGGTCGCCCGAAAGGCGAGATCCTCGATGGGGTATCCCGTGAGCGTCATCTCCGGGAACACCACGACCTGGGCCCCGGCCTGTGCGGCCTTGTGGGCGTACTGCATGATCTTCTCGGCATTGCCGTCAAGGTCGCCGACGCATGTGTCGATCTGGGCAAGAGCAAAACGTACCTGAGTCATGCCCCCATCCTAGCCCCGCGACCGTTACGGACCGGAAGTCCGACGCGGCGGCGCGCCGCCGCGTCACTCAAGCTCGCGAAGAACCCTGAGGGCAGCGTTCACATAGAACCTCACCGCCGTCTGCACCGTGGCGTCGAACCCCACGAATTGCGGACTGTGCCAGTCATGGTGCCCTTCGGTCCCGTTCGATCCGACGAAGGCGAAGACCAGGCGCGTCACCCGCTCGAACTCGCAGAAGTCCTCCCCCGCCATCGAGGGGCGGATGGGCCGCAGACGCGCATACGCGTCGACATCCCCGGCGACGGCCGTGGCAAGATCGGGGTCGCCGACGAGAGGATCCTGGAAATCATCCCACTCCACGTCGGCCCCGATGCCGTATGCGTGCGCTGTGGATTCGACGATCCGCCGAAACCGGCGTTCGACCATCTGCCCGTCGCTGTGATGGAAATATCGCACCGTTCCCGTGAATCCGGCCTCGGCCGGGACGACGTTCCACACGTCACCTCCATGAACCGCGGTCACCGATAGCACCAGGGGATGGAAGGGCGAGGAGTTGCGGCTCACGATGGTCTGCAGGGACAGGATCATGGACGCCAGGGCCTCGATGGGCCCCGTCCCCATGTGCGGATAGCCGGCGTGGGTTCCCTCGGCGTGCAGGCCGACCGAGAATTTCACGCATCCCGCCATCATGGGCTCCGTGCCTATGGCGATCTCTCCGGGGGCGTAGTCGGGGTTGTTGTGAATGGCGATGAAGGCATCCAGATGCCCCAGGGCATCGGCGTCGATGACGCTGCGCGCGCCCCTGCCCGTTTCCTCGGCGGGCTGGAACAGCAGCACGACCGACCCCGCGATCGAGTCGCGATGCGCGGCCAGCCACCACGCCGCGCCGAGCAGACCGGACATGTGGAGGTCATGCCCGCACGCATGCATCACTCCGGGATTGAGAGAGGAGAACGCAAGCCCCGTGTCCTCCTCGACGGGAAGCCCATCGATGTCGGCGCGCAGACCGATCCGGGGGCCGGGCCTGCCCCCGTCGATAACCGCGACGACACCGGTTTTCATGGGAGTCGCCGCCACCGTGATGCCATGGGACGTCAGCTGCGAGACAAGATACGCCGTCGTGTCGAATTCCCTGAAGCCCAGTTCCGGATGGGCATGCAGACGATGCCTCACGTTCACGAGTTCGTCGCCCACTGTCACCAGTTCAACCATTGCTCCCTGCCTTTCCTCGGCCCCAGGCCCCGCAGCGGGGCCTGGGGGGCGTACGCTCGATGACTCACCTCTGACGTCGGAGGATTCTTTTGGCCAGCGTGTTCGCGAAGGCCTGGACGACCTGCACCAGCACGATCATGATGATCACGGCCGTCCATGTGACCGTCTGATCGAATTTCTGATAGCCGTACGCTATGGCGAAATTGCCCAGCCCTCCCCCGCCGATGTAGCCGGCCATGGCCGACATGTCCAACACCCCGATGAACAGGAAGGCATAGGCGAGGATGAGCGGAGCCAGGGCCTCGGGGATGAGAACCGTGGTGATGATCGTCAGTGTCGGGGCGCCCATGGAGCGGGCGGCCTCGATCATCCCGTCGTCCACGGGAACGAGGTTCTGCTCGACCAGACGGGATGTCGCCACCGTGCACATCACCACCATGGGGAAAATCGCCGCCACGGTGCCGATGGAGGTGCCCACGACCCTGACGGTGATCGGCTGCATCGCGGCCAGGAAGATGATGAACGGAATCGGGCGAATGATGTTGACCAACACGTCGAGCACCCGGTAGAGCACCCGGTTCTCGAAGAGATTGCCGGGTCTGGTCCCATACAGGACAACGCCGAGCACCAGTCCGAGCAGACCTCCGATGAGAAGAGTGACCACGACCATCTCCAGTGTCTGTGCGATGGACTGGAAAAGGATGGGTTTGAGAACCGTCCAGTCGGTCCCCCGCACGGCCATGGAAAGACCCCTGTGCATGGATATGATCATTGCACGCCTCCTCTGTCCTCGACCTGCGTGGGGACGTCGCCCGAGGATTCCGGGTACCGGCCCGCGTCGGAGCGCGGCTCGACCCGGGCGACGGCCCTCTCATAGTCGACGGGGTCGTCGTCCGTGCCGAAGTCGACGACATCGCTGTGCCGCCTCAACCGTGCCAGAAACGAATCCACCGTGCTCCGGTCTCCCGAAAACTCATAGGTGAGGGCGCCGATGGCGCTCCCTGCGACCGTGTCGATGCCGCCGTAGAGCATCTGTCCCACAACGCCCGAGTCCAAAATGAGATGGGAGATGTCCTGACCGGATGAGGCGACGATCTCGCCCGTGCCCGCGCGATGAACGGCCCTCTGACGTATCAGGATGGTCACGATCCGCCCCTTCCACTCGCGATGCATCCGCTCGACGCGCGAGCGATCGGGGATGCCCGAGATCGCCGTCGCTATGAAGCGCCTGGTGACGGGTTCCCGGGGAGCCGCGAACACGTCATAGACGTCGCCGCTCTCCACGATCGAGCCCGCGCTCATCACAGCGACCCGGTTGGCGATGCTCTGCACCACCTGCATCTGATGGGTGATCAGGACTATGGTGACGCCGAACTCCTCATTGACGCGCCGGAGCAGGGACAGCACCTCCGCGGTGGTCTGCGGATCGAGCGCGCTGGTCGCCTCGTCGGCCACAAGTATATCGGGGTTGGTGGCAAGGGCGCGGGCGATTCCCACACGCTGCTTCTGCCCCCCGGAAAGCTGGGAGGGATATTTCCCCGCATGCTCCTTCAGCCCGACGAAGTCAAGAAGCCGCTCGACGCGCCGGAGCTGATAGTCCTTGCGCCAATGGTCCAGCTGCAGCGGATAGGCGATGTTGTCGGCGACGGTCTTGGTGGAAAACAGATTGAACTGCTGGAAGATCATGCCGATCTTCCGGCGAAGGGGACGCAGCTTGGCTTCCCCCAGGGCCGTGATGTCGGTGCCCAGGACGGTGACGCGCCCGGAGGTCGGGCGCTCGAGGGCGTTGATGAGCCGCACCAGGGTCGACTTGCCCGCCCCGGAATACCCGATGATGCCGAAGATGTCGCCCCGCCGAATGTCCAGGCTCACATCGTCGACCGCCCGCGTGGCGCCGGCCGGATCCGACGAGCTCGTGCCGTGCCGGCGAAAATCCTTGACGACGTGATCCAAAGAGATGATCGACTGTTCCACTGTCATTGCGCCTCGTTACCCATAGTCATGTACCGGCCCGTCCCGGCGCCTCCACCCCGGCCGCGCGCGTGCGCGCGACGCTCGCTCCGGCGCGGCCGGGGGCGTCGGCCCCGTCAGCCGTCCGGGGACCCGGCGACGCTCACAGGCATTCTAGCAACACCCCGACCTCGCATGGCGGGGCAGGGGCCGCGGACGTCACTTCGTGGCCCTCGCGTCCTTTTCGATTCCGGAGAGGAACCCCTGAAGCTGGGAGGCGGTGAAGCGGTTGGCGAGCGCCGCGGTTCCGCCGGAGTTGCTCTCCAGCTTGTCGAGAACGGACATACTGTGGAAAATCGACACCAGCTTCCGGTAGGTCGCATCGTTCACATCCGACTTGCGCGCAACGAAAACGTTGATGTACGGACGGGACTCGACGCTTTGGGCGTCGTCCTGATAGATGGCGTCCTTCGGATTCAGCCCGGCATCGGCCACATAGTCGTTGTTCACCACGCCCGCCGCGATGGTGGGGTCCTTCAGCGAATTGGCAACCTGCTCGGCCTTGAGGGCGGTCACCTTCACCTTGGAGGAAGCCGTGTCGATATCGGCCGGCGTGGAGAAGGCCGTCCACGCGGAACGGAGCCTGATCAGCCCCGCGGCCTTCAGAACGCCAAGGGCGCGCGCCTGGTTCGTCTCGTCGTTGGGGATCGCCACCGTCGACCCCGCCGCTATGTCCTTCACGTGCTTGACCTTGTCGGAGTAGACGCCCAGGGGATACACCGCGGTTGCGCCTATGGGCTGCAGATCCTTGCCGTTCTTCACGTTGTAGTTCGCCAGATACAGCAGATGCTGGAACTCGTTGAGATCGAGCTCCCCCGAATCAAGCGCGGGATTCTCCGACGTGTAGTCCTGGAAATCCACGATCTTCACGTGGATCCCGGCCTTCTGCGCCTTTTTCGTGAATTCCGGCCATTGGGGATCGGTCGCCCCGACCACGCCGATCTTCACGGGGTTCGAGGCGGATCCCTTCGGAGCGCTCGCCCCCGAGGACAGAGCCCGGTAGCCGAAGAATCCTGCGACCGCCACCAGGGCTATGACGACGAGGGAGATGACGATGGTGCGAACCGTGTGGTTCACTCTTATCGGCTCTTCGGGATCGATGGGGTGCTGTTGGGAAGTCATGGTCGTCTCTCTTTTCCTGTCTTTCATCGGACCCGTCATGTTTCGCTCGGGTCAACGACACCAAGGATACGAGAAAACACGCGGTCCCATCCGCGTTGCGCTGAAATCCTCTATACATATTGCTTATAGCCTGCGTTCAATCCGCGTCATGTCGCGGATGGGGGCATCACGCACGCCCCGGGGACCGGCGGACATGCCATGCCGGCGCCGGGACGACGGGGCCACGGCGCGGCAGAGGCACGGTCCCGCGCGGGACGCAGCCATGACGGAACGACCGCCCGGGACATGTGCGGCGGGCCGGACGAGGCGGCGGTCTCGCTTGCATGCGAGACTGGAGCCATGACAACAATCACCATGCACACCACCGAAGGCGACATCGCCATCAATCTTTTTGACGACAAGGCGCCCCGTACTGTGGCGAATTTCCTCGAACTGGCATCGGGAGAGAAGGAATGGACGGATCCCTTCACGGGGGCGCCCTCACACGAGAAATTCTATGACGGGCTCACCTTCCACCGCATCATCAAGGACTTCATGATCCAGGGAGGGTGCCCTCTCGGAACAGGCACCGGAGGACCCGGATATGAGTTCGATGACGAGATATCGCCCGATCTGAGCTTCGATCGCCCCTATCTTCTGGCCATGGCGAACGCGGGCCTGCGTCGCGCGGCGGACGGGTCGACCCATGGAACGAACGGATCCCAGTTCTTCATCACCACGGTTCCCACCCCCTGGCTCAACGGCCACCACACCATCTTCGGCGAAGTCGCCGACGCCGATTCACGCGCCGTGGTGGATCGGCTGGACGAGGTTCCCACCGACCGCCGCGACGCCCCGCTCGAACCGGTGGGCATCACCTCGGTGGATCCGGCGTAGCCGACCGGCAGAGGGGATGGCGGCCGGGGGGCAGGACGTACGGCCGCCATCAACGCGGTGAAGACATTAGGCCGAAGACATCGAACGATTGCACCAGCGACGCGATTCGACCCACCCCGACGCGTTCGCCCGGCCTCCGGCGCCCCCCACCCGCAATCCGGGCGAACGGTCAATCCTGCATCTTGCGAAGACGAGGCTCCGCCGAATCCTTCGCGCCCGTGATGCGGTATACATCGAACACGCCGTCGATCTTGCGCACTGCGGCAAGCAATCTGCTGAGATGCTGGGGATCCGCCATTTCGAAGGAGAACTGGCTGGTTGCGACACGATCCGAGCCGGTGGAGATCGATCCGGAGATGATGTTCACCCCGTGGTCGGACAGGACTCGGGTGACATCGGAAAGCAGATGCGGCCTGTCCAGCCCCTCGACCTGTATCCTGACCATGAAAAGGCCCTTGGTGCTCGTCCATTGCACCTCGATGACCCGTTCGGGCTGACGCTTTTCCAGATCAAGCATGTTCTGGCAATCGGTGCGGTGCACGGAGACGCCCTGGTTGCGCGTGATGAATCCGATGATGGAGTCCCCCGGAACGGGAGTGCAGCACCGGGCGAGCTTGACCCACACATCCCCCACGCCCTTGACGGACACCCCGAGGGAATTGGTGGTCTCCTTGCTTCTGGCCACCTGGCGCAGGGGAAGGGCCTCCTGCTCGACCTCCTCATTGACCTCATCGGAGCCCGCGTCCTTGACCAGATGGGATATGACGTTCTGGGTGGAGATCTGGCCGTCTCCGATGGCCGCGAAAACCGCCTGCGCATTGCTGAAATTCAGTTCATCGGCGATTCCCACCAGGGCCCCGGCAGTGAGCAGCGTGTTCACGGGCAGGTTCCTCTTGCGCATGGCGCGCGTCAGCTCGTCCCTGCCCTCGTCGATGGCCTCCGAGCGGCGCTCCTTGCTGAACCACTGACGTATCTTGTTGCGCGCCTTCGGGCTTTTCACGAAGCTCAGCCAGTCCCGTGAGGGACCGGCCGTGTCGGACTTCGAGGTGAGAACCTCCACGGTGTCGCCGTTCTCCAGCTCCGTGTCGAGGGGGACCAGTCTTCCGTTCACCCGCGCGCCCATGGTCCGATGCCCCACCTCCGTATGCACCGAATACGCGAAATCCACGGGTGTCGCATGAGCCGGCAATGAGATGATCTTCCCCTTCGGGGTGAACACGTAGACCTCGGAGGATCCCAGATCCTCCTTGAGCGATCCGAGGAACTCGTTCGAATCGGGCGTTTCGCTCGTCCAATCCGCGAGCTGCTGGATCCACTTGAGGTTATCCGCCTCGCTCAGCTCCTGCGTTTCGGAATCCCCCCGGCGGATATCGGATCTATCCGGCGAGCTCAGGGCGCGTCCGGCCTGGCCGTTCTCCTTGTATTTCCAGTGCGCGGCGATTCCGAATTCGGCGCGTCGGTGCATGTCCCAGGTGCGGATCTGAATTTCGACAGGCTTGCCGCCGGGCCCCACAACCGTGGTGTGCAGGCTCTGATACATGTTGAGCTTGGGCATGGCGATGTAATCCTTGAACCTGCCCGGAACCGGATTCCACCGCGCGTGGACCGCGCCGAGGGCGGCATAGCAGTCGGGTATGGTGTCGACGATGACCCGCACGCCCACCAGATCGTAGATGTTCGAGAAATCATGACCCCGGACGATCATCTTCTGATAGATCGAAAAATAGTCCTTGGGGCGTCCCGTGACGTAGGCATGGATGCTCTGCGCATCGAGATCCTCGTTGATCTCGGCGATGATCTGCTTGAGATAGACGTCCCGCTGACCCGCCCGGCGGGAGACCAGAACCACGATTTCGTTGTATATCTTCGGATAGAGGATTTTGAAGCTCAGCTCCTCGAGCTCCGTTTTGATGGCGTTCATGCCGAGTCTGTTGGCCAGAGGGGCGTAGACGTCAAGCGTCTCGCGCGCCTTCTTTCGCGAGTTGGCCGGCTTGACATAGCGCCAGGTGCGGGCGTTGTGCACGCGGTCGGCGAGCTTGACGACCAGAACCCGCACATCCCGGCTCATGGCCACGACCATCTTGCGTATGGTTTCCGCCTGCGCCGAATCCCCGTATTCCATCTTGGAAAGCTTGGTGACCCCGTCGACCAGCCCCGTTATGGTGTCCCCGAATTCCGCGCGACACTCATCCAGCGTGTAGTCCGTGTCCTCAACGGTGTCGTGCAGGAGGCCCGCGGCCACGACGATGGGCCCCATGCCCAGATCCGCGAGGATCTGCGAGACGGCCAGAGGGTGGATGATGTAGGGTTCGCCCGACTTGCGTCGCTGTGCCCGATGCTGATTGGCCGCACGCCGGTAGGCCCGTCTCAGAACGCCCATGTCCTCGCTCGGATGATGGTACGCGCACATGAGCAGGATCGGCTGCAAAGGATCGAGCGGATCGGCGCTGATCTCACACCCCAGCACGCGGGCCGACGGGAAATCGTCCTCTGTGTCAGTCATTGCGCCACCTCCTCACGATGCTTCTTCATCCTACCTTCGACACGCCGGAGCATGCACCACGGACAACATTATCGCCCCCGCGACGACACCCCGGTGGATCCGAATCCCCTGTCCCCGCGATCCGACCCCGGGAGGGTGCGGGCCTCGACGAACCTGGCCTGCACATAACGCTGTACGACAAGCTGGGCGATGCGATCGCCCGGGTGGAACACCACCGTCTCGCTCGGGTCCAGGTTGATCAGCGGCACCTGTATCTCACCGCGATAGCCGGCATCGATGGTTCCAGGGGCGTTGAGCACCGTCACCCCCCGGCGGACCGCCAACCCCGACCGCGGGTGGACGAACGCGACGTATCCGTCCGGCAGCGCAAGGCATATGCCCGTCGGAACCAGGGCACGCTCAAACGGCCTGAGCGTGATCTCCCGGGTCGTCGTCAGATCAGCGCCGGCATCTCCCGCATGCTCGTAACGCAATGTCTCGCGCCGATCCGGATCGACGAACCTGACAAGAACCTCCACCTGTTCGGGCTCATTGTATGCCTCATCGAATGCCATCAGGCCGCGCACTCCTTGCACACCGGCTGCCCGTCCTCGGTGGTGTAGGCGAGCTGGCTGCGATGCTTGACCAGGAAGCACTGCGAGCATATGAATTCATCGCCCTGCATGGGGATCACGGTCACCGAAGAGTCCTCGTTGCTCAGATCGGCACCGGGCAACTCATAGTCCTCGGCGATGGCGTTCTCGTCGTCATCGATATCTCCTGAAGTGTTTTGCGAGCCTTTTCCAAGAGCCTGCAGCGATTCCTCGTCCTCATCCTTATTGCGAGGCGAATCATAGTCCTGAGCCATCTCTCGGTCCTTTCGTCATAGTCGCAGCGTCTGCGCATAGAATACATGACTTTTACCCCGCATAGGATACACGATTTGAAATGCTCGTAAAATACGACACGTGGGGCACAATGGAAGAAATGGAAAAATTTCGGTTCTTCAACAAGGAAAGTGGTGCGCAAATGCCTGAGAATCCGCTAGAGGAAGCACGTTTCGACCGCGTGGGGCGCGACGGCACACTCATATTCGCGGCCCGGGGCTCACGCTTTGCGGTTCCGGTGGACGAAACGCTGGAACGCGCCATACTGGAGGCCAAGCAGATAATGGCCGAATCATTGGTATCGAGCCAGCCCCAGCACACCCAGAGCCTGCCCATCTCACAGATACAGGCACTCATCAGGGCGGGAGCCGACCCTTCACGCGTAGCTGAACGCTATAAACTCAGCGAAACGCTGGTTCGGCGTTTCTCGACCGCCGTGGAGACGGAGAAGCAGTACGCGATCGAGCAGTTTCTCAGCATCGCCGCGCCGAAGGAGAGTCGCGTCCACAGCATCGCCGAACTCATCGAGCGCACGCTCGCCTCCGCGCGCATCGGCATGGAATCGGTGTCGTGGAAGGCCACCCGGCGAGGGCTGGAACCTTGGAAGATCACCGCGAGATTCGAATCCGCAGGCCGGCAGGCCCGGGCCGAATGGTCGTGGAACATGCACGACAATTCAATCACCTGCCTCAACCCGGCGGCGAAGAAGCTTCTGGGCGAACGCGACGAGACGAAGGGCGCGTCGCGATCCGATGCCGAGGGGTCGGATGCAGGACATGACGGTTTCCCCATGGCCATAACCATCCCCGGCGATTCGGTGCGCTCGGCGAGAATCGAACGCACGGTCTCGGCATGGAGCGAGATCGGGGGAACGGACGTGACCCAGACCGACGCTCACGTCGGCGACGGCGATGTTACCCCGACGATGCGGACCGCAGCCGACGAGACGGGGAGAAGCGGCGAGAGACGAATCACGAACGGGCGAGAACGGCTCGGCGCGACGGGAGACGACAGACGACGCGGCAAAGCCGCATCCGACGATGACGCCCGCACCGACGATGCCGGCGATGTCATCAGCATAGACGCGCTCGCATCACTGGCCTCCGTCTCCGGCGGCCCGCATCGCGACGGAGGGCGCCGCAGCAGCGAGACACGCCAGGATTCCTCGTCGCCACGGACCTCGGATACCTCCGGCTCCGAAGCCGGGCCGGCATCCCTGGACGAGGACGACGATTCGACCCGCGAGCGCAGCACGGATGCGGCATCGCATCACCATGGCCACGATGCCGCAACGCGCGACACCAGGCATTCCGACGGCGGCGGAAAAGCGGACGCCGCCGACCTCGAGCGAAACGACCAGAAGCCGTCCAAACGAAAATCAGGGCGTTCGGCGGTCCCCAGCTGGGATGAGATACTGTTCGGCGACTAGCCGCGCCGACCATGCCCGGTGTGCTGCCTCGCGACATCATCACACTGCAGGCGCAGTCCATGTCCATCCGGGGAGCCGCAGGTCCGCGGGGGCTCCGAGACCATCGCAGATTCGGCCATCATGCCACGCGGCCCGGCACCCACGTGCCGTGTGGCTTCGTTCCGGGTCCCGTTGCCGCATGGCTTCGTTCCGGGCTCGTTGCGGGCCCCGTTGCGGTACACCCCCGGTCGCGGCTGCGCCGCCCCTACGCGATATCGATAAGACAGGGGATGTCCATCTCCATCATGCTCTGCGAGCCGTGAACGCTTGGCAGACGGGTCGCCTTGTCCGTCTGGGAGCGGGTGTCGACGACGGTGACGGACTCGCCGTCGTCCGATTCGCCGGCGCTGACCAGAACATCCCCGATCATCGGGAGCACCCGAGCCTCCACGGGTCCGAAAACCCCCTGGGCGACCGCCTCCTGCCTGGTGCGCACCAACGCCCGGGTTCCGAAGAAACCGCGCCAGCGGCGCACGATGTCGGCAGGATCGACGCCATCCTTGGCATAGAGCATCACCGAACGCGGCTCTCCGCCCACAAGCCCGACGCCGTCGGCAAGCTCGGGGACCCGGGCGATGTCGACGCGCTGGCCGACGGATGAGGAGACCATGCCATGATCGGCGACGATCACGATCAGCGTGCCGCTTGGCGCCATGCGCCGCAGGGCGCCAAGCTGCGCGTCGATCCGCTCAAAGGCGGCCACCCACCGGTCCGAGTTCCATCCGTAGTTATGCCCGATCTTGTCGATGTCCCGAAGATACAGATAGGTCAGACCGGGTTCCCCCGCCGCGGAGCACGCCACCCTCACCAGATCGCGCGGCGCCGAGCCGGACCGATAGTCGGCGCCGCGAAGCGCGGCCCTGGTGAGGGCCGAGTCCTCGAACTTGGGGAGACCCGAACTGGTGACCCGCACGCCACGGGCGGCAAGCGATTCGAAGACAGTGGGCTGGCGCTGCAGATACAAGGGGGAAATGGAATTCCTGAACTGGATGAGCTGCGCCATCTCCCCCGTTTCGGGATTTCGCTGGGTGTAGCCCGTCATGCCGGTCAGTCCCGGGCACGTCCCGGTCCCGAAAGTCGCCATCGCCGCAGCCGTGGTGCTCGGCGCGCACGTCGAGATGGGACGCTGATTGACCGGTTCGCCCATCAGAGAGCGCAGATAGGGCGCATGCCCCAGACGCAGCTGAAGATTCCAATACCCCAGACCGTCGATCAGCACCACAATCGCGGAGTCCGCATCGGGAATGCCCAAGGCGCGCTGCACGGCGGCCGGATCATGGTGCACGGCCGTGGCCACCGGATGCCCGATCGCGCAGGAGAGCGCCGGAAGAACCGCGGACAGATGCAGGGCGCCCCCGCGCATCCCGTCGGAGCCGGACGAATCCGGGCACCAGGCATCCCCATAGCGGGCGACATCAACCAGTCTTAACAATTCCTTGCGTTCAGGCACCTCGACACTCATACATCCCATTCAAGCACCGCACGCCGAAAATCCCTCTTTTGGCACCACTGTCGGATAGTATGTATCGGATTGTCGATAGTCGAGGGAGTTTTCAGGTATGTCTCATCGCAAGCCGGCGCAACCTGCATTTGATCCACGCACGGTCAAGGAACGCATCGTCGAAACACCGCTGAACGAGGAAATGAGCAAATCCTTCCTTGAATACGCCTATTCGGTGATCTACGCCCGAGCCCTTCCCGACGCGCGTGACGGACTCAAGCCCGTGCAGCGACGAATCGTATATCAGATGGGCGAGATGAACCTGAGCCCGGACCGCCCGTACATGAAATCCGCCCGCGTCGTCGGCGAGGTCATGGGCAAACTCCATCCCCACGGCGATTCAGCCATCTACGAGGCCATGGTCCGCCTGGCCCAGCCCTTTGCCATGAGGCTTCCCCTGGTGGACGGGCATGGAAACTTCGGTTCCCTGGACGACGGCCCCGCGGCATCGCGCTACACCGAGGCCCGTCTCGGGCCCGCGGCCATGGGCATGAACGCCGACATCTCCGAGAACACCGTGGACTTCTCCCCCAACTACGACAACAAGCTCATGGAGCCCACGGTGCTGCCCGCGGCGATCCCGAATCTTCTGGTCAACGGCGGCTCGGGAATCGCCGTCGGCATGGCCACCAACATGGCGACGCATAATCTGGGCGAAGTGGTCGCGGCGGCTCAGTACCTCATGCGCAGACCGGACGCGACCCTCGAGGAGCTGATGCGCTACGTTCCCGGGCCGGACTGGCCGGGCGGCGGAATCATCGTCGGGAGGGACGGGATCCGCGAGGCGTATGAGCATGGCCGCGGATCCCTGGTCACCCGCTCGGCCACGCACGTGGAGAACGTCACCGCCCGCAAAAAGGCCATCGTCGTCACGCAGCTGCCGTTCATGGTGGGCCCGGAGCGCGTTCTGGAACGAATCTCCGACGGTGTGAAGAAGCGCAAGCTCGAGGGGATCTCCGGCGCGATCGATCTCACCGATCGGCATCATGGAACGCGTCTGGTCATCGAGATAAAGACGGGGTTCGATCCCGACGCCGTGCTCTCCCAGCTTTTCCGGCACACCCCGCTGCAGGACAACTTCACCATGAACAACGTGGCGCTCGTCGACGGGCGCCCGCACACCATGGGTCTCAAGGAGATGCTGCAGGTATGGATCGACCACCGGCGCAGCGTCATCCGCCGTCGCAGCGAATACCGCAGGGACAAGGCGCTGGAACGTCTCCATCTGGTCGAGGGGCTTCTCCTCGCCATGGTGGACATCGACGAGGTGATCCAGGTCATCCGCTCCTCGAAGGATGCGGATGAGGCCAAGACCCGTCTCATGGCCGTATTCGATCTGGACGACATCCAGGCGCAGTACATTCTGGATCTGCGGCTTCGGCGCCTGACCCGGATGAGCCGTCTGGAGCTCGAGGCGGAGCAGGACGACCTCAAAAAAAGAATCAGGGAACTCGGGGAGATCCTCGGCTCCGCCCAACGGCTGGATCAGGTCATCATAGACGATATGAACGCGGCCGTCTCGCAGTGGGGAACGCCCCGGCGCACGGTCCTGCTGGACGAGAGCCCGGACGGGAGCCTCTCTCCCGTGCCCGTCGCCGGAGACGAATCGATATCGGCGGGGGCCGATGCCGCACTGAAAACAGCCACCAGCCTCAGTTCCGCCGCGGCGGGCGTCGCAGCGGCCGCGGCCGCGAAGAAGGCGGGAGAAATGCAGGCGGCGTCCGCAGCCCTCCAGATCGACGACGAACCATGCGCGGTGATGATGAGCGCCTCCGGTCTCATCGCAAGAACGTCACCGGGCGCCCTGGACGTGTGGCAGGCAAGAGCCGCCTCGTCCCACCGGGCCTCCGACGACCAGATAGTCTCCATCTTCCCGACCACCACGCGATCCACGTATGGCCTCGTCACCTCGGCGGGGCGCTTCGTGCTGGCGCATGTCGCCGATCTGCCCGTCCTGCCGGCAACGGACATCCTCAGCGTCTCGGGAGGCGTCAGGGCCCGAGAGCTCATCGAACTCACCGAAAGCACCGACCCCGTCGCCGGGGAGCGGGTCGTCACCGCGGTCGCGGTCAGCGACGGCGACGCGACGGCCCTGGCCATCGGAACCCGTTGCGGAATAGTCAAACGATGGAACGGGCAGTCGCCCACAACCATGGATTCATGGAGCATCATCGACCTCAAGGACGGGGACGACGTCGCATTCGCCGCACCCGCCGATGACGAGGATCGGCTCGTTTTCGTCTCCTCGGACGCCTCCTTGCTGACATATGACGCCAAAGCCGTCCGTCCCCAGGGTCGCACAGCAGCCGGCATGGTCGGCATCAGGCTCGCCCCCGGATGCACCGTCGGCACCTTCAACGTCATTCCGGCGGGCAAGGTCTCATGGACATACGAGGAAGGCGACAACGGGCTGTTCAAGGCCGACGGCGCCGTCGTGCTCACCGTGGCCGGCGACGGGGAGGCCCTTCCCGGAACCGAAAACGGAAGCGCGAAGGTGACCCCTCTGGAGATGTACCCCACGAAAGGCCGTGGAACGGGAGGGGTCCGGGCGCAACGCTTCCTCAAAGGCCAGAACACGCTTATCTTCGCCTGGGTCGGTTTGTATCCCCTTCATGCCTCGACCGAGGGCGGAGCCGCCGTGGAGCTGCCCAAGCCCGACATGCGACGGGACTCCTCCGGGGTCGAGTTGGAGGCGCCGATAGCCTTCGCCGGGTAATCGGGCCGCCATGGCCGCACCGGCCTCGCCGATCGCCGCATGTCAGAACCGGACACGGGCGCACCGGCACGATGATGCCGACCGGCACCCCACCGCCGGCGGAGAATCGTCACCCCGGACGGCGTTCTCTACCGGTAAAGCTTCATGCCGTGGGGCACGTCGACAAATCCCGCGTCGCGAAGCATGCGAGCGTACCCGGTGGCCTCCGCAAGCCCCCTCCCGTTGACGTCGCTGACAAGGACGGATGCCCGCCCTCGTCCTCGCAGGCTTCCCGCCATCCGAGCGAACGCCGATGTGACCGAATCGTCGTCCGTATGGGCGAACACAAGCAGATGGTGGCTGCGCGGCGCTGCATAGACCACCGGCTCGCCATGGTAGAGGACGACCAGGCAGCCGGCACGGCGCGTGGGTCTTATCGAAGGCGATCCGGATCCCGCGCTCTTAGGGATGTCCCGGTCGTCACGTCGGGCGGAGGGGGTGTCGACGGCGACATCCGGCCACGGCGACACCCCGCCTGCCAGATTGGCCGGATCGAGGACGTCAAGAGCGATCGCCGCGCTGTCGGATTCCCCATGCGATGCGAATTCGCGCAGTGCGTCGACAAGATGACGGCCGGCGAACTGCGCGGCGCCATATCCCTCGACGAACATGCCTCTCACGAGCCTTCCCGTGTCCTCCATACGCTTGAGCACCGGATATATTCCAGAGAACCCTCCCGGAAGACCGTCCTTATCGGCGATCGCCGACGAGATGACGCCGTATCGGTCGAGCAGCACCTCAACCTGAGCGACGGCCATTTCCTCGACGGACGCGCCCGGGGCCTCAACCGCCGACCACAGCCCGGCGGTTTCGGGGAAAGCATTGAGGCGTCCGCGCAGCAGACCCGCCCGGCGCGATGGCCTCGATGGTCCAGCGGATCGTCGAGGCCCCGATTCCCGGGCGCGAATCGGCTGAAGCGAGCTATTGGTGACCCTCCCCTGCCGGACCAGCGACCATAGCGCCGCGGAAAAGCAATCGTCCGACCATCCGGCTCCCTTCTCCCCTTCCCGGGCCGGACCATCATCGTCGGGTGTGCGGCCCGCATCATGCGGCTGCGTGTCCAGGCATCTCTCACGGACAAGATCCCTCAGACGACTCCAGCGGAAGGCTCCGGAGGAAGACAGGACATCCATGATGCACGCCGGCACCATGCCCCCGTCCTCGCCGCCGTCCCCCTCAGACGCGTGATCCGTGTGCGGAAGCCGCCCCAACAGGGGAGAATCCGACGGATACAGGCCTATCGTCGGCGAACCGGCGTCACCTTTGCCGCTCCCCGCGGAACCTTCCCTTCCCGAGCCGACCCAGGTCACCTCCCCGGTGGAGACCAGCTCATCGAGCATGGCCGGGGCATAGTCCCTCATACGCGCGGGAAAGACGGATTCCTCCCATACCGCCAACGGCAAGGTCACTCCCTGGAGCTGCTCGATCAGGCGCATCAGCGCTCGGGGCCCGGCTACGGGCTCATCCCCGGCGGGGGCCACCATCTGCCTGTCACACAGAAACATCTGATACACCCTCATGGGCACCGGCCGGATGTCCCGGCGTGCCTTCACCAGAGAACGGGAGCGAATCGCAGCGAAAACATCCTTGTGCAGATACTGCAGATGTGCGGCGTGCTCGGTGAACGTGCCGGAAAGAAGCACGCCCCGGGAGACAAGCCGATCGAGCTCATGCACGGTGCGGGCCGCGTCCAGTCCGCAGTGGCGAATCGCGTCATCCGCGACGAAGGGTCCGTGGGTCTTCGCATAGCGCACCAGTCTCCCGACGCCGTCGTCCGCACTGAGTTCGTTCCAGAATCTGATCGCACCCAGCCGCGCCTCGACCTCCTTGATGACCTCGTCGTCCATCACCGTCGACACGGATGACCCCGTCAGCAGACGCTGGAGAACATCAGGGTCCATGGAAAGCAGCGAGACGTTTCTTTCCGCCGCGGGGACATCGTACTGATACATCACGGAACCGACGAAGCCGAAAAGGAGATTCTGCGCGAACTCGGAGGGGGCGTCCGTCCCCACCGTCACAAGCTCTATCGTTCCCGCATGGATATGCGCCATCAGGCGGCACAATGCGGAAAGATCGTAGACGTCCTGAAGACATTCGCGTGCGGTCTCCAGCATGAGGGGGAAGTTCCTCTGGGTTTTGGCGGCGGAAAGAAGCTGCGACGCCCGAAGACGCTGCTTCCACAGAGGGGTTCTTCTGCGGGGATCGGTGCGCGGAAGGAACAGCGCACGTGCGGCGCATTCTCTGAATCTGGCCGCGAACAGCACGGTCGAGTCCACGTCGGAGCGTGCGATACTTCGGATTTCCTCCGGCTCGAAGGTGAACAGCCCGGCGACGTCCGGCAGGTCATCGCCCTGCTCCAGACGTATGACGATCCCATCGTCGGCGGCGTAGGCCTGTCCGTCATACCCGTATCTCTGCTTGAGACGGTGGGACACCGCCATCGCCCATGGCTCGTGCACACGACGACCATAGGGGGAATGAAGGATGATCCGCCAGTTTCCCTCCTCGTCGGCACACCGTTCGATCACCAGCCCGCGGTGCGTGGGGATGAGGCCCGTCTCCAGTTTCTGGCTCTCCAGAAGCCCGGCGAGATTGTCTATGGAATTGTCGTCCAGACCATCGTCGGCGAGGCGTCGGCGAGTTGCGGCATCGAAACCGGCGTTCACCTGTTGGGCAGCGGTAGAATCCCCGGCCGGTGGGTCATCCGCTTCCCTGTTCGACTCCGGATGGGCTCCCTGGGCGTCCGGATCTCCCGGAGGCGCGATAAGGCCCTTCGACATGGCTTCGAGGAAACGACCCCGGGCGATGCCGAAGCCCGCGTCACGCCCACCGCCCTCGCCATGCCAGAAAGGAAGGCGCGCCAGACGACCCGGAGCGGGGGTGACGACCACCCGGTCCCTGGTGATCCGTTCGATCTGCCACGTGGAGGTGCCCAGGGTAATGACATCGCCGACGCGGGATTCATACACCATCTCCTCATCGAGCTCCCCCACACGACGCGGGCCGGCGCCCGCATCCGACTCGGGAAGCACCACCGTGAACTGGCCCCGATCCGCGATGGTCCCGCCGGAGGTGACGGCGAGACGCTGGGCCCCGGGAAGCGCGGAAACGATGTTCTTCTCCCTATCCCAGGACAGTGAGGGTCTGAACTGAGAGAATTCCTCGCCGTTGTATGCCCCGGTGAGCATACCCAGCACCGAGTCGAACATCGACCGGTCGAGGTCGGCGAAGGGGGCCGCGCCCCGGACGGCGTCGAACCACTCATCGGGGACGAGATCGTCCATCGCAGCGGCCGCGACGGTCTGCTGCGCAAGCACATCGAGCGGGTTGCGCAGAACCGTCAGCGGTTCGATCAGACCCGTCTTCATGCATTCGACCACTGAGGCCATGCCGATGATGTGCTCGCGGGTCAGCGGGTGGAAGACGGCATGAGAGACCCCCGCGACCCGGTGATCGGCCCGTCCGACCCTTTGCAGGCCGGAGGCGACGGAGAGGGGCGGGGCGATCTGGATGACGAGATCGATCGATCCCATGTCGATCCCCAATTCCAGACTGCTCGTGGCGACGACGCAGCGCAGCCGCCCCTTTTTGAGATCGTCCTCGATGCGCGCCCGCCGCTCCTTGGATACGGAACCGTGATGGGCCATCGCGATGGTTTCCTCCGGATCGTGCGGCTGCACCAGCGTGCTTGAGGAGCCGACGACGGCATCGTAATGCAGGGCGCGAGACGAACCGTAGCCGTCCTCCGGCGGACGACCACCCCCGACGCCTTCGGATGCGCGGAGACGTTCGTCATGCTCGCCGCGAAGCTGCCCGTAGAGATCGTTCAGCCGAGCGGTAAGTCTCTCCGCCAGTCCACGTGAGTTGACGAACACCAGTGTCGTATGATGCCGAAGAACCTCGTCGAGGATCTGACGCTCCAGGGCGGGCCAGATGGAGGTGGAGGGGTTGCTCCGGGGTGCGCCCGGCGAATTCGCGGAGCCACGATCGCGCATATCATGCACGGGCTCGATCACACGTACATCCATCGCCGGGGAGGCGGACGGGTCGATGATGCTGACGGGCGCCGAGCCGGAGAGGAAACGCGCGGCCTGCTCGACGGGACGCACCGTGGCGGACAGGCCGATGCGCTGCGCCGGTGCGGCCGTCAGAAGGTCCAGCCGCTGCAGGCTCAAGGCCAGATGGGCCCCACGCTTCGTCCCGGCAATCGCATGAATCTCGTCGATGATGACGGTTCGAACCGAACGCAGCACGTGCCGGGCCTTCGACGTCAACATCAGATACAGGGATTCCGGCGTCGTGACAAGGATGTCCGGCGGATGCGACACGATTTTTCTTCGATCCCTTGCGTTCGTGTCACCGCTGCGGATCGCGACCCGGATTCCGGCGGATGCGACGCCCTGCCGAGAGCGCTGCTCGTCGATGCCCGCCAACGGACGCTGAAGATTTCGGGCCACATCGGTGCCCAGGGCCTTCAGGGGGGAGACATACAGAACCGTCACACCCGGTTTCCTCGGCGCGTCACGGGGGCTTGCGGCCATCAGCGAATCGATGGCCCACAGAAAGGCCGCCAACGTCTTGCCCGCCCCGGTCGGTGCAACGGCCAGCACGTTCTTCCCCGCGCTGATCGCGGGCCAAGCCTCCCTCTGCACGTCGGTCGGAGAGGCGAACGCCTGCATGAACCAGGCGCGCGTCGGTTCAGTGAACATCTGCATACATTCGCACATATGTTCGATTATGGCAGTCTCCGGGGACACGACCCGGCTCCCGCGCATGCGACAGCGGTGTCAGGTGTCGATTTTCGACCGATCGAAATCATCGGCGTTATCGACGATGAACTGTTTTCGCGGAGGAACGTCGTCCCCCATCAGCAGGTCGAACACCCCGCTGGCGTTCTCCGCATCCTGCATCTGGATTCGCCGAAGCATGCGGGTGCGCGGATCCATGGTCGTGTCGCCGAGCTGATCGGCGTCCATCTCGCCCAAACCCTTGTATCGCTGTATGTCGGCGTTGTAGTCGATTTTCCTGCGCCTCAGATCGGCGAGCTTGCCCGCAAGCTCGTCGTCCGAATACGTGTAGATGAACTCACCCTTGTGCTTGCCCGCGAGCGCGATCCTGTGCAACGGGGGAACGGCCGCATAGACTCGGCCGTGCTGGATCAGGGGACGCATATAACGGTAGAACAGGGTCAGCAGCAGGATTCTGATATGCGCGCCATCGACATCGGCATCGGTCATCATCACGATCTTGCGGTAACGGGCCTGGTCGATGTCGAATCCGGCCCCGGACCCGGCTCCCACCACCTGGATGATGGCCGCGCACTCCTTGTTCGACAGCATCTGCGAGAGACTTGCCTTCTGAACGTTCAGAATCTTTCCGCGGATCGGCAATAGCGCCTGGAAACCCGAATTCCTTGCGGCTTTGGCGGTTCCCAGGGCGGAGTCCCCCTCGACGATGAACAGTTCGGCCACATCGTCGTTGCCCGGCTGGCAGTCCGAAAGCTTGGGCGGCATGGAGGCCGATTCGAGCGCATTCTTTCTGCGTGTGACCTCCTTGGTCTTTCTCGCCTGAATCCGGGCGTGCATCTCCGAGACGATCTTCTCGAGAACATGGGACGCCTGCTCCTTGAAACCGCGTCGCGACCCGGAGATCATCTCGCCGAACTGGCTGTCGGTCATCCGTGTCACGATGGGCTTCACCGGGGCCGTTCCCAGCACATCCTTCGTCTGGCCCTGAAACTGGGGTTCCGCGATGCGCACCGTCACGATGGCGACAAGACCGGCGAGAATGTCGTCGCGCTCGATGCGGGTCCCCGAATCCCTGAGGTTCACCTTGAGCTTGCGGGCATTGTCCTCGACCGTTTTGCGCACCTGCTTGGTCAGGCCTTGGAGGAAACCGTCGACGTGCATGCCCCCGCCGGGCGTCTCCACCACGTTGACGAAGCTTCGCATCACGGTGTCATAGCCGTTGACCCACCGCAAGGCGATATCGACGCCGCACTCGCGCTTCACATATTGAGCGTGAAGCTCTCCGTCGGCACCAACGGCCTGGGTCTCCTCCTTGTATTCGTCCGTCCCCGAAATGTGCCAGATGTCGCTGATGGGTTCACCCGAGGACAGAAAATCGACGAAGTCCCTGACCCCTCCCCGATGCAGGAATTCCTCGACGCGTCGATGCCCCTGCCGATCGGGATGGATGTCCCCGGCTCCCTCCGCCGCATCGTCCGTCGACACTGGCCCGACGGCGCCGGCGTCCCTGTCGTCCGGATCGTCATCCGCATCATCAGCGTCCTGCGCGGCATGGTTGCCCGCAGCCTCGCCCGACTCATCAGCGTCGCCCGCACCCGAATCGAGAATCACGGAATCGGGGGCCTGCGCCCCCGGCACGGCCCCCTCCCCGCGCGCGTCCGGGTCGACCTCGCGCATCTCGTCGAGGGCTTCGTCACCCGTTTCGTCGATGTTGTCATCGACGACGCTGATGGCGAGTCCGGGCACAAGGAAACTTGTCTGACGGACTCTGTCGATCAGCTGCTGATAGCTGAATCGCGCCGTGGCGTTGAATATCTCGGGATCCGCCCAATAGCGGACTCTGGTTCCCGTGGTTCTCGCACCGACCGTGCCGATGATCTCCAGCTCGGTGGGCCTGTTCTTTCTCGTTCGTTTGAACGGCGCGTCCGGCGACGGATGACCGGGGTCAATGTCCTCATACACGCCCGGATGCCCTTGGTGGAAGGCCATGTGGTATGTTTTCCCGCCACGGTCCACCTCGACATCCAGCCGTGAGCTCAGCGCGTTGACCACGGAGGATCCGACTCCATGAAGCCCGCCCGCGGCATTGTAGGAGTCATTTCCGAACTTCGCGCCGGCATGCAGTTTGGTAAGCACCACCTCGACACCGGTAAGCCCCGTTTTGGGTTCGATGTCGACGGGGATTCCCCGTCCGTTGTCCGCGACCTCGACCGATCCGTCCTTGTGCAGGGTGACCGTGATCGTGTCGCAGGCCCCGGCGAGAGCCTCGTCCACGGCATTGTCGATGATCTCCCAGAGACAGTGCATCAGCCCCTGGCTGTCGGTCGTGCCTATGTACATTCCGGGACGCTTGCGCACGGCGTCCAGCCCCTCAAGAACGGTGAGGCTGTCCGCACCATACTTTTGCTTGGAAGCCATTATCACTGGTCCAGGAAGTCTCGGAGCGTCTGCGAACGCGAGGGGTGGCGCAGCTTCGACATGGTCTTCGACTCGATCTGCCGGATACGCTCGCGCGTGACCCCGTAGACGCGCCCGATGTCGTCAAGCGTTTTCGGCTGCCCGTCCTCAAGCCCATACCGCATCTTGATCACGCCGGCCTCGCGGGGGGACAATGTCTCCAACACCTGCCGGAACTGCTCCTGGAGAAGAGAGAACGCGACCGCATCCGACGGGGCTATGGCATCGGTGTCCTCGATGAGATCACCGAACTCGGAATCGCCGTCCTCGCCCAGAGGCGTATGCAGCGAAATCGGCTCACGCCCATACTTCTGCACCTCCTGCACTTTTTCGACGGGCATGTCGAGCTCCCGGGCAAGTTCGTCCGGGGTGGGCTCGCGTCCCAGATCCTGAAGCATCTGGCGCTGGACGCGGGACAGCTTGTTGATGACCTCCACCATGTGAACGGGCACTCGAATGGTTCGGGCCTGATCCGCCATCGCACGGGTGATGGCCTGGCGAATCCACCACGTGGCATAGGTCGAGAATTTGAAGCCCTTCTTCCAATCGAATTTCTCGACCGCGCGAATCAGCCCCAGATTCCCTTCCTGAATCAGGTCGAGGAACAGCATGCCGCGACCGGTGTATCTCTTCGCCAGGGAAACGACCAGCCGGAGGTTGGCCTCCAGAAGATGATCCTTGGCCTTCTTTCCGTCCGCCGCGGCCCATTTCAATGCGCGCTTGCGCTTGAAGTCCATGTGCTCGAAGTCCTCGTCGAGCAGATGCTTGGCGTACAGACCCGCCTCGATGCGCTCGGAAAGATCGACCTCCTGCTCGGCGTTCAACAGACTGACACGACCGATCTGCTTAAGATAGTCCTTCACGGGATCAGCCGTTGCTCCGGCGGCGATCACACGCCGCTTCGGGTTCCCCGACGGGGTCACCCCCTCGTCCTCGTCATCGTCGCGAACCACGAAAGCCCCCTTGGCCTTCGGGAGCTCCTCCTTGACCTTGCGATGAGGAAGGGAGCCGCTGTCGGATCCGTCATCCTGGGAATCGTCCTCGGAATCAGCGTCGTCGGAATCAGCGTCCGAACCGTCGATGTCATCGTCGTCGGAATCGTCATCCGATCCGTCGTCGTCATCCGAACCGTCGTCGACATCGGAATCGTCGAGATCCTCCGGGGAATCGGCGTCGAACTCCTCGTCGTTGTCGTTGAGATCGTCGATGTTCTCGTCATCCGCACGGGAGCGTGCGGTCTGGGCCTTCGCGCCTTTCGCACGATGGCCCGAGGCCGGGGCGGCATGGTCGGAGCCGCGCGTCCTGGCCCGTGTCGTTGCAGTGCGGGAAGCCCCTGTGGCCGTCGATCGGCGAGCCGATGAGCTTTTCCCTGCGGGAATGACCTTGTCGCCGTGATCAGTCTGTTCCGTTGTTGCCGTCGTTTCCTTCGTGGCCAAACTTATCCTCCTGCATGATCCCGCCATCGAGCGCATACCACATGGGCATACTTATGGCAAGGGCAAATCTTCAACTATAGGAGTTAACCATCTTGCACGGACGATTATTCCCGAACACAGCGCAATGCCCGCTATTTTACCCTTCGAACGTGCGATTCGGGGGATCTGCCCTCCAGCCACGCGGGCGCGATTCCATGATCCATCGCGGAAACGACGATGGAAGCCAAAGTGCAGCGGCCGTCGATCGACAAGGCGCTCAACGCTGTGTCATAGGCCTTCCCGTCACCGAGCCACCACAGGATATAGGCGGTGACCGCAAAGGGCTGCACAAGGAACCGTCGGACTCCCCCCTCGTGGGCGGCGCAGACAACAGGCATCGACTCGGGATCACCGTCGGTGGCGTGCGGGTGCGAACCGTCGGCATCGATTTGGATGGCGCGCCCGGCAATCACGTCGGTGGCGTGCGGGTGCGGACCGTCGGCGTACGGAACCCCCATGTGGGTGATCCGTGCGCCCGGGATCGTATCCGCCTCATCGCACGTCACCGGCACACAGCGGCGCATCCGATCAAGAATCGCGATGCCATTGCGGCATCGTTCGATGCAGGGTGCGGCGCGGGAACTGGTGAAGGCGCGTTCCAGCAGCCCGCACATGCCCGTCACGTTGCGAACGGTGTGGGGCCGCACGGCGAAGTCGATCATCCGCTGCAGACCGCACTCCTCCGGGGGCGCGATAATCGAGACGATAATGGCGTCGCGGACCGGCAGCGCGACCGTCATCGCGACTCCCAGCGTCCGCAGGCAGTCTTCGGACATGTCCTGCGCGGAATCGGAGAGGCCCTCCAGCCACCGGGAGAACGGCTCCGACACGAATCGGGTGTCCGCCTTCACCGTTCCCCACTTCCTGCGCTCGTTGTGCAATCGGTCCGCAAGCCGTTCCCATGAGGATCGCCGCACCGGGCCATCGGGGCGATCCGCACCCCCGTCATGCCCCATGTCGTCGCCCGCACGCGGCTCCGCTGCGCCCTCCCCGGCGTCTGCGCCCCCTGGCGCATGGCATGTTTCGCTGTGGTCATAGGTCGTCATCGGTTCCTCCCCGCCGTCAGCCGAATCCACTGATCCGCACGCGCGCACAGAAGCCGATCCCCTGCGCCGCCCGCACACACCACCATGCACGACAACTCTGCGCGATCCCCCGCCTCACGTCACCTGTGGTCGAGTGCCCGCGACACCGGGCGCCGAGGATGCGTCGTCCACATCCCGCGTGGGCCCGTGCGCGGACGTTCGACGACGCCCCGTCGGACTTCCTTGTGCCATCGTCTTTGTCCGGATACCCTCAGGAGTATGACTACCGCCTCGGATCGCAGAACCATCGAAACATGCATCACCGCGCTCGTCCGAGGGTACGTCCGCGTGCCCTCGGATATGGGTCTTCCGACATCGTGCGAGGAACTGCTGCATACGGTGGGCGATCAGGCCGTCTCCTCCAATGCCGGGGGGAAACGCCTGCGAGCCCTGCTGGCATTGGCGGCATATGATGCGGCCCTCGCAACGCGAGGGGACGGCGCGGGACACGAGCCCATGACACGCGAGCGCATGACGGAGCTGGCATGCGCCATTGAGATCTTCCAGACATCGGCCCTGGTCCATGACGACATCATCGACGACTCCGATCTGAGACGCGGAAAACCCAGCGCTCACAAGGCGTTGGCCACGATATGCGCCGATGACGGGGTCGGGCAGAGTCTGGGAATCCTGCTCGGAGACCTTCTCGCCACGGCCAGCATCGACGCGGCGAGCGGTGCCGTCGAAGGATCGCGCCATGGGCCGCAGATCCTGCGCGCCTTCCTCGATATGCAAAGAAACGTGGACGTGGGTCAGGTCCTCGATCTTTCCGTGGGGCTCATGCCCCTGGATGACCCGAATCTTCTGGAACGCGCCTCGCTCGGCGTGTTCCGGTGGAAAACGGCGAGCTATACGACCATAGCCCCTCTTGAACTGGGCTTTCTGTGCGCCGGATGGAGCCGCGAACAGGCCGGGATCCACGCCCGGGCCATCGGGCTGCCATTGGGCGTCGCCTTCCAGATCGAGGACGATCTGCTCGATGCCGTGGGCTCGAGCACGGGAACCGGCAAACCCGTGGGGGGCGATATTCGCGAAGGCAAGCGCACCGTGCTTCTCGCCGACGCCCTGTCCCTCTCGGATGACCGAGACCGCCGGACGCTGCGCTCCATCTTCGAATCGGATCATCGCAGCGATGAGGATGTCACGCAGGTCGTCGCGATATTCAGGCGCAGCGGAGCCGTTGCCCAATCGGAGGAACGCATAGCGCGGCTGAGACGTGAATCGGCGACCGCCCTGGACGCCCTGCCTGTGGGGCGCGGGGACCGGGAAAGACTCTGCGACACGTGCGCACTGTTCGCCGCGCGTCACTCCCCGGACGCCGACTAGACAAGCTCCCCGGACAATTGCGCATCCGCGCGCCTGCGGCATGTAGAATTGGCTCAGATTACCGGAATCTACGCAAGGGACCTGACATACAACCATGAGTGAAGCGGCACGTGCGCCTGAGGGGCAGATCATAGACCAGCGGTACCGCATTGTGAGTAAAATCGCCGAGGGGGGCATGGCCACCGTCTACCGGGCGGTGGATCTGCGGCTTGAGCGTTCCGTGGCCATCAAGATCATGCACATGCAGCTTGCGCAGGGACCCCACAGGGACCAGTTCGTCCAGCGATTCCACAGAGAGGTGAAATCGGCGGCCTCGATGGCCAACCCCCACATCGTCCAGGTGTATGACACCGGCGAGTTCCACGGGCTTGACTATCTGGTCATGGAATACGTGCATGGGGTGAATCTGCGTCATGAGATGAACGCCGAGGGAACGTTCACCGTGCGGGAGACGCTGAGAGTGATCCGGGAGACGCTGGACGGATTGGCCTCGGCGCACGCCTCGGGCATCGTCCACAGGGACATCAAGCCCGAGAACATCCTTCTCAACGACCGGGGGCATGTGGAGATAACCGACTTCGGCCTGGCGAAGGCGACCTCCGAGGCGACGCTGTCGTCCACGGGGATGCTCCTCGGCACCGCGGCCTACCTTGCTCCCGAAACGATCGAGGGCAATCGGGCCACGTCTCAGGGAGATCTCTATTCGGTGGGGATCATGGCATGGGAGATGCTGGCGGGGGCGGTGCCCTTCACCTCCGCCAACCCGGTGACCCTCGTGTTCAAGCACGTGCACGAGGACGTTCCCCCACTGAACGTCCCCTGCCCGGGAATCGACCCGGAGGTGGTCGCCTTCATCGCCCATCTCACCGAGCGTTCCATCGAGGGCCGTCCCGCCGATGCCGGTGCGGCCCTGCAGGAGCTCACCGCCATGGCCACGCGCCTGGCACCGGATGCATGGCTCTATCGCAAGGCGGCGGCCGATCCCTCCCCCGGCGGCGATGCCGCGGACCCCACCTCGGTGAATCCGACGGCATCGGGCGCATCCGAAAGGAACGGCGCACCCACCCAGGCCTCCAACGGCCAGGAACGCCCCACCCGACCTCAGCCCCCCGAACCCCCATCGGCCTCCCGAACCTCGCAAAGGTCCCCCGACCCCACGCAGATCATCGCATCACGCACGCCGCAGACCCGACCGACACGTGCCCTTGATGCACTCGGGAACCGGCATGCGGACGTTCTCGCCTCCGCCTCGCCCACCCGGGGTTCCGGCACGGCACCGTGGAGAAAGCGACGCACGGTCATTCTGACGCTGTCGATCGTTCTGGCGCTCGGCCTCTGCACGTGCGCAGGCCTGTGGTGGTACTTTCGCGGTCCCGGAAGCTACTGGACCGTTCCGAAGCCCGGCGATCTGCGATGCTCCGGAGAATCGGCCTGCACCATCACCGATGTGAAGTGGAGCTCCTATGAGACGTTGCTCAGGAATGCGGGGATCCCCTACACAGCCGCGCACTCGTACAGCGACACCATAGCGCAGGGAAGCATCATCGGCACATACCCGTCGACCGTCGACGCCCACGTGGGGAAAAGATCCTCCTCGGTCATGAAGATCACCGTTTCCCGAGGGGTAAGGCAGGCGACCATCCCCTCCGACATCCTCGACACTTCGAGCGAGCACGGCAAGAACCCCCTATCCGCGCTGAGGAAGGCGGGATTCAGCTCGATTTCCCACGACGTATCGAAGGACGTGTACTCGCTCGACCTTCCCGCGGGCACGGTTCAAAGCATAGATCCCAAGCCCGGCACGACCATGCGGCACAACAAGGAAATCGTCATTCACCTGTCCAAGGGACCCATGCCGGTCAGCATGCCCTCCATCGTCGGGCACTCCCGGGATGAGGCGCAGACGGCATTCGACGATGCCAAGCTCGAGGCCTCCTATACGGAGGAGTACAGCGACACCGTCGCCTCGGGAAAGGTGATCTCCGCCTCCGTCGAAGCGGGCAGGGAGCTTCATTGGGGAGATTCGGTCTCGGTCGTCGTCTCGAAGGGGCCGCAGACGGTCACCGTGCCCAAGGTGGTGGGAATGAATACCGATGACGCGGAAAGAACCTTACGGGCCCTGGGCCTCGACGTGAAGGTGACGGCCCCCCTCGGCGACATCACGCACACCGTTCGTCTGCAATCCCCCGAGGCGGGCCAGCAGGTGCGTGTCCGCGACTCGCACGGCGATAAAACCGTTATAACGCTTACCGTCGTATAGCCATATCAGGCAGGATCAGGAGCGGCACCTTTGACAGACCCCGGGGGACGCTCCGGCCCGAAGAAGCCCATGCGGGGGCATCCGCCCGCTCGCGTGAATTCCCCCGTTCCCGGACACACGGCGATGTCTACTCCCCGGCGGGCTTCTCCCCATCCCGCTCGTCCGATTGAAGCGGGCTCTCCCTCATGCGTCTTTTTGCGACCTGGGCGTACTCGTCGACATATTCCTGTCCGCTCATCTGCGCTATGCGGGACATGACCAGATCGGTGAGGTCGCGCAGCTCCTGCCGGGTCACCTCATCCTCCCGGCGACGTTCGACGGTGATCGGTTCGCCGTAGACGACGGTCGTCCGTCCCCTGTCCGGAATGACCTGACCGGGCTTTTGAATGTCACGGGTTCCGATGATCGCCGTGGGTATTATGGGGCATCCCGTCTCCATCGCCAGGCGCGCCGCTCCGGTATGTCCCTTGTACAGACGTCCGTCCGGGCTTCGCGTGCCCTCCACATGGATTCCGAACAGGTGCCCCGCCTCGAGGATCTCCCGGGCATGAGCCAAGGCACCCAAGGATTTGGATCCGCCCGAACGGTCAACGGGAAACACGCCGACGGAGGAGAACCACCACTTCTTGAAACGGCCTTTGATCCCCTTGCCCTCGAAGTATTCCGCCTTGCCCATGAAATGAATCATTCGGGGAGAAGTGAGAGGAAGCAGGGCATCGTCGATGACGGCCAGATGGTTGGCCGCGACGATCGCCGCACCGTGTCGGGGTATGTTGTTCAGCCCTTTGGCGACCGGATGCATCCGCAAGCGTGCGATGGGACCCAATATCTTCACGAAAAACCAGTAGAGCACAGAGCTCTCCCTTCCCAGCTGAATGGCGTGCCGCACGATTACAGTGGTAATCATGACTGAACCCAACAATAGCAACGAGCATGGCGAGCGTCCACCGCATCCGACGCCGCATGGCGGTGACGATGCAGGTTCGCCGGTCGACGGGGCCGGGAACGGGCAGGAGGATCTCACCACGGCCTGGGCCGCCTTCGAGCAGGACCATGCCCATGACCTGCGGGACATCGCGCATTCCCATAGCGCCAAGCGCTTCGAAAACCATGCGAGGCGCAAGGAGAAGGAGGCGCTGCTCTCCGTATCGGATCTTGACGAGGGATCGTTCACGGACGATGCGAGGCCACGCCCGAAGGGGCCGCGGGACTTCAGCAGCGGAAGCTGGCTCGACGTCGACGACACCATGAATAGGTACGGCGCCGACTTCGTGCCCCCGCATCCGCGCATCGGCCACGTCGCATCCACCGTCGTCGTCCTGTGGGCGATGTTCATCCTGGGGGTTCTGGGTATCATCGTCACGGTGTTCGTTCCCTCATACGCCACCGTGATGGGCACGGTGTGCGGGGTTCTTCTGCTGATCGGAGCCTCGGGCCTTCTGCTGCGTCATCGGGATAAAAAACCGCATGACGCCGATGACGATGGGGCACGGGTCTAGCGGCACGGCGGACAGTGCCGTCAGTCGCGCAGGGCCTTGTCCTTTGCCACGGCGATCCATCGGTTGAGAACGTCGATGGCCTTCCCGGAATCAACGGCTTCGGACGCGATGGCGTATGCGTCCTTGAAACGCCGAGCGAGCGAGGCCTGCTCGTCGGGCAGCTGATGTCCGTCGGCCACTATCGCCGACGCGGCATTGAGCAGGGCGGTGGTTCTGAACGGGACCTTCCTGCCGTGGAGAAAGTCCAGCATCGCCCGGGCATTGAAATCGGGCTCTCCCCCACGCAGGTCGGATACGCTGATCGGGGCCAGTCCCAATTCGGCGGTGGGATCGAATTGGGACCTGGTCACCGAACCATCTCGAATCTCCCACATGTCCACGGGTCCGGTGGGGGCCATCTCGTCAAGGCCTTCGTGCGAGGTGTAGACCATGCCGCTCTGCCCGCGCCCGGCATAGACGGAGGCCATCATCGGACTGAGCGTGCTGTCGGCGCATCCTATGGCGACGTGCGCGGGTTTCGCCGGATTGGTGAGGGGTCCGAGCACATTGAACACGCAGGGTATTCCTATCGCCGAGCGCACAGGCCCGACGAACCGCATGGCCGGATGGAAGGTTTTTGCGAAGGCGAAGGTGATGCCGACCTCCTCGCCGACCTCGGCGACCGCCTTCGGGGACAGGTTCAGGGGAAGGCCCAGCGCCTCAAGGACGTCCGCCGCCCCGCATTTGGACGATGCCGCACGATTGCCGTGTTTGACGATTTTCACACCCGAGGCGGCGGCCACCACCGACCCCATGGTGGATAGATTCACCGTCGCCGCGCCGTCGCCGCCGGTTCCCACGATATCCGTGGTCTCCCCGCTGATCGTGAGCGGGACGGCGTGCGCAACCATGGCCGCAGCGGCGCCGGACACTTCGTCCGACGTCAAGCCCAGCTGCTGCTGGGTGGCGAGCACGGCGCCCACGGCGGCCGGATCCGCATTTCCCTGCATAAGGTCATCGACGAACCATCGTGTCTCGTCCGCGCCTAAGTGGTTTCCTGCGACCAGTGTGGTGAGAACCGACTTCCATGTGATTTCGGCCATTATGCCCTCTCCCTTAAGCGCTTCGCGCGCAACTTTAAGCTTCGCCGCTCATTGTAGTGTCCGTGGGTTACAGGAGCGTCATCATCGTCTCATAACGGACGTCGGGGCCGGCATCACGATGATGCCGGCCCCGACGAAACACGTCAGCACGTGCCGCGAACACCTATGGGACTATTTCTCGTTCTGTCCGTGGCACATCTTGTATTTGCGCCCCGATCCGCAGGGGCAGGGCGCATTTCTGCCGGTCCCCGGGAAGGTTCGACCGTCGGCCCACGGAGTTTTCAGCTCCTCGCTTTTCGGCCGTTTGCTCGCCGGAACCTTGCCCTCGGCATGGCTGCTCGGCTCAGGACCGGCGGGAAGGGAGCCGTCGGAATCCCGCGGGGACTCATCCGCCGTCGAGGTCCCATCGTTCTCGCCGGAGTCCGGATGCGAGACCTGCTCCTCGTTGTTCGTGATGTCCGCGAGGTCGTCCTTGTCGGCCCCATCGATGCCGATGGCGGCCTGGGCCTTGTCCACTGCCGTGTCCTCATCGGATTCCGTCTCCAGATCCTCGGATTTCGCGACCTGCTCGATGTCCACGTGGAAAAGCAACTGGATGCTTTCCTCCTTGATCGCCTCGATCATGGAGTTGTACATCTGATAGCCCTCTCGCTGATACTCGACCAGAGGATCACGCTGGCCCATGCCACGAAGGCCGATGCCGTCCTTGAGGTAATCCATCTCATAGAGATGTTCCCTCCACTTGCGGTCGAGCACCGCGAGAACGACACGCCGTTCAAGCTGACGGAGCCCTTCGGCACCGAGGGTGGACTCGAAGGAGCCGTACTGCTCCACCGCATCGTCCACAATAAGTCCGCGCAAAGTATCCGGAGCCTTGTCCCTCTTGACCTTGAGGACCTTTTCCTTGGTTTCCTCCCTGTCCAGACGAACCGGGAACACCATGGCCAGGGCCTTGAACAGTCCCTCCCAATCCCACTGGTCGGGCTTGTCGGAGCCGTTGTTCGCCCCGCGAATATAGCTTTCCACCGTGTCGGAGATGAAGCGCTTGATGTCACTGTGGATGTCCGCGCCCTTAAGAACCGCCTGGCGCTCGGAATAGATGACCTTGCGCTGCTTGTTCATCACATCGTCATATTTGAGCACGTTCTTGCGGATCTCAAAGTTACGCGACTCCACGGCCTTCTGGGCCGTTCTCACTCCCTTGGACACGCTCTTCGACTCGATGGGCTCCCCCTCGGGCAGTCCCTTCGCCATGACGCGTGCGACAAGCTGGGTGTTGAACAGTCGCATCAAGTCATCCTCGAGGCTCAGATAGAAACGGGACTCGCCGGGATCTCCCTGACGTCCCGACCGTCCACGAAGCTGATTGTCGATGCGCCGCGACTCGTGGCGCTCGGTCCCCAGAACATACAGACCGCCGAGCTTGGTGACCTCCTCGTGCTCGTCCTTGACCTGATCCTTCACCTGGGCGAGGGTACCGGGCCAGCGCTTCTCGTAATCCTGGGGGGTGTCCTCAGGCGAATAGCCTTCGGCCTTGAGCTTCTGATCCGCAAGGAACTCGACGTTGCCGCCGAGCATGATATCGGTGCCGCGCCCGGCCATATTGGTCGCCACGGTAACGGCCCCCTTGCGCCCGGCCACGGCCACCACGGTCGCCTCCTGCGCATGCTGCTTCGCGTTGAGGACCTGGTGATCGATGCCGGCCACGTCAAGCAGCGAGGACACGACCTCGGAGGACTCCACGGAGGCCGTTCCCAGGAGGACGGGCTGCCCTTTGGCATGCCGTTTCGCGACATCGCGAACGATCGCGGACAGCTTCTCCTTCTTGGTGCGGAATATCAGATCATCCTGATCGACCCGGATCATGGGCCGGTTCGTCGGAATGGGCAACACACCGAGCTTGTACGTACCCATGAACTCGGCCGCCTCGGTTTCCGCCGTGCCCGTCATGCCCGCAAGCTTGTCGTACATGCGGAAGTAGTTCTGCAGGGTGATGGTCGCGAACGTCTGGTTCTCCGCTTTGACCTCCACGCCCTCCTTGGCTTCAATCGCCTGGTGGAGACCCTCGTTGTAGCGTCTGCCGGGGAGGATGCGGCCGGTGTGCTCGTCGACGATCAGAACCTCACCGTGGGTCACCACGTAGTCCCTGTCGCGCAGGAAAAGCTCCTTGGCCTTCACCGCATTGTTCAGATAGCCGATCAGCGCTGTGTTGTTGGGCTCATACAGATTCTCGATTCCGAGAAAATCCTCGACCTTGGTGATGCCGGGATCGAGAATGCCGACGACCTTTTTCTTCTCGTCGATCTCGTAGTCCTCATCACGCTTGAGCTTGAGGACGAGACGGGCGAACTGACGATACCACCGCGTCACGTCGCCCTCGGCCGGGCCGGAAATGATCAGGGGCGTTCGAGCCTCGTCGATGAGAATCGAATCGACCTCATCGACGATGGCGAAGCGATGGCCCCTCTGCACAAGCTCGTTCTTCTCCCATGCCATGTTGTCGCGCAGGTAGTCGAAACCGAACTCGTTGTTGGTTCCATAGGTGATGTCCGCATTGTACTGGCGCCGGCGCTCGGGAGGCTTCTGATCGGTGATGATGCAGCCGACGTTCATGCCGAGGAAACGAAAGATGCGGCCCATCAGTTCGCTCTGGTAGCTCGCCAGATAATCGTTGACGGTGACGATGTGGACTCCCTTGCCCTCCAAGGCGTTCAGATAGGCCGGCAGGGTCGCCACCAGCGTCTTTCCCTCACCGGTTTTCATTTCGGCTATGTTGCCCCAGTGAAGCGCCGCCCCGCCCATGAGCTGAACATCGAAGTGACGCTGTCCAAGGGTTCGCTTCGACACCTCGCGGACCGTCGCGAAGGCTTCGGGCATCAGATCGTCAAGCTTCTCTCCCCGGGACAGCCGCTCCTTGAACTTCGCGGTCTGACCCTTCAGCTCCTCATCGCTCAGACCCGCAATCTCATCTTCGAGTGCATTCACGGCCTTCGCCACGTTCTCAAGCTTCTTGATCTGGTGGCCTTCGCCCATGCGAAGAGCCTTATCGACGATATCTACCACGTTCCGCTCCCTAGTTCGTTTCCGTCAACGAGCATAGCCTAGAGCACTGAGCCTAGGCACAAACCTCGATTAATAGTACGCGAAAGCAAGGATTTACGAACCACGCAGGAGCCGCACCCCACTCACCGGCACCCCGGCAATTCACCATCCGCCGGAGTGGTGATCGCAAGCCGGGGCCGGAGCCGCCCCCGCGAGCGGCTCCGGCCCCGGCTTGCGATCGCCTCCGGCGAGTCCCTACTTGACGTTCTCCGGCGTATCGATTTCGAAGACCCCATAGCTCCACCCATGACGGTGGTAGACCACGGACGGCCTTCCCGTCTCGCGATTCACGAAGAGGAAGAAGTCGTGGCCGATAAGCTCCATCTCGTACAATGCCTCGTCGATGCTCATCGGCTCCGCGAGGTGCAGCTTTCTGCGGATCACGATAGGCGTGTCCCCGACCTGGACCTCGACGGATTCACCCGGCCCCAGATCCGATGCGACGGCCGCCTGGGGACTGTTGTTGGGCTCTTCCTGCGCCTTCTCCTGATCCGTCTGCGGGGTGACTCCCCCCATATCCACCGGAACCTGATTGGTATAGCCGCGACGATGGTCCTTGCGACGATCACGCGTGCGCCTCAGACGAAGCGTGAGCTTGTCAAGGGCCATGTCCAAAGCACTGAACTCGTCAGTGCTGGACGCTTCGGCCCGAACAACCGTCCTCCCCGCGATGATCGTGATCTCGACACGCTTGGCGGTGTCTGCCTGACGCGGGTTGCCCTCATGAGTCAGCACTATCTGCGCACGCTGGGCGTCGGGGGCAATTGCGGTTACGCGATTCATCTTGCTTTCGACCACATCACGAAACCTCTGCTTAATCTGCGTATGGCGTCCTGTAACGACGATTTCCATAGTGACCTCCCTAGGCTCAGGCGGTGTTACCCGCTATGTATGTCGGACGGCATCGTCACCGCCCGGGTAAGCTCATTCTAACCGAACGCCACGTAAACACATGAAAACGCGCTGAAAGAATATGCCAATTGACGCCGATTATCACACCCGGCGTTTCCTTGCTATGATGGTAGGCCTGAGACTCCTTGGTGACCGCGATCGTGTCGTTCATTCGGCATGATTGAGGAACTTCCGGGCTCCACAGAGCACGATGGCGGATAACGTCCGCCCAGGGCGACCTGAGAGAAAGCGCAGCAGAAAGCAAACCGCCTGGTTTTTATCAGGTAAGGGTGAAACGGCGGTGTAAGAGACCACCGGGCCACTGGCGACAGTTGGCCGCACGGCAAGCCTCATCGGGAGCAAGGCCAAGCAGAAGGCACTATTGGGCTGCTCGCTCAAGCCTTCGGGTAGGCTGCTAGAGCCTGACGGCAACGTCAGGTCGAGATGGATGGTCATCCACATGGAAACATGCGACAGAACCCGGGGTATAAGGAGTCTCACATTCTTTTCCTGGCATTTTCCCCGTGGGGTGTGCCATGCACCCGGTTGGGCACAAATCAGATACCCGCCCCGCCGGAGTCAGTAAGAACGGTGTGCCGTACGCCCGGAACGGTGTGCCGTACGCCCGGATGGGCACGGCTCTCCGGGAATCCCTCTGCGAGGTGACGGCATCGTTTCGGTGATCGCGACCTCCATCATGCGGCACCGTCGAACAGTGCCCGGGAGATCCGTCCGACGATGTCGCCGACATGCCCCTTTCGCCCGGCGGCGTTCCAAAAACGACGTCTGCGTGTGGCCGCGTCCAGTCCCCGCGTCCTATGGTCGACCATATGGCCCAGTTCCCATGCGGCCTCGTCGAAGGCCCCCCGGCTCGCCGCCTCGTCGACGATGCGTGTGGAGATCGCGGGGTCGACTCCCCTGCGCCGCAACTGGTTAAGCGCGCCTCGCCTGCCGTACTGATGGGCCAGACAGTAGCGAACGGTTTCACGTGCGTATTCCTCATCGTCGATAAGATTCACCTCGACAAAACGTTGAATCACATCATCGATCACGGAACGATCGAATCCCTTGGATGCAAGCCTGTCCGACAATCCTCCCGAGGAGCGGGGCGCAGCGTCGAGCAGGCGCAAGGCCGCCTGTTTGCATGCATCGCAATCATGCGAGTCCACGTCACCCGCCGACTCGGCTCTCCGCCCACGCCTTCGGGACGATGAATGGGGGACGCATCCCCCCTCCTCCGGGGAAAGCGCTCCGAAACCCGATCTATTCGCGCTCGGGGAGGTCTCGCCCCGTCCTCCACGCGACCTCGAGGAATCCTCATCCCGGGGTCCACGGATGCGCCTCTGGACAAGTTCCTCATCATCATCCGTCTGCGAGGGAATGTGCACAGGGTGATGCCGGAGAAAATCGTCGACTTCTATCATGCCGAGACCCGGGTCGCCCCGGAGACCTTGGATCGGGATTCGGTTGCGGCTTTGCCGGACGCCTTCGCTTCTCGCGTATCGGAGCCGTCTCCCGCCGACTTGCCGTCACCCGCCGACTCTTCGGATGAGTCGTCCGCCTTATTGAGGCCGAAGGCGGTTTTGACCTTGTTCTCTATCTCCTGCGTGACGGCGGGGTTGTCCTTGAGGAACTGACGCACGTTCTCTCGGCCCTGCCCCAGCTGGTCGCCGTCATAGGTGAACCAGGATCCGGACTTCTTCACCACGTTGCACTGCAACGCCATGTCGAGCACCGATCCCTCCCTGGATATCCCCTCTCCATAGAGCACATCGAATTCCGCGGATTTGAAGGGGGGCGCCATCTTGTTCTTCACCACCTTGACACGCGTTCTGTTTCCGACGGCCTCATCACCGTTCTTCAGTGTCTGAATCCGGCGGATGTCCAGACGTACCGACGAATAGAACTTCAGAGCCTTCCCGCCGGTCGTGGTCTCAGGACTTCCGAAGAACACGCCGATTTTCTCTCTGAGTTGGTTAATGAATATCGCGGTCGTCCCGGCCTGTGCAAGGGCCCCCGTCATTTTTCGCAGAGCCTGGCTCATCAGACGGGCCTGAAGACCGACATGGCTGTCTCCCATCTCACCCTCTATCTCCGCCTTGGGGACAAGGGCGGCGACGGAATCGACGACGATGACGTCCAGCGCCCCGGACCTGATCAGCATGTCGGCGATTTCCAGGGCCTGCTCGCCATTGTCGGGCTGGGAGACGATAAGGGAATCGGTGTCCACCCCCAGATGCCGCGCGTACACGGGGTCAAGAGCGTGCTCGGCATCAATGAAGGCGGCCACGCCACCGTCCTTCTGGGCGTTGGCGACGACATGCAGCGCCAACGTCGTCTTTCCCGATGACTCGGGACCATAGATTTCCACGATGCGGCCCTTGGGGAGACCTCCTATGCCCAGCGCCATGTCCAGGGCGAGGGAGCCCGTGGAGATCACCTCGACATCCTGCTCGGGCTTGTCGCCAAGCCTCATGGCGGAACCTTTTCCGAAGTTCTTCTCCACCTGCTGCAACGCCGTCTCCAAGGCGGCCTTGCGCCGGGGATCAATGTCATGCGCATCGGCACCGTTCTGACCGCCGTGGCCGGAACCTCCTGTAGCCGATTTCGCTGCTGTTCTGGACTGCTGTGCCATGTTATCTCCTTAAGCACCTACGACTCTATGCGACAACCCCACCGTACGGATGACGATCCACGCCATCAACCGCGCACGGCTCCTGTGGTCGAAGGCCCTACCGCTACCGTGCAAACGACAACGGTCGGGCGCACGCCGGCATGGTGGCTGAAGTCAACTATAGCCCCATATACGAACATCTGTTCGAATTGAGGAGCCGACACGCCGAAGCTCCCGCAGACCGCGCGAACATAGCATGACCATGCAGGAAACAGCGGCACCAGGCCGGATGCCCTGCCTCAGACGGCAGGCAACGGCGGGGCGTTGTGATCCCTGCCCCAGCGCCTTCGATCCGGAACGTCCATCTGATCGCACAGGACGTTCCACACCACACGCGGCTCTATTCCCCGAGCCAACGCCTCGAGGACGTTGCTCCCGCCAAGCTCCGTCAGACGCTGGTCCCGAGCCAGGCTCCTCCCGTAGCTTCTTCCGAAGACCTCCTCAAGCAACTCCCAGAATTCTCGTTCTCGCATGCCCCCATTCTAAACGCGTGCAAAGAAAAGTTCGGATCGCCCGCTCCGTGGAGCGGGCGATCCGAACCCAGACAGAGGAATGGGAAAGGACTATCCCTCCACCGAATCTATCCCTCCACCGAATCAAGATAGTCGGCGACCATGCGCAGCATCTGGGCCGTGCTCAGTCCCAGGGACAGAGCGATGGAACTGAGCAGCTCGGAGCTTGCCTCCTTCTGCCCGCGCTCCACTTCGGAAAGATAGCCCAGCGAGACACCCGCCTTCTCGCTCACTTCACGCAAGGTCTTGTGGTCGCGCGTGCGAAGATCACGAAGAACGTGCCCAATCGCCTCACGCAGGGACACATCCTTCGTCTCCACCGCGGCTTCGTACTTGTGAACGGCGGCGCGGGGCTTGCCGCTCTCCGCGTCCTCCTCCTGCCACATACGGCTCAGGGCCGCCTGGCGCTCATCCTTGGCCTTCTTCGCGGCGCGCGCCCGAAGCACCTGCTGCTGGGCAAACATCACCGCACGACGCTGCGCGGGCGTCAAATCGCGCATGCGCGCAGCACCAGCCTGAACCGGTGTCGTCGTTAGGGTCGCCATCTTCACTTGTTCATCGGCACGAGTCAATGTATCCATCTGTGCCATCCCCTTTCGGCTTACGTTGCTAACCATGTCATCTGGAACAACAGCTGAGAGCGAAAAATATTCCAATCAGCGCACTGTGAGCTGCCTCACGTTCTGCAGCACGTCGAGCACGGTCCTCATGCGTATCTCCTCGCGCGAGCCATGCAGCCGCAGCATATGGGCCACGCACGACGGGCCGGAGGGCGCGCGCAGAACCCGAGGCAGGGCCATGCCCACGTACACCAGACCGGCGGGCTTGCCGCCATCCGGACCGGGACCCGCGACACCGGTGGTCGACAGACCCAAGATCCGCTCGGATTCAACGCATCCCGAGTACAGCGTCACCGTCCCCCGGGCCATCTGGCTGGCCACCTCGGGATGCACGGCGCCCTCCCGCTCCAGCAGCCCCCGATCCACGCCGAGAATGGACGCCTTGGCCCGGATGTCATAGGTGACGGCCGATCCCAGGAAAACCAAGGAGGCGCCGGGAATCCGCACGAAGGCATCCGCCAGCAATCCGCCGGTCAGGGACTCCGCCGCCGCTATTCTCAGCTCATGGATCCGGCAGTATCGAAGAATCTCCGACGACAGGAGATCGCACCGCCGTCGGACATCGCAAAGCGGGACGGGCGCATGAGGCTCTCCGTGCACGTCGCCGCGAGATGGGGCATCGCCCGGAGCCGGTTCACAGGCCCCCGGCTGCCGCACGCGCATCTCACCGGTCATCGGCGGCGACCTTTGCCCGCACAAACGTCCCGTACAGATATTCGCCGCCGGAGTACAGGCACAGCACCAGCGCGACCGCGATGACCACATAGGTCGCCGAGAAATACACCGTCTGCCATGGCGGCAGGTTCCCTATGGGCGGATGCGGGCGGATGGGGGCCAGAAGCATTCCCAGACCGACGCATTCCATCAGGGTCTTGTATTTACCCGCCTGAGAGGCGGCTATGACCCTGCCGCCGGTGTCAATGACGAAGAAGCGCATGACGGTGATTCCCACTTCGCGAATCAGAAACAGAATCGTCACCCACCAATACAATTCGCCGAAAGCCGAGGCGATGACGAGGGCCGAGCATATGAGCAGCTTGTCGGCTATGGGATCCATCAGCTTTCCCAGCTCCGTGACGTGGTTGAAGCGTCTGGCCATCCAGCCGTCAAGCTTGTCGGTCGACGCGGCGATCACGAACAGCACCGTGGCCGACCAGCGCATGGCGATCCCGGCGTCCCCCCATGCGCCCGCGGCGATGTCGATGCCGATGAAAACCAGCACCAGGACAATGCGCGAATACGTTACGAGATTGGGTGGGCTGTTCCACCCCTCGAGCAATGACGCTTTATGTTCATCTTGGCTTTGCATAATGTTCACACTACCTCGATATCAATACCTTGCCGTCCGTCGGCATGCACGGCGAACGCCCGCGATCCGCCCACGCGCGGCCTGCTGGGACGGACGCGGCACCAGCAACCGGTGAAGGCGCCGGCGCAATCAGCGACCCATGGCATCGCCCCGCGGCCTCCCCCATGCGAATCAATCGACATCATGCAGCGATCCCTGGGAGGGAGCCGTCGGCTGGATGCTGCCGATCCTGCCGCGAATAAAATCGAGCACCTGCTCGAGGTCCTGGGGCTGAACCAGAACCTCGCGTGCCTTCGACCCCTCGGAGGGTCCGACCACACCACGTGATTCAAGAAGATCCATAAGACGTCCCGCCTTGGCGAATCCAACGCGCAGCTTGCGCTGAAGCATGGAGGTGGATCCGAACTGGGTGGTGACCACCAGCTGCGCCGCCTGGAGCAGGACCTCCATGTCGTCGCCGATCTCCTCGTCGGGCTCCAGGGCCTTGCGATCCTCCTCCTGGGCCATCTGCTCAATGTCCTCACGGTAACGGGGCTTCCTCTGGGTGCGCACGTACTCGACGGCCTTTCGAATCTCCGATTCGCTGACCCACGACCCCTGCACGCGTATGGGTTTCGCCGATCCCATGGGGAGGAAGAGCGCGTCCCCCTGACCAATGAGCGTCTCCGCCCCGACGGTGTCGAGAATCACCCGAGAATCGGTCGCCGACGACGTCGCGAACGCCAGACGAGACGGGATGTTCGCCTTGATCAGACCGGTGACCACGTCGACGGAGGGGCGCTGGGTGGCGAGCACCAGATGCACGCCGGCGGCGCGTGCGAGCTGGGTGATGCGCTGAATCGAACTTTCGACGTCGTTCTTGGCGACCATCATCAGATCGGCCATCTCGTCGACCACAACCAGCAGGTAGGGATACGGGGCCACCTTCCGGTTCGAGCCGGCCGGGGCGTGCACCTTGCCCGCGCGGACGGCCTCGTTGAAATCCTTGACATGCCTGAATCCGAAGAACTGCAGGTCGTCGTAACGGGCGTCCATCTCCTTGACCACCCACTCGAGCGCCTGGGCCGCCTTCTTGGGATCCGTGATGATCGGCGTGAGCAGATGGGGAATGCCGGCATACGCGGACAGCTCCACGCGCTTGGGATCGACCATGATCAGCCTGACCTGCTCCGGTGTGGCACGCATGATCACGGATGTGAGCATCGAGTTGATGAAGCTCGACTTGCCGGAGCCCGTGGCGCCGGCGACAAGCAGATGCGGCATCTTGGTCAGGTCGGCGGTGACGAAATGCCCCTCCACGTCCTTTCCGACGCCGGCTAGCATGGGATTGGGGTCATCCATGGCCTTCTGCGAGCGCAGGACGTCCCCCAGATGAACGATCTCGCGATCGACGTTCGGAATCTCTATTCCGATCGCGGACTTCCCGGGAATGGGGCTGAGGATGCGCACGTCGGAACTCGCCACGGCATAGGCGATGTTGCGCTGCAGGTTGGTGACCTTCTCCACCTTGACCCCGGGGCCGAGCTCCACCTCGTACTGGGTGACGGATGGCCCGCGCAGGAACCCGACGACCCGGGCATCGATCCCGAACTGCTGGAAGGTCGAGGTCAGGGCACGGATCACATTGTCATTGGCGGGCGTGCGGGCCGCGTGGGGCTTGCCCTTGGCAAGGAGATTGAGATCGGGCAGACGATAGGGCGATTCGTCTTCCCCGGCGGATTGCGCGGATCCCACCGCCGCAGCGGGGTCGGAACCGGGCTCCGCCGATCCGGCGGGCATACCGGACACGACCGATGCGACGGACGACCCGGCGGGGGCCTCGACGCCCAGATGGGCCCAGGGATCCGCCGTGGACCCGTCGACGGGGGACGAAGGCGGCTCCTGCCGCACGGAGGGCATCTCACGATAGGCTCCACCCCCATCGGCCGCCGCCGCGTGCACGCCGCCTTGGGGAAGAAGGGAGGTCTGCCCGCTCACAGGAGGCTGGGAGCCACCCGAGGGAACAAGCGCCTGCGTCGGCTCGTCCGGTTCGCCGTAGCGCACGGTCTCGGGAGGGCCGATCAACGAGGTCTCCTCCGCACTGCCGTGTCGGTTCGCGGCCTTGTCGAAGGGGTCGTCGCCCGCATAGCGGTCAAGCCGGCCATTCTGGGTGCCCCGTCGTCCCCTGCGGAACAGGCGCGCGAACAGTCCGGGTCTGCCGGAGCCCTGCGCGGACGGCTCCCCCTCGCCCCCCTGCTGGCGCTCCGCGTCGTCGTGGGCGGGAACCCCCTGGGCGAAGGACAGCGTGCCGTCCGCTATCCGCACCTCATTGGGGAATTGATCGTCCTCGGATCCCTGATCCTCCCGCGAACGGGAACGCGAACGCGCACGCAGGACTCCACGCACCCAATCCGCCACATCGGTGACATGCGTGCCGGTGATCATCAGCACGGCGAAAACGGACACCACCGCGAAGATGACGATGGCGAATGCGCGCGAAAGCCCCCACGCGAGAGGGGAACCGAGGAAGAAGCCCACCAAGCCGCCGGCACGCTGAATCACGCCGATATCGAACCCGGATGTCCGCGATGCGATCGCCACGTCGAGAACGGAGCACACCGACCACAGGAGAAGCATCCATCCGGCGACCACCCGGGGATTCCCGGACCCCTTACCGCTGTGCCGCATGAGACGCACCGCGACGAAGCCGAGCAGCGCCGGAAGAACCACACTCATCAGGCCAAGCACGGATGAGGCGAAGACGTGCATCGCCTGGCCGAGCGCACCGTGGACACGGAACCATTCGGAGGCGCAGAACAGCACCGCAAGCACCAGGAGGATGAAACACAGACCATCCCTTCGGTAGGCGGGATCGTACTCCCCCACACCGCACAGGGAACGAACAACTGCCCCCACACCCCGGGGAACCGCAAGGACCACGCGCTTCCACAGGGGCTCGTCGGGTTTCGAGCGCTGCCGGTCGTTTCGGGCGCGCCCGTCCGTCCCGTTCGTCTTAGAACCCCGGGATGCGGATGAATTATCTGAGGAAGATGCCGTTCGTGTCATAACTACTCCGATTCTACCCAGTACCGCTCCCATCGACTATCATCGGAAGCATGACTCCAGCAGAGCGTGCGAGCGCGGTCGCATTCGCCATACAAAACTGCGCACTTGAGGCACTGGTCCCCGACGAGTCCGGCATGAGGGCATCGTCGCAGTACGCCCATGGATCCATCGGCATCGATGAGGTGCTCGACGCGACCCGCAGCGGCGCATGCACGCCGGGCGATCTGGTGTTCGCCAACACGGTGGCCCTTGCCGAGCGAGGTTGGCGGGCCAGCGGCGAGCTCGGCGAGCTCATGGAGATTCACCGGTTTCTGTTCGATCGCGTATACCCCGGGGCGGGTCGGCTGAGGACTCGCGACGTCGCACGGTCCGACACTGCCGCCCCCTCACGGGCGTCCGATCCCGAAGCGTTTTTCCCCGCCGCCCTCATCGAGACCGGCGCCATGAACATCTCGGGGGAACTGGCGGAGAAGCACAATCTGCGCAGCCTCGATCGCGCCGTTTTCGTGCATGAGCTGGCGAAGATATACGACGAACTGGGATATCTGCATCCTTTCGACAGGGGGAATGCCATGACGTTGCGCATATTCGCCTCGCGAATCTCCCATGACGCCGGATGGGATCTGGATTGGGCGACGGTGACGCGCGGGGAATACGAAAAAGCCAAGCACGACGCCTACGGCGGGGACATCAGCGGTTTCGAGCATCTCTTCTCCCGAGCCCAGAGACCCGCCAACCCCACACGAATCTTTCTCATAGCGGGTTGGGATCAGGGTCCGGCGCACTGATCGCGCCCGCCGAAAGACGCCCGCCGCCGCAGGTGCTTCCCGTCGCGACAGCCGCGCAATGCAGGCGCACGGCCTTGTTTCGCAACGAACTCTATCCGGAGAGGTCCCCCAGATGATGCTGGGCATAGGCATCGGCCCGGGCGTCCGTCGCATCGTAATCGCCGGCGTCGGCATGCCGCACTATCGCAAGTGCACGGGAGACCAGATCGGGATTGAGCGCCTCCAGCCAGTGTATCCGAGGGTCACGCCCGAACCACCCCATCTGCTTGCGAGCCAGACGCTTCGTTTTCTGGGCGATGAGGGCGAAGGCCTCGTCCTGCGAGCACAATCCGTCAAGATAATCGGCGATCTGCTGATAGCCCAGTGCACGACCGGCCGTGCACCCCAACCGGGGTCTGAGGGAGCGGACCTCATCGACGAACCCGGCGTCACGCATCTGCCTGGTGCGGGCGTCTATGCGCCTGTCGAGCTCCTCGCGCGGCATGTCAAGGCCTATCTGCACGCAGGGAATCACATATCGATAGCGCGGAAGGCTTGCGCTGAAGGCACGGCCGGTGACCTCGATGACCTCCAACGCGCGTATCGTCCGGCGAACGTTGCGCGGATCCATCCGCTGAGCGGAGATGGGGTCCCTGCGCCTGAGCTCGTCGAACAGAATTCCCGGCCCCTCGTCGGCCGCACGCTTCTCCAGCCGGCGCCGTACCGACTCGTCGGTTCCCGGAAAGCTGATGTCGTCCACCGCGGCCCGCGCATACAGTCCCGATCCCCCGACCAGAATCGGGCGTATCCCCCGGCGGAGGAGACTGCCGATGCAGTCCCGGACCACCTTCTGAAACTCCGAGACGCTGATGGTCCGCCCGGGATCGACGACATCCAGCAGATGATGTCTCACCGCACGCCGCTCACCGGCCGTCGGCTTGGCCGTCCCGATGTCCATGCCCCGGTACATCTGGTAGGCGTCGGCGTTCACGATCTGAGCCTCGTGTCCACACGCGCCGAGCTCCTGCGCAAGCCTGATCCCCAGTCCCGTCTTTCCGGATGCGGTGGGCCCGACGATGGACACGACCCTAATGTCGGATGGCATAAATCTGCCCCGCCGAGGGATCCGGATCGGCTATGAGGTTATGGCGCGCCGCGTGGGTCACCGTCGCGGTGACGAAATCCCCGATTCCCGGATATTCGCATCCCTGCGGAACCCCCACATGCACCAACGTCCCCGTTTTCTCCCGACCGGTCACCCGATGCGTCGACGAATCCTTCCTCCCCTGCATTCCCGTGACCATGACCTCGACGTCACGCCCCTCGAAACCACGCAGCTCCTCCTGGGTGATGCGCTCCTGCAGCGCCACGAGCCTGTCGAACCTGTCGGACACAACATCCGCGGGAACCTGCTCCATGGACGCGGCCGGAGTGCCGGGTCTGGGCGAATACTCGAAGGTGTAGGCGGTGGAGAACCGCGCCTGCTCGACGAGATCCAGCGTCCGCTGGAAATCCTCCTCCGTCTCGCCGGGAAAACCGACGATGATGTCGGTGGACACCTGGGCGTCGGGCATGGCGGAACGCACCTTCGCCAGGATGTCCATGAACCTAGTCGTGCGGTAGGAGCGGCGCATGGCGCGCAGAACCCTGTCCGACCCCGATTGCAGGGGCATGTGCAGCTGATGCATCACATTGGGCGTGCACGCCATCGCCTCGATCACGTCGTCGGTGAAAGCGGCCGGATGGGGCGACGTGAACCGGACCCGCTCCAGACCCTCGATCGTGCCGCACGCACGCAGCAGCTTGGAGAACGCATACCGGTCGCCGATGCCGTAGCCGTACGAGTTCACGTTCTGCCCGAGCAGCGTGACCTCGCGGGCGCCCGAACGCACACAGGACGCAATCTCCGCCATGACGTCGCCGGGCCTGCGGTCATGCTCCCTGCCGCGTGTGGTAGGCACGATGCAGAAGGTGCAGGTGTTGTTGCATCCCACCGAAATCGACACCCACGAGGACACGCGCAAGGCCCGTGCCGCGGGAAGCTCGCTGGGGAAGTATTCCAGGCTGTCCGCCACCTCCACCTGTGACGACCCCTGGACGCGTGCCTGGTCAAGCAGCCGTGGCAGGGAGCCGATGTTCTTCGTTCCGAAAACGGCGTCGACCCAGGGGGCCCGCCGTGCGATCGTCTCACGATCAAGCTGGGCCATGCATCCGCCCACCGCGATCTGCAGCCGGGGATTCCTTCTCTTCAGCTCCGCCCACATGCCGATGGTGCCGTACATTCTATCCGCGGCGTTCTCCCGCACCGCACACGTGTTGAGCACGATGAGGTCGAGGTCCCTTCCCTCGACCTGCCCCTCGGTCGCCGGCGTATAGCCGTCGCCCTGCAGCACACCGGCGATCCTCTCCGAATCGTGGACGTTCATCTGGCAGCCGAGCGTGTGCACGAAATACACGCCCTTGCCACGCTTCGCCGACCCGTTCACGGCGCCGCGGAGGGGCTCCTCCCCGCCCTGCGGGAGCGGCAGCCTCTCCTGATCGGTCATCATCGTTTCGTTCATACGGGTGATTGTATCTTCGGGTAGGCCCAGAGGCCTTTAAGCCAACGACCAGTCCGGCCGCTAGTATGGATGAATGTGATACTTGACCGCCATGAACGACTGAACACCGCTGAGATTCAGGCACGACTAGAAAACATCGATACGAAGGAGGGGAATTTCCCATCCTCCGAGATCACCGAATTCATCAATCTGATGCAGGTGTACGAAGGGGCGATGTACGAGATCAGCACCAAACTGGAGATACTCGACGGGGAATTCCAGGTCCGCTTCTCGCACGATCCGATCCACCACATCGAACGCAGACTCAAATCGGTGAATTCGATTCTGGACAAGCTCGACCGCAAGGAACTGCCGAAGAACACGACCTCCATCAAGGACAATCTGTTCGACGTCGCCGGCATCCGGGTGATCTGCAACTACCGGGACGACGTCTATTCCGTCTCGAACTATCTATCGGCCCAATCGGACATCCAGGTGCTTCGCGTGAAGGACTACATCAAGAACCCCAAGCAGAACGGATACAGGAGCCTGCACGTCATCTACGCCGTTCCCGTCTTTCTGTCATCCGGCGCGCACTACACCCCTGTCGAGGTCCAGTTCCGAACGATCGCCATGGACTATTGGGCAAGCCTCGAGCACGCCCTGCGATACAAAAGCGACCTGCCCGACGACAGGCTCGTCGAACACTCCCAGACGCTGCTGGACTGCGCACGCAGCCTGCAGAACATCGAGGCCCAGATGCAGGGGATACATCGCGACATCAACGGTGCGCCCCAGGGCGAGGAGGCGCCGAAGTCCTAGTCAGCGCCTCCACGGGTACGTCATTACACGCGCTCTGATCTCCCGGCCCATGCGCGCGCGACGGCGACACGCCGAACAGGAGACGGGCTATCTCATCGGCATCGGATCCCCTCGACCCAGCGCCCGCGCGCGTAACGGCAGCCGGTGCATCGTGGGCCGGAAGCGCTCAGAAATCGAAGTCGTCCGGATCCCCGCCCGTGCGCACTCCCGTGTCCATGGCGTCTATCCGCCGCATATCCGCATCGCTGAGCTCGAAGTCCGTGACATCGATGTTCTCGCGGATCCGATCGGGGTGAACGGATTTGGGGATGACAATGACCCCGCGCTGCAGATGCCAGCGTATGACGACCTGGGCGGCGGATTTTCCGTACCGCCCGCCTATCTCGGTGAGACGGGGGTCGGAGAGCAGCGTGCCTCCGGTACCTCCCAGGGGGCTCCACGCCTCGATGTCGATGCCGTCGCGATGGGCGGCATCGATCAGCTTCCGGTTCGAGAACAGGGGCGAGGACTCGACCTGATCGACCGCGGGTCTCATGCCGCCGAGCGAGAGAAGCTCGTCAAGATGGTGCGGCTCGAAATTGCTCACGCCGATGGCCCTGGCACGGCCCTCCTCATAGATCTGGACCATGTCCTGCCACGCCTTCTGCCACCCTTGCGCAGGCCAGTGAATGAGATAGAGGTCGATGTAGTCGAACCCCAGCCGCACGAGGCTCTCGTCGAAGGCCTCGCGCGCACGGCCGGCACGCACGTCGTCGTTCCACAGTTTGGTGGTGACGAAGACGTCCCCGCGATCCATCCCGCTGTCGCGCACGGCCTGCCCAACGGATTTCTCGTTATGATAGGCCATGGCCGTGTCGATATGGCGGTATCCTGCCTTCAGCGCCGCAAGCACCGCCCGCCTCGTCACATCCCCGCTGGGCGTCTGGAACACGCCCAGTCCGAGTTGCGGAATTGATACGCCGTTGTTCAATACGATGTTCTTCACGCCCATCATGATCTCGTTTCTCCTGTTGCCTCGTCGACGTCCGCCCGTCGGGGCGAACGGATCCGGATGACCCATCTTCCTCTGCCATGCTAGCGCGCGGGCATGCGTGTCGATGCCACGATGCGGGCCGCCCCCGTGCGGGGGAATGCCGCAACGCTAGAAACCGACGGCCGGGCGCTCGATGCCCTGCTCGAAGAACCGGTACTCGTGCTCGGCGGAAAGGAGGGCGGATTTCATCATCAGCTGATATTCCTCGATGGAGGACCCGGCGGCGACACGATCGCAGATGTCGAGCTCCCGAACGGTGCGGTCCAGAAACCCCGCGTCGGAATACATGTCTATCCACTGGGCATAGGGATGCGCACCCATGTCGACGTGCGCCCGCTCGACCTGCGTCCGCAGTTCCTTCCCCATGGCCGCATATAGCCAGAAGCAGGGCATGACCGCCGCGATGAGGGCGCCGTAGGACCCCGTGTCCGCCATACGATGCTCATGCCCTATGTACGCGGCCGTCACCTCGGACATGGGAGCCCGGGAATCGTCGAAGCCGTGGTCCCTGTACCAGCCGGCGTGAAATCCCAGACCCTCCTGCACCCCGAAGGACGCCGACTCACCGAAGAACACGCGCTCCTCGATTCTATGGGCGCGCGCGCTGGCGAGGGCCAGCAGCGAGGTGTAGTCGTGCAGATAAAGATCGTCCTGATGCAGATAAAACGAAAAGTCCGACGGATCCAGCGTTCCCGCGACCATGCGTCGAATGAATTCCATCGACGATATCCGGGAGCGCACCGGTTCGACTCTGTTCCAGAAATCGGCACTGAAGCTCAGGCCCGTCGGCGCATGCCGCCAGGTGAAGTCGACGGGACCGTGACCACGCCCGATGTGCAGCCGGTCCGCGGCGGCGATCGCCCCCGTTATCCAGGTTTTCGCCCGGCGCGCCGTCTCCTCCCACGACCGGCACTGGGGCCGCAGGGCGGCGAGGCTGCTGGACAGGGTGTCGCCCGTGCCGTGGACGTTGGAGGTCCGTACCGCCGAACCTTCCATACGGATGATTCGCACCCCGTCGCCGCCGCGGTCGGGGGGAACCGGCTCCGCAAGTATGTCCGTGCAGTCATCCGCCCCCTCCAGGGCGAAGGCCCCGGCCTTGGCGTAGACGCGGATTCGGTAGCGGGCGCATACGTCACGCGCCCAGCGCTCCATATCGGCGGGTGTCGCTGGTCCCGTCGAGCGACTCCCGTGCCCATCCGACCCGTGCCCATCCGACCCGCACCGTTTCGGGCGGGAGGTCTCGGTGCGCGACAGAAAGGCAAGCTCGGGAAGGTTGGGGGTGATGATGTCGGCGAGCGGGATGAGCGTCCGCAGCGCCTGCCGGGCCTCGGACGTGATCAGGCAATCGCCCGATTTCGCGTACATGACCGGGTCGAGGACGACGACGGGCTTCTTCTTCCCCGCATGTTCGTAATCGGCTTCAAGCCGTACAAGCCACCCTCGGACGATGGAGACGAGGTCCCGCGTCCCGAGCATGCCGATCTTTATGGAGTCGATGTCCGCATCCCCTCCCACGGCATCAAGCTGTGCCAGCAGGAAATCGGGATCCATGGTGACTATCGACGACACCCCCCGGGTGTTCTGGGCGAGGACGCTTGTCATCGCGGCGTATCCGAACACCCCCAGCGCGGTGAACGTCTTCATGTCGGCCATCGTTCCGGCGCCGCCGATGGGGTCGGATCCCTCGATGGACAGCACCCTCACACGGCTGGGCGCGTGAACGCGGGATTCCCCGCGCCGTTCGATGGCATCGAGCCGTTCACGCGCCGGGGAAGCATGGCGTCCCTCCTTCGGCTCCACGGACGGAACGGACTCGGAGCGGGTGGGATCGATACCCGTCGGAACGAGAGGTACGGAACCGGAACCGGTTTCCCGATGGCTGCCGCCGTGATGATTGCTGTTGTTGTCGAACTCGGTGTTCATACCGGACATTCCCTTCGCTAGCGTTACCTAGATCAGGTTCAACGGGTTTGTTCTCAGCTGTAGTCAGCACCCCGTGTCACCGGAAGACAGCCTAGTCCCCGTCCGCGATGAGCCGGCGCGACCGTGGCCGTCGCAACGCCGCATCCGCGGGCATGTGCCACGGCCGGCGAATGAGCTCCAAGCATATTCACAGCGATTCCCTGTAGCCTATGCTTGGTATGACACAGGATAATGCTATGAGAACACGTTCGAAGGAGAGATCATGACATTCGGCCGTTCACCAGAAGGCACACCGAGCACCGGCGACACCCAATTCCAGGGGCAGTCCCGCGCCGACCGGCAGCAGACGGGCAGCGCCCAGTACAATCGCTACGGCGACCCGCAGTACATGGAGAACGCACAGTACCCGTATCAGCAGGCCTCCTATCGGCAGACCCCGTCGGGGGCGCCTGCCATCGATGGACAGGCCGCGTATTCATATGAACAGGCCAGAAGGGTCTCGGTGGCCAAGGCCTATGGCGAAATGACCATCGGTCTGGTCATCACCGCATTCGTCGCCGTACTCACCCAGGCGACCGGAGCGCTGAGCGCCTTCCTCTCCGCGACGGGCATGATCGGTTGGATCGGCCTGGCCATCGTTCAAGTCGTCCTGGCCATCTCCCTCGGCGCACGCATCATGAAGATGAGGACATCGACGGCACGGGCGATGTTCTATATATACGCCGCTCTGATGGGCTTCACCCTGAGCTCCATATTCATGGTATACGACCTGGGCTCGATCGGGCTCTCCCTGGGACTGTGCGTGGGATTCTTCTTCGCCCTGACGATGCTGGCCCTCACCACGAAGCGGGACATGCTCAAGGCCGGCCCCATTCTGATGGTGGCCCTGCTGGTTCTCATCGTCGGTGAGGTCATCCTCATGTTCGTCGCACCGTCCAATACCACGATCATGGCGATCTCGGCGATCGGCCTGATCATCTTCGCCGGGCTGACGGCCTATGATGCGCAGAAGACGCGCGCTCTGTTCGCGCAGGCGGACGGTCCCGAGATGATCAGACGCATGTCCATACTCTGCGCTTTGAACCTTTATCTTGACTTCATCAATATGTTCCTGTATCTTCTGCGTCTTTTCGGCAGCAGAAACTAGGCCGAAACCAAGGCATCCAAAGCGGCCCGCAGCACTGTCGGGGACTCTGGGGCATATGGTCGGGGGGCGGGACAGCCATCGTACATGGCGGTC
>JALCNP010000002.1 GCA_022649135.1 Bifidobacterium sp.
GCGCGTTTGGGGGGGTGTGGGGCCGCAACCACATCGCGGGGGGGCCCCCCCCACCGCCGCAGCCTATTTGTCTGCAGCATTGCCGCTGAAGACCACAGAAATCATGTGAACCGCCTCTCGCCCATGTCCCCAGAACCCCATGTCCCCGGACTGTTCGACCGCGAGATCTTCGGCGATGGGAGACATGGCCCCAACAGCCACATGCGTCGTTCCCCTCCGTCGCGTTGGTCGTTCTCTTCCGTCGCTCACTGCCGTGCACGGTCGAGATGCCGTCTAGGGCATCCGTGTGCGTGTCCCCTGCGTCCTCGTGTTCATTTTCTCCCGTTCGCGTGGGGGGACGTTCCATCCTGCGCGTCCATGGAATCCCTGATCGTACCCAAGGCGATCGCCGTTTGCAGCACATAGGCCTCCCGTGGGTCCGTCGCATCCCACCCCGTTGTCTCCGCGGCGCGTTTCAGCCGGTATCGCACGGTATTGGGATGCACGCTCAATTCGCGTGCGGTGGCATCGAGAGAGCCTCCCGTTTGCAGGAAGGTGAACACCGTTATCAGAGTGGGGTCGTCGGCGTTCTCCGAGTTGCGCAGAGTCGAGTACACGTCGGCGTACAACTCGTCCTTCGCATCGTCGTCGCCCATCAGCGCACGCTCCGGGAGCACGTCGTCGGCTCTCATCGGGCGCTGCAGCGATTTCACCGCCGGCGCGACGGTCAGTGCCATCAGGGAGGCGCGCATCGAAGCCGAGGCCCCTCTCACGCCCGACCGGGCGGGGCCCAGACATAGGGGGAGGGAGTCGGCGAAGGCGCCGAGAACGGCGGTGCATGTCACCTCGGGCGTGACGGCATGGCCCATGGCGATGACCGATATGCATATGCCATGGTAGGAGCCGCACAGGCAGTGGCTTCCTCCCAGATCGTGGACGGCCCTGCGTATGGCCTGGAAGGTGGCGGTCCGGCCCGACTGCGGTGTCCCCGCGATGGTGAAGCAGCTGAATTCGTCGGGCCAGCCCAGAACTCGCATCAGCGAATCGACCCGCTGGTCGGTTATTCCCAGACGAAGACACTCGAGAACCACCGACTCCCAGCGGCCCGGAGCCGCGAAGTGGCGTTGCGTGGTGTCGGGGGCGCCGCTCAGGTCGTCTTCGGCGGACGTCGGCGGGGAAGCGTCCGGAGACGTCCGGCCGTCACCGGCCTGAAGCATATCGAGAAAATCCCGGGAATCGGACACAGTCATGCTTTTAGTCTAGTTCGTTGCGATTCCCGCCAAAAGGTGAGCAGCACGAAACCGAAGACAAAGGCGACCGGAAGCATGTGCCTTTCGAAGTTGTTTGCCGGCGCGGTGATCATGACCCCGAACAGAAGCAGCAGGGGGACGTGCCATGCCAGTGTTCGCCATCGGCGCAGCACGAGTTCCGCGCATCCCACCAGCAGGGTGAGGATCACATAGAGGTTTCCGTGCGTCACCCAGCCGAGAACGGGCACGCCACCCCATCCCCGTGCCACTTCGGCGCAGTCGGATCGCCAGTCGTGCATCCAGTTTTTTATCCATGTGGATGAGCTCTGCACATAATCGTTGTCCACGTAATAGTCCATCGACACGTAGGGCGGGTCGGACACGTCGAAGTAGCCGTATGTCTTGGCGAGAAACGCGTCCGTGGCGATCACGGGGTTCGCCTTCACTATCTGCCACCAGGCGCTGTTGAAGTCGGACATGTCCTGCTTGGTCACCGAGCGCCAGCGGTAGCTGACCTTTTTGGACTGGATGCCTGACGACTTCACGGGATCCGCGTCCTGCTGGAAATAGGCTTCGGCCATCTGATCCAGATTGAAGACCCGGGACAGCTTGATGCGGGCGTCACGGGGAATGCCCGATGGGTTGAGCTTGGCGACCCGGGCGATCTGCTGAAGCTGGATGCCACGGCTTTCGATCGGATCCCCGTTGATGATGGTTCCCGTCGAGATGAGCAGCATGAGCCCCCCGTGAAGCACGATTGTCGGGAGCAGCAGCGCGATGAGATAGTCCCGCCAACGCCTTCGATCCATCAGCAGCACGATCAGCAGCTGTACGGCAAGGATATAGAACGCGTATTTCACGGAGATCAGCATGACGCATGTCGACAGCGCAAAGGCGATGAGACTGTGCCTGCGCAGGGGCCTTGTCTTTTCTCCCTCGCCAGCCCGCGTCTCATGCAGCTCGTAGCCGATGCCGAACCACCATACGAACGCGAATGCGAACAGGGGGGATTTCGTCAGCGAAATGGTCGAGAACACCGCGAGCGGGCAGAGGAGAAAGAACAGGAGGACGCCGATGCGGGGCGCCGCCGTTGCCGGCGATCTCCAGGTGGTCTCGCGGGGCGCCGGTCGGGTGCGCTGGCCCTGGGCATGGCCCCTCGCCATGGATGCTACCCAGGGGACATTGAGGAAGCGGTGCGCCGTGGCGGCGCAGCAGAACACGGCGAACAGGAACTGGAACGCCGACAGCGCGACGAATCCGGCATCGTTGGAATCGGTGAAGTAGCGGGAAATCGCCGCCACGCCCCCATAGACCACCGTCAGCACGATGTTGTGCTGATCCGTCAGATATGTCGGATGGGACGGCCACAGGTAATGCGCCGTCGGATAGATGTCCATGGGGACGAAGGAGAAGAATCCGATGTAGGGCTGGGGAGTTCCTATCCATTGGTTCCATGCCCAGCTGAATTCCCGGGTCTGGGAGCGCAGATCCGCGCCGAAGGCCGACAGCAGCGTGACCGGCACCCACAGCCATCCGATCAGGAGGACCGCGGCGAGCTTCCACCAGCGGTTCGTTCCACGCACAACCCACGGCGATGCCAGACCCGGCAGACCGGCCAGCCTCCTGCGTATGCGCCGTTTCGATGGAACGGGTTTGGTGGTCGGCTCCGTGACGGCTTCGATGGCTGCGCTCGCCCGGGTCCCGCCATCCGCCGCCACGATCCGGAGCGGCACGGATGTGTCTGTTCCCGTTCCCGTGTCTGTGTCAGTGTCCGCGGCTGCGCCTGCCTCTGTGTTTGTGCCTGCGCCCGTGTCTGTGTCCGCGCGTGTGTCTGTCCCAGACCCGGCCCCGCCATGAGTCTGCGTCCTCATCGGTTTTCTTGTGCTTCCCCGGGCGTTCTTGCCTCGCCGGCGGACTCGGGGAAGGACTCGCAGGCCCCGCGCATATCTGACCAATCCGAGCACGATTCCCATATAGCAGATGAAGGCGAGAGTTCCATAGAGGGCGTTTGGCCAGGAGAACTGGGCGATGGAGAGTTGGGATCGATACAGCTGCCCTATCGCGGTGCACAGGCTGAGCCACAGACAGGCGAACACGGCGAGGCCCCACAGGACGACCCGGGATGCGCGGGGACGGTGATGCCGTCGTGTGTCTCCGGTGTCGTCTGAGCTGTGCTGCTCGCCTACGCGCGGGTCGTTCGGAGACATATCGGTCATGACTAGGAATTCTACCTTGCAGTCACGAACGGACCGTGGACGCTTCTTCCCTCGACGTCTTCGCGGCGACGTTGTCGAAAGGGGCGTTGGCCAACGGGGGCGTTAGGGTGTGAGCATGACCATCATGCCGCCTGCAGGGGAGCTGCCCCTCATGCCCCGCACCCGTAAGGCCGCGGACGTCCTCGTTCCGGTCGCCAGCGTGGGCTCCACCAATGTCCTTGCACGCGAGCTTGTTGACGGGGGAAAGATCCCCCTGCGGCCGGGGGAGCCCGTGACCATAGGCGTGGTGGCCGCCCAGGAGCAGACGAACGGTCACGGCAGGCTCGGGCGTACATGGGTCAGCGAGGAGGGGGAGTCGTTCACGGTTTCCTTCGTGGCCACGATTCCCCGGGCGCTGGCCGTCGACGAGAGCGTGAACGGATGGCTGCCGATGATAGCGGGGCGCTGCGCGCTCGACGCGATCCATGGCGCGACCGGACTCCCGGTGGGAACCCGACGTCACCGGGAGGGCGACGGCATCGGCGGCGGATGCGAATCGGAACTGATGCTTAAGTGGCCGAACGATATTTTTCTCGCAGGCTGCAAACTCGGCGGCATACTGGCCGAACTCGTGTCCGGACGCTCTCGGGGCGCTGAGGGGCGCGAAACCGCAACGGTGGCCATCATCTTCGGCATCGGCATCAACATGCGTGTCCCCCAATCGCGTCTGCCCATACGACGGGCGACGTCCCTGCAGCTGCACGTCCCCGATCTGCAGGAGTCGGGCCCCCTGCGCGATGCCATGGCGGCCCGGATCGCGCAGCTGCTGAAAGCCGAACTGACGGCCTTCGACGCCGAACCGCGGAGCCGTGCGGCGATGCTGCGCGAGGAGGTGACCGACGTCTGCTGGACGTTGGGGCGGCGCGTCGAAGCGCGGCTCGTCGATGGCACGAGAGTCGAAGGCCGTGCCCTGAGAGTGAACCCCGACGCCTCGCTGACCATCGAAACCGACGATCACATGGAGCATGTGGTGAGAACGGGGGATGTGGGGATTCTGCCGGCTCGGTGACGCCGGACGATGGACCGCCTCCCCGAGACGATGGACGGCTCCGGATTGCGATGACGTCCATCGTCCGTCGGCGAGAGGGCAGGCGTTCCCGATGAAGTGTGGATCCTCATCCTCTCATCGAGGGCAACGGGTGACCGTGGCTGGGAATGCGGATCCATGGGATGCGGCATCAGAACGGCGACGGCGGAACTCCGTTGGTGTGGAATCCCGCCGTCGCCGTTCTATCCGATGCGCCCTGCCCCTCTAGAGCAGCTTCGCTATGCCGGCCGCCGCGAAGGATGCGATCGCGGCCTTGATGACGTCGCCGATGACGAACCCCATCGACGCGCTCGCCACCGCTCCGATCGGAGCCGAGGTCAGTGCAGATTGGATGATGAAGCCGAACGCGTACACCACGATGACGCAGCCAAGAATGGACGCGAGGAAATAGCGTGCCGATGTGCGAAGATACCCGCCCATTCCCCTGCGGTCCGCACTCCCCTTGAGCATGGAGCTGAGGACGATTCCGGGAAGGAACCCGAGGAGGAACCCCGCGTCGGGGCCGATCAGCGCCATGGCCGACATGCCTCCGGAGAACACGGGAAGGCCCATGGCCCCTGCGGCGAGATAGGCGGCGACGGCGCCTCCGGCCTCCCGCCATGACAGGGTCAGGGCCGCGATCATGAGAACAAAGGTCTGCAGCGTGATCGGAACCGGCGTTCCGGGTATGGCTATTCTTCCTGCGGCCGCCGAAAGCCACAGCAGCGTTGCGAACAATCCGGACCGCGCCGCCGGGAGAAGGATCCGGCGGGTGGCGGATGAAACCTGTAATGAATTGGCCTGCATGAAAAATCCCTTCGTTGAATCGAATGTCTATGAGGCTACGGTCGCCAATCGTATGTGCACGGGCGTCGACGGGAGCTTGTGCAAACATACAAATCGCAGGAGGCCGTTTTGTTTCGGCGCGATGACGGGTCCGTGTTTCGCCGTCATGACCGGGATCACGATCTGCGGATGCCCGTAGTCGGCGCGTGCCGTCGCGCCCGCAACCCTACGGTAACGTTTGTGGAACCCCACAAAAGGACGATCGAGGTTTTGTAGATTCGGGCCTGACCTCGCCCCCGGGCCTCGAGTTAGGTTGGACGGTATGGTCAATAACGTCACAAGGGTTCTGGTCGCAAATCGTGGGGAGATCGCCCTGCGGGTCGTTCGGACGGCGCGGGAGATGGGCATCTCCACGGTTGCCGTCTATGCCGAGCAGGATCGGGACTCGCAGTATGTGCAGATGGCCGATGAGGCGTACCTGCTTCCGGGGGACACATATCGCGACACCTATCTCAATGAGGATCTGCTCATCGACGTGCTTCATCGCAGCGGCGCGACCGCCGTACACCCCGGGTACGGCTTTCTTTCCGAGGTCCCGTCGTTCGCCGGCAAGGTGATCGATGCCGGGGCGGCATGGATCGGGCCGGCCCCCGAGGCCCTGCAGGATCTGGGCGACAAGATCACGGCCCGCCGGGTCGCCCAGCGGGCGAAGGTCCCTCCGGTTCCGGGGATCTCGGACCCGGTGAGCAGCATGCGCGAGCTTCTCACCTTCGCCCACACGCACGGTTATCCGATCATGATGAAACGCACCGACGGCGGAGGTGGGCGTGGCATCACCGTGGTGCGCAACGACGACGAGCTACGCGGATTCTATCTCAACCATGACGCGCTGCAGGGCGGGGACCTCAACGAGTACTTCGTGGAACGGTTCATCGACAAGGCCCGTCATGTGGAGACCCAGTGCGGCAGGGACAGCCACGGAAACTTCACCGTGTACTCCACGCGCGACTGCTCGGTCCAGCGCCGCAACCAGAAGCTGATCGAGGAGGCCCCCGCGCCGTTTCTGACCGATGCGGCCGTCGAACAGCTTCATCGCTACTCGCAGAGCCTTTTCGAGGCCGTGCACTACGTGGGTCTGGGAACCTGCGAGTTCATGGTCACCGCTCAGAACAAGGTGTACTTCCTGGAGGTCAATCCCCGTCTGCAGGTCGAGCATACGGTGAGCGAGGAGGTGTGCGGACTTGACCTCGTCCGCGAGCAGTTCACCATCTGCTCGGGAGGCGAACTCACCAAGGTCGATTCCACGCGGGGGCACAGTTTCGAGCTGCGCATCACCTGCGAGGACCCGGCCACGAACCTCACTCCGAGCTCGGGGACCCTCGGCAGGGTCCGATGGCCGTCGGGCCCGGGAATACGGGTGGACTCCGGGGTGGAGGAGGGTGACACCATCTCTCCCAAATTCGATTCCATGATGGGCAAGCTCGTGGTCAGCGCCCAGAACCGAGAGGCCGCGGTGCACAGGGTCAGAAGGGCGTTGCAGGAGCTCGACATCGAGGGTGTCCCCACGCCGGCGAGCCTGTATGCCGCCATTTTCAATGATCCTGATTTCACGGCCGAGGGACGGCCCTTCGGCGTGTCCACGAAATGGCTGGAACGCACATACCTCACCCGCGAGCCCTCCAATGCGGGAGGGGGCCAGCCTGCGTCGCTGAATGCCCCTGCGCCGGAGAAGGACAAGACGGCCAGCGAATCCTTCGTCATCGAAATGAACGACCGTCGCGTGAAGATCACCGTTCCGCAGGACATCGTGAACAACCTCACCGGTCTCTCCCGCGCCCGGAGCGCCAGAAAGCCCACCCAACCCCTGCGCGGACAGGGTCTGCACGACCTCCAGAACGCCCCCGCGAAGGATGACGGCAAGTCGGGCGTCATCGCATCGCCCATGCAGGCCGTGGTGACGCGCGTCAACGTGGCCGAAGGCCAAAGCGTCGCCAAGGGGGACCTGCTGGTGGTCCTCGAATCCATGAAGATGGAGAACTACGTGTATGCACCCGTCAACGGAACCGTGAGCCACATCTTCGTGCGTCCCGCCGATGGCGTCGACGGGGGCGAGACCCTTGTCACGATCGATGTGGAAGGGGCGCACGTGCGCCCGAAGTCCGGTGCCGTCGAACCGGCCGGAGTCGCGTCGGACTCCGGTGCGGCTCCGCATGACCACAGGCAGGAGGAGGACCGGCAATGAGCGAGGAAACATCCACGGCCGAGCGGCGGCAGCCGGTGCGAGCAGCCGTGGCGAAGGCGGCGCAACTGGCCCGTGACGCCGAGCACCATGCGCGCGAACGTCAGCATTCCAAGGGGAAGGGCACCGCCCGGGAGCGGCTCGATCTCCTGTTCGACACGGGAACGTTCCAGGAGACGGGCCGTTTCAGCGGGGGAGACATCAATGGGGGGGTCGCCGGGTCCGCGGTGATCACCGGCTTCGGCTCGGTATACGGCGGCACCGTCGGCGTCTACGCGCAGGACTTCTCCGTCAGGGGAGGCACTCTGGGCCGTGCCGAGGGCGAGAAGATATGCCATCTGATGGACATGGCCATGGAGCTCAAGGTTCCGGTGGTCGCTCTTATCGACTCCGGAGGGGCGCGCATCCAGGAAGGCGTGGTGGCGCTGAGCGAGTATGGGAGAATCTTCAGAAAGACGTGCGAGGCCAGCGGTCTCGTCCCCCAGATATCGCTGATACTCGGGCCATGCGCGGGCGGCGCCGTATACTGCCCGGCCCTGACGGACTTCATCATCATGACCCGGGAGAACTCCAATATGTTCGTCACCGGCCCCGATGTGGTCAAGGCCGCGAGCGGGGAGATAATCAGCATGGAGGATCTGGGCGGAGGCCTTGTCCACAGCACGACATCCGGCGTTGCTCACTATCTGGGCGAGGACGAGGCGGACGCGATCGACTACGCACGCACCGTCCTCGCCTACCTTCCCTCGAGCTGCGATGGCAGACAGAAGAGCTTCGCCTATTCCCGTACCCGGGGAGACAAGGAGATAGCGGCGCGTCTGGGTGCGATCGTCCCGGACAACGACCGCCAGCCCTATGACATGATCGACGTCGTCCGCTGCATCACCGACTACGGTGAATTCGTGCAGGTCCAGGAGCTGTATGCCACCTCGGCGGTGGTCGGCTTCGCCTGCATCGAGGGAAGGCCCGTCGGCATCGTCGCCAACCAGCCCAATGTGCTTGCCGGCATACTCGACGTGAATTCCTCGGAGAAGATCGCCCGATTCGTGCGCCTGTGCGACGCCTTCGGCCTTCCGGTGATCACTCTGGTGGACACTCCGGGCTATAAGCCGGGGGCCGACCAGGAGCATGCGGGAATCATACGGCGAGGGGCCAAGGTCCTCTACGCGTATGCGAACGCACAGGTGCCCCTGATCACCGTCATCATCCGCAAGGCGTTCGGCGGTGCCTACATAGCGATGGGGTCCAAGGCCATCGGAGGCGACGTCAACCTCGCATGGCCGACCAGCCAGATAGCCGTGCTGGGCGCACAGGGGGCGGTGAACATCATTCACCGCAAGGACCTGCAGAAGGCCAGGGAGCGCTCGCAGGACGTCGAGGAGCTGCGGTCCCGGCTCATCGAGGACTATGAGACCACGACGGTGAACGCCAATTTATCTTTGGAAACGGGCCAGATCGACGCCATGATCGACCCCGAACAGACACGGGAGGTGATCGCGAGATCCCTCACCCTCCTTTCCGGCAAGCGACGCGAGCGTCATATGCGCAAATACCACGGCAACCAGCCCCTCTAAAGGGCCGCTCCGGACAGGCGCAGCCGCCGGAGCGAGCATCGCGGTGCGGATCCGTGACTCTTCCTCACCCGCCATGCTCCAATCCATTCCTCCCCCCATTCGAAGCGTGCACACATCCAATACACAGAAAGCCACAACCAATGACTGATACGAACTTCTTCCCGGCCCGTCTCGCCTCGCAGCCGCATGCCCTTGTTTTCGGGGGCCAATCGACGCCATGGACGGCCGCCCTCGCCGACCAGACGGATGATCCCACACTGCAGTCGGCTCTGTCGACGCACGAGCAGACGGCCCGACGTCTGCTCGAAGCGGTGGCGCCGGATCTGCTGGCTACCACCGGGCGCCCCGTCGACCTCTTCGGATTCGCGCCGGGCGGCGTGCGGCTGGGGGAGGCCGCCGATGCCTCCGTGAGCGTTCCGGGAATAGCCCTGACCCAGTTGGGAGCCATCATCGACGCCGCGAATCTGGGATACGACGTCGCACACACCCACCCGGTGGCGGTTATGGGACATTCCCAGGGCGTCATCGCGGAGCATATGGTCCAGACCATTGAAGAGGCGGGATCCATCGACGCGGCAGCCGGCCATATCGACGAGATTCTCGCCCTCGCCCATCTGATCGGGGTCGCCGGAACACGGCGGGTGAGAATGCTCGGGCTTCAGGCGCGCGACGGCGAGGCCACTCCCATGCTTTCCGTCAAGGGAGCCGACGCCCGGCAGGTCGATACCCTGATCTCCCGCATCGGATCGACTCGGGGGCCGATTTGCGTGGCCGTCACCAACGCGGCGAATCACCATGTGCTGTCGGGATACCCGCAGGATCTCGAGGCCTTCTCCGTCGAGGTGGACAGGGAGCACCGCCACCAGGCGAAGCTGCGGGAGGAGAAGGTGCGCGGGGGCTCCGTTTTCTCCCCCGTTCTCGAATATCTCGATGTGACCGTCCCCTTCCATTCCCCGCTGATGCGCGACGCCGTCGAACTTGCGGTCGGATGGGCCGGGCAGTGCGGTCTCGACGAGGAGCGTGCACGGGTCCTGGCCGACGAGGTTCTGGTCAACCATGTCGATTGGGCCCGCCGTGTGCACGACGTGGTGCGCGACAACGATCCGGAACGGCTCTGGATCGTTGATTTCGGTCCCGGAACAACCATCGGCAAGCTTGTGGGGGCGCTCGTCCAGGGCACCGGGGTCGGCGTGGTGGAGGCCGCGTCCGGCGCCGACAGAACCCGGCTGACAACGCTGGAGGACGATCCCGCGCGCACGGAGAACTGGAAGGCGTTCGCACCGCGCGTCATCCATACGCCGGCGGGCGACAAACTGGGCACCAAATTCAGTGAGCTGACGGGCAAGGCTCCCGTGCTGCTTGCCGGAATGACGCCCACCACGGTCGAGCCTCACATCGTGGCGGCCGCGGCCAACGCTGGGTACTGGGCCGAGCTCGCCGGCGGCGGACAGGTCACCGCGGAGGTGTTCGACCAGCATGTGGCGGAACTCTCCCAGGAGCTCGAGGAGGGACGCACCGTCGAGTTCAACGCCATGTTCATGGATCGCTATCTGTGGAACCTCCAGTTCGGGACCTCGCGCATCGTCCCGAAGAAGCGGGAGTCGGGCACCCCCATCGATGGCGTGGTCATATCCGCGGGCATCCCCGAACTGGACGAGGCCACGAAGCTCGTGTCCTCCCTCACGTCCGATGGATTCCCGTATGTCGCGTTCAAGCCCGGGACGGTGGACCAGATTCGCCAGGTGGTCGCCATCGCCAAGGCCGTGGCCCCGACCACGATCATCGCCGAGGTCGAGGGAGGCTCCGCCGGGGGGCACCACTCCTGGGAGTCCCTTGACGATCTTCTCGTGAACACGTATGGCGAGGTCAGGGCCTGCGACAACCTCGTGCTTGTCGTCGGCGGCGGCATCGGGACCCCCGAACGCGCCGCGGACTACATCTGCGGGCAGTGGTCGCATGCATACGACCTCCCCGACATGCCGGTCGACGGCGTTCTCGTCGGCACGGCGGCCATGACGGCCAAGGAGGCGCGAACCAGCCCCCAAGTCAAGCAGATGCTGGTCGACACTCCCGGAATCGCCGATGTGAAGCCGGACGGGGATCCCTTCGCGCCCCTCGGCGAGCCCTGGGTCCCGTCGGGCGTCGCCGTGGGTGGCGTCACCTCCGGGCTCAGCCACCTGCATGCGGACATCTACGAGCTGGAGAACTCGTCCGCCAGGTGCGGGCGTCTTCTCGTGCACATGATGAAGCATCCCGACGAGATAGAGCCGCGTCGCGACGAGATCATAGCCGCGTTGGCCACAACGGCCAAGCCCTACTTCGGCGATCTCGACGCCATGACGTATCTGCAGTGGGCCCAGCGGTTTATCGATCTGTCCTATCCCTGGGCCGACGACACGTACGCCACCCGCTTCGTCCATGTCCTGCAACGCATCGAGGCCCGTGTCCGTCCGCAGGAGAGCGGGGAGTTCAATTCCCTGTTCGAGGACGAGAAAGCCGTGGCCGAGCAGCCCGAACTCGCTGTGCACAAGCTTGAGGAGGCCTACCCCCAGATCGGCGCGCTGCACGTGACTCCCACCGATGTGGCCTGGTTCCCCGTTCTGGTTCGCGAGTCGCCGAAGCCCATGCCCTTCGTCCCTGTCATCGACAACGATCTTCTGCGCTGGTGGGGGCAGGATCAGCTCTGGCAATCCCAGGATCCGCGTTACAGCGCGGACTCGGTGCGCATCATTCCCGGCCCGATCTCGGTGGCCGGCATCACCACCATCGACGAGCCGGTCGGGGAGATCCTTGGTCGTTTCGAAAAGGCCGCTCTCGACCGCACTTGCGCGCAGCGGGAGGATGATGGTGCGCAGACTCCCTCATACTCGCAGCTCGGAGCCTGCGCGACAGGCGAGGCGTTCATCCGGTCCTGCCCCAACATCTCCTGGGTCGGCCATCTGATGGCGAATCCGGCGTACGGCACCTCGTGCGGCGACAGCCACTACGAGATCAGAAAGGTCTCACAGACCCCCGACGCCCAGCTGTTCGACCTTGATATTCATTTGGACACCTACTGGGACAACGATGCCGATGGAGCTGCCAGGCACGCGGTCCGTGACATCGTCATTCCCCTGACGACGTTCCCCCGTAAACCCGGCATGCTCCCGGTCGTCGACCGCGAGCGTCTGCCCCAGCACGTCTATGCCATGCTCGCGGCGACGGCGGGAATCGGCAACACCGCGATCACCGGCGACCATCTGGAGTCGATGCCGCGCATCGAGTTCACGGAGGGACTGCCGTTTGGACAAGCCCATGCGACGTACACGCTGTCCGCGAATCTGGGATGCGACCACGAGGCGGCCACTGCAGGGGATCTTCCCCAGGGGCTGGTCGCGTCGCGCATCGCTCCCGACGCGCTTGTCGGACCGGCCTGGCCGGCGATCTACGCCGCCCTCGGTTCGGTGTACGTCGATGGGTTCCCGGTGATCGAGGGTCTGCTCAACGCCGTTCACCTCGACCATCTCATCGAGCTTGACGTCAGTGAATCCACTCTGCTCTCCCATGTAGGGGACACCATCGCGCTGACCAGCTGGGCGGACGACTATGCCGAATCCTCTTCGGGCCGCGTGGTGACGATTCATGTCGTGCATCGCGCCGCCGACGGCACGGAGCTCGCCCACGAAACCGAGAGATTCGCGATCAGAGGACGATGCTACTCGGACGCCCTTCCCGACAAGGCCCCCGATTACGGAGACTATCTGTCGGCGCATCCCTCCATGGCGCAGCAGGACGCTCCGGCCTTCGCAACGGCCGGTACCGAGCGGAACTCGGCAGACGACGCTCTGATTCTTGCGACCCCGCGCCGACTGATGCGCGTCGTGACGGTGACGGCTCCCCGGGAGATGACGGCCTTCGCCCGCACGTCCGGCGACTTCAACCCGATCCACACCTCCCGTCGCGGAGCGGCCATCTCGGGCCTCCGGGCGCCGCTGGTGCATGGAATGTGGCTTTCCGCAGCCGCGCAGCACGTGGTTCAGGCGGTCGACGGCAAGGGGATGCACTATGAGATCGCCGGCTGGACATACAACATGTACGGCATGGTCCAGCTTGGCGACGACGTGGAGATCAGCGTCGAGCGTGTCGGCAAACTGCGCCATGGCGGCATGGCCTTCGAGGTCACCTGCCGCATACACGGAAGCATCGTCTCGCGCGGGTCGGCGATCATACGCGCGCCGAAATCGGCCTTCGTCTACCCCGGGCAGGGAATACAGAAGCAGGGGATGGTGCTCGACGAGCGTTCCGCGTCGCCCGCCGCGCGCGAGACGTGGGAGAGGGCCGATGCGCTGACGCGCAGCAAGCTCGGATTCTCCATCCTTGCGGTCGTGCGGGACAACCCCAAGGAACTCACCGCGAATTCGGTGACCTACCGGCATCCCGATGGATTGCTCAATCTCACCCAATTCACGCAGGTCGCGCTGGCTACGGTGGCCTTCGCCCAGACGGCCCGTCTGCGCGAGTCCGGGTCGGACATCTGGCCGGCGTATTTCGCCGGGCACTCGCTGGGCGAATACAACGCCCTGAGCTCCTTCGCCGGAATCATCCCTCTGGAGACGGTTCTGGAGCTGGTGTTCCATCGCGGATCCACGATGCATCATCTCATCGAACGCGACGCGCAGGGCCGTTCGAATTATCGTATGGGCGCACTGAGACCCAACCAGTTCGGAGTGGACGACGACGGCGTGCGTCAGTACGTCGAGCAGGTGGCCAGGGAAAGCGGCGAGTTCCTGGAGATTGTGAACTACAATCTCGCCGGACAGCAGTACGCGATCGCCGGCACCATCAAGGGTCTCAAGGCCCTGCAGGCCGACGCCTCTCGGCGGGCCGAGGAATATGGCGGCAAGCCGCCGTTCATGCTCGTTCCGGGAATCGACGTGCCGTTCCACTCCACCCTGCTTCGCAAGGGCGTCCCCGAATTCAGGGACAAGCTTGACGAACTGCTGCCCCGGCATATCGACTATTCGCGGCTGGTGGACCGATACATACCGAACCTTGTCGCCGCCCCCTTCGAGATGACGCGGCGGTTCGCCGCCAAGATCCTCGAGGTCGTCCCCTCCGACCGCATTCGCCGGGCCCTCGACGACCCCCAGGTGTGGGACGACTACGCCGCGGATGACCAGAAGCTGGGACGTCTGCTGCTCACCGAACTGCTTTCCTGGCAGTTCGCATCCCCGGTTCGCTGGATCGAGACGCAGTCCCTGCTTTTCAAGGCCCGCGAACAGGGCGGCCTTGGCGTGGAGGAATATGTCGAGGTTGGTCTGGGCAATGCCCCGACACTCGCCAATCTCGGTGCGAAGACGCTTCGGCTTCCCGAATTCTCCGGCAGACGGGTGACCGTATACAATGTGGGGCGCGATGAGGGACGAGTTTATATGACCGACTCGGACCCTCTGGCCCAGCGGGCCGAGGAGGAGCCGCAGGCCGCGGTCTCCGGGCCGTCCGATTCCGGATCTCCGGCGGTACAGGACGGCACGCCGTCCCCGGCCGTGTCGGCGGCCGCCTCCGGGCAGAATGCCGCCATGGCGCAGGGGACATCGTCCCACGGACCGCAGTCCAGCGCGTCCGCGCCCGTTGCCGCCTCCGGTGCGGCAGGGGCCGAGCGACCGGCGGACATCCCGTTCGGCGCGCCCGAGGCGATCGACATGCTGCTCGCCTATTCGGCGAAGGTCAGACCGGAGCAGATCGGCGGTACGGACACGACGGACACGCTCACCAATGGAGTGTCCTCCCGCCGCAACCAGCTGCTGATGGACATCAGCTCGGAACTCGGTGTGGCGAGCGTTGACGGTGCCGCGGAGGCTGCGATTCCCGCCCTGCGCACGCTGGTCGGCAAGGTCGCTCCGAACTACAGGCCCTTTGGCCCGGTTCTGTCGGAAATCGTGCGCGACCGTGTACGCGGGGTGTTCGGGCCGAGCGGGGTCAAGCTCATGCAGATCGAGAAGCGGGTCGGCGACGTGTGGCAGCTGGGAGCGGGATGGGCGTTCCACGTGGTGGCGGCCCTTGTTCTCGGAACCCGCGAGGGGCAGTCGTCCCGCGGAGGCGATCTGGGAGATCTGGGAAGCGATTCCGTGTCGAGCGTCAGCGCGGCCAATGCCCTTGTTGATGCCGCGGTGCGATCCGTTGCGCAAAGCCGCTCCCTCAGCGTCGACCTGCCACATGCATCGGGCGGCGCCGGAGGCGGGGTCGTGGACTCCGCGGCATTGGATGCCTTCGCCGCGAAGGTCACCGGTTCCGACGGCGTGCTCGCCGCAACGGCACGCTTCGTGCTCGATCGGCTTGACGTGCATGCGCCGGTCCCGTCGCCTGACGGTGATGCCGATGCCTCCGTGGTCGACGCCGTCGAGAGCGAGCTGGGGGCCGATTGGCCCACGCAGGTCGAGCCGCGCTTCGATGCCGACAAGGCCATCCTGTTCGACGATCGCTGGGCGTCAGCCCGCGAGGATCTCGCCCACATCTTCTATGACGAGGACGAAGGCTCCGGCGCGATCTCGAGCGATCCGAAGTCCTGCGCCTCGCACAATTTCGTAGGGGCGGGCGAGGATGTGCACGACCAGGCCCTGTGGTTCGCACAGAAGGCGAGGTCGGAAGGGAAAGACGCCCTGGGGGCGACATTCGACCGCATAGCCGCTCAGTGCCTGCAGCCGGCCTCGGGCGATTCCGAAGCGTTCCGCTTCCTCGGGCAGACCGCGGTGGTCACCGGTGTCGCCCCGCATTCCATCGCCGCGCAGATCGTGTGCGGTCTGCTGGCCGGAGGTGCGACCGTCATCGCCGCCTCGCACAGCTTCACCCCCCGGGTCAAGGCCTGGGCCAAGAAGGCGTACCGGGATCATGCCATCGCGCAATCCGCGCTGTGGCTTGTTCCCGCCAACCTGTCGAGCTACAGGGACGTGGACGCGCTGGTGCAATGGGTGGGTCATGAGCAGAAAACCACCAACGGAGCCAGCAGCACCGTCGTGAAGCCCGCCTGCCAGCCCGATCTGTTCTTCCCGTTCGCCGCGCCGCCGGTGCACGGCACCCTGGCCGACTCCGGCGAACTGTTCGAATCCCAGGCACGTCTGATGCTGTGGGGCGTTGAACGGGCGATCGCCGGTTTCAGCGCGATCGGCGCCGACACCGACGTTCAGCACCGGCTGCACGTCATCCTTCCCGGGTCGCCGAACCGCGGAATCTTCGGCGGCGACGGCGCATACGGAGAGGTCAAAAGCGCCTTCGACGCCATTGTGAACCGTTCCCGCTCGGAACGTTCATGGTCGGGTCGCGTTACCTTCGCCCACCCCAAGATCGGATGGGTGCGGGGAACGGGACTTATGGGAGGCAACGATCCGCTGGTCGACGTCGTCGAACGCCACGGGATCCACACCTACAGCACCTCCCAGATAGCCGTGAAGCTGCTGGATCTGGCGACATCCGACGCGCGCCGGAGAGCCGAGCAGGCCCCGCTGGACGTCGATCTGACCGGCGGGCTCGGATCCGACCCCATCGACATCAGGCAGCTGCGCGCCGAAGCGGAGCGCGACTCGTCACACGCGGCCGAATCCCAGGCCCATGATGACGCCCATGATCCGTCCTTGGGCACCGCCCCGGACGGGTCGGGGCAGCCCCCGGTCCGGCTTAAGGCGCTTCCCACCCCCCATGTGGCGCATCAGGCCCCGGTGGATCTCAACGACTGGTCCTCGGTCACGGCCCGCCCCGAAGACGAGATCGTCATCGTCTCCATCGGCGAACTGGGACCGTGGGGATCGGGACGCACCCGTTTCCAGGCCGAACTGGGCATCCATCCCGATGGCAGGGTCGATCTGAGCGCCGGAGCGGTGCTTGAACTCGCATGGAACATGGGACTGGTGACATGGCAGGACAGCCCGAATCCGGGCTGGTACGACAATGACGGCAACCTCGTCCATGAGGAGGACATCGCCCAGCGCTATCACGACGAGGTTGTGGCGCGCTCCGGCATACGGCCCTTCGACGACGGCATGGGAAGCGACTACCGGGGAAGCTCCGACAGGCGCAGCGGCACCGACGAGGAGGAGAGCGAGGTGTTCCTCGACCACGATGTGGAGTTCTCCGTGCCCAGCGAAGGCATCGCCCGCGAGTATCGTGACCTCGACGAATCGCATACCAGCATCGCCAAGGATCCCGAGGGCGACGAGTGGATCGTCACGCGTCACGCGGGATCCGTCATTCGGGTTCCTCGCAGGGCGACGATGACCAGGACCGTCGGCGGCCAGTTCCCCACGGGGTTCGATCCGCTCAAGTGGGGCATCCCCGCCTCGATGGTCTCCGATGTCGACCGTATCGCCCTGTGGAACATCGTCACCACCGTTGACGCCTACCTGTCCGCAGGCTTCACTCCGGTCGAGATCCTCCAGACGGTTCACCCGTCCATGGTCGCCTCGACCCAGGGCACCGGCTTCGGCGGGATGAGCTCGATGCGCAAGCTCTATCTCGATCGCTTCCTCAACCACGAGATACCGACCGACATCCTTCAGGAGGCCCTGCCGAATGTGGTCGCGGCCCATGTGATGCAGTCCTACATCGGCGGATACGGCAACATGATCCAGCCGGTCTCCGCATGCGCGACGGCGGCCGTGTCCCTTGAGGAGGGCGCGGACAAGATCGCTTTGGGCAAGGCCGATTTCGTGGTCACCGGTGCGATCGACGACATCGGGGTGGAGTCGGTCATCGGCTTCGGCAATATGAACGCGACAGCGAATTCCGCGCAGATGTACGCCAAGGGGATCGATGCGAGGTTCTTCTCCAGGGCGAACGACCGCAGGCGCGGCGGGTTCCTTGAATCGCAGGGAGGCGGAACGATTCTGCTCACCCGCGGCGACATCGCCCTGAAAATGGGCCTGCCCGTCGCCGCCGTCCTGGGATTCATCCATTCCTATGCGGACGGCGCCCATACCTCCATACCGGCCCCCGGCCTGGGTGCCCTGGCAGCCGGATGCGGAGGACGGGACTCGACGCTGGTGCACGATCTCGCCGCCCTTGGCGTCAGTCCGGACGACATCGCCGTGGTCTCCAAGCACGACACCTCCACCAACGCCAACGACCCCAACGAATCGGAGCTGCACAACACCCTGGCCCACGCCATCGGGCGCACCGACGGCAACCCCCTGTTCGTGATCAGCCAGAAGTCGCTGACCGGTCATGCCAAGGGAGGGGCCTGCATCTTCCAGGTGAATGGTCTCACCCAGCTGTTCTCCTCCGGAATCGTCCCGGCCAACGCCTCGCTCGACTGTGTCGACCCGAAGCTGAAAGGGGATGATCATATGGTCTGGCTGACCTCGCCGCTGCATATCGGCACGGTGAAGGCCGGGTTGGTGACTTCGCTCGGATTCGGCCACGTCAGCGGATTCGGCGCCATCGTCAACCCCGGGGCGTTCGAGGCCTCCGTGGCGCACACGGAGGGCGACAATGCCCTGGAGCAGTGGCGGGAGCGTGCGAATGCGCGGCTCGCGGCCGGACAGCGCCATCTGCAGAAGGGAATGATGGGTCGGGCACCCCTCTACGAACCCATCGACAACCGTCGCTTCCACGAGGATTCCCGCCGATACGATTCCCATGAGATCGAAAAGGCCATGCTGCTCGATCCCGACGCCCGTCTGGGGAACAGCGGATACTTCGAGGCAAGGAAGTAGCGCTACCGAGTGAACCATGGCGTATGCCCGTGCGGATCCATCCGGATTGCGCGCGGGCTGAGGCCGTAGCGGGAGAAGGACGACGTGTCGGTGGACGGCATCGTCGGAGCGCCGGTTTCATATCGGCCTCATATCGGTCGGCGACCGCCGATCGCATCGTCGTCACGCCGGGCGGTCGCGCCTCGAGCCCCGGCGTCTGACGCGGGCGTTGGTTCAGGGGCCTGCCGGCACCCCGCACGACGGCCGAGTGAAAGGACGGATCAATGGTGCATGACATTCTTGCCATAGGCCATGATGTCGTTGACGTCGACGCCTTTGCCCAGCAGCTCAAGGAGCCGGGGGAGGGGATTCTCCGGCTGTTCTCGCAGCGGGAGATCCACCAGTCTCGGCTGCGCGGTGACATCAAGGCGGATTCCCTTGCCGTTCATCTCGCCGCACGATGGGCGGGCAAGGAGGCGGTCCTCAAGGCGTGGTCGTCGGCCCTGGGCCGGAAGCCGACGCCGTTCGGAATCGACGATTTTCCGTGGGCATGCATCGAGATACTTCAGGATGCGAGAGCGCGGCCCCACGTGAACTGCGCTCCGGTGGTCGAGGATGCGCTTGCCCGCTCGCTGGCCCTCGACGAGGGAATCGGGGTGGATTGGCTTATATCGTTGAGCCACGATGGTCCCATCGCCTCCTCCTTCGTGGTTCTTCGCGCGTGCGGAATATAACAGGTGGGGAGAACGCCGAACCAGGGGATTGACGCCCCCATGCCGATGATTGCGGCGTGTCGCTGCGGGATCCGTCGCCGCCATCCCTGAAACGATTGACCTGCCGGTGTCATTCCCTCAACCTGTTCGCCACGCGAATAGCGCGAAGTCTGTCGTTTATGTATAATTACTCAGGTTGTTTGTTGCGTAATCAGTCTGGAAGGCTGAGCTTACGAGTTCCGTCTTGACGGACCGGATACGCACGAATGGCACACGCGGATGTAGCTCAATGGTAGAGCCTCAGTCTTCCAAACTGATTACGCGGGTTCGATTCCCGTCATCCGCTCCACTTCCCCCCTCCGAAACCCCAATGATTCCAAGCCCTCCGGGGCTTCATGCGTGCACCCGCCCGCGACGCCCGAAACCCACTTAGGCACCCAAGTTTGCATAAGTTTGCATAAGTTTGAGGTACATAGGCCCCCAGATAGGCCCCCAAAGACGGGTACCATGGATACCAGAAACACCCACCAACGAAAAGACTGATGCTCATGCCTCGAAAAAGAGTCCGGCGCCGCGCCAAGGGGTCCGGCGGATACCATATGGAGGGCACGTCCTACGTCTACGTGCTCGAGATGCCCAAGGACCCGGCCACGGGCAGACGCGTGCGCCGCAAGTACAAAAGCGTCGACCAATCCGTCGCCCTGTCAAAATTCAACGAAGCGAAAAAGAAGCTCATCGCCAACGGCACCCTGCCCTCCACGTCATCGCCCATGCTGCGCGACTGGCTCGACCGGTGGCTCACGGAGATCAAGGCCCCCACAGTCAAACCACGCGTCGCCGAAACGTACCGCAGCGACATCCGCAACATCACCGCCAGCATCGGCGCGGTGCGCCTGGATGATCTCACCGCCGCGCATGTGCGCAAGCTCGAGCATGACATCACCGCCAAGCGCAGCGCCAAGACCGCGCTCAACGCGTACCGTCGTCTCTCCAACGCGCTCGCCGACGCCGTACGTGACGGGTTGTGCGATCGCAACGTGTGCGCTGACGTGGATCCGCCGCGCGTCGAGGCGAATCCCACCGTCATCCTCGACGCCGGACAGCCGTCCATGCTCATCGAACAGGCGTCCGCGAAACCCGTAGAGGGGAAGCGACGCCGAGGTCAGACGAAGGACCATGACACGGACGAGGACCGGGCCATGTGGCGGCTCATGTGGCGCGTCGCGTTCGAAACCGGCATGCGCCAGGGGGAGCGGTTCGCGATCCGCCCCATCGACCTGGTGGAGACCGACGGCATACCCGCCATCAACGTCTGCCACGAACTGCAACGCTACAAGGATGGCGTGGAGATCCCCGCATGGCTCAAAGCCACCAACGTCGAGGGCGGCATCTGGCTGGTGCCGCCAAAATCGCACAGGGGCGTGCGCATGGTGCCAGTCAGCCGCGAACTCTGGGATGACCTCAAAACACGGGCCAAAGACAATAACATCCCCCCCATGACTCTGCTCTTCACCCGCCGCGGACACCCGCTCACGAACCCGGTCGAACGCCGCCGCTGGGACGCCGCGCTCGACCGCGCCGGACTGCCCCGCGTGACCATCCGCAGCGCCCGCCACTGGTTCGCCACCCGATTGGCCATGGCCGGCGCCAGCGAGGACGCGCGCAAGGCCATCATGGGACACGTCGACATTGCCACGACCGCGGGGTACACGCATTGGACGCCGCAGGCGCTCGGCGCCATCACCGGCGCCGTCGTGCGCGACTTCGGACCCGACGCGTAAACGGATACGCCGAGCTGAGCCGGTATGGTTAGAACAGTGCTCCCTGTTCCTCTATATGTCGGTGGTCGAGAACCTTCTCAATTGCTATATACCTAGTCGTGAGTTGGTTTTTGGAGTCGAGTTTCTTCTCGACTCGCATGATGACCTTATACGTGTCATTCGCCTTCAATGATTCCAGAGAGTCAACCACTCGCTTCTCGAACGCATGGTCTTCAAGAGCCACATATTGTTTTTTGATACCGTCTGTGACACGCCACTTACCATCGGCTTGGAACGATGGGTTGATGGCCTGAACGACCATCTCCACGCTTGATGTGGAGACGTCGTTGTCCGAAACGTCGAAATCATTGATGTTCTCGGCTTCCTCAGTGGTGACACTCTCGGACACATTAGGCAGATGGAATTCAACCAGATCTATACCGTCATGCAGGGCTGGAGCCGTTGAATCTTTCACCCCCTGTACGAATGCGGCATCTCCGATCATCTCAAGCGATTCGGGGTATGTTCTCTCAATGGTACCGTCTGGATACTTGACGTCAGTTTTGGCATCATCGGATTCCGCCCCCTCGATTTTCGTGGGCTTCCCACCGTGCAGCATAGCCTTCTTGATAAGGCTGATTGCACCGAACACGTATATGCCTATGGCGGTGGCATTCAACGCTGCGGTCGTTTCACGACTGGCGAGCAAATCCATTCCAGCGTTGATTACCCTGACGATGAGATCGATGTCAACGGAACCTTCGCGCGTCGCCTTGGCGTTCAGTTTGATCTGACGGCTAGGAGCGACATGGTATTGGGTGCGTTCGAAGGCGATGCTCAACCCCATCAAGGCAGGGCTGAGCAAACGCACGTCAATCTCATGATTGCGCAGAGCCGCGCCATCGTAGTGCGCCGTCATTCGTGCCACGGAGACGGGGTCTGAAAGCGTATCAGTCATAATATGATTATTGCACCAGAAACTGATATGGAAAAGCCCCGCCGAAACGAGGCTGGTGAAGCCGAAGATCAATCGTTGAGATGCTGAATGGAGTAAAGGGAAGAATGACCGTTCAGGCTCTCAATTCGAGCTCATACGGCCATTGTCGCAGGTCTTCGTATGCGCCGAGCAGCCGGCTTTCGATATCGTCTTCCACGTCGCTGTCGGTGAGACCATCGTACATTTCGTTGCCTTGCTCGCAGCCTATCGTGAGCAGGTGCGTGTATTCCCAGCCTCGAGACGTTTTATAGCAGTACCGTTTTGCCAGCTTCATTTCAGCGAGCGCCCTCCATGCCCTGCGTATGCGGTTCCTGGTAGCTGGAGTGGGTTTCTCCCACATAAGCGCGGCAAGATGCTCCCAGCTCCCGAACCAGTAGCGTGGGATGGCCATTGGATCCATGCCGAGATTCTCGCCGTCTGCTTTTTTGCGTTGTATCTCATCTTCGGTGAGATAGTCATTGCTGGATATTGCGACTGTTTGCAGCATGTCGTGGACGAAAGTCATGGAAACATGCTGTTCTGTTTGTTTCGGCAGGTAGATGGTCCGCGCCGCTGGAAGCTGTTGCACGATCTTGCAATTGTGGTAACCCATCTTTTTTCTTTCCGCGACGCTGCGGTATAGTGGTTACCGTAACGACTGCTGACTCAGTTGTTGCCTGCCCTTGGGATGTTCCACCATCGCCAAGGGTTTTCTTATATATCCCAATATAGCACCCGTAGTCCGTAGGGACAACGGCGGTCTGTACAGACTCCACCCCGTAGTCCGCTGGGACGCTGGCACTGTCCCTAGGGACGGCGAGTGTAGTCCGCTGGGACACAGGGTGCAGTCCGTAGGGACTACCTATATAAGGAATAACAGAAAGTAGTAATAAAAAGCTCTAACAGAAATTATCAACAGCATCGTTTTCTCACGAAAACGACGGCGCTCGCGATATGAAGATGTTCACACGTATTGCCTACGGTCGAGGATGAGCTCCTTGTAATCACGCAGCACCTGTTCCGTGACGTTGAGTTCCACGGCCATCAGGTAGGCTTCGCCATCATAGATGTTCTCGAGTGTGGCGTATTCGAGTTGGGGGATTAGCAGCGTAGCTGTCTCTCTGCGGGTACGTTGCTCCATTCTCGCGCCCATGACACCGTTGCATGAGGCATCGCCATGAGACCAGTGCACCAGTTCATGGACGAGCGTGCAACGCTTCCCCCGGTAGGTCATACTGCGGTCTATGACGATCGCGTCGTAGGCGTCATCGTAGTAGCCCGCGGTCTGGCCGTCGAGGTCGCGGCTCCACACCCGCACCCCCAGGGAAGCGGCGAGTCTTCTCAGCTCGCCGTAGGTGATGCGCATGGATATGGATTCAGGCAAACTCCGGATCAACGCCCCTGCTCTTCCCCTTGTCCGGATCATGCAGGGCGGCAAGACCAACGGCACCCGCGTCTATCCTCGCGTTGACCCTCTCCATGATCTCATCCTCGGTCAGGGCCGACGGATCAACGGTAATAGTGTTGTTCTTCTGGGCTTTGGCGAACGCCGTTGCGGTGATATCCGCTGCACTTATTTCAAGCGCTTTGCATAGGTCTCCAAATACATCTATGGGTATTTGCCGCTGTCCGCGTAGGTAGCGCAGTATCGTCACGGCGCTCACTCCTACAGCTTCTGCTAGTTCGTCATTGGTTTTCCCTGTGCGAGCTTTCTGAGCACGAAGCTCTTCTGCTATCGCTTTTGCAAATTGATCTCCATATTCGGTCATGGTTCGATAGTATCACTAATTGGGAAGTATGTTAACCGTATAGATCAATAATTAGCTTGACAGTCTATCCAAATGGTGATTAGATTATCCGTATGGTTAATCAAGAAAGCATCACCAAGCAGGCGGCAGGCAAGATATATGCCGCTCTGAAAACTGCTAGGCGTTCTGTCAAGTGGCTTTCAGATCAATCAGGAACCCCCTACGTCACGCTTCGTAGGCAATTGGATGGGAAGTCTTCAATTTCCATCGGACAAGTGGCCATCTACGCGGATTGCTTGAAAGTTGATCCGTTGGCCATGCTCCCAGATTCATTCTTCTCCGATATTCACACTCAGGTGCGTGCGGCATGAGTGGGGTGGTTTTCTACGCCATTGTGACTACCTGCTGTCTCGGTGTGGTGGTGTGGAACATGGGCGGCGTCTACCGAAGGCTCGGGATTCTCGAGGAACGGGTCGGAATTCTTCGATATCAGATGAACGAGCTTTCTTCCGACGAGTTACGGACGAATAAGGAGGCTGATTCCAAGTGACGGTGATGGTGGAGCTATGAAGCTTGTGAAGTCAACAATTCTGGTTACCGCTGCGACTGTAATACTGGCGGGCGTTTCCTTGAGCCTTTGGGCCGTGCTGATCGGACTCACCAAATTAGGCGAAGTGAACCATCTTCACGGAATCATGAAGAGATTGGAAGTTCAAGATGCTTGATCTTAGGGAAACCTCCATCGGTCTTCCACGTGACATCGCAACCGATCTTGCAACGCCAGCGCGCACCCTGCGTGACCATCAGATAACGTCCCATCACGTTGCCATCAAGCATACTGTTCAGTTTCTTCCTGTCGTCAACGGCCTCTGTGGCTCGGACTCGTGTAGCCTCGCCAGCTGGGACATCCCCCGCAGACGTGTCTGCGCGATGGAAACGCTCACCAGACCCCGGGAACACTGTGTTGAGGATGACACCAACATCATGAGCTGTGTCTTTGCCGGTATTCGTCACGACAACGTGCTGCGTCTCCTCATCCCAGTCGATAGACCAATCCACATGGCTGTCCTCAATATCGTGACGCAAGGCTTTCTCTGCTATGTCATTGGCTTTAGATGCTTTGTCGTTCGCTTTGTGCGTTTGAACCAGGGCGACGACGGAGGTCACGAAACCGGTAAGCCCGAACAGTGCCGAGATAACAATGCCGGCGACCTCGCCGACGATGCTCCAATCCATAGTTCTTCTCCTAACTGTGCGACCGCACCTGCCAGTGCGATTAACGAACCACTTTATGAGGGGCCGTGCGGTATCTCCTAACGCCGCGCGGTAACTACGTCAACAAATAAATAAAGCCCCGGCGCAACGGGGCTCTAGTGAAAGGTCAGATAATGACTAGTAACAGTATACAACCCTTCGATTTCGAGGGTACACCAGTAAGGACACTCACGTACGAGACCGGCCTGACATGGTGGGTGCTCAAGGACGTGTGCGATGCACTGAATCTCAGCAATCCCACCATGATCGCCCAGCGGCTCGATGACGATGAGCAATCGAAGATTGACCCTAAGTCTGGCTTAGGGTCAGTTTCCAACACCCCTGTGAACATTGTGAACGAAGCGGGTCTGTACAAGATCATTCTTCGCAGCGACAAGCCTGAGGCGAAGCGTTTTCAGCGCTGGGTGACGCATGAGGTTCTGCCCTCCATCCGTCGTCATGGCGGCTACATGTCCGGTCAGGAGAGCATGACGCCGGAGCAGATGGCGTTGGCGTCGATGCGCTGGCTGCAATCCAAGGTCGCGGAGCAGGCCGAACAGCTGGAGGCGCAGGCCCCGAAGGTTCTGTTCGCGGACGCGGTCAACGCCTCACAGACGTCGATCCTCGTCGGGCAGCTCGCGAAGATCATCCAACAGAACGGCGTGCCTATGGGACAGCGACGTTTGTTCGCCTGGCTTCGTGAACGCCATTACCTGTCGAGCCGCAAGGGCGAGGACTACAACATGCCGTTGCAGAAGTACATCGAGCAGGGCCTGTTCGAGATCAAGGAGTCAACGCACACGAATCCTGACGGGGTCACGTTCACCACGCGCACCGTCAAAGTCACCGGCAAGGGCCAGCAGTACTTCGTCAACAAGTTCCTTGGCAACAAGGGCATCGAGAAGGCGGCATGATCATGAAATTCTTCAAGGAAATCAAGAGCGAATATCGCAAACAGACAAAATGGGCAGAAGTCGGGGATCAACTCAGAAGCAACCCGGGCCTATGGGGAGAAGCGAAGGTGACATCCAAAAAGTCTACGGCCTATGCCACTGCTTTCAACATCAATAGGGGGAATTACCAAATCGGACCAGGGCAGTTCGAGGCAGTAGTGCGGCGCATAGATGCCGACAAATACGCCGTGTATGTGCGACTCGTTCCGGCAGCGAAGTGACGCCATGAGAAAGATCCTATTCACCGCGGCGCTCGCCGGCCTGATTGCCTGCACGATCCTGCTCGTGGGCAGTGACGCGAACGCGACTCCGCTCCGCAACATCATCCTCGTCACCATGTACGTCACGTGCGCCGCGCTCGCCACCCACGAATCACTGGAGGTGCGACATGAAACCCATTAGCGAATTGAAGGAGCAGGAGACATGGAGCAGTACGGAAGCGTCGGTCGTACTCGGTATCCCGCGCAGGAGCATCGCGCAGGCCATGCAGGAAGGTGACATTCCCATCTTCCATCCGCCGAAGACGGACGATAGATCCCCGTCCTCCTACCCGCGTGCGTGGGCCAAGGAGGTACGCAAATGGGCGCACGACCTGAAATGAGTGATGAGCCGTATGTGCACGCCATCGCTCGCACCATGGCCAGGTCGAAGTATCCGCTCGCATGGTTCGAAAACTATCCGAAAAGAATCTACGAGCAGATAAAGAACGAAAGAAGGAATCATGAGAATCAGGAACCCGTTCGCGCGCAGGCGTGACGACAAGGGCAAGAAGGCTCGTCCGTGCGGAGTGGACACGGAGATATGGCGGCTCATGAGCGCCGAGTACGAGCGTCGCGTAAAGGAAATCAGAAAGAATCTGGAGGAAATGAGATGAGAATAGTTGAGTTGCAGGCGCAGAATGTGAAGCGGCTGAAGGCAGTGGACATCACGCCCGACAAGCATATGCAGATTATTGGCGGCAGGAACGCGCAAGGCAAAAGCAGCGTGCTAGATGCCGTGGCACTCGCGTTGACTGGCAAGGACGCGAGGAAACTCAATCCACGCCCTTTGCGTGATGGCGAATCCAATGGGAAAGTAAGCCTGAACCTTGGCGATTATGTGGTCACCAGGACGTTCACCGCGAACGGCGGCGGCTCGTTGACAGTGACTGCCGGTCAGTCCAAGGCCAAGTTCCCCAGCCCGCAGAAAGTATTGGATGATCTGATGGGCCGATTGTCGTTTGATCCGCAGGAGTTCATCGGATTGTCCGCAAAGGATCAGGCGGCTGCATTGTTGGAACTGGTCGAGCTGCCAATTGATCTTGACGAGACTGATGCGAAGATTAGGGAACTGTCTGAGGATCGTCTCAATGCTGGCCGGGACTTGAAATCACTGGGGAGCAGGAGACCTGTTGATGCTTCCCTCCCGGAAGCAGTGCAGTCGGCTACAACGATCCTCAACATGATTCAGTCAGCGAAAGACCGGAACCGTGAGATTCAGGTCGCAGAAAATGATCGTGATGCTTCCCGTGCTCGAATCGTTGATATTGCACACGAGATTCAAAAGTTGCAGCGGGAGCTGAAGGCAGAGCGGGAAGACGAGAAGCGGCTTAGTGAGCGGGTGAAGTTCCTTGGGCTGCCGACAGATACGACGGAACTTGAAGAGCAGTTGTCATCCATTGAGGACACGAACACGCGAATTCGCACCAACCAAGAGGCGATCCGACGCAATACGGAGATCGATGAATGGCAGGGAAACTATGACGATCTTGACGCGCAGATCAAGATGTTGCGTGAATCCAAGGATAAGGCGCTGACCGAGGCGAAGTTCCCGATCGACGGTCTTGGTTTCGACGAGTCGGGCGTCACGTACAAGGGCGTGCCGTTCCAGCAGGCGTCGAGCATGGAGCAGTTGCGCGTGAGCATGGCTATCGCGATGGCTTCGAATCCGAAACTCAAGGTCATCCGCATCAAGGACGGTTCCCTGCTTGACGACGACGCGTTGGCATACGTGGCGCAGGTCGCCGAGGAGCAGGACTTCCAGGTGCTTATGGAGCGGGTCGGGGACAAGGATCCCGGCGCGATCATCATCGAGGACGGACAAGTCAAGGAGGACACCAAATGAAGCGTCCTGCGTTGAGGTCGAACGATGTGTTCGACGTGGTGCGGTTTCGTCAGCGCACGAGGGCGGAGCGCGAGGCGGCGTGGCTGGCCGAGCGCGGCAAGGGCGTTGGCGGTTCCGACATGTCCACGATCCTCGGGTTGAACAAGTACCAGACGCCGTACTCGCTGTGGCTGGAGAAGACGGGTAGGTCCGAGCATGAGGATATCTCGGGTCGTTGGCCGGTCATCAAGGGCAATGTGCTGGAGGGCGAGCTGCGTCGTTGGTTTAGCCGCCGTCATCCCGAAATTTCACTGACGAACGGCACGGACATGAGTCTGATATCGCTGGCGCATCCATTCCTGCGCGCCTCACTGGACGGCGTGATCTGGAGTGAGGATCGTGGTTTCGGCGTCCTGGAGTGCAAGACCGCTAGCGCGTATCGTGCCGCTGACTGGCATGCGGATGACGGCAGTCTGAAGGCCCCGGACTATTACATGGCGCAGGTGACGCATTATCTCGCGGTTACCGGCTGGAAGTACGGCTGCTTCGTCGCTGACATTGGTGAGTCCGAGCCGGTGGAGGTGTGGTTCGAACGCGACGAGGACGACATCAAGACCGTAGTGGATGCCGCTGAAGCGTTCTGGGAGTTCATCCAACGCGACGAGCCTCCCGAACTCACCGGCACGGACGTGGACGAGCTCTACCCGCAGGACGACGGCGACATCGAGCTTATTGACAGTGACCTGTTCAAAGAGATGTCGGCTACCTATCTCAGGCTTTCGAACCAGTTGGCAAGCCTCAAAGCTCAAAAAGAGAAGGTCGGTCAGGATCTCAAGGTTTTCATCGGGGAGCACAAGGGACTCAAATCGGGTCGCTGGCAAGCGACCTATACGACCACACACTACAAGGAATCAGTCAGAAAGGCTTTTGACGCGCGAAGGCTGCACGTCAGTGAAATAAAGGAGAAGAACAATGGGTGAACTCGCGCAACGCACGCAGGGGCAGCAGTTGGTGCAGGCGCGTCCGCAGGATCGTTTGAAGGACATGCTGAAGAAGTCGTGGCCTCGTATTCGGGCGGTCATCGGCAACAATATGAGTGGTGAACGGCTTTATCAGTTGTGTGTGAGCACGATCAACAAGGAGCCGAAACTCGCGGAATGCTCGCCCGAGAGCGTGCTTTCGTGTTTCATGAAATGTTCCGCACTGGGATTGGAACCGTCCGCGGTGGACGGGCTTGGACGTGCCTACATTCTTCCCTACGGCAACAAGCGCAACGGTGGCGTGGATGCGACGTTCATCCTGGGATATAAGGGCATCATCGACCTTGCTCGCAGGTCAGGGCAGATCAAGAGCCTGCACGCGCAGGCCGTCTACCAGGGTGATGATTTCGACACCTGGGAGGATGAGAATGGTCAGCATTTCAAGTTCCATCAGGCACGTGACGTGGAGCATTCCGAGAAGAAGCTGACGGACGTGTTCGTGAACGCGCAGCTCATGACCGGTGGTTTCGTGTTCGAGCACATGACGAAAAGCGAGGTCGATCAGATCCGCCGACGCTCCAAGGCATCGGACAACGGCCCGTGGGTGTCAGACTATGAGGCCATGGCGAAGAAAACCGTCATACGCCGCGTCTTCCCCTACCTTCCAGTGAGCGTGAACGCTGCAACTGCGGTCAGCGCTGACGAAACCACGCCAGACTATTCAGATATCTTCAAACCGGTCATCGAAGACGACACTGCACCGCAGATCGAGTCGACGGATCAGATAGCAGACGAAGCAGGCGATCATGCGTAGGCTACTAATCTCGTGCATTCTGCTCTTCGCCATTGCAGGCGTGTTGATTACCGCAAGGCAGGTGGGCGATGACCGTTGACGTTCCCATCCTGCATGGTGCTGTGCGCATCTGCGAGGTGTGTGGAGCGCCTGATATAGGGCCTCTCCGCTGTCCCCACGCGATGGACAGCAAATACCCGTGCAAAAACCGTAAACCCCGCCCGGTCAAGGTCAACAACCCATACACACGTAAGTCAAGGAGAAACAATGCTTAATGGTATTCCAAGCCTAATAGTCGGCAATCTGGGGCGTGATCCAGAATTCCAAATGGTCAACGGCAAGCAGATCGCGCGCATCAGTATCGGTGTCACGCCGCGAGTGAAGAAGCAGGGTCAGTGGCAGGATGCGCCGGCCCTGTGGTATCGCGTCACCATCTGGGACACGTATCTGGCGGAGCATGTGCTCAACAGCCTGCACAAGGGAGACCGTGTATTCGCCTATGGTGTGGTCACGTCCGACGAGTATCAGGGCAAGACCAATCTTGAAATGAGCGCTGACATCGTTGGCGTGCCACTCGACCGCAACGAAGTGACCATCATCCCAAGACAACAGACGGGCACCGGCCAGAAACCGCAATACCGGTCACCACAAACCCAGCCGGGTACCTCGCAATCGCAGTCCGACCCGTGGGGAGGCAGTGATGAGCCTGAGTTTTGAGAATATTGAGCCGCCTGACGTGGAGCCTGTCTGCCCGCGTTGTGGTCTGCCGCTGAATGCTGCCGGCGAATGCAGGAACTGTCGCGCCATCAACAACTACGAAGCATACGACGAAAAGTCCATAGCCACGTGGAAGGGGGAGGCATGAGCGCGCCAGACTTCACGCTCAAGCATCAGCGCGAACAGTACCGTGAGCAGGGGAAGTTTCACACGCCGCCCGAGCTCGCGCGCATGCTCCGAGCCCTCATCCCCGGCAACCCGGCAAACGTCTACGATCCCACATGTGGTGCGGGCGCGCTCCTCAACGAGTTCCCCGACTCTGCCCTCTACGGCCAGGACATCGACGCAGAGGCCCTGGACTACGCGCGCCAACGCTTCGGCAGCCGCTTCCACGGCGTCCTAGGAGACGTCCTCACCGAACCCGCATTCATGGACAGCAAGTTTGACGCGATCGTCGCCAACCCGCCCTTCTCCATCAAGTGGGACCCCACGAGGGCGACCGACGAGCGGTTCACCGTCGCACCCACCGTGCCCACCGCCTCGCGCGCGGACTTCGCGTTCCTCCTCCACACGATTCACCTCCTCGCGCCGGGCGGAACCGCCGCCATCCTCGCGTTCCCAGGCATGCTCTACCGGGGCGGGCGTGAGCAGCAGTTGCGCCAGTGGATCATCGAGAATCAGTACGTGTCCGCCGTGATCCGCGTGCCAGGAGACACGTTCACGGACACGAAGATCGAGACCGCCTGCCTCGTCCTCAAGAAGGGGATGGGTGAGAGGCCGGTACAATTCTGCGACTTGGAGCACGAGACGAGCCGCACCGTCACCAAGGCGGAGATCTCTGACAACGACTGGAATCTGTCAGTCACATCCTACGTGCAGGCACCAAAGCCCGACACGCCGCCCGTCGACCCGGTCACACTTGAGGGCATCGCCGAGGACCAAGCACTGCGACGGCTGCGCGCAGAACTGGAGTTCACACGCGCAGTCGACATGGTCGAAGGGTCAGACAGGTTCTCGCAGTTCTGCCACCGAGCCCGCCGACTCGTCGACCAGGTCGAAGCCGGCAAGCCCGCACTCGACATCAAAGGAGGCACAGCAGCATGAGCGACCATAGTGGCGAGATGGACTACGAGAGGGAGAGGGATGACTGGCTATGACACAGAATCGTAGGAGTGCGAAAGCGGCCGGAGCGCGCATGGAGCAGGCCGTGGCCGACTATCTCGCGTGGGCTTTGAATGACCGGCGCGTGGAGCGACGCCACCTGTCGGGCTCGCAGGACAGGGGCGACATAACCGGCGTCATGCTCGACGGTGAACGCGTCTGCATCGAGGTGAAGAACACGAGTCGCAGCGATGTCAGCGCTCATCTCGCGGAGGCGCAGGTGGAGGCCGGCAATGACGATGCGACGTTCTGGGCGGTCGTGCAGAAGCGGCACGGCATAGGTATCGACTCCACGGAGAGGATAGGGCGGCAGCTGGTCATCATGACCCTGGAACAGTACGCCACCATCCTCAACCACGGGGTCGCACTGGGAGAGGAGATGACTCCTGATGCTGACCAATGAGCTTATCCTCCGCCATTGCGAGATTTGCAGTCGCCCCGATCATGGCGTGGACCGCTGCCCGCACGCGATCAGCAAGCGCTACCCGTGCCCCTACGACCCGGGCAGGGCCGAGCGCCGGGACAGGCTCAGGAGGATGGGACTATGAACGCCATCGACGAACCAAGCGACTACGACCTGCTCATGCGCACTCCCGGAATGAGGGAGTGGATCGAGAGTCGGCGCGCGAGGACGGTCAATCCGGAACGCGATCTTCTCACGGTGAGGCAGGCCGCGGCGTACGTGGGCATCGCACAGTCGACGTTCTACACCCACATCTACCTGGGCAACGGCCCCAGGCAGGAAGCCGATCATCCGAGGAGATTCCTCCGCGTAGACCTCGACGACTGGATCGAAAACAGGAGCACGCATCCCGGAAGAAGGAAAAATGAGTGACGTGCTGGCGACGCTCGCGCTTTGCGCGTCGACGGTGTGCATCGCATGGATCAGCGGAAGGAGAAGACGATGAGGATTCGTAGTATCAAGCCGGAGTTCTGGCGTAGTGATGATATCGCGGCGCTGGATTGGTTCGACCGTCTGCTGTTCATCGGCTTGTGGTCGTATGTCGACGACAACGGCGTGGGACGCTATCATCTGATCGATATTTGCGCCGACCTGTTCGCACCAGACCTTGCAAGAGACTCTCAAGAGACTATCAAGAGAGTTTCGGAAGGTTTAAGAAGGCTTTGCGACTCCGACATGATTCAGGTCTACGAGGCAGACGGGCGAAAATTCGTGTTCGTCACCAACTGGGAAAAGCACCAGCGCGTCAATCACCCGAACACCCCTCGTTATCCGCGTCCTTCCAACGATTCGCAGCCACTCCTCTTCGATTCTCCAGAGAGTCTCTTGAGGGTTACAGAAACTCTCAAGACTGGAACAGGGGAACAGGGGAACAGGGGAACAGGGGAACAGGGGAAGAATATTCCCGTGAAACAAGTTTCACGGTTTCCCGCATATTCAGATGATTTTGAAACATTCTGGAAGGCCTACCCGAGCTTTCGGCGCAAGGAGAAACCGAAGGCATGGGCGGAATGGAAGAAAGCGATCAGACGAGCATCAGTTGCACAGATCGTCAGCGGGTTGCAGGCGTATCTGACCGGCGACGTGACCTATGCGCCCTACCCGGCGAAATGGTTGAAAGCCGACTCGTGGAACGACGGGCCGGATATCAGCCATCAAATGCAGTCCGGCAGGATCGTCACCCGAACGCAGAGGGCGCAGGCCGAGTGGGACGAGGACCGTCGCATCCGCGCCGAGATCCAGGCCGATGAACAGCGGCAGGGGGGTGGGCAGCTTGCTATCACCGACTGACTCATGGGATCTGATGACCGCGATCAAGCACCTCGACCATCGAAGCGCGACCCCGGAGGATGCGAGGCTCTTCGCGCAGATAATCAACGACGCCTGCGACCCGACGCTCGGTGAGTGTCTGTCGGCGGTGGCGCGATGGTTCGGGACGCACCACGATTTCGGCATGATCCAGCCGGGAGACGTGGCGGACATCGTCAGGGCGAACCGTCCCGCGTCGCATCTCACCGAGAACCAGATAACCGACATGCTCATCGCCCGGGGGCTGGAGGGTGATGCCCTGTGGGCGGGTGGGGCGCCGGCCATGGTGCGTCGTCTGGTCAACAGCGGAGTGCCGCTCGCCGACGCCGTGGGAAGGGCCGCCGACCGCTACCGGGGGCGCGAGCTCGAGCCGCCTGCGAGACGAGCACGCCATCCGACGGGGCACCATTTCATCGCAAGCATGTCAAAAACACGTCTGGCGGACGTTCTGCCGGGCGAACACGACAAACCCGAACAATGACACCAATAAACCACGAAAGCCCCGCATGGGGGCAAAAACGAAAGGAAAAGGAATGAGCAAGAGAACGAAGCGTGACGTCACCGGTGAGCTGCATGCGATATCCGAGCAGCTGAGGATAGCGAATCTCATAGCATTGACGCAGGGGGAAGACCTGAACGGTGCTTTTGGACAGTCGATGGAGACGCTGCTGCGGGAGAAGCCATCGAAATTCGGAAGATACCAGCTTCAGCCCGCCATTGCAGAGGCTCTTGGGGTGACGGTGGACTGCGAGGTGGAGGAATCATGAATGAGGAGCAGATACGGGCCATCCGCAACGCGCTGGCGGACATCGTGCCCATCGGAACGCCGTGGGTGCTGGTCGTTGACCCCACAACATTCGAGGATCAGGCGTCCGACAACGATTCGTCGCAGTGGACGTGCCTCGTGGAGACCATCGAGCCGGACGTGCATTCGTACGTGACGATCCGGGGCATGCTCGCCTACGCCAACGACATACGGAGACAGAACTACGCAGTAGTCAACGGGGAGGAATCATGAAGATCACGAAGATCGTAACCGCGAAGATCGAAAGGGATGTCTACAGCAGGATCGACGCGGGCCAGAAACATTACGAGGTGCGCTCCGAGAGTTTCGATGGCGCGTCGATTATCCGGTACGTGGCCTCGGACGATTTGCAGCTGCTCGGCATCCGAGAACTTGGTGTCGAGCAGGAGTTCGAGCGTGAAAGCGACGAGTTCGTGCTATCCCTCGCGGGGGTAAGCGAGAGCGATTTCTACAAACTGTTCCCGCACCCGAACCAAATATTTTCCGGGTTGCCCAGCAATATCTGGCGTTTGTACGCCGCTCGAATCGGCGAACGGGTTTATGACATTAACGAGTATATCAGTGACGCGGACGCGGCGCAGGCCGTACCAGAGGAGAAGAAATCATGACACAGGAATACACGCCAACCGACAGGGAGGACGCATGAATCACAACCAAACAAACATGGCGCTCGCCGGCATCCCGCGCGTGCGTGCCGTCGAACCGGACGGGAGCGTGTCGGCGGAGGGCTGGTACTTCCGTCATGTGAATCGCCATCCCTGCCCGTGCGATGACCGGTTGAAGCCGGGGGATATCGACGAGTGCATCGTCACGGATGGTAGCGCCGACTGGAATCTGGAGCCGCCGGTAAGGCTTCTGAAGATCACGCCGCCCACGCGCATCGAACTCATCAAGGAGGAGTACTGACATGACACAGGAATACACGCCAACGGACCAACAGGTAATTGATGACTATATTCCTGACGAGGAGGACATAGGCTTTGACGCGCTAACGATGTCGATGGCTGAATGGAAGAGGTTGAAGGTCGCCGCGTTCGACCGCTGGCTTGCTGCCTATGATGCCCGGATACGAGTGGATGCCTTGAAGATTACCGATAAGGAGCATGACATTGCAACGCAGGCGATTATTGATGCCTTGACGTCATCTGATCGTAATGATTATGGAATTGCGTCGGAGAGTGCATTTAGTGCAGTTGCCGAGCATCGTAAGGAGCAGAAACAATGACACAGGAATACATACCGACCGACGAGGATGTCCGACATGACTACTGGAGCCTCGACTATCCGGAGGGCGGATATGACTTCGATGTGGAGGCGTACGAGAAGGAACGAGCCGAGGATTTCGACCGCTGGCTCGCCGACCATGACGCTCAGATACGAGCAGACGCATGGGAGGAGGGTTTCACTGAGGGGCGTGACTTAGCAGTGTCAGGTCAGCCAATGACTCGGAACAATCCATACAAGAGGGTGGGGAAATGAGCACGGCACGGGAGGAAGCGGAACGACGGTGGCCAGAAATCGATACGAGCACGGGCGGCTCGATTTTGCAGTCATACGCGGAACGTTATGCGATGCGTCGTAGCGGTTTCGTCGAGGGTGCTGAGTGGCAGGCGTCTCGCGAGCCTACCGAAGCGCAGATCGAGGCAGTGGCAAAGGCCCTGTACACCTCGAAGGCGTGGAACAGACTCGACGAAAGAACGCCATGTTGGGAGGATCAATCGACCGAAGTCAGAGGCAATTACATGATGAACGCGGAATCGTTGCTCAAGGTGGCACGTAAGGCGGTGACGGCATGAGCGAACCGTGGATACCGCACGTCACGCCGGACGCGTCCATGGCGCCGGTGTCGTCCCGCACGCTCGGCGAGGCGTGGGCCGCATACAGGGGCATAGGTATCACGAGCGCGGAGGCCGAGGTCCTCGGATACCTGCACGAGGAGCGGCGCAGACTGGCCGAGAAGGCGTTCCTCGACGGGGCAATGGCCGCGCGCCGCGAGCCCGACGTGATCCCCATGATGATCGACAACCCCTACGGAAGGAAGGAAAAGTGAGAATCGGATCGGAATGCCAGTCGTGCGGAGGAAGGGTGAGCGACGGGTGGACGCTGTGCCGTGAATGCCGAAAAGAGTACGCGCGGACCCTCCACTCGCTGCGCATCGCACTGCGCCACCTGCGACAGATAGCCAACCGCGAGGTGACGCTCGAGCGCGCAGGGCACGCCGACCCGTCCGTACCGCAGGCGCCGGTGAACCTGTCCGCGCTCGACCTGTACGACAGCGCATGGGAGAGGATCGGCGAGACGGCGGCCACCGTCGGAGTGTGGGGAAGCGGCGAACGCATCCTCGTCGGCATGATGGAGCGCATGGCCGACCTCTGCCGAACATCGACAGCCGGAGCGGACATGAGATCCATGTCGTCCCTGCTCGCACGGGTGCGCTCCAGATCGGACCGCAGGGAGCGCCGGCCTTTCGCAGGGCTCTGCCCGGGATGCGGACGCGACGTCGAATCGGACGCCGTCGACGTCATCGTCCGCTGCTCGTGCGGAATGGTCATCGACGCACGGTCCATGCGCGAGGAGACCATGGCCGCGTTCGACCGCGTGCACATCACTGCCACGCCAGCCGGAGCCGCCAAATGGTGCAGCGAACAAACCGGACGAAGGATAACGCGGGATGACGTCAACAACTGGCTGAGACGCCACATGATCGACGCGACGCCCGACGGGGACCACTGCTACCAATTTCCCATCGGACGACTCCTCGAACTCTCGCGACTCAAAAAAAACACGCTTGCAAGTTGACACTGTTCCGTGATATAATCGACTTCAGTCGAAGTGTAAGGGTCAGCAGAAATGCCGGCCCTTTCGCATTTCGCTTCCAGCCGCCACGATCTGCGGCGGACATTCCTCGATGGTGTAACCGGCAGCACGCCCGACCGTTAATCGGATGGCGGAGGTTCGAATCCTCCTCCTGGAGCACGAGACGGCATCGGCGGCGGGGCGATGTCGTCGGTGGGCCGATCTCCATGTCTAATCGCCGGGGCACATCCCGGCAGCCCACCTAACACTTGCCCGGCGGTCTTTACAACCTTTCACCGCCGGGCACCACACTTCACGCTTGCCCTGCCTCGCCACAATCCCACAGCCCCCCAGGCCGACGAGAGCAGGGCAACACCACACATCAACGGCAGACTGGAGGAAACATGCTTGCAGTAACCCCACCTAACGGAGACCCCATCCTCCTGCCCGAAGCCAAAGGATACTGGGTCAAAAAGAAGACCGGTCTACTCACCATCTGGGGCCGCCACTACACCACCATCGCCGCATACCCCAAAGGCACATGGTCGTACATAAGCGAACCAGCACCAGAAGCATGACACCTCCAAAACGCAACCCCCGCACCGCCAATGGTGCTAGACGCAGGGAAATACGAGCGCGAGTCTTATCCGCATACGACACATGCGCCATATGCGGAAAACCAGTAGACAAGACACTGCGCACGCCAAACCCATGGAGTGCGGAAGTAGATGAGATCATACCAGTATCACGAGGCGGATCACCAACAGACTGGCACAACGTGCAACTAACGCACAGATGCTGCAATCAGATGAAGAGCAACAAGAGTCAACAATGGGCGCAGAACGCCGTAAACGGGATAAACATCAAACCGACTTCAATCCCGTTCCAAACCTCCGACTGGTGACCCAGGGGGGGATGCCCTCCCCACCCGGGCGAGGCTCCCCACAGTGCATAGCGCCTTTTTCACACACCGTTTTTCCTCAGGGTGGTCGCTGAGGGCTTGTTGTTTGGACCCTGTGCGGCTGTGTGCGGCGGTTTTGCAGGGTTTCCGTTGGGTTTGACGCAATGGGCGCTCTTGGCGTTTTATCAAGTAATTGTTATTTGATAGTATCTATAATCGTTGCAATCATTGGTGTTTGCCCTTACGTTCTGGTATAATTTGGGTATGAGATGTCTTGTATGTCATAACGTTCTGCAGCCTGGCGCGCGGGCGATCAAGCCCAAGTATTGCTCCAACAGGTGCACGCAGAAGGCGCACCGGTTGCGGTTGAAGCATCCGCTTCCCGAATGCATGACCGATGCTCCACGTTGGGTGCGTGCAAGCGGCAAGAAGCCCCTGCGTTTGAACGGGCGCAACGCGTCGAGCACCAACCCGAACTCGTGGGTCTCATACGAGGATGCGACCAGATCGAATGTCGGTGATGGTTTCGGGTTCATGCTTGGCGATGGATTCGCCGTCTATGACTTCGATCATTGCTTCACCGCGTCAGGAACATTGAAGCCTGACGTGGCCAGGGTGATTCGGGGCATTGTAGAGCCGGTGCTGTTCGTTGAGGTTTCCTGTTCGGGTGATGGTTTGCATGTGTTTGTGCTCTCTGATGCCCGGAGTTACAGGCGGGGAGGCGTGGAGTTCTATTCGCGTGCGCGGTTCGTGCGCATGACCTGCTGTCCCTTTCGAGGATGGGAAGGGGTTCGCGCAGATGCGTAGAAAGACCGTTGACGCACCCGATGAACCGGTCGGGCCTGTCGAAGATTCCGCAACCGTCGGCGAATCGTATGAGTCGCTGCTGACACGGACCTTGGAACGGTTGAAGGTAGCGGTGTTCGATCCTGGAACGTCGCCGAAGGATTTGGCGGCGTTGACCAAACGCATGCTTGATGTGAAGAAGGAGCTGGAGGGGCTTGAGGGCTCCGATGGCGGGAAGGCTGGTGTCGATGGTATCGAAACGCCTGCCGAGGCCGAAGAATGGGAGCCTGTCTAGTCTTGCCGCCCATGTGATCCAACCGTCCGGCATTACGGGCACGTTGTGGCCTCGTGTCAATGAGCGTGCCGTGGAATGCGGGATTGTGTATGACCGGTGGCAGGACGGTTTGGGGCGTCTCATGCTGGCGAAGAGGGCTGATGGTTCGTTCGCCGCCACCATCGGTGGCATTGTGATGTCGATTTGCCGTCAGACGGGAAAGACGTTCACGGTGGGTACGATGATCTTCATCCTGTCCACGTTGATACCGAACATGACGGTGTTGTGGACGGCTCACCGTTCGAGTACCGCGTACCAGACGTTCATGTTTTTCAAGGGGCTGGCGCAACGCAAGGCGTTGCGTCGTTATATTCGTGTGGTTCATGAGCCTCAGGGCCGGCCCGAGGTGGTGTTCGTGAATGGTTCGCGCATCATGTTCGGTGCGCGCGAGTCCGGGTTCGGTCGTGGTTTCGACGCGGTGGACGTGATCGTGTTCGACGAGGCGCAGATCCTGAGCGAGAAGACGGTTTCCGACATGGTGCCGACCACGAACGCCTCACCGCTCGGTATCGGACTGGTGTTGTACATGGGCACTCCGCCGAAGCCGTCAGACCCGGGGGAGAAGTTCACGAACCTGCGCGCCCAGGCGCTGGCGGGTGAGGACGACATGGTGTATGTGGAGTTCTCGGCGGACCGTGACGCGGATTCCGATGATCGCAAGGCGTGGGCCAAGGCCAACCCATCGTATCCGACGCGTACGCCCGAGAGTTCCATGCTGCGCATGAAACGGCAGATGGATGATGACACGTTCCGTCGCGAAGCGCTGGGCATCTGGGACGAGACGGTCACGCACAGCGCCATCAATCCGGAACTATGGGCAGCAGGCGCTGTAGAGCGGCGTGCCGATGGTGGCACTCCCTCCTACGCGGTGGACATGGCTCCCGACCGGTCCTCGCTGGCCATAGGGGCGTGCGTGAAGTACAAGGATGGTTCCGCTCATATCGAGTTGGCCCGGTTCGAGGATCCGCGTAGTCAGGGGATGGCGTGGGCGGCTGAATGGCTTGCCGAACGATGGCCCAAGACGGCGGCTGTGGTGGTTGATGCGCAGTCCCCGGCGATGGTGCTGATTCCCGAGTTGAAGGCGAGGCATGTGAAGGTGACGATGACGAACGCCTCGGATATGGGGCAGGCGTGCGGACGGTTCCAGGACATGCTCGCGCAACAGCAGTTGCATCATCTGCCAGATGATGAGCAGAAGCCACTCGCCCTGGCGGTCGAGGGTGCCGTCACACGCCCCATCGGCAACAGTGGGGCCTTCGGCTGGAACAAGAAGGGCTCCGATATCGATATCTCACCGTTGGTGGCGTGCACGCTCGCCTTGCATGGGGCGTTCACCAGCAGACGGCATCCGGGAAGGAAACAGGAGGTGATGGTCTGATGGCAACGACTAACGTTACGGCCACTGGAAAATCGTTCCTGGCTATTGAATCGGTATCATTGAATGCTGTTCGTGGCGTTGACGCTGACGATATCCCTGTAATCCAGGAACTGTTGAAGGTGTGGGCGAATAAGTATCCTCATAATCTGATCCGCTCTCAATATGTCGATGCCCATTATCGTTTCAAGGATTTCGGCATTTCCATTCCGGACAAGATCAAGAGCAATGTGGATGCGATGATTGGTTGGCCTGCCAAGGCTGTGCGATCGCTGGCGGATTTGAGCGTGTTCGAAGGCTTCTCCTTTGGTGGGGGTGCTGACCAGCATGGTGTGGCTGATCTGTGTGACGACAATGCGCTTGACGTCGTCGTTCCTGAGGCCATTTCGAGCGCCTACACGCATTCCTGCGCGTTCCTGACGGTTTCCGCTGACGAGAATGATCGCAGCCGCATGGTCATCTTGCCTCGTTCTGCCGACTGGTCGGCGGCGATCTGGGATCGCAAAAATAATAGGATTTCCTCAGCGTTGACGATCACCAGCGACGATGAGAATGGTTCGATCACCGGTTTTAACGTATGGCTTCCGAACTGCCTGTACACATGCGCTAAGACCGGAACAGGGTGGGAGGCTGTGAGGTCGCAGTCGAACTTTGGCAGGCCGACCATCGTGCCACTGTGCTATGACGCACAGCTGAACCGTCCTTTTGGACGCTCCCGCGTGAGCAGGCCGCTCATGTCACTGACTGACATCGGCTTCCGCACCATCGTGCGAATGGAGGCTTCCGCAGAATTCTATGCGGTTCCCAAGCTGTGGTTCCTCGGAGCTAACAAGGATGCGTTTAGCAAGGACACCTGGTCGTCTCTTATCAGCGCCATCAATGCGATAAGCAAGGACGAGGACGGTGACAATCCTCAGCTGCAGCAGATCCAGCAGGCCTCCATGCAGCCGCATAGCGACATGCTGAAGACGATAGCGCTCATGGTGTCATCCGAGACCAGTATTCCCGTGAGCGATCTGGGCATCATCACGCAGAATCCGACTTCAGCGGAGGCCATGTCGGTAGCCGAACGCAAACTCACGCGTGAGGCAGACAGGCAGAACATCAGGTTTGGGCGTGCGATCAAGGATGCGGTGACGATGGCCGTCTGCTTGCGTGAAGGGTTGCAGCAGGCACCGGATGATTTGAAATCCATTCGTCCGGTCTGGTCGCCGACCCGAGAGATTTCAGATGCCGCGCGAGCTGACTCGTTCAGCAAGATTGCCAGTGTCTCACCCGAGTTTGCGCAGACCGAGGTCGGATGGCGGTACGCAGGATTCGATCAGAAGGACATTGATTCGATTCTGACCACCGTGCGCAGGAACCAAGCATCATCAACACTTGATAAGCTTTTGGGAGCTGCTCATGACAACGAGAGTGGACGTGAACCGTCTCAGTCAGGCACAGCAACAGGCGGTCAGAATGGCTCGCAGAGAGATGGACAGACTGTGGGAGAGTCTGAAGAATATCAGCCCTGAGTGGCAGCGTGACCTATTGCTGGATGAAGTGCCCGCCCTGGCTCGTAAATACGGTGATATTGCCGCGACCGCTGCTGCGGAATGGTATGAACAGGTCAGAGCGCAATCAGTCAATGGGAGTTATGAGGCGTTGACCGCCGACTCGTTCAGCGATGAGGCGATACAGGCAAGCATACGGTACAAGGCGGGGTCGTTGTTTGGTGATGATCCAAGTTCAGTGGCTGATTTCTTGTCTGGGGCTCTGCAGCGGTGGGTCATGTATTCGGGAAGGCAGACTATCGCTAGGAATGCCGATCATGACCCGACGCACCCGCGGTACGCCCGTGTTCCCACCGGTATGAGGACGTGCGCGTTCTGCGGGATGCTGGCCTCGCGTGGTTTCGTGTATCACGCCGAATCCAGTGCGGGCGGCGACTTCCACAAGTACCACAGTGATTGCGACTGTCAGATTATTCCCGAATGGGATAGTAAAACCTCGCATATTACTGGGTATGATCCTGATGCTATGTACTCGCAATATATTCGAGCGCGTGAAGGGCTGGGTGATAACCCCAGCACTAATGCAGTACTCGCCAATATGCGCAGAATGTTCCCGAATGATTACACCGATGGTGTGCAAACCACCGCCTGAATACCAACAAGTTTTGATTTTTTAGCCGCTCCGCACGGGGCGGTTTTTTTAATGCCGCACGGCGTTCAACAGAATGGAGAGCAAATGGCAGATGACGAATCTGTGGAAGACAAGACCGGAGTGGAGACTCCCAAACCTGCACCGCCGCACGGCGACGAAGGCAAAGTGGAGACTGACTGGAAGGCCGAATCCCGAAAATGGGAGCAGCGAGCCAAGGAGAACAAGGCCGCGGCCGACGAGCTCGAATCGTTGAAGCAGTCCCGCATGAGCGAACAAGAGAAGCTGCAGGCGCGCTCGGAGAAGCTGGAACGCGAGCTCGGCTCCTACAAGGCGAAGGAACAGCAATCCCAATGGAAGACACAGGTCTCCAAGGACACCGGTGTTCCCGCCGACGTGCTGCGAGGCTCCACGCTCGAAGAGATCCAGGCGCACGCCGAATCCCTCAAGACATTCCTCTCCAAGAAGCCGCAGGCTCCCATAGCCTTCGGAGTCGACAGGCAACCCCAGAACCCTGCGGCCGGTCAAGGCGACTGGCTGCGTGAATCTTTCAAAAGAAAGTGAGATACCCTCATGGCATCTGAAGTAAACGACATCATTTCCAGCGGCGACCTCGGCGGCGGCCTCATACCGACCGAGTACGCCACGCAGATCATTCAGGACGCCCCCAAGTCCTCCGTCCTGCTCACCCGGGCGCGCCAGATCCCCATGTCCACGCGCACGCGAACCCAGCCGGTGCTGGACACCAAGCCGATTGCCTACTGGGTCGGAGGCGACACGGGACTCAAGCAGACCACCAAGCAGGCGTGGGGAGGGCTCACCATCACGGCGGAGGAGCTGGCGGCCATCGTTCCCATCCCGGAGGCAGTGATCGACGACTCCGCCATCCCGCTGTGGCCCGAGGTCATGCCGCGCCTGGCCGCGGCCATCGGCTACAAGGTCGACCAGGCGGGTCTGTTCGGCGTGGACAAGCCGTCAAGCTTCCCGACCGCCATCATCCCGGGAGCCATCGCCGCAGGCAACATGGTCACCGAATCCACTGCGAAGGATCTCGCGAAGAACGTGGCCGAGATGGGACAGAAGCTCGCAGAGGAAGGGTACGCGGCCAACGGATTCGCATCCGCTCCGGGATTCAACTGGCGTCTGATCGGACTGCGCAACGCTAACGGGTCGCCCATCTACGCGCCTTCCATCGCGGAGGGAGCTCCCGCGACTTTGTACGGCTACGGTCTGAACGAGGTCACCAACGGTGCGTGGGATTCTACCAAGGCTTCCCTTCTCGCCGCGGACTGGTCGAACTTCGTGGTCGGCATCCGTCAGGACATCACCTACAAGCTGCTGGATCAGGCGGTGATCACCGACGACGACGGCAAGGTGATCCTCAACCTCGCGCAGCAGGATTCTGTCGCCATGCGCGTCACGTTCCGCGTCGGCTTCCAGATCGCCAACCCGATCAACGACGTGCAGCCGGACAAGACGAAGCGCTACCCGGCATCCGTGCTCGTCCCCGCGACACCCGCGCAGGGCTGAGTGAAAGGCGGCGAGCATGAGTGACGTTCCCTCACCGTCTTTCGCTCAGACAGTTGACTTGGAGGCGCGTTGGCATACGTTGACCGCCTCCGAGCAGGCGCAGGCCACGGTACTGATCGGTGACGCGTCGCAGATGATCATCGACACCTGCCCACGGTATGCCACGGCTTCCACGGGCACGTTGAAGGCTATCGTGTGCGCGATGGTGAAACGGGCGATGCTGGCTGGTGATAGTGCTGGTATCAGTTCCACGCAGCAGACGGCGGGCCCGTTCAACGAGTCGTACAACTATGCGAATCCACTCGGCGACCTGTACCTGACGAAGGCGGAGAAGCAGCGTCTCGGCGAGGGCGTGCAGCATGCGTTCTCGCTGGACATGACCAATGGGAGCGTGGTCTCGTGAGAGGCGAGACGGTGACCGTAATCACCAGAACGCAGACCGGAACCGACCCCGGCGGCGATGCCATCTGGACTACTACGGAAACACCTGTTGACAATGTGCTCGTGGCAAACGGCTCCCAGACGCTCTCCACTGATTCGATACGCCCTGATGGCATCGAGGTCGCCTGCACCCTTTACTTTCCGCGATCATTCTCCGGCTCCCTTCGGGGCGGCATCGTCAAAGTTCGCGGACATGAATACAGGGTGCTCGGCGACCCGCTGCCATACGACGGCGGCATGACTCCAACCCAATGGAACCTGGTCGTGGAATGTGAGAGGGGTGATGGCTGATGGCGAACACCGTCAAGCTTGACTTCAACGCATTCCGCGCCTTCAGACAGTCAGCGGAAGTGCAGTCGGCCATAAGGAAGCAGGCCGAAGCCATGGCAGCTAGGGCGAATTCCATGGGTTCGGACAATCATGCCGGGTCGCCACTGTACGAGGCTTCTAGCGTGCTTTCCGAGTCGAAGGGCTCTGTGGTGCTTGTGTCCACGTCCAACACTGCTGCACGCATTGATACTGGTCTGCACAATACGCTGCTGAAGGCTGTTGGAGGCGGCGCATGATGAGTCCTTTGAACATGGAACTTATCGTGAAGCAGTGGATTGAATCCGATGACGCGCTGGCCGACTATCCAGTCTCGTTCGACGTGCCATCCACAAGGCCGGCCCGCTTCATCACCGTGGAACGGGTCGGCGGCGGCTCCGATGGCATTCTCGACCGTCCGATGATTGCCGTGCAGGTATGGGACACGAGTCGCTGGAACGCATCCAATGCTGCGATGGCACTGGTGAAACCTCGACTTGTGGACCTGTGGCAGCATCCCAACGTGGGCGCCGTATCCATCGAATCAGTGGTCAACTTTCCAGAGACCGTCGCACCATTCCAGTCGCGATACCAGATAACCGTATCGATGACCGTTGCAGTGAACGGCTGACCTTTCCCAACAGTTTCAACAATGCCCATTTTGGGGCTTTTCTTTAAGGAGACACTATGGCTAACGGCTATAATGATGACAATGTGAGTTTCGGCTCACCGAAAGTGACCGGAGTTTTCTACACAGCACCCTACGGTACGAAACTGCCGACCGACGCTACGACAGCTCTCGATGCGGCGTTTATAAGCAACGGGAGAGTTGGTGAGAAAGGCATCACCAACGCGATCAAAACTGATTCGAGTGAAATCAAGGACATGAGCGGCTCCACCGTTCTGACGCAGATTACCGGCTATTCCGAAACCTATAAGATGGTGCTGATCGAGTTCATGAGCGCCCAGGCTGCGAAGACCGCCTACGGTGACGATGCGGTGACCGTGGATGCAACGGCGAAGAGTTTTGCGGTGACCCATGCCATGCCATCTGGAACGTTCAGCGCGGTGGTCGAGCTTGCCTTGAACGGCGGCGGATTCGATCGCGTCGTGATCCCGAAGGTGACGCGCTCCGAGCTTGGAGAACGCAGCATGGTCGGCACGGAAGCGATGGGATATGACGTGACCCTCGCCGCGAACGCCTATGCGGGCTTCACCACCACAGGCGGACGCGTCGGCACAAGCCGCGAATACATTGCGCTTCCCGCAACCTCGACTGGAGCGTGAATGAATGGTAGAACGAAAGAAGCCAGCCGACCATAAGCCGGCGAAGGGCGATCCCATATCAGTCACCTCGCATGGTGTCACGGTCAGTATCGATCCGGCAGTGTTCGACGACATGATACTGCTCACCGACCTGCGTCGCGTGCAGAGGGAGGATGACCCGATGCTCATAGTCGACGTGTGCGAGAAGGTGTTCGCCGACCAGTATCAGCATGTGCTCGACTCGTTGAGGAACGGAGAAGGGCGCGTTCCTGCGGAGACATTCACCGGATTCCTTGCTGATGTGATGGGCAAGGCAGCCCCAAACTCCTGACGCTCGCAGCGCTTCTGGACAGATGCCCGGGGGCGCTGCGAGCTGACTTCCAGCATGCGTATGGGCTTGACCTTGACGACCTGTGGTCGGGCGGGATTGGCGTGCTTCGCGCAGCCGATCTTGCCTATAACCTTCCAGCAGGCAGTGCAAGCTGGCAGGTCATCGACTCTCCCGCTGCATGGACGGTCAACGACTATCTGAACGCCGCATTGTATGACTCGTTCGCCATGTTCTGCTGGGGCATGGGGGATGAGAAGACGCGAGGGCCCCAGCCGACTCCGCTTCCACGCCCAGGGGAGCATGGAACGCCTGATAGGCATGGCAGCAGTGGACGGTACAGGGCCATGAGCGCCGAGGAATACGATACATGGCGCGAACAACGATTCAGGGACGTGAAGGCCGACACACACATGCCGAGGAGTTCATAGGCTCGACTTCAACGGTGCGGCCTTCGCGTCATACTCGTCCTTTGTGAGCACGCCCGCATTCAGCAGCTGCTTCAGCTTCAGCAGCCGATCCGCAACGTCTGTGGTCGTCTGTTGGGTCGGTCTGCTGGCATCCTCCAAAGAGTTGTTCTTTGTATCTCTGAGAATAGTTGCAAATTCCTCGGCATGTTTCCAATTCATATGATCGAAAACGGTAATGTCACCGCCTGAATTGACCGTGAGCTTGCCAAACATAAGATTTCGTCCCGTATTAATCGAAGTAATTCTTGAAAGTGGCACATCTTTAACCTCGTGAGTGCCAAGCAGACTGAATGTGAACAGTAAACGTTGGTCCGTGACGGCAATGACGACTGCCTTGCCATCATTTTGACCACTGATGACGGCTTTAACTGACTCACTCGGGGAAAGCGCATTCTGGAGCTGTTTCAAAGCCCCTTTGTTGCTGAGTTCGACGCCGCCCATTGCCTTGAATTTTTCAAGTATTTCTTCTCTGATTTTCATATTTTCAATTTTACGCCTTTTGGAGGTGTGCTTTGGCTATTCAACTCGCTCAGGCCTATGTGGCCATCGTTCCTTCGATGAAGGGTGTCGGCCAGGCTATCAGCAAGGCTTTTGGAGATGCTTCTAAATCCGCCGGTGAATCTTCCGGAATGGCAGGAGGCAAAGGCTTCTCATCCGGCCTCCTGAAGCAGGGAGCTATCATCGGAGCCGCGTCACAGATTGCTTCGAAGGCTTTCGACGTTATCAAGAACAGTATCAGTGGCGCGGTGAGCCGTGTTGACACGATGAAGAACTTTGGTCTTACGATGCAGAATCTTGGCTACAAGTCGAGTGATGCGTCCAAGGCGATCAAGCTGATGTCTGACAGGCTCATCGGTCTGCCGACTTCGCTGGATGCGATGGCGGGCATGGTTCAGCAGCTTGCGCCTGTGACTGGTTCGATCAAGACGGCGACTAATCTTTCCCTTGCGTTCAATGATGCGCTTCTTGCCGGTGGCAAGAGCACTGCCGTGCAGGAGAATGCGTTGCAGCAGTATACGCAGATGCTTGCGAACGGGAAGCCGGATCTTCAGTCGTGGCGTTCCATGCAGGATGCGATGCCGGGGCAGTTGAATCAGGTGGCCAAGGCTCTGCTGGGCACGAAGGCGAACAGCATGACCCTCTACAACGCCATGCAGGACGGTACGGTGACCTTCGACCAGTTCAACGGCAAGCTTGTCGAGCTTGACTCGAAGGGCACGCAGGGCTTCGCTTCGTTCTCCAAGCAGGCGAAGGATGCTACTGGCGGCATCGGCACGGCATGGACGAACGTTCAGACGGCAATCACCAGATCGCTGGCAAATATCATTACCGCTTTTGGCTCTGGAGGTATCGCCGATGCGATCAATGGTTTCGGCAAGTCTATTTCCAATGCCGGTAACTGGGTCGCAACATTCGTAAAGCAGGTGGCTAATTCCGGAGCTTTACAACAGTTCGGTAACGCCGTCCAGTCGATTGCTAAGGGGGTAGGGGCAGTAGTGGGGCCGATAGCTTCCTCTGTCGGTTCCCTGTTCGGTTTCAGCGGAGGGGCTTCTTCAGCAGCAGGGGCAGGCAAACGCTTCGCGAGTATTTTAAAGACAGTTTCTGGTTGGTTGCAACAGACCGGTCAGTGGATTCAGAATAACTCTCAATGGCTTCAGCCATTAGTGGTGTTGATAGGTACAGCCGTGGCAGCTTTCAAGCTCTGGCAAGGGATTTCTGGAGTCATTATGACGACCAAGGCGGCCCTCACTGCATTCAAGGCTGCTCAGAGTGCGTCAACGGTCGCTCAGGCGCTGCTAAATGTTGTGATGAGTGCCAACCCAATCATGCTTGTGGTTGTTGCCTTAGCTGCGGTCACTGCTGCTTTGGTGTATTTCTTCACGCAGACGAAGACGGGGCAGGCGATTTGGTCAGGGTTTATGTCGTGGCTTCAGTCTGCGTGGACAGCTATTAGTGGTTTCTTCAGCGGACTGTGGTCGGGCATTGTTGGGTTTTTCACGGGTGCAGCGAATAATGTGCGGAACGCATGGAACGCAGTTACCGTCTGGTTTGGTAGCATTCCGGGCAGAATAAGCGGCTTCTTCAGTGGAATCGGCGCCGCTATTGGCGGCTTTTTTTCGTCTGCGGCAAATAATGTGCGTTCCACGTGGGATAACGTGGTTAATTGGTTTAAAGGTATCCCCGGACGTATTATCGGTTTCTTTAGTAACGCTGGCAAGTGGCTTTGGGATGCTGGCAGCAACATTATTAAAGGGCTTTGGGATGGTCTGAAAAGCAAGTTTGAGGACGTGAAAAACTGGGTCAGCGGCATCGGCGACTGGATCAAGGAGCATAAGGGTCCCAAGGCCTACGATCTGAACCTTCTGGTCGACAACGGCGGTTGGATCATGCAGTCTCTTGCCACGGGATTGAAACAGGGGTTCGATGCAACGGTCACCCCCTACGTGCTCTCCCGTGGATCGGCATTGCAGAACATGATTTCAACACCGGCCTTTCCCTCCTCCGCGCCTGCTTCTGCCGGTCGCAGTGTCCTGTCTGGCACGAGGGTGACGCAGAACAACAGCTTTTATTCGCTTGATTCCAATGCGGTTGCCCGCGAGGCCACGCGGCTTGCGGCGCACGCTATCAGATAGGGGTGCTTCATGTTTGATGCGACCTTTCGGGTGACGATGGGCGACTTCCGTTTTTATGACACCGATGCGAACGGGTGCGAGTGGCTGGCGAATCTGGTGGATTCCGCGTGGAATTCCGCTGGTACCACTCATGCCCACAGTGCGAAGGCGTTTAATTCGGGCTGGTTTGCGAACAGGTCGGCGCGACTGGGCCGTTCGCTGACCATTGAGGGGAATGTGGTTGCCCCCTCATATGATGCGTTTCTCGCCAGCAGGCAGTTGATGCTGTCCGCTGTTCCGCTGGAATCCGGAACGCTTACCGTCGATTTTCACGGTGTTGCGCGGCAGTACACTGTTCGTCAGGATTCCGGTGAAGTGCTGCTCACGTATGTGGGCGGTCTGGTCTGGAGTTTCAGCATTCCCCTGGTGTCCCTGTCGCCGTACTCGTTTGATGTCGGCGCCGGCGTGAGCGGTTCGACCGGTCTTCCCGAGTCGGACGGGGGGCTCGGCTACCCGTATGCGTTCACTGGAGGATCCCGTAGGTTCGCAGCGCTGACCGCCCAGTGGCAGGGTACTCCGAACGCCTCCCCGTCGCGCCTGTTGGACGGGTCGGGAAACATCATAGCCACGAACCTGCTTCCCAACCCCGGGTTCGACGGCAGTGGAACGCCACTATCCATAAGCGGGGTTTCTGCGCAGTACCTCGACGGTCAGCTAACCATCACCCCTGTGAAGAACCAACCATACGGATCATTTGCGTCATATGAACTAAGCAACCTGGCAGAGGGGAGTAGCATTCGACTCAGAATCATAAACTCTTCTTTGAACGCATCAGCTGACGTGGAATGCAGAATCACTTCAGACGATTGGAAGTTATCGACCCCGATTACCCATCCCGATAGTAGCGGGGTAATACTGACAGATGATTTCGTTGTCCCATCTGACGGGAAGGCCAGCATAATCATTGAAAACTCAGCGGCTACGGGAGTGGCCGCATCGTTTTCCCACGTCATATGTTCCACGTCTGCGGACTGGCAGGCTATGCAGGCGGCGGGCGTCACATGGTTCGACGGGGACTACACACGTGACGCGTATGGTTCGTATGCGTTCACGGAGACGGCGACGAGCGGGGGTGTGAGCCTGCTGAATCCGGGATCCGCCCCCAGCCCGGTGACACTGCGGGTCGACGGTCCGGTGACGAACCCGCGCATCGAGCACCAGCAGTCCGGCGCGATACTCGAGCTCGCCATGTCCCTGGGAGCCGGCCATTACGTGACGTTCGACGGTTCGACGCGGCAGATACTCGTCGACGGGAGCGACCCGGCCCGCGGGATCGTGACGCGACGCGGCTGGTCGGACGCGCTGCCGGGCGATAACACGTGGGAGTTCAGCGCCGACGGTCATACGGACGGCGCGAAACTGACCGTATCGTTTAGGGGAGCGTACCTATGAGCATTAACACTCCATCGTTCGCCGGCACGAGCCTGACCTGGCTGTCCGTCTCGCTGGTGACCGGCGAGGTGATCGCCGAGCTCCCGAATTTCCAATGCACTTCGGTCGAGTACCATCTGATGGAGACCACGACGGCGAGCGGCGAGCTGCCGTGGGACGGCATACCCGTCAACTGGTATGACGCGCTCCTGCCACGCGGCGTCGCATTGCTGCTCGCGCAGGATGGGGTGCCCCTGTGGGGCGGCGTGGTCAAGGACGCGAAGCGCACTCCAAGCGGCGAGAGCATCGCCATCCAGCTCGAGACCATCGAATGCTACCTGGATTCGTGCCCTGTAGGCGACGTGACCTACACGCAGGAATCGCAGACGCAGATCGTCGCCGACCTGATTCAACGGTTTGCCATAACCGACATGCGCAACTGCCTGACGGTGGCCAGCGACGCGTCGAGCACGCTGCGTGACCGACAATATAAGGATTCGGACGATAAAAGCGTATTGTCTGCCATCCAGGAGCTGTCGAATGTCATCAACGGTCCCGAGTGGGGCTGCTGGTGGCGACAGAACGGTTCGGGCGGCTACGAGTGCGCGATACGCGTGTGCGATCATTATGGCAGTACGGCACCGGTCACGGGCTTCGACCTGATGGCGATGACCGATTTCAGCGTCGACTACGAGTATTCGAGCGGATCGGGCGCCAACAGGGTCCGAGCCGTATCGACCGCCGAAGGCGACGTGCGTCCGACATCGGGTTGGATAACCAGCGATGACTCCACGCGACCGGTCTGGTCGTACTCCTATACGCCGAGCACGAGCATCACTAGTACTGATACGCTTCTCGCCCATGCGCAGGCCAAGCTGGACGCGCTAAGGAACGGCACGCGCACGCTCGTAATCGCACTGGACCTGCTGTCGGCCCCAAAACTGGGCGTCGAATGGTTCGTCGGCGACGTCGTCTACTGGGACGTCGGCGACGCGGCGGACCGGTTCCCCGACTTGAGTTCCTCCACCGCCCGGGTGATCGGCTTCCAGATCTCATGGTCGGAGTCGTGGACGCTCACCCCGATTTTGCAGGAGGTTGACGATGGCGGGTAAGTTCAACTTCCCCGTACTGGACACCGGCGATGGCGCGCTGCAGGCGATCAAAAGCAACAACGACGCGATCGCAACCGCCCTGCGGGAGCTCCCCGGGAGCGTGGCCGGCAGCATCCTACCGGTCATCAGCTATCTGACCGGGGCCAACGGATCCGCGGAATGCGAGTCGAGCTACGCGGCCACGTTCTCTGCGAACCAGCAGGGCGACCTGTGGCTCGACTTCGATGCCAGCGTCGACCCCGTCGTGACGATCACCGCGCCGGCGTCCGGTACCATACGATGCCAGATCTTCGGCTGGGTGTACGTGGGGGTCAACGCCGTGGGCGCGACTGCCGTCGGGGTGAACTCGAGGTTCTTCGCGACACTGGAGATCCTTGATGCGTCGGGCGCGCGCGTGTCGTTCAACACGGCGAGAGCGCAGGTGCATGTCGAGGTGTGGGGAACCAACACCGCGAACGTGGTGGGCATGAACAGCGCCGCGCAGTCGACGGTCTCGGGGCTGACCCCGGGGGCCGTATATACGGTGCGCGCGCGGCACGGGTATTTCGGGTACGCGCACGACGGCAGTTCGAATGTGGTGTCGATGCCGTCGGGAAGCTGGTACAGGGGGACGATAGGACCCCTGTCGATAGGTGTGGTACCGCAGTGACAGGAGAGAGGAAAGACAATGGCTAACGCTCAGGGGTTTACAGTCCATCCGATGACGATGGATGCGGCGTCGCAGTCGCCGGTGTACTCGGCGGACGACGTGCGAAACTCGGTGAACGCGCTGACGTGCGCCCCCGACGGGAGCGCGTTCGGCGGACTGCAGGGAATCCGTTCGGGGTCTCCGAGCCCGCTCGTGGAGATCAGCGGCACCACGGTCACGGTGCACGCGCACGCGGGATGGCTGAACCCGTGGGGTCGGGCGTACTCGTACTCGCTTGATAGGGATGCGACCATCGACGTCGACAACACGACGGGATCGTTCAAGGTCGCCGTCGTCGTCAACGATCAGGCAGCAGGTCACGGGACCGGCCAGACGATAGGGCTGGCGGCATACCCGTCGACGACGTCCGACAGCGTCATCCCCGGGCTCGTGGTGGCGCAGATAAACGCCGGAGTCGCCTCCGACACGTCGGTCGCACTGCAGAACGACGTTCTGGTCAGGGCGTCGACTGTCACACAGCTGAACGGGGTGGCGTCCCCGGACGGATGTCGCGCGCTGCTCGCCGACGGAACGGAGTACAGGCGTGTCGCAGGCGCATGGGTCCACCGAACGCAGACGCTCACGGCAACGTTCCACTCGCAGAACACGGGAAGCTTCGCGATATCCGGCATGCCGAGTCTGATCGTCCACACTCAGGAGGGCTTCATCGAGCCGGACATGCCGGGCATCGTATGCCATTCCAGCGTCTCGAACTTCCCGTTCCTGCAATACTCCTCCGGAGTCAAACCGTCCCAGTCGATCGACATGGGACGGCTCTTCCTAGTCGACAACAATCTCCAGTACCAGAAGGTCATCACCTGGACGACGTCGGGAACCCTCGTCATCAACTCCACGGGCTCATCGGACGGGCTCATACCCCTCTACCGGAGGATACCGATACCGGACGGGGTGACGTTCTCATGACGGACGCGCCGATCTCACCAGCCGTCATCGCACAGCAGCTGGCCGATCTCAAGGAGCTCATGACGCAAAACGGGCAGGCCATGAACAAAAGATTCGACGGCGTCGAGAAGCGTCTCGACGGGCTCGAGTCGCAGGAGCTGCACGAGGCGGACATCAGCCACGTCAACCACCGGATAGACGACCTCAAGGAATCCACGCAGAAGGAGTCCGCCGATCTGCATGATGACATCGACGACCTCAAGGAAACCATATGGAAGGCCGTCGGAGCGGCCGCAGGAGCGGCCGGACTGATAGTCGCCCTATTCGAGTGGGCCATACCGCTCATCATCCACTAAGGAGAGAAATTGAAGAAAAAACTGCCCGCACTCGTCGCTGCCACGGCAGCCATATCGATGCTCACACCGGCCGCGGCACTCGCGGACGTCGGGTTCGATGCCGCAAGCTACCAGGGATGCTACAACGCTCAGGCCACGGTCAACGCGGGGGCCCGGTTCGCGATGATCAAGATTACGCAGGGGAACTACTACAGGAACGGTAGCCGCGTCTGCCAGTTCGACTCGTCCCGAGCGGCGGGTCTGCGGCTGGCCGCCTACGGGTTCGCGGACACGTCCGTCAGTCCACAGGCCGACGCCGCGTTCTTCAACGCGGAGGCAGACCGCATGGGACTGGTCGGACACGGGGTGCTCCCCGTGCTCGACTGGGAGCCCGCAAGTCCCGGGAACGTCGCGTGGGCCCGTACGTGGCTTGACGTCGTCTCCTCGCACTGGGGCACGAAGCCGCTGATCTACATGAGCGCGAGCACCATCGGGCGCGCGGACTGGTCGAGCGTGGCGAACGCCGACTACGGGCTGTGGGTCGCCGGATATCCGAACGGATATGCGGGCGACCGGCTCCGCAATCCCGGGTATCCGCCGTACAGCGTCGGCCCATGGCCGTTCGCAGCCGCATGGCAGTACAGCTCCACCGGCAGCGTTCCGGGAGTCGGCGGCGCGGTGGACGTGGACTGGTTCTACGGTGACGCGGTCACCTGGGCGAAGTACGCGAACGCTCCTCTGAGCACCGTCACCCGACCGGCATCGGGCTCGACTCCGTCCGGTGTGAGCCCCGTTCAGACCACGACGACGCCGACCGGCAGCGCGGACGCACTGGCGACGGCCGTCATCCAGGGACTCTATGGCAACCAGCCGCAACGCCAGAGGCTGCTCGGCAGCCGATACGCCGAGGTCATGAGCATCGTCAACCGGCGGCTCAACGGTGCCGTCACGTCGAGTGGCTCGTATGTGGTGCGTTCCGGCGATTACCTGAGCAAGGTCTGGCCGTCCACGTGGCCGACCGTGGCCGCGCTCAACGGGTTGCGGCCACCGTACACGATCTACGTGGGCCAACGCCTGCGCACCACGGGTGCGGCGGCATCCGCCGGACGTCGGTACACGGTGCGGTCCGGCGATACCCTCGGTGCCATCGCCCGCCGTCTCGGCGTATCCACGGGAAGCATTCACGGCTACCGGTCCGGCAACCCTAACCTCATCTACGTCGGCGAAACCATCGCCTACTAAGGAGCAATCATGACAGATGAAACAACCAACATGACCGAGGACCCGCGGGGCCTCCTGCCCGACCACGTGTATGACGTTTTGAAGTGGGTGGCGATCATCGTCATGCCCGCCCTCGCCACGTTCATCGTCGGGCTCGGCGGCATCTGGTCGATTCCCTACGCGGGACAAGCGGCGTCCACGGTCACCGCCGTGGGCGTGCTCCTCGGCGCACTGCTCGGCCTGAGTTCGGTCAAATACAACAGCAAATAACACCGCCGTTGTCAAGCGTCGTTAATGCGATTAACGGCAAAAACGCAAGTAACGCCCTCACTTCCTTCGGGAGGTGGGGGCGTTTTTCGCGTTTAGGACGATATCAATTCTCAAGATGGCGGAGCGTTTCCATCTCCCACGCTTCCCGGTGCACGATGCCATGCAATCGGACCATCGTCTCCTCCGAAAGCAGCCCATCATCGTAAAGCCGTTGGCAGGCCGCATCGAAAACGGTCAGGTCGTGGTGGAGGACATCGGCGTCAAGCATGACCACAGGATAGCAGGGGAGCCTATTCCGCGTACTGCCCGCGACGTGGGTACCTGAGATCTAGACCCGGGGAGATAGGGTCACGATAGGCCCCCCTTAGTCAATCGACCTCAATGACGAGAGTCGGTCCTGGCACGTTGAAATCAGTCTTCCAAACTGATTACGCGGGTTCGATTTGAAGTGGACTGGATTTTGTTCATGCTTGTTTGCTGGTTTTTCCGGCAGTTTGTGCTGCTTGGGTTTGATAATGCTCTGCTTCAGCTTCCGCGGGTGTGTGATAATGCAGATGCTGGTGGAGTCGCTGATTGTTCCACCGGGATGCCCGGTCGAATGTGGCTTGTTGCAACGCCTCTACAGTGTCGAAGGGTTGGGCTCGTTTGATTAATTCGGTTCTGTATGCGCCGTTGAGGGTTTCCGCCAGCGCATTATCATGACTGTCACCACCACTGCCAGTGCCTGCGAGCATACCCGCCTCAATGAGATGCGTGTTATACAAAGCGCTAATATACTGCACGCCGTGATCCGAGTGATGGATTAGTCCTTGAGTGTCACCGTGTTTCCGGCTCCATACGATGGACTGGTCTAACGCGACGAGTGGCAGGTTTCTGGTGTGTTGACTGGCTGATACTGCCCAACCGACAATACGACGAGCAAACACGTCGGTCACGAACGCCACATAAGCAAACGAACCACTGGCGAGTTTCACATAGGTGATGTCAGCCACATGCAGTCGGCCTGGAGCATCAGCGTGAAACGCTCGTTGTACCAAGTCCTCTCTACCACCTCTGCTTCTTGCTGGTCGAGTGGTTATGGGAATCCTACCTCGACGCACCCCGGTAATTCCTAAGTGTCGCATGAGATTACGTACTTGATTACAACCCAACTGCTGCCAACCTTGACGAGCCAGTTGCATGAACATTTTCCTATACCCGTACACAGCCGTAAACCGGTGCGCATGAATCAGCTGGACATCCCGAGCCAAAGTCTCATGACGAGCCCGCATCCCACTGACAGTACGCTTCCTAGCCTGGAAATAGCCACGAGCCGTGATAGACCCACAAGCCGGAGCATGCTGTACAGTCCTGCAGATCGGCTCACCCCCCAAACGACTCCTGTACGCGTCAGCGTACGCGATCATCAGCGTCCCGTCGGGTTGAGCCGTGAGGCGAAAGAAGCCGAAGCCGTCTGCAAGATCCCATCAGCACGACGCAGCTCCACGACCTCACGCCGAAGCCTCCTCAACTCCCCGGACTCTCCGGGAGAAGCGGTTTGCATGTCAGCCCGCTCACGCCAACGCCGTAACGACTCAGGAGCCACATCCCAATTCCCAGCGACCCCGTGCAACGCTTCCGTCCCCGACGAACAATTCTCCCGACTATCAGCAGACAGTCGAACAGCCCGATCCTTAAACTCCCGTGAATACCCACCACTCACAATCCCATCATCCCCTAACGAGTGGAAAACAGGAACAAAACCCAGTCCGCTTCAACATTGACCAAGCCACTAGTGACTTCCTAACATATGCCCATTGATAATGTGATAAATCAAGCTGTGAATGCGGGAAGGTGAGTCGTTATGCAGCACGAGGAAGGCACAATCATCACCGGGAGGGCGAACATCCTCGAGAATGTGATCAAAGCGGGACACGTACAAGCCTTCTACGGCAGACATTCACAGGCAATACTCTCCCCGTCGCTCGACATGTCTTTTTTGATGTTGGTCGTGGCACAGATGGTGCGCCGCATGCAGCGTTTGCGTTGGACTCCAAGACAGGCAACGGTAACGCGATATCTGCGCATCGTAAACGTGGTGAGTCTGCTGATCTGTACGAATGAGTCCATCATCCATATGGATTCGCGGTATAAGAACATGGGAGGATACGATATCCATGCGTTGAATCCTCCGCCTGTCTATCCCCTGGCGGGGAGGGTGACGGTGCTTTCTCTTGACGATGATGGCGGTGGGCAGGCCGCGACCGTGCTTGTCACCGTGAATGACAAGGCCAATGAGGAATATTGCGCGTAAACAAATGAAGATTTAATCGAATGAAAACCTTGTTATGAATCAGTGACCCGTGTTTTCTGTGCAGAAACCGCAGCGCAAGGGCGGGCCTTCCGAACTGATTACGCGGGTCTGGTTCCCGTCCTCCGCGGCATGGGCGACCGCGTCGGGTCATGACCGGCATGGGCGATACCATAGGCCTTGTCAGGAAGATATCATGGCGGTGAATTGAAAAGCGCGGGGTATCCATCCGCCACTATGGGAGGACGATTCGGTGAGAAAGACGACACGCCGGCATGATGTCCCCGGAGCATTCTCCGGCGGCGCCGACAATACCCCTGCGAACACCACGGACGATGTGGGGAATGTGGGTGACGCGGCACGGAAGACCATATCGGGCGGGCTGTCCGAACCCGCTGCGATCTCTGGCGCGGACGGCCTCGATGGGGGGCGTGGCACCGATGCCGGCCGTGGCGGCCGCGACGACGTTGACGACGGCGGAAACAAGGCCTCGGAGATCATCAACGGTGTCGTGGAGACCGTGGATGTTTCGAAGCATCCCGAGCCCACGATAGCCTCGTCGGATCTGTCCCTGGCCGACATCGAGCGCGGCAGGTCGCATCCGGTGCAGTGGGGCGTGTTCCTTGCCGCGGTTCTGGTGGCCATCATCGTGCCATACTGGTTCGGCAGGTCGCTTGCCTCCCATCACACGCAACGTGTCGTTCATTTCTTCGACGAGCTCACTCCGCAGGGGGTGGCCCTTGTCTCCTGGACCGTCACGGTGCTCGCCTTCACCGCCTTCGCGATGACGCTGGTGTATACGGGTCGCTGGTTCTGGCGTGTCCTGTTCGTCGTGGGCCTGGCCTGCGAGCAGTTCATCGGCGGCCTGTGCCTGCTGAGATTCGACTTCTGGTATGCCACCTATGTCGTCTACGGCCAATCCGCGGGGCTGGCGAATGCGGCGAATTTCGGCATCATAGCCGCAGGCTTCGGCGTGGCCGTCTACGCCGTTCTGTTCGTAGGGCTTCTGGTGCTTATCCGCAAGGATTCGCCGTTGAACGTTCTGACGAGAAGCTGGGTGTCCTTCACCATGTTCTTCGGCATCGAGCTCATTGCCCTATGCATCGTTCTGTTCGGTGGGCTGCTCGCGGCCGTATGATCCACGCTATCGTGTATAGTTTGTCTTTGGCGTGTTTCGCCCGCGGATGGAGAGCGCTTCGGCATGGGGCCGTTGGCACCGCGCAGCAACTATAAGGAGGATGCCGTGGCACTTACGGCTCAGGAAAAGCAAGAGATCGTCACCAAGTACGCGACGCATGAAGGCGACACGGGGTCTCCCGAGGTTCAGGTCGCGCTGCTGAGCAAGCGCATCGCCGACCTTACCGAGCATCTCAAGGGGCATCAGCACGATCATCATTCTCGTCGCGGCCTGCTGTTGATGGTCGGTGATCGTCGTCGTCTGCTTGATTACCTCAAGCGTGTTGACATCAAACGTTACCGTACCTTGATTGAGCGACTCGGTTTGCGCCGATAGCACCATGTTTCGCCCGGGCTTGCATGCTCGGGCGTTTTCAAACGTATGGCGCGGCGGATGACAGCGCGTCGCATCGACGGGGTTGTGGGAGAAAACGCAGGAAACCTTCAGGTGAAGGTTCTAGAAATACAGTGACAATCAAATCTGACACAGAGGGTGCGCGGCCAGGTATGCCGCGACGGTTCAGACATTAGGCTGCCTAACGTCAGGTCAGCATTTATACACAGATTTTAGTAGTTATCAGGTAGCAGGTATATAGAAGGAGAAACCCTTGGAGGGTCCCGAAATCAAGGCCGTTGAGGCCGTTATCGACAATGGTTCATTAGGGAAGCGCACATTGCGCTTCGAAACGGGTCGTCTTGCACAGCAGGCGGATGGAGCGGTCGCCGCCTATCTGGATGACGATTCCATGGTTCTGTCCACCACGACGGCGGGCTCCAGTCCGAAGGAAAACTATGATTTCTTCCCGCTGACCGTCGACGTCGAGGAGAAGATGTACGCCGCGGGCAAGATTCCCGGGTCGTTCTTCCGTCGCGAGGGACGTCCCTCCACGGACGCGATTCTGGCATGCCGGCTCATCGACCGTCCTCTTCGTCCCCTCTTCCCGCACACGCTGCGTAACGAGGTCCAGGTCGTCGAGACGGTTCTGTCTGTCAATCCGGACGACGCCTACGACATCATCGCCCTGAATGCGGCCTCCGCATCCACGATGATCTCCGGTCTGCCGTTCTCCGGTCCGGTCTCGGGAGTGCGTCTGGCTCTCGTCGACGGGCAGTGGGTCGCATTCCCCCGCTGGAGCGAACGTGACCGTGCCGTGTTCGAGCTGGTGGTCGCCGGACGTGTCACCGACAATGGTGACGTCGCCATCGCCATGATCGAGGCGGGTGCGGGCAAGAACGCCTGGAAGCTCATCTACGACGAGGGGCAGACCAAGCCCGACGAGAAGGTCGTGGCCGGTGGCATCGAGGCCGCCAAGCCTTTCATCAAGGTCATTTGCGAGGCCCAGGACAGGCTTAAGAAGGAAGCGGCGAAGGAAACCAAGGAGTTCCAGCTTTTCCCGGAATACACCGATGACCTGTACCGTCGCATCGACGAGATCGCCCATGACGATCTTGACGAGGCCCTGTCCATCGCGCAGAAGCTTCCCCGTCAGGAGCGCATCCACGAGATCAAGGAAGGCGTACGCACCCAGCTTGCCGGAGAGTTCACCGACATGGATGACGCCGAGAAGGACAAGGAGCTCGGCAATGCGTTCAAGGAGCTCCAGCGGCAGATCGTGCGCCGTAGGATCCTGACGCAGGACTACCGCATCGACGGTCGTGGACTGCGGGACATCCGCACGCTCTCCGCCGAAGTGGACGTCGTTCCCCGCGTTCATGGCTCCGCCCTGTTCCAGAGAGGCGAAACGCAGATCCTTGGAGTCAGCACCCTGAACATGCTCAAGATGGAGCAGCAGGTGGATTCGCTTTCCGGCCCTCAGACCAAGCGCTACATGCACAATTACGAGATGCCGCCGTATTCGACCGGCGAGACCGGCCGTGTCGGCTCCCCCAAGCGTCGCGAGGTGGGCCATGGCGCCCTTGCCGAAAAGGCGATCGTGCCCGTGCTCCCGGATCGCGAGGAGTTCCCCTACGCCATTCGTCAGGTCTCTGAGGCGATCGGCTCCAACGGTTCCACCTCCATGGGATCCGTATGCGCCTCGACTCTGTCCCTGCTCGCTGCGGGTGTCCCGCTGAAGGCCCCGGTGGCCGGCATTGCCATGGGTCTTGTTTCCGGAGACGTCGACGGGCAGCATATCTACAAAACGCTCACCGACATTCTCGGGGCGGAGGACGCATTCGGCGACATGGACTTCAAGGTCGCAGGAACCTCCGAGTTCATCACTGCACTCCAGCTTGACACCAAGCTTGACGGCATCCCCGCGGACATACTCGACTCCGCTTTGGGACAGGCGAAAGAGGCCCGCGCCACGATTCTCGAGGTGATCAACGAGTGCATCGACGGACCCGCCGAAATGAGCCCGTACGCGCCGAGAATCATCTCCACCATCGTCCCGGTCGAGAAGATCGGCGAGGTCATCGGGCCCAAGGGCAAGATGATCAATCAGATCCAGGAGGAGACAGGCGCCGAGATCACGATAGAGGACGACGGCACCGTCTTCATCTCCTCCGAAGGCGGAGAGGCCGCGGACAAGGCGAAGGAGATCATCGATTCGATCGCCAATCCGCACGTGCCTCAGGCCGGTGAGACCTATAACGGCAAGGTGGTGAAGACCACCAGCTTCGGTGCCTTCGTGAACCTGACCCGTGGGACCGACGGACTGCTGCACATTTCGCAGATTCGCAATCTCGCCAACGGTGAGCGCATCGATTCCGTCGAGGATGTGCTCAAGGAGGGCGACACCGTCGAGGTCGTCGTGCAGGGCGTGGATGATCGCGGCAAGATCTCGCTCGCGATCCCCGGTTTTGAGGATCAGGAGTCGTCCCGCCCCAGCCGTGGCGATCGTGATGATCGTGACGGGCGCGGGGATCACCGTGGGGGTCGTGGCGGACGCCGCGACCATGATGATCGCGGCGGTTACCGTGGTCGGCACCATGATGATCGTGACGACCGTGACTATGAGGATCGTCCGCGTCGTCGCCGCGAGGATCACGACGATCGGTATGACGACCGGCGTGGCGACCATCATGAGGATCATGACGATCGGCATTCCGACCGTGACTATGAGGATCGTCCGCGTCGTCGCCGCGAGGATCACGACGAGCACCGCGGTGGCTATCGCGGTCGTCGCGATGACCGCAACCCGCGCTATGCCGCCGATGAGCATTACGACGAGTATCGTGCGGATCGCGAAGAGCGCTCCGAGCGTCCGCGTCGTCGGGTGCGTCACGACTTCGACCCCTTCGAGGAGTAGAATCCTTCGTTTCGGCCTATGATGCCGCGTGCGGCATGGCCGGATGATGGCATGTGAGGGACGGGGCAGACCTGAAATGGGTCTGCCCCGTCCCTTTTTGTTCTGTGCCTTGTTCCGCACTCCCTCAACCATGGCCGTTCGTTGTGTGCCGCTGCTTCGCCGCCGCTATTCTGCCGCCGCTCACTCCACGCTGTGCACCGGGCATGGGGGAACCCACCGGCCCCACGTTTCCACGTGTATTCCCTGATCCGTGTCTTTCCTGCACCTGTCGTCCTCCTCCGACTCCTCCCCTGTACCGTGCCTTCGTCGGGGAGAACCGGGATTCCATGACGGCGCAACCCGGACGCCGAAACTCGCGGAACGCCGGAAACATGCCGCACGGGCAGCTGTACGAAGTCCCGAAGGACACGCCGGTGGAAAAATACTTATGCAGAAAACTGCAGAAAAAGTTCTATTTGCATCGCATTGGGGTTTTACTTGTTTGCGGTCGGGGAAGGCTCCACAAGAAAGGAGTTGCCATGGAAGATTCAGTGATGCGGACTCAGATGTCCGTGGACTGCGGATATCCGTATTCCGCAGCGAGAAGGATGCGGAAGGCACTCGTTCGAGGTGCGGCGATTGTATCGATCGCCGTGATCTGCGTGCCGATGTCAACGATGACATATTCTGCTTTTCCCATTACCGAGTCCGCCGTGGTCCGGATGCAGGAGAAGGTTCCTACATGCCCGCCGTGGCTGCTGTGGCTCTGCGGGCGCTGACCGCCTTCGGCCGGGTGACCGTCCGACGGTAGGGCCGGGTGGTCTTGCCTTAGGCTTTTCTCGGATCGTTGCGTGGAACGTGTGCGACGAGGGACCATGTGGCCGGGGATGACTCCACTCTCCACACCCCATGGACCGCTTCCGCCTCCTGACGGTACCGTGACATTCCCGATCCCAGCCCCTTGATCACGCCGGCGCCTGCCTGTTCCTGCGATTCTGCGAGCGGGGTGTCGCAGACGTTGAGATCATAGGCCTCGTTCGTCAGCGAGACCATGATGGTGTACCCGTTGTCGGGTTGCGCATATCGCGATATGTTCCCGAATATCTCGCGCATCGAGCCGAGTATGAACTTCCTTTCGGCGACGCTGAGATGGTCGGTCGCATGGTTGGGAACCATGACCGTCCCCTGGAACCCCAAAGTCTCCAGCAGCTCCTGCTGATCGTCGATGAGCTGGAAGAGATCGCGTTCGAAGGTCTCCACATCCGCCCGGGCCCCGTGGGGCGTCGCATCGTCCCCGTCATGGTCCGTTCCGCCTTCAAGAGTCACGATGGCCTGGCGTGTCTGCGCGAGTGCGTCGGTGGCCGTCTCCAGTATCGTGTCGAGTGTGGGGGCCGCGTCGTGCCGTTCGTCGCTGTGCAGCTCCCGGTCGGCGATCATGATGATGTTGCTGAGGTCATTCGTCGTGTAGTCATGGAGGCGGCGTGCCGCGTCGGCATGGTGTTTCAGCGATCTGTTCTGCGCATCCTGGAACTTGTGCCTTGCGTCCATCCTCACCAGCGTTCCCGCGGCGATGGCAAGCGCGACGACGCAGGCGAAGGAGACGGCCCCGCCGCTGCGCATGAACGAGACCGGGTACAGCCAGGAGCTTATGAAGGCCGATGCCGCCAGCACGAATCCGAGAACGCATCCCTGGGCGAGATGGAGATAGGAGAGGGAGGCCACGGCGACCAGACAGACGAACAGCATCGATACCGGCGAAACGGTGGGAATGACGAAGTCGAGGCACTGACTCGCCACAACCGCATATGCCCCCAGCGGTGGATTGATGATGAACAGCGCTATGGCGGCGAAGCGGATAAGGAGGAAGACGACGCCGAGCGTGCTGAATGGGCCGGTGAACAGCCAGTAGAAGCTTTCGAAAACGGTGATGATGCCGATGGCCGCGCCGATCAGGGAGATGGAGGGGTGCCTGAGGACGGTTCGGAGGTAGATGGCGGCGTCCCGTGCGGTGGACGCGGGGTCGATCGGTGTCGTATGTTTCATCGTTGCGTCTGTCGTTCTGGGTCTGGAGGTCAGAGAATGTGCAGTTCCCGGCATTTGTCGAGCGCCTCGTGCCAGGTGTCGCAATGGAGTTTCTTCTTGATGTTGCGGCGGTGGGAGAACACGGTGTCGACGCTGATGCTCAGTTGCGCCGCGAGCTGCTTCGCCGTGTCGTGGCTCGTGCTCAGGGAGATGAAGCGCTGTTCCGTGGCGGTGAACTTGGGGATCATCGCCGCCCGGTCGCGTCTCATGTACACGATGGGGGCCTGCGAGGTGCCCACGAATCCGCCGTCGCGCGGGTAGGCATCGCCGGACACGACGGAGTCGAGCGCCTCGCACAGGTCGCGGCGCAAAGTGCTTTTGTCCAGCAGCGCCTGTGCCCCGGACTGCTGAAGCTGCCGTCGGTATGACCGGGGTTCATATGACGTCATCCCTATGACGGCGATGGTCGGGGCGAATCGTCGTATCTGTGTCGCCACCTGGACCCCGGTGAGACCCGTCAGCGCCATGTCCACGAAGATGACGTCCGTATGCTGCGATCCGAACCTGCATTCCTGAATCGCCTGGGCGGGGTTGTCGCTTGCCCATATGTCGAGGCGGCGTCCATCGCGGTTGTTCAGGTGTTCCAGCAGCGCCACGATGTTGTCCAGAGCGCAGCGATCGTTGTCCAGAACTCCGATGCGGCAGCTGTAATGTCCGTTTTCTGCAGATTCACTCATATCGTCGAGCATACATTCAGTGAGAGCCAAAGGCCGGCCGTCGGCCGCAGAGCATTCGGCCGCGCGGCACCGTCATGTCCGGCGGGCCGGGACGTCCGGATCGGACCGCACGTCCGCCGGCAATCCGCACCATCTGGGATAATGGGGGGACGAACGATCGAAGGAGCATCACCATGGCATGGATCATTGTCGCAGTCATCGTGGCGGTCATCGTCCTCTGGGCGGTATTCGCATACAATTCCCTGGTGGCCTTGCGCAACCGCGTGAACAACGGATGGGCGCAGATAGACGTGCAGCTCAAGCAGCGCTCCGACCTCATCCCGAATCTCGTGGAAACCGTGAAGGGATATGCGGCGCACGAGTCCGAGGTCTTCACCCAGGTCACCAGGGCCCGTGCCGGAGCCGTCGCCGCCGCCAACAACCCGGATGCCACAAGACAGGACCGCGCCGCCGCCGAAAACGCGCTCTCCCGAGCGCTTGTCAGCCTCCAGGCCACGGCCGAGGCCTACCCGCAGCTCAAAGCGAACCAGAACTTCCTCGATCTGCAGGCGCAGCTCAGCCAGATCGAGCAGAAGATCGCATACGCCCGGCAGTTCTACAACGATGTGGTCATGAAGTTCAACACGTCCACCGAAACCGTGCCCAGCAACATCATCGCCGGGATGTTCCACTTCGAGAAGGCGCAGTACTTTGAGGCGGACGACTCGGCGCGCCAGGCGCCTCGCGTCTCCTTCTGAGGTCCTCCCTGGATGCGTGCCTCGGCCATGGTCGCGGTGCGTCCGGGCATGAAGGGCCCCTCGGGGCTCCCCGGGGTAGCGGTTCCTTCGGGTGCGGTCGACGACGCCGATGCTTCCATGCTTGCGGGGCATCGAAGGGACTCGATCCGGCCAACACGCGAATATGACGAAGGCAATGGTGGAAATCGATGACAATACGACGTGCACTCTATTCGGGCGTGATCGCAATCATCTCAGCGGCCCTGATCGTCGGTCTGGGGCTTGTCGCGATCGTCTCCCACGGGGACGGAGCGGATCTGAGCTATCGGACGCTGGACTATGACGCCCAGGTCCTTTCCAACGGCGATCTGAAGGTCACCCAGCGCATCGACATGAGACTCAGGGATCGCGGCGACGGCGACTCGTCCCGTCCGTGGAAGCAGCTCTATCAGCAGTACTCCATCAATCCCGCCAACCTGACATCCATTCGCGACATCAGCGTGAGGAACCTCACCACCGGGCAGACCTATGCGCGGATTCAGCCGCGCTCGCCCTCCACGGTGAGCACGTCGACATGGGACGAGGACTATGCGAACCATTGGTACGTCGCCGATGTCACGGGCGGAGCGAACGATCCCCAGCCCTATGACGCCGAGAACGCCTCCGGCAGGAAGACGGTGGAGATCGGGTGGAACATCCCGGCCACCGTCCGGGCGTCAAGCCTCAAATTCGAGGTGTCGATGACCCTTGCCGGAGTGTCGACGGCATACCGGGACGTGGCATCCTTCCAGTGGGAGCCCGTCGGAAAATCGAACCAGATACCCATTGGAACGCTGACGGGCAGGCTCTCCTTCCCCCCGGGGATACATTCCTCCAATTCGTGGGCGTGGCTGCACTATGAGGGAACCTCCTCCACCAGTCGCGGGGCCGGGGGGAAGCTCGCCTTCACCGCCTATGATGTCAGAGCGGGGCAGTATCTGGACCTCGTCGCCATGTTCGACTCCTCTGCGGCGCACGGAGTGACGCGGACGGTGGATCGCAACGCCAAAACAACCATCATGAGCGATGAGGCCAAACAGGAGCGCGAATGGCGTGACCGTCAGCATTCCACCGTCGTGCGCAACCTCATCCTGTGGGTGCTTCTCGCCGCGGCCTCGGCCATCCTCAGCGTCCTGGGAATAGTCGCCTCCATTCGATCCAACCGTCGATTCGGGTACCGCGGCGACATCGAGTACTGGAGGGAGCCTCCGGATCTGGATCCCGCCGCCGCGGCCTCCATGATGGCCGTGCTGGAGCCGGTCTCCGCGCAGACTCTGTCCTCGCGGCAGATGTCCGCGACGGTTCTCTCCCTGGCCGAGCGCAAGGCCATCGCGATCTATCCGGGGCCCTCATCCACGTATGCCGGAATCGATATGAGCACGGCGAATGCCGCTTCGGTGGCCGCGCTGATCGGCTCCCATTCGTCCGACGTGAAGCGGCTCTCGCAGACGAGCACCATCGTGATACTGCCGGTGTGCGGCACGAACAGGGAATCGCTTCGGTTGTCGAACACGCAGAATGAGGCGCTGTCTCTTCTTGAATCGGCCGGCGAGATAATCGGGTCCCCGGTGTTCGACCTGCGCCAGATGCGTCGCGCCTTCAGAGAGGGGAAAGCCGGATACGCAGGGCAGCAGGGGTTCGAGACGGCGGCGTCCAATGCATTCGCAATGCTCGGGGCCACGCGTTCGATCGGAGCCGGGGCGACCGCGGTGGGGGTCGTGGGCCTCCTGCTGGGGATCGGGTCCCTGATGTTCTTCGTCCAGCAGTCCCAGGTCGCCCTCGCTGTCGTGCTGGCGGCGCCGACCATGGCGTGCGCCCTGTTCACGCTCATCAGCGGCAGGCACAAGGAGCTCACGGAACCGGGGCAGCGATACGCCGGTCAGGTTATGGGCCTGAAACGCTACCTCGAGGATTTCAGCGACTTCACGGATCGGGGTGCCGCGGATCTCGCTCTCTGGGACAACTATCTCGTGTATGCCACGGCCTTCGGAATCTCTCGCACGGTGCTGAGGCAGCTTGCCCAGTCATGTCCTGAACTGCGCGATCCCCGCTGGCTGGACGCACAGGCCTATGGCTCGCTTCTCTACTGGTCGTACCGACCATACTTCTGGGGGTCCACGGCCTTCGGCCCGGCAACCGGGGGAGTCGGAGCCGACCCTTCGGCCTTCGGCGGAGACTTCGGGGACGTGGGATCCCAGCTGAGTGCCGGTTTCGCCCAGATTCGATCCACCATTCATGCCGCGTCCTCCTCCTCGGGATCGGGCGGCTCCTTTTCCGGAGGCGGATTCGGCGGCTCCTTCGGTGGATCGGGGGGCGGCTCCTTCGGCGGTCGATGACCGGGAACACGACCGGTCTGCCGGTGCGGCATGCACGTTGGCTGTGGGAATAAAATCCAGAGCCGTTTCTACGCTGGAAGAGGCGTCATGCGGGATCGTCATGGCGCATACGGTTCGTTACTGAAGGAGCAGCAATGGTATTACACCGCAATCTTGGCCCATATGACACCACGGCGATAGGGCTTGGCGAGATGCCCCTGACCATTGAGGACAATCTCGGCTGGCAGCAGGGAATCGACACCATCCACGCGGCTCTGGATGCCGGATGCCGTCATATCGACACCGCGTGGGCCTACTACTGTTCCGGGGGCGAGGAGCAGACGGGGGAGAAGCTCGTCCGCGAGGCACTGTCATCCTGGCACGGTCCCCGCGACGAGGTGTCCGTGGCCACGAAGGTTGGGCATTACCGCAACTTCACCGACGGCACCCCCACCTGGGATGTCGATGGACGCCCGGAAAACCTGATTCTCCGGGGCAAGCAGTCCGCAAAGGCCCTTGGCGTGGAGGCGATCGACCTCTTGTACTTCCACCGCCCCGACCCCGCGGTCCCCTACGAGGAGTCCATCGAAGCCATCAGACAGCTGGTGGATGAAGGCGTCGCCAAATATGCAGGCGTATCCAACGCCTCCATCGGGCAGATCGACATCGCCCGGCGCATTCTGGGAGACAGGCTCATAGCCGTCCAGAACCAGTACTCACCCATCTACCGTCAGACGCAGGACACCCTTGACTATACGGGAAAGGTAGGCCTCGGTTTCGTGTGCTGGAGCCCGCTGGGCGGATACCGCCGCAAGAAGGACGAAACCGTGTTCGATCCGTTCCGTGCAGTGGCGAAGGCGCATGGCGTGAGCTATCAGCAAATCGTTCTGGCGTGGGAGCTGGCCAAGGGGAGCCATGTGTTCGTCATCCCCGGGGCTCACCGGCCGCGGACGATCCTCGACAGTCTGCGTTCGGGAGAGGTCCGGCTCACCGCCCAGGAGCTCGCCGAACTTGGATGAGTCCTTCGCCGCGTCTCTCAAGGAGCGGGGACGATGAGCGATTCGCCCGTCTTCCCCGTGCTCCGAAGACGCAGACCGGAGGTTCTGGCCCCGGCGGGCAGCCTGAGAAGCCTGAAGGCGGCGGTGGACTTCGGAGCCGACGCGGTGTATTGCGCGGGCAAGGAGTTCGGCATGAGATCGGCCCCCAGGAATCTCTCCCTCGAGGAATTCGAGGAGGGGTCACGATATGCCCACGCCGTCGGCGCACGGGTGTACGTCACCTGCAACGTTCTTCCGCGCAACGATGAGATCGGGCCCCTGCGCGAATACGTGGGAACGCTTGCCCAGACCGGCGTCGACGCCCTGATCGTCACCGACATCGGCGTTCTTATGGAGGCCCGCCGCATCGCGCCGCGACTCGAGCTGCATGTGTCCACGCAGGCGGGCGTCACCAACTACCAGGCGGCGAACGCGCTGCATGAGCTCGGTGCGAAGCGTGTCGTGCTTGCGCGGGAGCTTGACCTTCAGGCCGTGCGCGACATCCGTGCGAACATCGCCCCCGACATGGACGTCGAATGCTTCGTCCACGGTTCGATGTGCATGGCGTTCTCCGGGCGCTGCCTCCTCTCCAACTACCTCACCGGCAGGGACGCGAACCACGGCGAATGCGCGCAGCCCTGCCGGTGGAAGTACGGCGTCGTGGAGGAGAAGCGCCCCGGGCGGTTCTTCCCCGTGGAACAGAGCGATCAGGGGACGTTTCTATTCAACTCCCAGGACATGAGCATGCTGGAGCATCTTGACGATCTCATCGATGCCGGGGCGACCAGCCTGAAGATCGAGGGGCGCGCCAAAAGCGCATACTATGTGGCCGCCATGTCGAACGCGTATAAGTGCGCGGTCGACGAATACATGGTGAGCAGGGGATTCGAGGATCGTGAGGGGCACGTGCTGCGGCCCTTCCATGACCGGATCGACCCGGCGTCGGTCGGCCACGTTCCCGCGCACGAGGCACCCGGTCCGGTTGCGCCGGTGATTCTTCCCCACTGGCTTGTGCAGGAGCCGTACAAGGTCTCCCACCGCGACTACTGCACGGGGTTCTACTACCCCCAGAACAGGGCGGGCGAGAACTACGACCGCGGTGGATACCATCGCGATTGGCTCGTGGTGGGCGAGGTGACCTCCTACGACCCGTCCTCGGGCCGGGTCGCGCTGGTGAGTCGGAACAAGATCGAGGCGGGCCAGAGGATCGAATTCCTGATTCCCGGCCGCGAACCTCTGGGCTTCACCGTCCCCGCCGGGCAATTGCGTGACGAGCAGGGGACTCCCGTGACATCCATCAACAACCCGGCCCATGTCTTTTCGATGCCCTGCCCGCAGGCGGTTCCGGCGAATGCCGCCATACGCTCCCGCGCGCCACGGCCCACGCTTAAGGCCCAATAGTCGGCTGCGCGTAGGATGGTGTCCATGAACGAACGCATGCATCCATCTCGAAACGGCAATGACAGTGCCCGGCCTCAGAACCCGGGGACGAGGGAGAGGAACGTGTCGCAGGTTCTCGACAGCAATGCGTTGGACCATACGGACGGGGAGGGCAAGCCGATACCCGTCACCATCCCCATCGCCCTGTGCGACCATGTCACCGTGGTCTATACCACGAGGCTTGGTGGTGTCAGCACGGGCGACTACGCCTCGTGCAACGTCGGGGGGCGGGGCGGAGACGACCCCGTCAGCGTGGGGGCCAACCGGTCGGCACTCGCGCGGCAGCTGCATGCGAGGATCTCGCTGGTCTCCCAGGTCCATTCCGGCATCGCGGCGGATGCGGATCTGTTTTCGGACAACGCCGCGTACGGCTATGACTTCTCCGGCGGCGCGCACGGCGATCGAGGCCCCGCTCCCGCCGTCAAGGCCGACGGCCAGGTCAGCGCACGAGCCGGAGTGGCTCTGGGCATGTTCGCGGCCGACTGCCTTCCGGTGCTTCTGGCGGATCCGCAGGCGGGTGTCATCGCCGCGGCCCACTGCGGGCGCAAGGGCCTCCAGGCGGGGATCCTCGCAAACACCATCGGCATGATGCGGTCCAAAGGCGCCCGGACCGATTCCATCGTCGCCACCCTGGGGCCTCGCATCTGCGGCGACTGCTATGAGGTGGGCAGCGACATAGCCGATGAATTCGACAGCCAGTTTCCCGGAACATACACGTTGACCACATACGGAGGCCCCGGGATCGACATCGCGCAGGCCGCGCTGCAGGAGCTGCACAGGGCGGGCGTCGACCACATCGTCGATTCGCGCGGGAGAATCGACGCGGCGACGCAGTATCTCGACCACGATGAGGAGCTGTCGGCCCTGTGCCAGGCGGACGGTGAGGCGAGCCCGGTTCTCGGCCAGCGTGTCCAGGATATGAAAAACAGCCTGTGCACGGTGGAGAACCCCCTGTGGTATTCGCACCGTCGTGCGGCTCTCGCGCATAAGAGCCATGAGGGTCGACTTCTCGCCTTCATCGTTCGCGAGGACTAGGGGCAGGAATGCGGATGAAACAGGTGCATTCCGAGAATCGGCCGCAGGAGGGTTCCCCCGTTCCGGTTGTCGCGGTCGTGCTCGCGGCCGGATTCGGCACGCGCTTCGACCCCGAGAATCCCAAACAGCTGGTGAGCATCGCAGGCAATCCCATCGTCTGCTGGAGCATAGAGGCGTTCGAGGGGAACGCTCGCGTCACGGACGTCGTCGTCGTCGTCAACCCCGACGTGCGCTCGCGGATTGAGACCCTCGTGGAGGAGAAGGCGTATGCCAAGGTGCGCATGATCGTCGATGGCGGCGCCGAGCGCGCCGCCAGCACGCGGGCGGCACTCGAGGCGCTGCGGGAGGCGGGGGTTCCCCGAGATGCGAAGGTGCTCATTCATGATGCCGTCCGTCCGTTCGTCGAGCAGGCCGCGATCGACAGCTGCATCGACGCCCTCGACAGATTCGGAGCGGCGACGGTTGCTCTTGCCTCCAGCGACACCATGCTGCTGACGCAGGATCTGGGTGACTGCAAGGTGATCCATTCGGTGCCGGATCGCGCGAACATGTTCCGGGCCCAGACGCCTCAGGCCTTCCGTTTCTCCGTGATAGAACGCGCCTATGCCATGGCTTCGCGCGACCCCGATTTCCGTCCTACCGACGACACCCGGGTCGTCGTGGACTATCTTCCCGGCGAGCCCGTGGCGATCGTGGCGGGTAGCGAGCGCAACATCAAGATCACCACGCAGGCCGATCTTCCGCAGGCCCAGTTCATCAGCGCCCATATGCCCCGGAACGCCGCCATGGAAAGAATGCGCGACATGCTGCGCGCGGGTGTCGGCCGGGTGTGAGCGCTCGCCCGTGCCCCGGAGCGCCGTGCCCTGCTTCTGGCCGTGTTCGTTCCGCGGCCGTCCCCATTGTGTATTCGCGAGCGCGTCCCCTCCCCGCAAGAGGCCTGCCGGGTCTCGTGCCCGCTTCCGGCGTGGGACCGGTGACGCGGTGAACGCGTCCGGATGCGTCCGCTCGAGGCTAGACTGGTGATCATGGAGAATATCAGTGTGGTGATGTCGGGATTCGGCCCCTATGAAGGCGTGGATGTCAATCCAGCACGGGAGGTTCCTCGGATTCTGGCGGAGCAGGGGCGCGCGATGCTGGGGGATGATTGCTCCGAGATGCTGCGGGACTGTGAGGTCTCGGTGAACGCCGTCGAGCTTCCGGTGAGTTTCGCCAACGCATGGCCCACCCTTCTGGATGCCATCGAGGCGTGCGACGCGAACATCGTCATCGCCACCGGTGTGAAGCGTGAGTCGCGAGGCATAGCCCTGGAGCGTTGCGCGAAGAACCTTATGGGCGACGCACGGCCCGACGCCGACAACGAAACCCCCCGGCGCGGCCCCATCGATTCCGATGGCCCGGCGGCGTATTGGACCCGCCTGCCGCTGAGGGCCATCCTCAAGGATTTCACCGACCATGAGATTCCCGCGACGTTGAGTTCCGATGCCGGAACCTATGTGTGCAATTCCGTGTTCTACAACCTTATGCACTGGTCGTCGACGAAGAGCCGCGTCCTTGCGGGCTTCGTCAGCTTTCCGCTCATCAACGAGTCCCCGCATCCGCATCACGGGCTGATGCTCAGCCAGCAGGTCGCGGCCGGACGTGACCTGGTCTGCGAATCGATGCGGTACTATCTGCGACCGTCGTCCGCGGAGATACTTCTGGCGTAGGACATGGTGTCGCCGCCGGGAATATTTTTATCCTCCCTCTGTTAGGATGGGTGCACATTCGCTGTGTTTTGGCGAGCGCAATGCGATAGAGTGCAAGTGACGACGGTTTTCGGTTCATTGTGCGTGGGGTGAAAGGAATCACTATGGTTGACCAGTTCCCGGTTGTGTTAAGGGGCTATGACAAGGACAGGGTAGATGAGGCTTTTGTAGCTCAGCAGCAGACGCTGAACAGATTGCGCGACCAGGTCAAATCGAGCGATGATACGATTCTGCAGCTGCAGGCGCAGTTGCAGGAAGAGAAGAACAACGTCAAAAAGGCCTCCAAGGGCAACTCCTTCGCCTCCCTGGGAGCCAATGCCCAGCAGATGCTCGCGTCCGCGGAACAGACCAGCGCCGAGTTGCTCGGACGGGCCAAGCAGGATGCGGCCGCAGCTCGCGCAACCGCTCAGGCTCAGGCGGAAACGCTTATCAACAACGCGAAGCTCGATGCCAAGAACATCGTCGATGACGCCAACGCGAAGGCCGAGACCATCATCGCAAACGCCAAGACCAAGGCGGAGACCACCAGCTCAAGCGCCCTTGAAGACGCGGCGCAGCTGCGCGCGGAGACGGCGAAGATCGTCACCGAGCAGAGGGATTCCGTCGAGCTCGAGCTGAGCAACTCCCGCGAGGAGCAGGGCAAGAAGCTTGCGGCGCTCAAGGCCCGCCAGGAGCGTGAGATCGCCGACCTCAAGGCCACAACCGTGCAGACCATCGCGCAGCAGCGCAAGGATGCGAACGAGGAGATATCCCGTCTGAAGGCCGAGGCCAACGATCAGATCGAGTCCGCCTTGGCCGATGCCAACAAGAAGCTGGCCGACGTCCGCCAGCAGGCGTCCCACATGATGACGGAAGCGCAGCGCAAGGCCGGGGAGATCACCGATGCGGCGAACGCGAAGGCGCAGGAAATCAGCGACGACGCCGAGGTATACCGCACGAAGACCATGGGCCAGGTCAAGGCCGAGGTGGAGCAGATCCGCACCGATATCGCCTCGCAGCAGGATGAGGCCACGAAGAAGGTCAACGAGCTGCTGGAACATCTCGAGCAGCGCCGGGTGCAGGCCAAACAGGAGTCGGACCAGCTGATCGCCCAGGCCAAGAAGGTGCGCGAGGATGCGGACGGTTATGCATCCGCCAAGGGCAAGGATGCCGATGAGCATGCGGCCAAGACGCTCAAGCAGGCCGATATCGACGCCGACAAGCAGATTACCCAGCGCCGTCAGGCCGCACAATCCGAGCTTGATCGGCTGACCAAGCACATCGCCCAGCTCCAGGAGCGCGAATCCACGATCACCCAGCGTGTTACGGAGCTGCGCTCGATGTTCGCGCACGCCTTCTCCGGCTTCAACTTCGGGCAGAACGATTCCGAGGGTGCGCATACGGGGGAGCGGCCCAATGGCGGGGACGCCGATGGCGCACCCTCCGATGACGCCGCCCTGCAAGGGAACCGCCAGTCAGGGGACCGTCGGGATCCCCCGTCAGAGGGGTCGGGCTCGGACACCGCCCCGCAAGCGCACGGAAACGCGTCGAACGGCAATGAACCGTCGGCGCACCAGACAACAGAAAAGGAACAGAATGACTGAGATCACGCCACTTACCCATCAGCAGCTCATCGCCCTGCGAGCCGACTTCGACGGAAGCGACTCCAACAGGATCGCCATGAACGCCGTCACCGCGGCCGGCATCGAGAAGGTGGCGCGAAACTATGACAGGTCGCGTCTGCTGCAGCGTCGTTTCTCGGTGAGCGTGGACAACGGCGAGGTCACCCATCAGGATCACTCGGGCCGCTGCTGGCTGTTCAGCTCGCTGAACGTCGCCCGCTACGTCGCGAAGCAGTCGCTCGGTCTCAAGGAGTTCGAGTTCTCCCAGAACTACGCGATGTATTACGACAAGCTCGAAAGGGTCAACTATTTCCTCAGGGATGTGGCCCGGCTCATCGAGGCGGGCGAACCCTCGGATTCGCGGCTGATGCAGCATCTGCTTGCGGACGTCATGGGTGATGGCGGTCAGTGGACGATGGCCATGAACATCTACAAGAAGTACGGCGCCGTTCCCAAGGACATCTTCCCCGAAACACAGTCGTCGAAGAACACGGGCGAGCTCAACACGCAGCTGCGCTCTCTGCTGCACACGGCGGTGGCCCGCATGTATGAGAATCGGGATCAGATCGATTCCATCGTTGAAAAGACGATAGGCGAGGGGCATCGCATGCTCACCATTCATCTGGGCGAGCCTGTCACGAGCTTCGACTGGGAATGGACGGACAAGGACGGAAACTTCCACCGCGACGGGGAGATCACCCCCGTTGAGTTCTGGGGGAAGTACGTGCAGGCGGGACTCGAGGACTATGTGTGCCTCGTCGACGACCCGCGCACGGAACATCCCAAGGGCGTGAAAATCGCCATTGAGCACCTCGGAAACGTGGCGGGCGGGGATCCGACCGAATATCTCAACGTTCCCAACCAGTTCATGAAGGACTGCGTGCGCACGATCCTCACCGAGCAGAAGATTCCCGTCTGGTTCGGGGCGGATTGCCATCCGATGATGGATCGTGACTCCGGGGCATGGGCAACGGATCTGTTCGAATATGCACGCGTCTATAACGTCGATTTCAACATGGACAAAGAAGAGCGGGTGCGATTCGCCGACTCCGCGATGAATCACGCCATGGCGTTCGTGGGCGTCGATGTGGCAGACGACGGAACCACCACCAGGCGCTGGCGTGTGGAGAACTCCTGGGGCGACAAGATCGCGGACAAGGGATACTTCACCATGAGCGATGATTGGTTCTCCGAGTACGTCTACGAGGTCGCCGTCCCCAAGTCTCTGCTGCCCGAGGAGTATCGTGCGGCGCTGCTCCGTCCGGCCCGTGTCCTTCCGGCATGGGATCCCATGGGGGCCCTCGCCTAGCGAAGAATGTCGTCGTCATCCTTGTGGTCGGCCATCGCGGCGATGGCCGACCACACGGTGATATGTGAAGAGGTAGGTAATGGCGCAGTTACGTGGGCCGGACAGTTCGCAGGACGCGCGCGATCTGGGCAGGCAGGCGGTGTTCCCCGAGACCGTGGATGTGAACATCCGCCAGCTGGATCCCATCCCCGCTCCCCGGGCGTTCCTCCGAGAGCTTTCGATCACCTCTGCCATGAGCGATACGGTTCTGCGCTCCCGCCGTGAGATCCGGGCCGTTCTGCATGGTGACGACGATCGTCTGCTGGTCATCGTCGGCCCGTGCTCGATCCACGATCCGAAGGCCGCGCGGGATTACGCCTCCCGGTTGGCACAGGTGCAGCGTGAGCTTTCGGACCGTCTGCTGATCGTGATGCGGGTGTATTTCGAAAAGCCGCGCACCACCATCGGGTGGAAGGGCCTGATCAACGACCCCGACCTGGACGGCCGCTTCAATATCCGCAAGGGAATGTGGCTGGCACGCAAGGTTCTGTGCGACGTGCTCTCCCTGGGGCTGCCCGCCGCGACCGAATGGCTTGATCCGATCACCCCCCAGTACATCTGCGATCTGGTGAGTTGGGGGGCGATCGGCGCGCGAAACACCGAAAGTCAGGTGCATCGCGAGCTGGCCAGCGGCATGTCGATGCCCATCGGCTTCAAAAACTCCACCGATGGATCGGTGAAGGCCGCGGCCGACTCCTGCTACGCCGCCGGATTCGACCATCATTTTCTGTCCATCAACCTTGACGGCCGGGTCATCGCCGCCGAAACGAGAGGCAATCCGGATTGCCATCTTGTGCTGCGCGGATCAAGCAGGGGCCCGAACTACGACGCGCGGTCGGTTGCCGAGGCGCTCGAGGAACTGCATGCGTGCCGGGTCAACGAGGCGAACTCCCAAGGCCTGATCATCGACGCGGCCCATGGAAACTGCGGCAAGGACGAGATGCGGGAGGCCCGTGTGGTCGAGGACATCGCGGACCGCATCGCCCGAGGGGAGCAGGGGATCCTGGGAATCATGATGGAGAGTTTCCTGCTCGGCGGGCATCAGTCGCCCGCCCCTCTTGACCGGCTCGTGTATGGGCGGTCCGTCACCGACCCCTGCATACCGTGGGACAGAACCAGAGAGCTTCTGCACACACTCGCCGATGCCGTCAGCACCCGCCGGGGCGCCTGATTCGACTGCACGTTACCGCCCCCACCCCCTCCATCCCTATCTTTTCCTCGTTCTTTTTCTCATTTCCCCTTTCCCCGTTCTTCCCCTCCGTCCCCCGTTCTGCCGTGAGCCGGTGCCGGGAGCGCTTCCATGTCCGTCTGCCACGACCATAATGTCGGGTGGTGTGCCCCGGTGCCGTCGGGCTGGTTTATTCTGGTGAGTGGAACAAGCAAGGAGAGCATCAATGCAGCAGCACAGCACAGCGGCGCATGATGAAGGGGCCGGAGCGCCTCATGAGGCGCATGCCCCGGAAGCCGAGACACATCGCGCCGCCCACCCGCTGAACACGCCCGAGGAGCTCAGGGCGATTCGAGAGGCCGTGCAGGAGGGCAGAAACCCTCTGACCACGACGGATGTACCCCGCTGGGAGGATCAGGTGGGGATTAGCCGCATCATCAACCGGCGCGTTCTGGAACTCGAGCCCCTGCCCACGCCGGCCCAGGTTCTTGCCGAACTGTCCATGTCCCCGAAGGCCCAGGATGTCGTGGAATATTCGCGGGACGAGATTCGGGCCTGCCTGTACGGGCAGGACGATCGTCTGCTGGTCATCGTCGGCCCGTGCTCGATCCATGATCCCTCCGCGGCAATCGACTATGCGCATCGCCTCTCCGCACTGAAAAATGAGCTCGAGGGGGAGCTGCTGATCGTGATGCGGGTGTATTTCGAAAAGCCGCGCACCACCATCGGGTGGAAGGGTCTGATCAACGATCCCGACCTGGACGGAAGCCATAACATACGCAAGGGGCTGCTGTTGGCGCGTAAGATCCTGCTTGGCGTGCTCGACGAGGGACTGGCGGCGGCGACGGAATTCCTGGAGCCGACATCGCCGCAGTTCATCGCCGACGCCGTGAGCTGGGGGGCGATCGGCGCGCGAAACACCGAGTCGCAGATCCACCGTCAGCTCGCCAGCGGGCTGTCGATGCCCGTGGGATTCAAAAACGCCACGGACGGCTCCGTCCGGGCCGCGGTCAACGGCTGCTTCGCCGCAGGCCAGCGACACACCTTCTTCGGCATCGACCACCGTGGGCAGGCCTGCGCCGTGCAGACCCTCGGCAATCCCGACTGCCATGTGGTCCTTCGAGGGTCGGACTCCGGGCCGAACTACGATGCGGACTCCGTGTCTCGCGCGATGTCGGAGATCCGCAAGGAGCTGCCGGAGGACTCCGCGGCGTCGCACGGCCTCATCATCGACTGCTCCCACGGCAATTCCGGCAAGGACGAGCATCAGCAGGCCCGCGTCGTGCGCAATATCGCGTCCCGTATCGCAGGAGGAGAGAGGGGGATCTCCGGCGTGATGATGGAGAGCTTCATCGAGGGGGGAAACCAGCCTGCCGGCCCCCTGCCCAGCCTGATATACGGCAAATCCATCACCGACCGCTGCCTGTCCTGGACGGACACCGAGACACTGCTCCGCGACCTTGCGCAGGCCGTGCTGACGCGGCGCTGGATCTGACATCGCGATCCTCCGCCGACCTTTCCGGGGTCGTCGCTGCGCGGCTGCGGTATCCTGAGGCGGAGGATCCCGGGGCTGCACCCGGACCGCGCTCGTCGTCTGTGGGGCGTGCGCGATGACATTACAGCACACGAGGAAATAGAGGAGCCCTATGACAACCGTCGCCATCATCGGAGCGTTGCAGGAGGAAGTGGCCCACATCGCGCAATCGCTCGAGTCGGTCGAGAGACAGGAGGCGGCGAGCCTGGTCGTTTTCCGCGGCACCATTCGCACCCGCGGCGGTCAGGACGTCACCGTGGTCGCCACGGTCGGGGGGATGGGGCTGGTCAACGCCGCGGCCACGACTCAATACCTCATCGATCGTCATCGGCCCGACGCCATCATCTTCTCGGGCATAGCGGGAAACCTCAACCCCGCCCTCCACGTCAACGACGTCGTTCTGGGAGGGACCCTGCGGTATCTTGACACGGACATGCGGCTGGTCGGCCAATGGAAGCCCGGCACCGAATGCTTCCACAGTGACGGCAGGCTTCTGTCGCTGGCTGATGCGGCTCTCAGGGATATGGGCATCCACCATGTGATCGGCACCATAGCCTCGGGGAACTATTTTGTGGATACGCCCGAGAAGGTCGCCCAGGTCGTACGCGACACCGGCGCCGACGCCGTGGAGATGGAAGGCGCCGCAGTGGCGCATGTGGCCGCCCGAAACGACGTGTCCCCGCTGATCATTCGTGCTCTGAGTGACAACGCGGACACCGATTACGAGGTGTTCAGGGAGTTCGACATATCGCAGTACGCCGACACCGCGGCCAGGCTCGCCGTCGACATCGTGCGGCGGATGTAGCGTCCGGCGGGATGATGGCATGCGGCCGCCGGCGCTTCGCGGCGATTCTTGCAGGGAAAGGTAAACGAACGGCAAACTTACGGTGATATCTCGTGTACCGCCGTTCATATGCCGCACATGTAGGGGACACTGAGTGAAGGGCGCACATGGTGCGCGCAGGTGACGAGAGGTGCGGAATGCGGATCGGGAGGACGATATGAGCATCGGTGTGGCGGTTATGCTTGTCGGAATCGTCGTTCTGATAGCCCTGGTCTGCCTTCTGTATGCGCGTGCGGGCTCCCGAGGCGATCGCGGCGTGGAGGAGTCCTCCGTGGGCGGCGAGGAGTCGCAGTCTCTGTTCGGCGCGGATGTTCCCGTCCGCGAAACCGAGCGTCGGTTCATCGAGGTCATGCCCAGGGCCCTGATCGTATGCGACGGGATTGGTTCGGTGCGCTATGCGAGTCCGGAGGGGTCATCATTCGGCCTTCTCGACCATGGGCGGCTTGCCGCAGGAGAGATACGAGACGTTCTGGCGCAAGTGGTTGGCGATGGAGCCGTGCGCGAGCGGGAGATTGCCATACCCGTCCGTCATGGCGCCGGCGGAGCCGTCGTCAGCGGCAGGGGTGTTCAGGCGGGGCACGGAGGGCCTTCCAATACGCTGCATCTCAAGGTGCGGATCGGCGAGATCTCCTCGGGGGTGTACGCGGTGTTTCTGGTCGATATGAGCGATCAGCGTCACTTTGAGGCGATGAGGCGCGATTTCGTCACCAATGTGTCGCATGAGCTCAAAACGCCTGCCGGCGCGATTTCGCTGTTGGCGGAGACGATCACCGATGCCGCGGACGACCCTGATGCCGTGCGTTATTTCGCAGGGAGGATCACCACCGAATCACAGCGCCTGACCGAGCTCGTCCACCATCTCATCGACCTGCAGCGTGCCCAGGCCGTCGGATCGACGCCAGGTGTTGGACGCATGTCCGTGCTCGACGCCTCCCGCAGCGCCATCTCGCAGAATGCGGTGCAGGCCCGGGCGAAGCACATCGACGTGCGCCTGACTCTGGACAACAAGCCTGTGGCCCCGACCGGCGACGGTCGTGAGGGGGCGCGTCCGCGCGTGGACGACGCGTATGCCATGGCCGATCCCGAGGCCATCGAAACGGCGGTGAAGAATCTGGTCGAGAACGCGATCCGGTATTCCCCGGAGAACACCATCGTCGCCGTCGGCGTCGCCCGTCGGAATGGACGCGTGGTGATTCGGGTCGTCGACCAGGGAATCGGGATACCCGCCCATGCGCTGGGACGGATCTTCGAGAGGTTCTACCGCGTCGATCCGGCACGGTCGAGGGCGACGGGCGGGTCGGGACTGGGGCTGTCCATCGCGAAGCACTGCGTCGAGGAGTGCGGCGGCACCATCTCCGTATGGTCTCACGAGTCCGAGGGATCGACGTTCACCATAGAGCTCCCGGCCGCCCCCCGGCAGACGGAGCCGGATGGGCACAGCGTGGGCGGGTGGGGAAACGTGGGCGGGTCGGGAAACGTGGACGGCTCGGACATCCTGGACGGCTCGGAAGGTGCGGACGGGTCGGAAGGTCCGGACGGGTCGCGGGGCGATGGCTTCGCGGCCGCCGCGACAAGCGAAAACCGGCATGATCCGGCTTAGCCTGTCCTGCGGCTGCGCGGCATGCGCGCCGATCCTCGCGCCCCCTGGGTTGTCACCGCGATTCGCGATGGTCGTCGCCTGTGCGCGACACATGCGACGACCATGCTCACCAGGGCGCCTGCAGCACCCGGCCTGTCGTCCGTGCGCGGGCCCGTCTCGCGTGAGCATGCCCCGTACGTATGATGGGGATGCCGGTCGGCATGCCCGTTTCGCAGATATCCGCGGCGGTATCATGCCGCGTGATGAGGAAGGTAAGTATGACACATATTCTCATAGTGGAAGATGAGGAATCGTATCGCGAACCGCTCGTCTACCAGCTGACGAAGGAGGGCTATGACGTCAGCGCCGCCGCCACGGGCGAGGAGGGCCTTGAGCTTTTCACCCGCGGGGGCATCGACATGGTGCTGCTCGACCTCATGCTTCCGGGCATCGACGGCACGGCGCTGTGCAGGAGGATACGCGAACAGAGCCGCGTGCCCATCATCATGCTCACCGCGAAAAGCACGGAAATCGACAAGGTCGTCGGACTGGAGCTTGGGGCGGACGACTATGTCACCAAGCCCTATTCCTTCCGGGAGCTGTTGGCGCGCATCCGCGCCGTGATGCGGCGCAACCGCGACGTCCCGCAGCCCCAGGGAGGCTCCGGGGACGACGTCGCGCTCGTGTGTGGCGACATCGAGATGGAGGTCGGGCAGCATCGCGTCGTCGTCCGATCTCACGGCGTGTTCTTCCCTCTCAAGGAATTCGAGCTCCTTGAATACCTGTTGAAGAACAAGGGGCGCGTGCTGACGCGTCATCAGCTCATCGACCGCGTGTGGGGGTCCGATTACGTGGGCGACACCAAAACCCTGGATGTGCACGTCAAGCGGGTGCGCGCCAAAATCGAGGCCGATCCCTCCCATCCCCGCTATCTCACCACGGTTCGTGGCCTCGGATACAAGATCGACGATCCCCGTGACTGAGATGCGCCCGACTCCGGAGTCTGCACCGGCGGTCGCGGGAACATCGACAAGTGTTCACCTTCCGTTTACCCTTTTCGGTGTGAACGGCGGCGGGCCGCCCATAGGCTGGAAGTGTCATGAAGAAAAACGGGCCGTGTGGAAAACGGGCGGTTGAGAAACTACCATGGGTTCACAGGGCACGTAGGTGACGACAGTCTCCCACCAATTGATAAAAGAGGGAATTAAGAAACATGCGTAAGAATGTGTTCGCCCGTTCCAGTGCGGCGATATCTGCTTTGGCTCTTCTGGTGACGATCGCGGCCTGCGGCGACAACACCGCATCCACCGATTCCAATGCCTCCTCGTCGGGCAGCGGCAAGATATCCGGACAGTTCCAAGGGGCCGGATCCTCGGCGCAGGAGGCTGCGGTCGAGGCGTGGATCGCCAGCTACACACAGCAGAACCCGGACGCCAAAATCGCCTACAACCCCAGCGGCTCGGGTGCCGGCGTGAGCACGTTCCTGACGGGTGCGACGGCGTGGGCCGGATCCGACGCCTCTCTGAGCGCCGATCAGGTCAAGCAGTCCTCCGGCGTGTGCGCCTCGGGAACCGCCTTTGACATTCCGGTGTACATCTCCCCCATCGCGATCGTGTTCAATCTCAAAGGCATATCCGGCAAGGGGAAGCACCTGAACCTCGACGCCGAGACGATCGCGAAGATATTCGACGGCAAGATCAAGACCTGGAACGATTCGGCCATCGCCAACCAGAACCCCAAGGTCACTCTGCCCGCCACCGCCATCACGGTGGTCCACCGCTCCGACAAGTCCGGCACCACCAAGAACTTCCTGAGCTATGTGAAGGACACGGCGGGTGATTCCTGGAGCTATGAGCTGGGGGAGAACTGGCCCAATCAGATCGGCCAGGGCGCCAAGGGCACCGACGGCGTGATCAGCACCGTCAGCCAGGCCGATGGAACGATCGGCTACGCCGACGCGTCGAAGGCCGGGGATCTGGGAACCGCCTCCGTCAAGGTCGGCAACGAGTATGTCCCGTATTCGGCCGAGGCCGCGGCCAAGGTCGTGGACTCGTCCCCGATGGACAGCACCGCGACGCAGAAGAACAGGGTCGTCGTGGCCCTCGACCACAAGACCACGGAAAGCGGTGCATATCCCGTGGTTCTGGTCTCCTACGACGTGGCCTGCCCCGCATACAAGAACGTCGCCACCGCGAAGTTCGTCAAGTCCTGGCTCACGTACGTGACCAGCTCCAAGGGCCAGCAGGTGGCCGCCGACAACGCGGGATCGGCTCCGATGGGCGATTCCATGAGAACGAAGGTCGTCAAGTCGATCGACGCGATCGAGACGAAGTAACGACCGCGGCCTCCGCGCGGAACCGACCGGCGGAGCATGTCGCCAGACAGTGACCGCGACTCTCCTAGTATAGAATATGGTGAGTCGCGGTTTATGCGGATGCGCGCACGACGGCATGCGCGCATCCGGGACACAGACCAACAGCGTTAAGGAGAACCGGTGAGTTCGCAAGGCAGTGACGTGCATCAGCGCAACGACGGCAAAACCGCCGACAGGGTGTTCAGAATAGTCGCCTATGGATGTGGCACCTTCATTCTCGTAGCGCTTGCGGCGGTGACACTCTTTCTGCTGTTCCGCGCATGGCCGTTGATCGCGGGCTCCCAATCGCAGAATTCGGCCACCGTGGAATCGTTTACCGGCGGTCTGGCCCACAACTTCTGGCAGTACGTCGGCCCCCTTGTCTTTGGAACCATCCTCATCGCCGCCCTCGCCCTGCTCATCGCCTTCTTCGTCGCCGTGGGCATCGCGCTGTTCATCTCGCATTACGCGCCGAAGCGTGTTGCGGCCATTCTCAGCTACGTCGTGGATCTTCTTGCGGCCATCCCCTCGGTGATCTACGGATTGTGGGGCGGGCTTGTGCTGGTTCCCGCCATCTACCCGTTCTGGAAATGGGTGGCGCGCTATCTGGGCTGGATTCCGCTGTTCGCGGGACCCGCCGCGAACCCCTCTCGGACGGTGGCGAGCGTCTCGCTGGTTTTGGCGGTGATGATCCTGCCCATCATCACCTCGTTGTCGCGAGACATCTTCCTCCAGGCCCCGCGTCTGCAGCAGGAGGCCGCCTTGGCCCTGGGGGCGACGAAATGGGAGATGATCAAGCTTGCGGTGCTTCCCTTCGGCAAGTCGGGGGTCGTGTCTGCCTCCATGCTTGGACTTGGGCGGGCACTGGGAGAGACGATGGCCGTGCTGATGATTCTCTCGCCGGGGCTGAAATACTCGATAAGGATTCTGCAGGCCTCGCAGAGCCAGACGATCGCGGCCAATATCGCGGCCCAATACCCGGAGGCGAATTCGCTGGGCGTGTCGACTCTGATCGGCACGGGCCTGGTGCTTTTCCTCATCACCTTCCTGGTGAACTTCATCGCACGTAAAATTACCGAGAAAGCAGGCGCGTGATGTCTGTATCCGACGGATTCCCGGACGCGAACGCCCCCGTCATCGACTTCGACCGGTTCAAACCCTCACGGTCCTTCGTGGCAGCCAGAAAACGCAAGGACCTGCTGATGAGGGTCCTTATCTCCCTGGCCTTCGTTGTCGCCCTGATACCTCTGATCTCGGTTCTCTGGACCACGATCGCACGCGGCGTGACCCGGCTGAACCTGAACTTTCTGTCTTACAACATGGCGGGCGTGATCGGGGGAAGACCCACCCCGTCCGGGGGGTATGGCGGCATCGAGCACGCCATCATCGGCACTGTGGAGATAACGCTCGGCGCGATGGTGATCTCCGTCCCCATCGGTCTGATGTGCGCGGTCTACATCGTCGAATATTCCAACAACGGCAGGCTCGCCAAGGCCATCTCCCTGATGGTTGACGTGATGAGCGGCATCCCCTCGATCGTCGCCGGTCTTTTCGCCTTCTCGCTGTTCTCCATTATTTTCGGGCCCGGCGCGATATTCGGTTTCGAAGGCTCGGTTGCCCTGGCGCTGCTGATGATACCGACGGTCGTCAAGTCCAGCGAGGAAATGCTCAAGGTCGTTCCCCATGATCTGCGCGAGGCCTCATATGCCCTCGGTGTGACCAAGCAGCGAACGATTTCGAAGATCGTGCTGCGCACCGCCCTGCCCGGCATCGTATCCGGGGTCATACTCGCCATCGCCCGCGTCATCGGGGAGACCGCGCCGTTGCTGATGACGGCCGGTTTCATCGCCTCGACCAACGTCAACCTGTTCAACGGGCAGATGACGACCCTGCCCGTATACGTCTATCAGGAGTACAGCAAGATGTCCGTCACCTGCCCGGCGTCGGCCGGATCCGGCTGCATCACGAACATCCCCATGGAACGCGCATGGTCCGCGGCCCTGGTGCTCATCATCCTGGTCCTGGTGCTCAATCTCATCGGCCGGCTTGTGGCGAGGGTCTTCGCCGTGAAGACGGAACGCTAGACCCGACAATCCGAAGGGAATAAAGGAATCGCATATGGGACAACGCATTGATGTCAAGAATCTGAACATCTACTACAGTGACTTTCTTGCAGTGGAGGACGTGAACCTGGGGATCGAACCCAATAAGGTCACCGCCTTCATCGGCCCGTCGGGATGCGGCAAGTCGACGGTGCTGCGGACCCTGGACCGCATGCACGAGATCATCCCCGGGGCCCATGTCAAGGGGAGCGTGCTCCTGGAGGGGCGTGACCTCTACGCCAAGGACGTGGATCCCGTGGAGGTCAGGCGCGACGTCGGGATGGTCTTCCAGAGGGCCAACCCCTTCCCGACCATGTCGATTCGGGACAACGTGCTCGCGGGGGTCAGGCTCAACAACCGCAAGATCGCCAAGTCCGACGCCGACGACCTGGTCGAATGGGCGCTGCGGGGGGCGAATCTGTGGAACGAGGTCAAGGATCGGCTGAACAATCCGGGAATCGGGCTCTCCGGAGGCCAGCAGCAGCGTCTGTGCATCGCGCGCGCGGTCGCGGTGCACCCCCAGGTCCTGCTCATGGACGAGCCCTGCTCCGCATTGGACCCCATTTCGACGCTTGCCGTGGAGGATCTGATCAACGAACTGAAGAACGACTACACCATCGTCATCGTCACCCACAACATGCAGCAGGCCGCGCGCATAGCGGACTTCACCGCGTTCTTCAATCTCAAGGCCGTGGGGGAGCCCGGGCACCTCATGTACTTCGCCGACACGACCACCATGTTCAACAATCCGCAGAACGAGGAGGCGGAGCGCTACATTTCCGGCCGCTTCGGCTGATCGGCGGATGCGCCGTGCCGGGAGCCCTCCCGTTTGCGCCCCGCACGGCATCGTCACGCAACTCTCCCCGTAGCATCCTTGACTTCTGCCAGTGCTAGAGTCTTGCCCTGTTCGGCGCTGTCCGGACGAGTCGCAGCAACCTCAGCACAGGGAAGCCTCGTGCACAAACCAAGGAAGAGAAGCCAATGGAGAAGTTTTTCCATCTGAAAGAGAACGGGAGCAGCGTATCCACCGAGATCACTGCCGGTTTGACCACATTCTTCGCGATGTCCTACATCATCGTCGTGAATCCTCAGATTCTGAGCCAGACGGGCATGCCGTGGGGCGGCGTTTTCCTCGCCACCATCATCGCGGCGATCATCGGCACGCTGGTCATGGGTCTGTTCGCCAACGTCCCCTATGCCCAGGCGGCGGGCATGGGACTGAATGCGTTTTTCACCTACACGGTCTGCTTCGGACTGAAGTTCACCTGGCAGGAGACGCTGTGCATGGTGTTCCTGTGCGGTCTGATCAACATCATCATCACCGTCACCAAAATCCGTAAGATGATCATCGAGGCGATCCCCCCCATGCTTCAGCATGCGATGGGAGGCGGCATCGGACTGTTCATCGCCTACGTCGGCATGCTGAATGTCGGTCTGATCAAGTTCACCCCCTCCGACGCCAAATCGGCGGGCAAGGGACTGGCCACCGCGGGAACGCCTGGCCTGGCCACCCTGAACACCCCCGTGCTGTGGGTTTTCCTGTTCGGACTCTTTCTTGCGATCATCCTCACCATTCTCAAGGTCAAGGCCGGCCTGCTCATCTCCATCGCCGCCACCACCCTCATCGGCATCCCCTTCGGAGTGACCTCCATGGCGCATTCCGTGTCGATCGGGCAGACATTCTCCCAGCTTCCCGTCACCTTCGGCGCCATCTTCACCGGTCAGGGATTTCCGGCGCTGTTCTCCAATCCGGCCAGGATCCCGCTGGTCCTGGTGACCATCTTCGCCTTCTCCATGTCGGACACCTTTGACACCATCGGGACCTTCATCGGGACCGGGCGCCGTACCGGCATCTTCTCCGAGGCCGACGAGAGGGCCTTGGAAAACGGATCCGGATTCAGTTCGAAGATGGACAAGGCGCTGTTCGCCGACTCGATCGCCACGTCCATCGGCGCCATCTTCGGCACCTCCAACACGACGACATACGTGGAGTCCGCGGCGGGCATCGGCGCGGGCGGACGCACGGGTCTGACATCCGTTGTGGTGGCCCTGTGCTTCGCGGCCTCCGCCTTCCTTTCCCCCATAGTGTCCGCGGTTCCCTCGGCGGCGACGGCCGGAGTCCTCGTGCTTGTCGGATGCATGATGGCGGCGAGCCTGAAGGAGATCAACTGGGAGGACATGTCCGAAGCCATCCCCGCGTTCTTCGCGGCGGTGTTCATGGCCTTCTCCTACTCCATCTCCTACGGCATCGCAGGCGGGTTCATCATGTACTGCGTCGTGATGACCGTGAAGAAGAAGGCCAAGCAGGTGCACCCCGTTATCTGGGTGGTCGCGATCCTGTTCATCTTCGATTTCATCCTCCAGGCTTATCTGGCGTGATTCCCGAGTGCGCGCGTTCCGGCTTCCCGGTTCGCGCGCACTCCCGTCGCGCACGGCCCCGTCCGGATCCCCTTTCCGCCTTTACCCGAGGATATCGCCGCGGGCGCTCGTGCGGCGCGGGGGATTCCGGCAACACGCCCAGGCTCCCCTTCTCCACCATGAGGGGTATATTTAACATCTTGTAAACCACAGACCGTTGGTTGAGATCGGAAGATCTTCGAAGTTTGGTTCGCCAAGCCAGCACAGGTTGAGAAACATCATCGTATGATGCCGGGTTTTTGTCGAGTCCCGGAAATTGTTCGCTCTGCCTGCGCGCGGGGCTTTTTTATTGCCCTGTTCGAGGTTCCTTTTGATTGCCGTCAATGGCCGACTCAGGAAGGAACGCCATGAAAAGGCCCGAAAAGGAAGCGGTGGTCGCACAGCTTACGGATCAGTTCCGCAACGCCGATGCGATCTACCTGACCGAGTACCGCGGGCTTACCGTTCCGCAGATCTCCGATCTGCGCGAAAAGCTAGGCCGCGATACTTCCTATTCTGTGGCTAAGAACACGCTGGCTCGAATCGCCGCCAAAGAGGCGGGCATCGAGGGTCTCGATGAGACCCTTTCCGGCCCGTCCGCCGTCACCTTCGTCAAGGGTGACTATGTGCAGGCTGCGAAGGTGCTGCGTGATTTTGCCAAAGACAACAAGGCTCTTGTCGTCAAGGGCGGTTTCGCCGATGGAACCGTGTACGACGCCGAGGGTGTGAAGACGCTCGCGAATCTTGAATCCCGCGAGGTTCTTCTCTCCAAGATGGCCGGCGCGCTCAAGGGCACGATGGCCAAGGCCGCGTACATGTTCGTCGCATTGCCCACCAAGGCCGTGCGCACCATCGACGCCCTGCGCGACAAGCAGGAAAAGGCCGCCTGACCGCCCGTGGCCTCGGCCCCGGCGAGTCAGCAACCAGAATAATTACAGATATGTGTTTCGGTGGTCGGGCCACACATTTGACGCCCCCCGCCATGATTGAAAGGAAGCCATTATGGCTAAGCTCTCCAACGACGAGCTTCTCGATGCGTTCAAGGAAATGACCCTGGTCGAGCTCTCCGAGTTCGTCAAGAAGTTCGAAGAGGAGTTCGATGTCGAGGCTGCCGCCCCGGTCGCCGCAGTTGCCGCGGCCCCGGCCGCCGGTGCAGGCGAGCAGGAGGAAGAGAAGGATGAGTTCGACGTCATCCTCTCCTCCATCGGCGACAAGAAGATCCAGGTCATCAAGGCTGTTCGCGCCATCACCTCCCTCGGTCTGGCTGATGCCAAGGCCGTTGTCGACAACGCCCCGAAGGCCGTTCTCGAGAAGGCCAAGAAGGAAGACGCCGAGAAGGCGAAGGCCCAGCTTGAAGAGGCCGGCGCCACCGTCGAGCTCAAGTAGTCGACGCGCCCGTCAGGGCGCCAGAGTCGATCGACACGCAACCGCGTGAATGCAGGCCCCGTCCGGCCATTGTCGCCGGACGGGGCCTTCGCATACGGTCTCACCGATGTTTCTTCATCGTCACGAGCGTTTCGTCGTCGCAGGGCGAGCACGACGGTGACGGTCGGCCGTTCGCGGTTCGGCGTTCATGCATCGGGCGCACCCCGGTGGGGCCGTGATGCGGGGGAGCGGCACGGACCCGCCGATTCGTATGCCGCGAGCCATCTCGCCGCGCTTCCTCCGGCCGCGCCTTTCATATGCGGGGCGCCCGCGGCGCGCATGGCTGCCGCATTCGCCCGGCGCCCGTTGTGAACTTGATGGTTCGGCTACTAGGATGGCGGTTATGCAGGTGCGGTGGAATGAGTAAAACTTGTTAAGTCAGGGCGATTCAATCCTCGTGCGTGGGGGAAGCATGACACAATGGCAGATAGTGAGTGGACAAGGGTGAAAGGCAGGCCGTTAAGGTGACACAGAAGCGAGACGCTCAACAGTGGACCGTCAAGGTCGATGGCGTTGAACCCGTCAGCGTCAGACCGGGCAGCAGCATAGAGATCGGGCGCAAGCCCATCCGACCTTTGCCCGACGATGGATACGCCCGTATGGACGTCGTGGACGACACCCGGTCCATGTCGAAGCGCCATGCCCTCTTCCAGGTGGGCGAGGAAGGTTCGGCAAGCGTGCGGGACCTCAACTCCACGAACGGATCGTACATCGTTCGCGCCAACGGCGAGCTTGTCAGACTGAACGCCGGCGACGAGTTCATCCTGCCAACATCCCCCCTTCGCATGCAGTTCGGCGACGTCGCCGTCGATTTCATCCGTGTGCATGACGTCTCCGAGGAGGATTCGGCTCCGCAGGTCGCGGATCTTTTCGACTATGCCGGGGACGGCATCAAGCAGGAGCCGGACGCCTCGAGAATGTCCGTCGACGATATCCTCGATCTGCGGGCGGGGGAGCCCACCAGCGTTTTCAACGCCACACAGGTGGCCGGTCGCATCAGCCGGATAAATGCGCAGAACGCACATTCGAACGGGCCGGAGGACGAGGCGCTGTCCCAGGCCCGCAGCATCGCTCGCGATCTTGCCGATGGCAACGATGGCCATGTCGAGAATCCGGCGGAGCAGATACCGGTCAACGTCGGGCAGACGGAGGATCAGAAGCCTCAGCCGCGAGATCTTTTCCAGGACGCGCTCAGCGAAACCAACACGGGGCAGACGACGTCCCCCACCCGCCCCGAGCCGGATGCCGAGGGTGAGGCAGCATCCTCCGGGCCCCCGGCCTCCGTCCCCGACGGCGGTCGGGGCCGGGACGGCACGGACGCCAGGGGGCCGGTGGATCGGGAGAACGGGAGCCGTCTTCCCTCATCCGCGAACGATCCCGACAGGGAGCGCGAGGCGTCGCAGACCGGCGACGAGCAGCCCCGGCATTCCCAGGCCGATGACGATCAGCGCGCCGCGGCGATAGAGATACGGGATGTATTCGGGGCCGGACGGCCCTCTTCTGTGTCCCGGCAGGATGTTGCAGGGGATGAGACCGCCGTCTTCACCCCGGCTTTTGAACCGGGCTCCGTGTTCGAGCGTGTGTCGCAGGGCAATTTCAAGGCGCATGAGGAGATTGTGGAGGTTGAGGGGCTTACCTCCGATGATGCCAAAAGAACAGGTGATTTCACCGTGCAGTTCGCCATGGCCCGCCATCCCCAGCTTCTGCCTTTTCTGGCGATGAATCCGTCTCTGTACGACGATTTGTACGCGTGGCTTGCGGCCCAGGGGAATGCCGACGTGGATGCCGCGCTGTCACGCAACACCGGCTATGAGCAATACCGCAAGGCGGTAGGAAAGTGAGCATGGACATGAGTGAGCGCACTCGATCCGACGCTGCAATCACCCGCTTCCGTTCCTGGCGGGAGGAGTATCGACACGGTCTCAAGCCGTCTGCGCTTGAGGATGTGGGGCAGCTCGCCGCGCGTCTCGATCTCACCCACTCCCATCCCTCGGGAATTGCCCAGCTTTTCGCCAGTGGGCATGCCCCTCTGGAATCGTTGTTCCGCGATACGGGCGTTCTGCGTGCCGCCTGCAGGCAGCTTGAGCGCGTCTGCGACGACCAGGCGGCGAAAAGCCGGATCAGCGGAGTGGCCGAGCTGTCCCTGGTCGTGGGAATCGCGAAGTGGAAGGGGAATGCCGTCCCCGTGCTGCTCTACCCCGTGCAGATCGCGGACTGCGACCAGGGGATGAACGGCAAGACCGTCATTCGCTTCATCTCGCACGCCCGCCTTAATCCCACCTTCATCAGCATGATGTACGAGCAGCACATCGAACTTGACGAGGCGCAGCTTTTCGATGGATCCAATTACGACAGCGGGACCCCGGAGACGTCGGCGGTGTTCGATGCGATCTCGTCGAAGATCACCGGCGTCTTCAGCGATTTCGACATCGATCGCATCATCGTTCTGGGATGCTTCGTCGATCCCTCCTCGCAGATTCTTCTCGAAAGCCAGCGCATCATCGCCCAGTTGGATCAGGGTCCGTCGGGCAACGTCATCCTGGATGCTCTCGCGGGCGACGAACAGTCGATCAAGACCCTGCATGACGGCGAGAATCAGAAATTCAGTCCCTTCGATGCCGACCCGCACACCGAATTCGAAATCGGCGATGTGGGGAACGCTGTTCGGTATGCAGCGAATGTCGCTGCTGCGGGACATTCCCTGTTCGTCGACAGCGCGGCCGGAAACGATACCGCCGAACAGGCCGCCGCCATCGCCTCGCGTTGCGTGATGAACGGGCGTTCGGTATTGTACGTGCCCTGCGTCGCGGAGCAGAAGCGTCGGTTCACGCAGGTCATGAACGCCGGCGATCTGGGTGGTCAGCTGCTTGACATGGCCGATGAGCAGGCCGATGCGGACATCGACCGCCAGCTGATATCCGCCGTCGGATTCCAGCCGGGGGCGGCAACGTCCCATTTCGATCAGCTCGCCGATGAGCTTGTGGGTGTGAGATCGCGACTGACCCGCTATCTGGGCGATCTGCACGGAGTGAGTCAGCAGTGGGGCGTCTCCGCGTATCAGACGATCCAGAATCTTGCGAGCATCGCGCAGCTTCCGTCTCACCCGGCCACGCGTGTGCGTCTGGGTAAGTCCACCGCCCAGTCGTTACGGGGGCATCTTGACGAATGGGCGAAGAAGCTGGAGGCCGCGGGCCAGCTCGGAGAGTTCTCGATTGGACCTCAGGATACGGCCTGGTACAAGGCGTCGATCTTCTCCGAGGATGAGGCCGTCGGCACATATCGCAGGGTGGTCAACGTCCTGCAGAAGCTCCTTCCACTCACGCGCGAGCAGGTGGCGACCACCGTTCAGACGTGCGGGTTCCCCGTTCCCGGCACGATTCAGGAGTGGACGCGTCAGGTGGGGGTTCTCAAGAATCTGCGCCGTGTGCTTGATGTTTTCCAACCGGAGATCTTCGAACGCGACATCACCTCCATGATCGAAGCGAGTAAATCAAAGGCGGATCGCAAATCCGAGGGGTCCTCCATGGGCTTTTGGGAACGTCGCCGGTTTGTCAAGGAGGCGAAGAGCCTGCTTCGGGTGGGGGCCCAGGTCGAAAGTCTGCACGACGCCCTGATTGTGGTCGCCAAGCAGTCCCAGCAGTGGCGCATGTTCGTTCCCCATGGTGGCTGGCCCGTTCTTCCCTCCAAGCTTGATGCGATTGTGGAGACGCAGGACGCCCTGATGCGTGACGTCACGGCCTTGGATGCCGTGCTTGCGACGACGGTGCAGGGGGGCGATCTCGAAGCGCTTGATTTCAATGACCTCGAGGCGAGGCTTACGGCTCTGCACGATGATCATCTTGCCTTGGACACCCTTCCCGGCCGCTGTCGTCTTGAACGCGAATTTCACAAGATCGGCCTTCACGATCTGGTGGAGGACCTGCGCGCGCGCCATGTCGGGCAGGACGCGGTCGAGGCGGAACTGCAGCTGTCCTGGTGGACCACGGTGTTCGAGGACATCGTGCATTCCTCCGCCATCATATCCAACCAGGACGGCTCCGCCATGCAGGCCGCCGCGGACAGGTTCTCGCAGGTGGATATGGAGCATGTGCAGTCCATAGGTCCGATGGTGCAGCAGGAGGCGATGCGTCGCCTGTGCGACCTTCTGTTCTCCCGCACCCAGGAGGCCAATCAGCTGCATACCGTACTTGCCGGTCCCTCGCATGTTTCGGTGAACCGTATCGCGCGGGACCATCCTCGGATTCTCGCGGCGTCCAAACCGGTTCTCATGGCCACCCCGGCCACTCTCGCGGCGCTCACCGACGCGGTCGCCCTGGCCGATGTGGCGATTGTGGATGCCTGTGCGCACCTGCCGTCGATCCAGCTGCTCACCATCGCAAGCCGGGCCCGGCAGATAGTGGTCATCGCCCACGGGAGGACGATAACCTCGCCGGGGATTCAGGCCCTGGTCGATGTGCTGCCTTCGGTGGAGGTCAGGGCCAGGCCCGTGCATCGTGCCCCCCGCCTGTCCGGATTCCTCGAGTCTCAGGGATACGGCGATGTTCGTTATGACGTTTCCACGCAGGATGCCCAGGGGATGGTACGTCTCCACAGAGTGGAGGCGAATGGCGTTCCCGTCCTCTCCACCGGTCTTGTCGAGAGCAGCAAGCAGGAGATAGACGAGGTCGTTCGCATCATCACGAGCCGTGCCGCGAGCTTCACCATCGTACCGTCCGATTATCTCCTCACCGTGGTCACCCTGACATCGGTGTTCAGGGCGAGACTGGGGGCGGAGCTCAAATCCCTGGCTGCGAAGAACGAGTCGATGGAGCATTTCCTGTGGCATGTTCGCATCATCGACATCGATGAGGTTTCCGGAGCGCAGGCCACCGACTGCGTTCTGTCTCTGTGCTATGCCAAGACATCTCATGGCCGGCTTCTTCAGCAGTTCGGCCTGCTTGAGGGCGGGAGCGGGCGGGGCATGCTTCTCGATGCCCTTGCGCTGCCTCGCTTCAATCTCGATATCGTCGCGTCGTTCGGTTCCCGGGACATGGATGACGAGCGTCTGCATCAGCCGGGTCCGAAGCTGCTCAAGGCGGTGCTTCGCTGGGCCGAGCAGCTTGACGACCGCAGTCTGCGCCCGCAGGTCAACGAGAATTCGGGCAATGTGCTGCTTAACGATCTGGCGCGTCGAGTTCGTGAGCGTGGCCTTGTTGCGGCATTGGACTACGGGTTCGACAAGGGATCGCACATCCCCCTCGTCGTCGGGCTCAAAGGCAAGCCGTTCGCTCTCGCCGTCCTGACCGATGACGCGCAGTTCATGAGCGTCCAGTCCACCCGCGAACGTCACCGCACCCTCAACGGGGATCTGCAGGCGCTGGGCTGGTCGGTGATGACGGTCTGGAGTGTGGGTGCCTTTGTGAATCCGGATAAGGAAGTGGATCGGATAGTGGAGCATCTGGGCCGGTTGTATCGGGGTGCCCGCTGATGGCGTATGATCCGCACAGGCGCACCCCGCGCACGCACAGGAGAATCGTCCGTCGAGGTTCGGAAGACTTCGATGCCGAGGGGGTGAAGGAGGAGCAGGGCGACAGGCTCACGGACGGGGAGCGTTCCGCGCAGGATGACCGCAGGATCCTCGGTGAGCTTCCGCCCCACTGGGGAATTTTCAGCGAACGCGGCTGACGGCCATGATCGGTGCCGTCCGCTGGGCGTCCAGAATTGCTGCCGCCGATTGCGCCGACATGGCGAATCGTGTGAGGAAGCGCGACTCGCCATCGCCTCCGGACGATCGTCCCATCGCTAGGGCATCCCTGGCCAGCGTGCATGTCGTGTGCGATTCCCCGCATCCGGTGGTAGAGACCAGATCGACCTTGTCTCCGGCGACTATCCCGTGATCGGGACCGGCCAGACGGACCTCGAGCACGGTCGATCCTCGTTCGGGGACGGGGGCCCGTCCCGCAACCGTCGCGGTGACGATGTCCCCCTTGGTGATGGTGATTTGGGCTATGAGCCCTGCGGCCTGCGTCTCGCTCGAAAGCGCGCAGGTCAACGCCGGGTCCCCGGCCAGTGTTCTGACTTCCAGATCTCGCGCGCGAATGATCTGCCCCCGGGCTATTCGGTGGCGTGCGAGGACGATCTGCCTGGACCGGGAGTGGGGAATGGCGGCATCAAGTGCCGTGAACACGGCCAGTCCGGCGAGGCAGGCGCAGAGGACCCTGCGTACGGTGGAGGCCCTTCTGCGGCTGCTCAGTGTCGAAGGCCGTGCCCGGACCGTCCGTGACATCGGATGCCTTGGCCCCTCCGGGGAGCCCGGCCGCCGGAGGGGCGGACCCACGGGCATCTTTCGAGGGTATGCGCGGTTCGTGCGCGTGCCGGATGCGGTTCGAACGCGCGCATCCGCACGGGTACGCTTTCGCTCACGCGTCTGCGCATATCTCCCATGCCGGTATGCGTGGGGGCGTGTGGCCGGGATGCGGCGGATAAAGGCGAAAAGCATATGAAAAAAGGTCGTCATGATGCCATGATGACCTTGCCGGAACCGTGCCGCAATACGGCATCGGTGATGTGGTCGAAAGACCTCCTGCGCATCCCCGTCGAGTGTCGCGCAATGCACGAGGCCGAAGGGGTCACAGAGCCGTTGTGCTATTTGGATGCGCTTTTCGCCCCGTCCGTGCGATAGAAGCCATGCCCTTTGAATTCGATGGGAACCGCCGAGTACACCTTGCGAAGCTGCTCCTTCTTGCATTGCGGGCACACGGTGATCGGCTCGTCGTTGAAGGACTGGTATTTGGTGAAATCGTAACCGCAATTCTTGCAACGATAATGATAAGTAGGCAACGGGGTTCCTCCACGCACATAATGTTTTAAAAGACAATCCGTACATATCCTAGCCCACAGCACGACACATCCCGCATCACATATTGCGAACGGCTGATTCACGATCCGTCAGCATCGTCAATCCACGGGTGGTGAGCACCCCGTCGACCGGGATATCATGGTCGTCGCGCGGAAGCTTCTCGTCCGTCACCTCCCATGGCCAGCACACCGCAATAATGGTCACCTCCGCATCTCGATGGAGCAACGCCCGATCGTACCATCCCGCACCGCGTCCCAGACGCGTCCCCGAGCTGTCGACGGCCAGAGCGGGCACGACTATGAGACGCGCACGGTGGAGGACCTCGACCCCCAGCGACGGGCCGCGAGGCTCGTCCGGGCGCAGGCCTGCACGAGCCGTCGCCGGCATCGTCGTCAGCTCTCCCGCCTCGTTCAGCTCACCCCACCCCAGTTCGGTGCCGCTGCCCAGCTTGGGTGTCAGAACACGCAGGCCTCGGTCCAGGGCGACGCGGATCGTCGGCAGCGTGGGGATCTCCGTCCCCATGGATGCGTAGGCGGCGATCGTCGAATGCGGGGCCAGCCCATCGAGCAGCGGGAGTGCGGCCGACCTCAGATCCTCCCCGGCCTGGGCGAGCTGTGCGGCGCCGACGACTCGACGCCGAATGAATGCGGACCGTCTCCGTTCGTTTTTTCCCATGGAAATGTTGTATCACCCCTGTGGAGACCATGGCAAGACGGTGTCGGAACCAATTCGGTGGCACAATGGAGAACGTGTCAGTACTTCGTTCATGGTGGCAGAGCCTGGAATCCTCGGCGTCGTCGATCCACATGCCCGAGCGCCTGCGTGTGCCGCACGGAGGATCGCCGGTGAGTCTGCGTCCGATGGTTTCCCGCGACGAGGCGGAGTGGGACGCTGTGCGTTGGGCCAACCGCGAATGGCTTGCGCCCTGGGAATCGGGAGATCCCGAACACGGCCCGTCGATGAGTTTCGGGCGATGGATTCAGTGCCAGCGCAGCAGCGAGCGCGAGGGGACCGGCGCCGTGTTCGTGATCGAATACGACTCCCGCCTTGTGGGGCAGATATCCATGGGGGCGATAAGCTATGGGTCCATGCGAACCGCCGTCGTGGGCTACTGGGTGGACCAGCGCTTCGCCGGACGGGGAATCGCTCCGACGGCCGTGGCCCTTCTGGCCGACTGGGCCCTGAATGACGCCCGGGGGCCGAAACTGCACCGACTCGAAATTGCGATACTTCCGGAGAACCAGCGGTCACTTCGCGTGGTGGAAAAGCTGCATGCGCACCATGAGGGTCTGCGGGAGCGCTATATGTTCGTCCACGGCCGCTGGAGGGATCATGAGACATTCAGTCTGCTGGCCGAGGATGCCGGTGACGGATTCGTCGAGCGGCTGATGCGCCGACACGCCCGGGGGCAATGAGCGCAAAACGCAGGTGAATCTCCTATTCTTAGGATTTATGGATTATGGATCGATAAGTACCGTTGTCGTGCTTACGATTGTCGTAATCATTATTATCGGCTGGCTGCCCAAACGGACGGTCGATAGCATGAAGCGGGTCGTCGAGCACCGTGAGGACAGGTTCTCATCCTCCCTGCATCTGGTCGATGCCCGCAGTGCGACGCGGTTTTCGGATGAGCGTGCCTCGGGCACGAAAGGGGCAATTATGCAGCCACGACAGTCACATGAAGCAAGCCTGTCCCGTCAGCGCATAACCGAAATCCGACGGAGACGACATGAGGCGGTCCGGCGCCGCAGGGCAATCGTCGTTTCTCTGTTCGCGGCGGCCGTTCTCGTCGCCTCCCTCTCTTTTCCCCTGCGTTTCAGCGTTGCATTCGCCCTCATTCCGCTGGCTCTCGCGATTCTCGTTCTCGGCTTGGGCGTGAGGGCCTCCTCCCATGCCCGCGAATGGGAGCGCAGCGTTCGCGGGCATGGCGCGAATGCTCATCAGTCGCGTGGCTCGACTCCCCGGCCTGCACCATCGATCACGCAGCGGGGGCGTTCGCGGGAGAGCGCGCCCGAGCGGCACATCGAAGAGGAGGATGCCTCGGATGCATCCGGCTCCACGATGGTGATGCAGCAGCGCGATATAAGACGTGCGCTGCACAGGGCCCGCCAGGAGCATGACGAGGCGCTTGCACGGCGTGAGCGCGCTCGTTCTCGTGCCGCCGGGGAGGGTGCCGATGCGGCTGGATCCGAAAAAAGCGACGCGGACAAGGGTTCCGCCACGCGAGCCGTCGCGGATAAGGCCCCTTCCTCCAGGGGCATTGCAGACAAGGCTCCCGAGGAGAATGCCGCAGCGCATGACGCCGCACGGCGTGGCGCGGATCCCGTGGAGGACGATCATGCCGGGGTGTCCCAGCAGGATCTGATCTCATTCTCCCTGGGGGCGCCCCGGAACGGCCATGCCGTCTGCGCGCAGGAACCGCAAAGCATGGAGATCAGATCCACCAGGAGGGTCGCGACGGACGGAGCCTCGGCGGTGGGGGATATCGAAGCGGCTGCAGGGGATTCCTCCGTCGCGAGCGATGCCGCGCTCGCGGATGGGGATGAAACGGATTCATCTGTGTCGGATGGTTCAGTGTTGTCAGGTTCAGTGTCGGGTTCCGCCGGTCAAGGGTCGGCGGACGCGGCGGGACAGCCGACGGGACCGGCCCTCATCGATGGTTCCCGGAGGCCGCCGGCTGACGTCGATGGTCCGCAGGGGAGGCATCAGGTCCATTCCGGCGTCTCCTCCGACACCCGGGTGAGCGGTCATCGGACATCCGCTCAGGCGGGCGCTGGGGTGAACGACACCCAGGCGTTCCACGAATGCGAGACCCACGCCCATGTGGACACGCCGAAGCCGAGCCGTGACTCGCTTTCCGTCGGGCTCGAATCCATTTTGGCGCGCAGGGGACAGTGACCGTGCCCGGGCCGGATTCCCCGGGGATGCCCGTGTCCTGCGGTGTTTTCTGTGATTTTCACTCTCAGCGTTAGCACTCGAGTTGGCAGAGTGCTAAAAATCGCGCTACGATGTGAGCTAGCGCGAAGGGATGACGCCAAGAGTGTTCGTCAGCCGCTCGAAAGTGATGTCCTGGCGCGGTAACTATCGATTTCTCTTACTAAGAAAGAGGAGGTCCACAGTGTCGATCTCACTCACACCGCTGGAAGACAAGATTATTGTCAAGCAAGCAGCAGCTGAAACGCAAACCGCTTCAGGCCTGTACATTCCCGACAATGCGAAGGAGAAGCCCCAGCAGGGCGAAGTCCTGGCCGTAGGCCCGGGCCGGCGCGACGACAAGGGCGAGCGCATCCCGATGGACGTCAAGGTTGGAGACAAGGTTCTGTACTCCAAGTACGGCGGCACCGAGGTGCATTATCAGGGTGAGGACTTCCTCATCGTCTCCGCCCATGATGTGCTTGCCATTCTCGGCTGATTGATTCCGCGGTCTCACGTGGTCCGATGGGCCCCGGCGAACGTTATCGCACGTTCCCCGGGGCCCATCGCGTTGTGTGTTCCGCCGCCGGTGCCCGCAGGGCGCCCCGCTGAGGGTCACCAAGTCTGACGGACGATTAGGATGGGTGTATGACATATAAGCATCGTCCCATTATCGACACGCTTGCGGGATACAAGCAGGGCAAGCCGGCGCCGACCTCGCCGGGCCGCCGCACCTTCAAGGTCTCGAGCAACGAAAACCCCTTCGAGCCGCTCGAGAGCGTGGTGGAGGCAATCGAGGAGAGATCCCTCGTCCATCTCAACCGTTATCCGGACATGCAGGGCTGGGCCGTCGTCGAAAGGCTCGCGAAGGAGACGAACGTGAGCCCCGGGAACATCGTTCTGGGCTGCGGTTCGACGGAGGTCATCACCCAGCTTGTCGGTCTGGTGTCGGGACCGGGCGACGAAATCGTCTATCCGTGGCGCAGTTTCGAGGCGTATCCCATCATCGTCGCGGGCGCCGGGGCCACCAGCGTGCAGATCGCGAACCTGCCGGACGGCTCCCATGACGTCGACGGCCTCATAGCGGCCGTGAACGACCGAACCCGTCTGGTGATAGTGAACAATCCGAACAACCCCACGGCGACCTCCCTGAGCGACGGGGACGCCCGCCGTCTGATGGACGCCGTGCCGTCCGACGTTCTGGTCCTGTTCGACGAGGCGTATTTCCAGTTCAACACGGATTCGTGCACCAGCGTTGCCATGGATCTGTTCCGCGAATATCCGAACGTGGTCATCGCCCACACCTTCTCCAAGGCGTATGGCCTCGCCGGCCTGAGAATCGGATACGCCATAGCGCCGGAGGATGTCGTGGAGGGAATGCGCAAGGTCGCCCTGCCCTTCGGTGTCACCGATGTCGCCCAGGTCGCGGCGCTGGCCTCGATAGATGCCTATGAGGAGCTTTCCGACCGGGTGAAGTCGATCGTCTCGGAGCGAAATCGCGTCGTGTCCGCCCTGAGACGGCAGGGATGGGACTTCCCGGAGCCATATGCGAACTTCTTCTGGCTTCCCCTGGGGGCGCAGACCGATAAGGCCGCAGAGGCGTTCGTCCAGGCCGGTCTGTCCGTTCGCGTCTTCGGCGGTGAGGGCATCCGCATCTCCATCGGCGAGACGGAGGCCAACGATCTGGTCATCGATGTGTGCAAAGGTCTCAAATCAGCGGGATTGTGACGTTCTCCCATTCGCGGCGACGGCTCTATGCGGCTGTCCCCGCGGCGTGCGGATGCGACACGGCGTGTCACTGACTTGCGTAAGTCGCAAAGTCGTGGCAAGATAGCCAAGTTGCCGATTTGAGGCTGTGATTTCATGCGGCAACATGGCGGATTTCCCAAGCGGTCAAAGGGAGCTGACTGTAAATCAGCCGCTTCGTGCTTCAGTGGTTCGAATCCACTATCCGCCACGCCTCGATAGCTCAGTGGTAGAGCACTTCCTTGGTAAGGAAGAGGTCGTGAGTCCGATTCTCACTCGAGGCTCTTTGGCGGGGTAGCTCAGCTGGCTAGAGCGTACGACTCATAATCGTAAGGTCAAGAGTTCGAGTCTCTTCCTCGCTACAAAAGACCGAGCAATCGGTACACAAACGAACACAGAGGTGAATCAAATGGCAAGCAAGAGCGCCGACATACGTCCGGGCATCACGCTGGCATGCACTGAGTGCAAGGAACGCAACTACATCACGACGAAGAACCGCCGCAACACGCCGGATCGTCTTGAGTTGAAGAAGTTCTGCTCTCGCTGTGGCAAGCAGACGCTGCATCGGGAGACCCGATAGCGTAATCAGCCGAGGTTTCCTCGGCGCGACCCGCATGGCCGGGCTGTTCGCACGGCGTGCGGTGGCTGGTGGCGTGCGCCACGGCGAATGCTCCGGGAGTGTGCGGGATCATGGCATGGCGTTGTGCTGATTGTGTGAATCCATTCATGACAGCGGTTTTCCGGGTGTGTCGAGTCCTGGAAGCGAATGGGCGTGAAGGGTGGACAACATCTGAGGTGTCGGTTTCGAAAGAATCCAGCGCCTTTTTGTTTTAGTTCTCGCGTTTATCGTCATTGCGCGCTAGCGCCGGATGACAGCGTTCATCCGCTTCCGTTGTCGCATGCCCCGCGCCGCATACCCCCACGTGGGTGGTGCGGTTCCCGCAGCCTGATTGCGCACGCGGTCGCACGCTGCGCGCGGTTTCCGACGCGTGGGGTATGGTAGCAGGCATGAGTGAGGGCATATCGTTTGCGGATATCACAACCATCGGCGTGGGCGGGGGGATATCGCATTTCGTCGAACCACGAACCCGTGTCGGCGTCATCGAGGCTGTCGAGGATGCCGACGCGCATCGCAGACAGGTGTGCATGCTGGGTGGCGGGTCCAATCTTCTTGTGGGGGATGCGGGCTTTGACGGAACGGTGGTTCGCGATGCGCGGCGCACCATGGTTGTTCTCGATGAGGCGGCTCCTGTGGAGAACGGCCAGGATCTGGTGCGTGTGAACGCCGAGGCCGGCTGCAACTGGGACGACTTCGTCGTCTTCTGCGTTGGGCTGGGGCTCGTCGGCATTGAAGGACTTTCCGGAATCCCCGGAACCGTCGGCGCGAGCGTGGTCCAGAATATCGGCGCATACGGTCAGGAAGTCTCGCAGAGTGTGGAATCGGTGGAGGCGTGGGATCGGGAGCGTAAGATAACGACGCATCTGACGGCGTCGGACATGGGTTTCTCCTATCGGGGCTCCGCTTTGAAATCCAGCATGTACCGCCTCCCGGGGGTTCCCGCGCAGCGTTACTTCCCCTCCCCGCGCTATATCGTCCTGTCGGTGACGTTCGTGCTGCACCATCGTTCGATCTCCACCGTGGGCAACGCCCAACTGGCCTCCGCCCTGTCGTGTGCGGTGGGCGCCCGTATGGACGCAGACCGCATCCGCAGCGCGGTTCTGGGAATTCGCGCCGCCAAGGGAATGCTCGAGGACGCTCATCGCTATGAGACGGAGGCGATGGCGGGGACCAAGCGTGCCGAGAACATTCGCGCCGCTCTTCGCCACCAGGATGGAGAGGGCCCGGCCTCGGGAGGACACAGTGGCCTGAGAAGCGACAGGCACAGCTGCGGAAGCTTCTTCATGAATCCCATACTCGGCGCCGATCAGGCCCGTCTTCTTCCCGATGGCGCGCCGCGTTTCGCGGTTTCCCTTCCCGGTGGCGGCGAGGCGGTCAAGACATCGGCGGCGTGGCTTATCGATCATGCGGGCTTTCATCGCGGATTCAGGGTGGGGCCCACGGACGCCGCGGCCCTGTCCTCCGTCCACACGCTGGCACTGACCAATCTCGGTGGTGCGCGTGCCTCGGACATCGCGAGGCTTGCGGGAACGGTGCAGGATGGCGTGGAGAAGGCCTTCCATGTGCATCTTGTCCCGGAGCCGGTCGTGGTGGGGCTCGATCTAGCGTGACGTCGCGGATCCGGTGAATTCGGTGGATCCGGTGTCGGCGGGTCGCTGCCGATTCGCGCCATCCGGCCGTTTCTCGGACCAAGGGTGCGTTCGCTCGTCGGCGGCCGCTCTATATTGGGTAGCTAAGGTGATTAGGTAGCCGAAGCCGGCATGCACGGTGCCGCATAAACGAAAAGATTCGACAATGCAACTTTTCAGAACCAAGTCGGTTGAGCAGACTCTTGCCGAAACGGGGGAGTCCGGACGCCATCTGGTCAGAACGCTCAACGCATGGGACCTGGCGGTCATGGGCGTCGCGGTCGCCGTCGGAGCCGGCATATTCTCCGTCGGAGCCCAGGCCGCCGCCTATCACGCGGGCCCCGCGGTCATCGTCAGCTTCATCATCGCCGGGATCGTGTGCGGTGCGGCCGTCATGTGCTATGCGGAGTTCGCCTCCATGATCCCCGCCGCCGGATCCGCCTATACGTTCACCTACACGACGGTGGGGGAGTTCGTCGCATGGGTTATCGGCTGGGACCTCATACTGGAGATGCTGATGGCGGGATCGGTGGTGTCCAAGTACTGGGGAGTGTATCTTGACGACTTCCTGAACCTTATGGGTGTTCCCTTCAACTCCCATGTCCATCTGGGCGTGGTGGACGTGGATCTCGCCCCGCTGCTCATCGTCACCTTCTTCACCGTTCTGCTGGTGGTCGGGACGAAGATCTCCGCGCGGGTGGACGGGGCGTTGACCATATTGAAGATAGGGATCGTCCTTTTCGTCGTCATCGTCGGCTTCTTCTACGTCAAGGCCTCGAACTTCACCCCCTTCATTCCCCCGTCCCAGCCGGCGAGCAGCGTGCCGGGGGCGAGCGTCACCGGGGTGACCAGCGAGCCTTTGTGGCAATGGGCCACGGGAATGAGCCCGACCGTGTACGGGATTCCCGGAATCCTTTCCGGAGCGGCCCTGGTGTTTTTCGCCTTCATAGGCTTCGACGTGGTCGCCACGGCTTCGGAGGAGGCGAAGGACCCGCGCAGGAACGTGCCTCGGGGAATCGCCCTGGGCATGGTGCTGATCACGGTGCTTTACATTCTCGTTGCGATAGTCACCACGGGGATGGTCTCCTACAAGGACCTGGCGAAGGCGAAGAGTCCCTCTCTGGCGACGGGCTTCGAGCTTGTCGGCGCCACGTGGGCGGCCAAGATCATCTCCTTCGGCATCGTCATCGGGTTGACGACCGTGGTGATGGTGCTGCTCCTGGGGCTGACTCGCGTGGTGTTCGCCATGAGCAGAGACGGGCTGCTTCCCCGGGGCCTTTCGCGGGTCGGCAGGCACGGGACTCCTGCCAAACTGCAGATTGCCGTCGGCATCGTCGTCGCCGTCGTCGCCTCCTGCTTCAACATCTCGATCTTGTCCGATATGGTGAATATAGGCACGCTGTCGGCATTCACGCTTGTTGCGATATCCGTCCCCATCATGCGCAGAAAGCGCCCCGATCTTCCCCGTTCGTTCATGATGCCGGGAAACCCGTGGATCCCCATCGCCATCGCCTGCGCGAATCTGTGGCTGATGATCAATCTTTCCGTGCTGACGTGGATTCGCTTCGTGGTGTGGCTTGCCGTCGGAATGGTGGTGTATTTCGGCTACTCGTATTCGCATTCGCGGCTGGGAAGGGACGAGCTCGCCCATGGGTCCGATCGCGGGCATGTGGGAGGGAAGGACTGAATGCGACCGCGGGGCGCCTATCCGCGTCCCGTTCCTCGCGTAGTCTTGGATGCAGCGTTAAGTGAGGAGTGCTCTTATGGCTTATGTTATCGCCCAGCCGTGCGTCGATGTCAAGGACAAGGCGTGCGTCGACGAATGCCCTGTGGATTGCATCTATGAGGGGGATCGTTCCCTGTACATCAACCCCAACGAGTGCGTCGACTGCGGTGCCTGCGAGCCCGTGTGCCCCACCGAGGCGATCTTCTATGAGGATGATCTGCCCCAGGAGTGGGCGTGGTACAAGGACGCGGCGGACAGCTTTTTCGCCGAGGTCGGTGATCTCGGCGGTGCATCGCAGGCCGGACCGCTGGGCAAGGATCCCGAACGAGTGGCCGCCCTGCCTGCGCAGAACCAAGGCTGACCGACCGTCACATGGGTTTTCGCACATATTCCTCCCCCTATGACTGGGGGAAGGTCGCAGATTACAGAAACCGCGCCCGCCAGGTGCCCGGCGGCCTGATCGACCTGTCCGTCGGCTCCCCCGTGGACGCCGTCCCCCGCAGTGTGCAGGAGGCGCTGTCGGCGGCCGCCGACAAGGCGAACGCCCACGGATATCCGGCCACGGCGGGGACGCCCGAGCTGCGCACCGCCATAGCCGATTGGTTTCTTAACTGCCGCGATGTCGATCTGGATGCGATCGGCGCCGGGATCGTTCCCACGGTGGGATCGAAGGAGGCCGTCGCGCTGATGGCCTCCCTGCTGCATCTGGGCAGGGGAGACGTGGTCGTCCAGCCGAAGATCTCCTATCCGACGTACGAAATTGGGACGCAGCTTGCCGGGGCCACAGTGCTCAAGGTCGACGACATCGCCGACGTGGAGTCGTGGAGACATGTTCCCTGCGTGAAGGCCATATGGGTGAATTCCCCGTGCAATCCCACGGGCGAGGTTCTGTCGGCGGCGCAGCTGACCAGCATCGTGGCTGCGGCGAGGGCGATGGGCGCGGTGGTGCTGTCGGATGAATGCTATGCGCTGATGAGCTGGCTGCCCGGAGACGTGCTTGACGAGAAGGCCACGTGCCCCGCCGTCGAGGTAGGGGGCAGCGTCGACGTCCCCGCTGTCCCCCCGGCCGTGCCCAGCGCCCTGGGCTTCGGCATTTGCGGGGGCCGGGCGCAGGGCGTGCTCGCCCTGTACTCGTTGAGCAAGCAATCCAATATGGCCGGATACCGTGCCGCATTCATTGCGGGGGACCGTGATCTGATCGAGCAGATGACGCAGTACCGCAAGCAGATGGGCCAGATCATCGCGGGGCCGGTGCAGGCCGCCATGGTTGCGGCGCTGCGCGACACCGGAGCCGTTCATGACCAATGGATGCGCTATTGGCACAGGCTCGTCTCGCTGGTTTCGGGGCTGAGACGCTGCGGCTATCGGGCCGTCGTCCCCTACGGGGCACTGTATGTATGGACCGCGGCGCAAACCGGTGACTGCTGGAGCGATCTTGACGGGCTTGCACGGCTGGGCATACTCGCCAGTCCCGGGGAATTCTACGGGGACCGCGGCCATCTGCGCTTTAGCGTAACGGCCAGCGACGAGGACATCGGCCGTGCGGTGGAGAGGCTGTCCGCGGGACCGCTACCGCAGGCCTAGGTCCGCCGCCTTTTTCCCATAGCGCTTGCGCACCGCGTCGAGGGCCTGCTCTGCCTCGCGAAGCCTCGCGCTTCTCGTGTTCCCATGCGCCGATGATGTCTCCTCGAGAACATCGTCCAGCGATGGCTGAACCACGGTTCGGCTTCTGTCGCTGAGATTGCTCGCGCTCACCCCCGCGAGACGAATGTCCCGGGGAAGGCTGCGAACCCCCGTGGATTGCCCCATGCCCGTCATCGTGCGGAGCAGAAAAACCGCGATGGGCAGGATGGCGCTCGCCGCGTCAACCGGAATCGACTCGGTGCGCGATTTCGTGGCATAGCTCAGATCCGCAAATCTCAGCTTGACGGTGATCGTGCGAGTCATCAGACCCCGTGCGCGCAGCGTCGTCGCCACATCGTCGCAGCAGCGTGCGAGAAGGGATTCGACCTGCTCCACGTTGCGCGTGTCCTGGGGGAACGTGCTTTCCGAACCGATGGACTTCTCCGGTGCGCGAACCGTGACGCGACGCTCGTCGTGCCCTAGCGAGGCCTGATGCAGCGCGGCGGCGGCCGCTCGGGAACCGGTCGCCTGAAACAGTGCCTCCTCGCTGAGACAGGCAAGATCACGGACGCTGTCGACGCCCCATGCGTTGAGTTTTTTCTCCAGGGAGGGGCCGATTCCCGCAATCGCGCGCAGTGGCATCATCTGCACGAATTGCGCCTGCCGTGAGCGGGGAATGAGCAGCATGCCGTCGGGCTTGGCGTTGGTGGAGGCGATTTTGGCGACGAGCTTGTTGGAGGCGATCCCCACGGAGCAGGTGATGTGGAACCTGCGATGCACCTCCGCCCGTATCCACCGCGCTATCGATGTGGGAAGCTTCCACATCAGCAGGGCGGAGGAGACGTCCATATACCCCTCGTCCACGGAAACCTGCTCGATGCGGTCGGTGACGGAGCTGAGGACCTCGGAGAAGATCCGTCGGGACATGGAACGATAGTAGGCCATGTCAACGGGCAGAAACACGCCCCCCGGGCACAGCTGACGGGCCCTTGCCGTGGCCATGGCCGAGTTGACCCCGTACCGGCGCGCCTCATAGCTCGCCGCGGACACGACGGAACGCGGCCCCGTGCCGATGATGACGGGCCTGCCCTCCAGCTGCGGATTCCTTGCGATTTCCAGCGACGCGAAAAAGGCATCCATATCGATATGGAGTGTGGTGCATCCCGTTTCGTCATGCCCCCAGTCGCGTTTTGCGGCCTGCAGTCTTGGCGCGTTGCTCATGCGACCATCCTAGATGCGGACGGTGACCATCGCGGTCCCGCGGGCCGGCGGTTCGAGGGCGCTTCGCGTGTTGCGGCGATACGGGTCGTCGGCTGATGATACAGTCTTATGTTGTTGCGTTGCGAATGCAGCACGATGCCGGAGTCATGCCTGAGTGGCCGATAGGGGCACCCTGCTAAGGTGTTAGTCGCGTAAGCGGCTCGAGGGTTCGAATCCCTCTGACTCCGCGAACAAGGGTTTTGAGATTTTCTCAAAACCCTTTTCTTATGCCGAAAACCAGGCGATTGCAAGGATTCATGGCTGTGTTGGCGTTCACAGGGCTGATAATTCCAGGTAGTTCTTGGAGCTTGTAGGTCGTAAGTTGAGTGGTGTCCAAAGTAGCGTAAAATCACATCAATCCAGGAACCACCTAACTCGAGGGCCGGGATGACACGACGAAGATTCGGAAGCATAATCGAAAGAAAAACCCCGGCGGCGAGAGATGTCGCGAAGCACTCTACCGGCCGCCGAAAAACGTAAAACCAGCGTCACACTGCCGAAGCGGATCGCGAAAAGACTTCCCGACGGTTTCGTATGACGTCGCGCAGTGGTGCGTTCCATGACTCGCTCAGGTCGTCTGTGGCCGGCGCCGGCCTGTTCCCGCTGACTTCCCTGTCCAGGAAAGTGGATACGTGCGGCTCTCTCCGATGCGCGTGCGGGTTACCCCCATGTCCCCCTCGTCTTCTCGCAGAAGCGCCGTGTCCCGGTGGCGGGGACGGCAAGGGGCCCGGTGGCCGCGCATTCGTCGAGACAGAGGCGTGTCCTCGCCGGACGTGCACGGGGCCTTCCGGCGGTTTGCCGTGGTCGGGCATTGTATGAGAATCGGGTCGCTGCGTCAGGTGTGTCACCGTGCGGGTGTGCGCTATGGTGGCTCCCGGAGGCCGCATGCTCCGGGCGCGCGGTGCGGGTTGCGGACGCCGTGCCGCGGACGTTCTGGTATCGTACGGGGTTCGCCCGGCTCCTGTGCGGCTGTGCAACGGAGGAAGTGGGTGATGGGTGCGATGACGCAACTGCGGACAGTGCTTGATGGGCCCGACGGCCCCGCGCACGCATCCTTCGTGGAGAGGAAATCGGAATTCGTGTCCGATGCCTGCCATGTTGATTCACTGGAGGACGCGGTCGCTTTCGTGGAGCGTGTGCGTCAGATGCATCCCAAGGCCCGTCATGTCGCCTATGCGGCGATATGCGGGTGTTCCAGCGGCCGCTTCGCGGAGCGCATGAGCGATGACGGGGAGCCTTCGGGCACGGCGGGCAAGCCGATTCTCGACATGCTGAGATCGAGGGCAATTACCGATGGTGTGATAACCGTCACACGGTACTTCGGGGGAATTCTGCTGGGGGCGGGAGGGTTGACCAGGGCGTATTCGTCCGCTGCCGCACGGTGTCTTGATGCGGCAAGAACGGCCTGGATCGTGCCGTGCCGCCGATTCAGGACCATTGTCCGGTACCCCCAGTTGCGAACCCTGGAGCGTCTGGCTGAGCTGTGCGGCGGGCGGTGCTGCGACGAATGCTACACGGATAAGGTCGAGCTCACCCTCATCGTCCCCCAGCGGGAGGTGCCGGCGTTCGTCGAGCGCGTCACCCAAGCCTTTCGCAATACCCTGCGGCTTGTGGACGAGGGTGCGGCGAACGAGGCTGTGGAGCCCGGTAGGTTCGGTAACGCCGGGCATGAGGGTTAAGCTGAGGCATATGAGCGATTCAGACAAGCAGGCGGACTCCTTTGAGACATTGACCGTGACCTATGAGAGGCTGCGGCATTCGACGGATGCGGAGGAGCTCAGCGAGTATGCCCGCAGGGATCTTCCCGATCGTTCCGACCAGGCGGCCTTCTCTCGGGCTACGGCACTGCTCGAGGCCGTCGCAGGCAATGGAAGCACGCCGGTGGAGGATAGGGTGTATCTCGCCACGGCCATGCCTTTCCCGAATGTGCTGGTGAAGCTGTCCGTCGACCCTGCCCCCGAGGTTCGGCAGGCGGTTGCGTCCAACACCAACGATAAGAACTGGCTCGTCGGACGGCTGACCAAGGATGCGTCCTCGCAGGTTCGGGCGGCGGCGCTGCGCAATCCGCAGACGTCCTGGAAGATGCGGCTCGAGGGGGCCCAGAGGCGGGACACCGACGCCGGTACCCTGGACTATCTCAGCCGTCTGGGCGTCGAGATAGAGAAGGACGCGCCGGCCGTTCTCGCCTCGATGGTGCGGCGGGCGGTGGCGGTGAATCCCAGCTGCCCCGATGACACGCGTCTGCGACTCGCGAAGGATGCGTCCGGGGACGTCGCGGAAAACGCCGCCCAGGCGTAAAAAAGCCATGATACACGCATCTCGTTTTGGCGGGGGTGCTTAAATGTGTGGGTATGGTGGGATTACACTTGACCATATGAGAGAGAAGACAGAGACCGAAGAACGCCGTGCCCGTCCGCTGATACGTCTGGCGAAACTGGCCGGAGTGGAGACCAGCTATGTCGGGCAGACGGACGACTACCACGAAATCGACGATGATGTCCTTGTGGCCATTCTGGGTTCGTTGGGGATCGATGCTTCCGGCGAGGATTCGATCGAGCGCTCGATTCGCATGATTCTCGACGAGAGACACACCAGACTCGTCGATCCGACGATACTGCACACGTCCGGAACCCGCAGCAGTGTGTATGTGAACACGGGGGTTCTCGACGTGCCCGAGGCGAGCATCACCCTGGAGAACGGCGAGAAGTTCGACGAACCCCTGCGGGTGGGGCCGGGAGACGGCGCCGAGGCGTATTCCTTCGGGGACTCCTTCGTGGTGCGCGCCGCCATCATCATTCCTCCGGATCTGCCCATGGGCTATCACACCCTGCATGTTCGCGTTGCCGACAAGACCCAGGATGCCACGGTGATCTGCGCCCCCGAGCGCATCGAACCCGTGGAGGGCATGAAGAGCGGACGTCTGTGGGGGTGGATGGCGCAGCTGTATTCGATACGTTCGGCACAGTCGTGGGGCGTGGGCGATTTCGAGGACCTGAAGACGATGCTCGTCTCGGCGAAGCGAAAAACCGGCGCCGACTTCGTGCTGCTCAACCCCCTGCACGCGGCCGAGGCGGTTCCCCCGCTCACGCCGTCGCCGTATCTGCCGATTTCACGTGATCTTGTCAACTTCACTTACATCCGACCGGAAAACATCGAAGAATACCGCGAGTCCGGCGACGACGTCCACGGCCAGGTGCGCGCGCTGCACGAGCAGGTCGAGGCGCTCAACGGCGATCCTCAGCTCATCGACAGAGATGCGATGTGGCGTGTGAAGATGCATGCGCTGTGGATTATCTACAAGCTTGACCGTTCCCAGGTCAGACGGTCTCAATTCGAGGATTTCAAGGGCGCGCTCGGGCAGGCTCTGGAATCGTACGCCACATGGTGCCTGTGCTACGACAAGTGGGGCGCTCCGACGTCGGACGAGCACACGTGGGAGAGGATACTCCACCGGGAGTCTCCCGAGGTCGCCGCGCTGCGCAGCCAGTTCCCCGATACGCTCGACTTCTACAAATGGCTCGAGTGGATCGCCTCCGAACAGCTGGGCGATGCGCAAAAGGCCGCCAAAAAGGCGGGGATGCAGATCGGCATCATGTCGGATATGGCAGTCGGGGTTCACCCTCAGGGGTCGGACGTCTGGTGGGCTCCGGAAGGTTTCGCGCGCAACGCCACGGTGGGGGCCCCACCGGATTATTTCAACCAGCAGGGCCAGGATTGGAGCCAGCCGCCTCTCAATCCCATTCAGCTGGAGCGTACCGGATACGAGGCGTACCGGACCATGGTGAGGGGGATGTTCGCCGCCTCGGGTGCCGTCCGGATCGATCATATTCTCGGGCTGTTCAGGCTGTGGTGGATACCTCGGGGCTCGCAGGCCCGTCAGGGTGCCTATGTCCGCTATGACAGCGAGATCATGCTGGGCATTCTCGCGATAGAGGCGACGCGTTCGCATGGCGTGGTCGTGGGCGAGGATCTCGGCGTCGTCCCCGACTATGTGGGGGAGTCCCTGCGTCGTCACGGCGTGCTGGGCTGCTGCGTGGAATGGTTCGAGCAGAAGGATGGCGTCTTCCGCAGGCCGAGCGAATGGCGTGAGCATGCCCTGGCGTCCGTCAACACGCACGACATGCCTCCGGCAGCGGGCTATCTTGCCTACGAGCATGTGAAGATCCGGGAACGTCTTCACCTGCTCACCGAATCGGCGCAGGACTTTCAGGCGCAGGCCGTCGAGGAGCATAACGCCATGCTGGCGATGCTCACCGAAGGGAAATTCCTCGATCCCGCTCTGCTGGACGACGAGCACAGCAATGAGTGGGCCGTCGTCGAGGCCCTGTACAAGGCGCTCGCCGCGTCTCCGAGCAAACTTCTTGGAGCGTCCCTGGTGGACGCGGTGGGGGAGAAGAGGGCGCAGAACCAGCCGGGAACCAACAACGAATATCCCAATTGGAGGGTTCCCCTGGCGGATGGCCACGGTGATGTGGTACCTCTTGAGGGGCTGTTCGACAGGCCTGGAGTCCAGTCGCTCGCTGCGATCATGCGGGGCTAGGCCCTCTGGGGGACGGATTTATGTGTCCCCGCCCCCCCGGGGCCCGGCGCGCGTCGGTCTCCCTCTGCAGTTCGGGTTCGGCATCCGGCTCTGCGGTCCCGGCCTGCGCGTGTCGTGATTGTTTGCAAGAAGTCAAGGGTGGCGATATAGTTGAGGATTGTTGTGTTTCCTTAAGGGGTCCTTCAAAGCGCTATCCCACTCGCCATCGAGGACTTTCAGGGAGCCCACGAATAACGCGGCCGGACAGCCATGACGCTTCATCAGGACTGTCGGGCCTGGAACACAATAACTAGAAAAGGTACACTCGTGAAAACTTTCACACCGAAGCCAGTTGATCTGACTCACGACTGGTACATCATCGATGCAACGGATGTGGTGCTCGGCCGTCTTGCCACCCAGGCAGCTGTTCTGCTGCGCGGCAAAAACAAGCCCACCTACGCGCCCCATGCCGATTCCGGCAATCATGTCATCATCATCAACGCCGCCAAGGTCGCGTTGACGGGTGGCAAGCTGAGCAAGGAACTGTACACGCACTCGGGCCGTCCCGGCGGTCTTCGCGCATACAGCTACGCCCAGCTTCTTGAGCGGAACCCCGATCGCATCATCATCTCTGCCATCAAGGGGATGCTGCCGAAGAACCGTCTTGCCAAGACGCAGCTTGATCGTCTGCACGTCTTCGCAGGGGCCGAACATCCGCACACCCCGCAGAAGCCGCAGACTTTCGAGATCACCCAGGTCTCGCAGCAGGCCAAGTGAACCGAAGGAGATAAAGAAACATGGCTGACAACACCAATGACTCCGCGGTTCTCGAAACCGAAGAGAAGATCACTTCATACACCACGGAAACGAATTCCGGTGCAGGTACGGGTTCGTCCGCTATCGAGCCCGGCTACGGCACTGGCCGCCGCAAGGAGGCCGTCGCCCGCGTGCGACTGGTTCCCGGAACGGGAAAGTGGACAATCAACGGGCATGCGCTTGAGGAGTATTTCCCCTCTCGTCTGCTGCAGAGAGAGGTCAATTCCCCCATCGTTCTGCTGAAGCTCGAAGGAAAATTCGACGCCATCGTCCTCGTTGACGGCGGCGGCACCACCGGTCAGGCGGGGGCGGTTCGTCTCGGCGTGGCACGCGCTCTGAACTCGATTGACCGCGACGCCAACCGTGCGGCCTTGAAGAAGGCCGGGTTCCTGACCCGTGACGCACGAGTCGTGGAGCGCAAGAAGGCAGGCCTGCACAAGGCCCGTCGCGCGCCGCAGTTCTCGAAGCGCTGATTCGCGAATTCGACATCTCGGCAGGTCCCTCCGGTGCGACTGGAGGGACCTGCCTTTTTGTCGTCCCCGGTGCCGTCCCGAGCCGTGGGAATGCGGCGTCGGACGTGGTGCTAAGGGGCGGGGGTGAGAGGGCGGTGCGGTGCGGGGTCTGCCTGGCCGCGACGGGGCCCGGCAGCCTACATCGACGTGTGGGGCATCTGCTTCATAACCGTGAAGCTCAGAGAGGGGATGCGCCAGATGTTGCCACCCAGCCGGCGGGGCGCGCCGTCATTCCCGGTAGACGTCGGCGTTTCCGCGTGGCTCGGGTGCGGTCCCGAACCGGTCGTTTGGAAGCCGACGGACGCGTGAGCCGGCCAGGCGGTGGGGATTCCCGAACTGGTGGTGCGCGCACGATCCACGAATCGGTCCATGTTCGTGCTGGTCGGCATGGCGGTGGCGGAGCTCCACGCGCATGACCACTCACGGTCAGAGGGCAGATGATACTCAAGCGCCGCGTTCGTCCCGTTGACGATGATCAATACGCTGACCTCATCGTCGAACATCAGCTGCATGGCGAAGCCCCGTGTCTCATGGTTGAACCAGTCGCGTTCCATGGGCGTCGTCCCGTCGGGAAGGAACCATTGCACCCGGCTCGAGGGCTTGAGAAGTCCGAGCTGCGTCAGTCTGGTGAAGAATTCCTCGTGGTGAAACATGGCGAGTGATTTTCTCAGGTCGGTGAGCGCCGAAACCGATTCGACCCGTCGGCGTGCCGCGCTTTCGGCGGTGTCGTCGATCCAGCTCCAGTCCAGCCATGTGATGTCGTTGTCCTGGCAGTAGGCGTTGTTGTTGCCGTATTGCGTGTTGCAGAACTCGTCGCCGGAGAGAAGCATCGGCGTTCCGAGCGAGAGCAGCAGCGTTGCGAGCATGTTCAGCGCGGCCCGCTCCCTTTGCCTCTCTATTCCGGGGTCGGCGCTTGGTCCCTCCTGCCCGAAGTTCACCGAATCGTTCATCCGGCTTCCGTCTGCACCGTTCTCCCCGTTGGCCTCGTTGTGTTTGCGGGCGTATCGTGTCAGATCCGTGAGCGTGAAACCGTCATGACACGTCGCGTAGTTGATCGAGGACGTCGCCCCGCGGCCCGGTTCCGTGGCGAAAAGATCAGCCGATCCGCACAGGCGCGTGGCCATCTCCTGGATGCCGATGCGCTGCGAGTCGTGCGGATTGTCCACGTTCGTCAGCCAGAACCGGCGTGTCGTATCCCGGAACCGGTCGTTCCACTCGCCGAAGGGCAGCCCGAACTGGCCGGTTCTCCATCCCTGATGTCCCAGATCCCAAGGCTCCATGATGAGTTTGAGATTGCCCAGCATCCTGTCGCTGCGCAATGCGTAGAGAAAGGGGTGGTGCTGGGTGAATTCACCGTTGAGACGCGCCAGGGAGGTTGCCAGGTCGAAGCGGAATCCGTCGATTCCTATGCGCTTGGACCAGTATCTCAACGAGTCCACGGCGAATGCCACGACATGCGTGTTGGTGAAGTCGAGTGTGTTCCCGCAGCCCGTGGTGTCCTCGAGGCGGGCCGGATCCTCTTTCTCATGCCGGTAGTAGGAGATTTCGTCAAGCCCGCGCCAGCAGACGGTGGGGCCGTCCAGGCCGCCCTCGCAGGTGTGGTTGTATACCACGTCCATGATGACTTCGAGTCCCGCTTCGTGCAGGGCCCCGACCATGTCGATGACCTCCCGCAGAACGCTTTTCGGCCCCTCCTCGCGTGCGTGCTGCGTGGCGTATGAGGGTTCCGGCGCAAAAAAGCCCAGTGTGGAATATCCCCAGTAGTTGTGGCGGTTGCGCTCCTGAAGGAATATCTCGTCCTGTTTGGCCTGGATGGGGAGAAGCTCGATGGACGTCACTCCCAGACTGGTGAGGTAGGCGATCGTCGTGGGGTGCGCGAGTCCCGCGTAGGTCCCCCGCAGCGCCGGCGGCAGCCAGGGGGCCTTGGCGGTGAATCCCCTGACGTGAAGCTCGTACACGATGGTTGTGCTCCAGGGGACGTGCGGGTGCGTCGGCGGCTCGGCGCTGCCCGCGGGGCGCCGGTCGTCCAGCGCCACCGAAATCGGGGTCGTTCCTAGGGAATCGACATCGCTGCGTGATTCGTGGTCAGCGTTGACGACGGTGCGGTCGACGACATCGCAGCGATAGGAGAACGCGCCGGCGTCCAGTTTCATTCGGCCGTCGATTCCCTTGCTGTAGGGGTCGAGAAGGACCTTGTACGGGTTGAACCGCACCCCATGCTGCGGATCCCAGGCCCCGTCCGCCCTGTAGGCGTATCGCATCCCGTCCCAGGCGTGCGGGACGTGCACGTACCACAGGCCGTAGTTCGGCCCCTGCATCAGCAGCAGGGTCTCCCTGAGCCCAAGGCGCTCGATGACGCGGGTGCATACCGGGTTTTCGCGCAGCTGTCGCATGCGGGCCTCATGCGACGACGTGTCGAGGGTCACGGCGCCTTCCGGATTCGTCGCAGGCCTGTCCGCGGGCTCGTAGATGCACAGCCAGAGCTGGTCGGCGGTTTCGGACCGGACCACCGCATCGGCCCCGCCGTCGTCCGTGAAATAGAATCCGGGCCGTGTCGCGTATCGATGCAATGGAGGGTTGTGCATACAGCCATTGTAAAATACCGGTTTTTCTGTCGGCTGCATGCTCGCGTCGGGCTCGGGGATCCGTCTTCCCGATCGGGTCGACGCTCGGATCTGCATATGGGGGTCAATAGTGCAACAGAACATGAAAATATAACAACTATGAAAATTGAGGGTGTAATACGAACATTGAAAATAACAAAACATGTCATATCTCGAACATTTGTATATCGCGTTCAACCACGAAACGCTCAACTCGAGGCATGCCTCCAAACGTAGATGTTATCCGCTAGATTGTGATTCAGGTCACAGAATCATGTCTGTGATGGCATCGCCGGAAAACGGCGGACATACACCTTTGTACAAACCAAGACCGGAGGACCTCAGTGGCAGAAGCAAAGAAGAACATGGCTCCGACAAAGCCCAACCTCGAGGACAGGGAGACCGCGGCGAAGGCCGAGGTCGATGCGCTGGTAAAGAAGGGGCTTGCGGCTCTGAACGAGTTCGACAGGCTCAACCAGAAGCAGGTGGATCGAATCGTCGCCAAAGCCTCGATCGCGGCGCTGAACAAGCATCTCGTGCTGGCCAAGATGGCCGTCGATGAAACGGGGCGTGGACTGGTCGAAGACAAGGCCACGAAGAACATATTCGCATGCGAGCATGTGACGAACTATCTCGCGGGACAGAAAACCGTCGGAATCATTCACGAGGACGATGTCCTGGGCATCGACGAGATAGCCGAGCCGGTCGGCGTGGTGGCCGGTGTGACACCGGTCACGAACCCGACCTCCACGGCCATCTTCAAATCACTGATCGCCTTGAAGACGCGCTGCCCCATCATTTTCGGCTTCCATCCCTTCGCGCAGAAATGCTCCGTGGCCGCGGCCAGGATCGTGCGGGACGCGGCCGTCGCCGCGGGCGCTCCGGAAGACTGCATCCAATGGATCGAGCACCCTTCGATCGAGGCGACGGGGGCGTTGATGAAGCATCCCGGGGTGGCGACCATTCTGGCCACCGGCGGTCCGGGGATGGTCAAGGCCGCCTACTCCTCGGGCAAGCCGGCACTGGGAGTGGGGCCGGGGAATGCCCCCGCCTATGTGGATTCCGACGTGGACGTGGCCCGCGTCGCCAACGACCTGATCCTTTCCAAGCACTTCGACTACGGCATGATCTGCGCGACGGAGCAGGCGATCATCGCAGACAAGAACATCTACGACCCGCTGCTCAAGGAGCTCAAGCGCCGCAAGGCCTACTTCGTCAATGCGGAGGAGAAGGCGAAGCTGGAGCAGTATATGTTCGGCTGCACCTCCTATTCCGGGAAGAAGCCCGCGCTCAACTCCGTGGTCCCCGGAAAATCCCCGCAGTACATCGCCCATGCGGCCGGTTTCGAGGTCCCGCAGGATGCGACCATCCTCGCCGCCGAATGCAAGGAGATCGGGGAGAACGAGCCTCTGACCATGGAGAAGCTCGCCCCCGTCCACGCCATGCTCAAGGCGCAGAGCAAGGAGCAGGGCTTTGAGATGTGCGAGAAGATGCTCACCCACGGGGCCGGCCATACCGCCGCGATCCACACGAACGACCGCGATCTCGCCCGCGAATACGGGCTGCGCATGCACGCCTGCCGCATCATCTGGAACTCCCCGTCGTCGCTGGGTGGCATCGGCGACATCTACAATGCGATCGCCCCCTCGCTCACCCTGGGGTGCGGCTCCTACGGCGGCAATTCCGTGTCCGGGAACGTTCAGGCCGTGAACCTCATCAACGTCAAGAGAATCGCACGGAGGAACAACAACATGCAGTGGTTCAAGATTCCGCCGAAAACCTATTTCGAGCCCAACGCTATCCGCTACCTGCGCGACATGTACGGCATCAAGAAGGCCGTCATCGTCTGCGACAAGGTCATGGAGCAGCTGGGGATCGTCGACAAGGTCATCGATCAGCTGCGTGCTCGTTCGAACCGCGTCACATTCAGAATCATCGACTATGTCGAGCCGGAGCCGTCGGTGGAGACCGTCGAGCGCGGCGCCGACATGATGCGCGACGAATTCGAGCCCGACACCATCATCGCGGTCGGCGGGGGCTCGCCCATGGACGCCTCGAAGATCATGTGGCTGCTGTACGAGCATCCCGAAATCTCCTTCTCCGACGTTCGGGAGAAGTTCTTCGACATCCGCAAGCGCGCCTTCAAGATTCCGCCGCTGGGCACGAAGGCCAAGCTGGTGTGCATCCCCACCTCGTCGGGAACGGGGTCGGAGGTGACGCCGTTCGCCGTGATTACCGACCACAAGACCGGATACAAGTACCCCATCACCGATTACGCGCTCACCCCGTCCGTGGCGATCGTGGATCCCGTTCTGGCGCGGACCCAGCCGCGCAGGCTTGCCGAGGATTCCGGCTTCGATGCATTCACCCACGCGACCGAGGCGTATGTCTCCGTCTACGCCAACGATTTCACCGACGGCATGGCGCTGCATGCGGCCAAGCTCATCTGGGACAATCTCGACGTGTCGGTGAGCGGCGAGGGCCAGGAGCGGATCCGGGCCCAGGAGAAGATGCACAATGCGGCGACCATGGCAGGAATGGCTTTCGGCTCGGCGTTCCTAGGCATGTGCCACGGCATGGCGCACACCATCGGGGCCCTGTGCCACATCGCCCATGGCCGGACGAACTCGGTTCTGCTCCCGTATGTGATTCGCTACAACGGATCCGTCCCGGAGGAGCCCACCAGCTGGCCGAAGTACAACAGGTACATCGCACCCGAACGCTACCAGGAGCTTGCCAGAAACATCGGCGTCGATCCCGGTCGGACACCGGCCGAGGGCGTTGAGAATCTGGCGAAGGCCGTCGAGGAGTACCGTGACGTGAAGCTGCAGATGAACAAGAGCTTCAAGGAATGTGGCGTCGACGAGGACTACTTCTGGAGCGTTCTCGACCAGATCGGCATGCGGGCATATGAAGACCAGTGCGCGCCCGCCAATCCGCGAATCCCGCAGATAGAGGACATGAGGGACATCGCCATCGCCGCCTACTACGGGGTCTCCCAGGAGGAGGGCCATCAACTGCGCATCAAGCGTCAGGGGGTGAACTCCACCCAGGAGGGTTCCGAGCGCCTCTAGCGGTTCCGCACCCGCCACGTCGGCGGGTGCACTAACGTGGAAACCGGTGGCCGTCATACAACGAGGTATGGCGACCACCGGTTTCCATCGTCACGGGGAGGGGTCATCCACCGCTCATCCATCTCCACCGCTCATCCATCGCGGACCCCTCGTGCCGCGATGGCCGCGTCGGAGCCTGCGGATCGCGTCCGCGCGGATCGTCCCGGTTTCTATTCGGCCTTCTCGATGACCTGCACGATGTTGTCGTGGGAGAAATCATGTGCCCGATACTGGGGGTTGTCCACCGGAAGATGCTGCATCAGCGTGTCGAAAACCTGGCTGTACACCTTTCCCCGGTCGAGCGCCGCATCGAGGACATGGCCTCCGATGGTGCGGTCGTCGGAGAGGAAGTGCTCGTGAAAACCCGCTACCGCGGCGCCGTTGAACATCACGGGTGAAAAGTAGCCCAGCATCGTTCCCTCGACGTCATGGCGCAGGAACACGGCCTGGTGGTCGGCGACCTCCTCCAGTGTCGGGTAGGGTCTGTGCTGCTTGATCACCGCCCGTGTCTTGATGAAGCTGAAGGTGCCCCGCACGATTACGGAGAAGAACGTGTTCGCCCTCCCGTTGGCGGCCACGATTTTGCGGTTGAGGTCCTCGAGGCCGATGTCACGGCGTTCGCACTGGTATTGAAAAGCCGCGTGATGGATATTGGCGAAGGGGACCATGAAATCGGGAGGTACCGCCTGGGCCAGTCCGGATTTCGAAACCTTGTAGGCGACCGAATCGAGGATGATGAGCTCGCCGTCCATGCCTTCCCCGGTTCCGATGCCGGTGTCGCCGTGGGCGAGCAGCTGCCCGATTGTGGTGGTTCCCTCGAAAAGCCCGGGAACCAGCTGAGCCAGTGTGCCATGCTGGTAGAGTACGTTGGCGTTGTTGTCTGAAACGGGCTTGATATCAGATGCTCGTGATTGTGTCACGCTCCCAACATAACGGAGTACGCGCCCTTCTTCAACCCCCGCGATGAATGACGATACCATTCGATCGTCATCGTCGCTGCGCCCTGAGCTCCATGGAGAACCTCAATCGGCAGGAGAGCGGCGGCATGGGAGGGCGCCTGCGGTCAGCGTGTCCGCCGGGTTGATGCACCATACTGGAAGGCATGGCACAGACCGCGGATGATGTATCGGTGGTGATCACCTGCTTCGATCAGGGGGATCTGCTGGAGGACGCCGTTCGCTCCGCGCGAACGCAGACGCTGCGTCCCCGGCATGTTCTCGTCGTTGACGACGGCTCCCGGGACCCGCGGACCCGGCGGTGTCTTGAAGGGCTTCGTCGCGATGGGGTCGACGTCATCCATCAGGCCAACGCCGGGGTGAGCGCAGCGAGAAACACCGGGCTCAGGCGGGTGGATTCCCCGTTCGTTGTTTTTCTTGATGGGGACGACAGGCTGCTTCCCGATTTCGTCAGGGTCACGCGCGGCATGCTTCTGGCTGATCGAGGCATGGTGGCCGCCTCGGGATGGATGAGGACATGCGGGGTGCTCGATTCGCTCGTCACGCCGCACGGGGGCGACCTGAGCGCATTCCTCTGCGCGAACTCATGCCCTGCGGACTGCATGATGCGCACGGCGGACGCGCGGAGCGCGGGCGGATACGACGAGACGATGCGCCATGGCTATGAGGACTGGAACTTCTTCCTGACCCTGTTGGAAACAGACTCGCGGGTGCCCGGTCGCGCCCCTCATATCGCGGTCGCGCCGGAGCCTTTGATCCTGTATCGCACGAGTCCTGTCTCCTCGAATGTCCTCAGCATGAACGGCCGTCTTGATCGCCTGCGCGAGATCATGCGCAGGCACCACGCCGCCTATGAGGATCATCTGGAGGATGTCGTTCTGGGTCTGGAGGCCGCATCCATGCGGCGGCTCGAGCTGTGGGAGCGGACGGTTCTCGAGATTCCCGGGGCGGGCGAGCGTAGTGAGGCCAGTGCCGGCTTTCTTCTCGGCCCGTCCTATGGGGATGGTGGAATGGCCAGTGCGGTCAGAATCGCCGCCGAGCTTTCCGCCCGCACGCGGAAGGGTGCGTGACTGGCGAACGGACGGGGGAACAGTCTTGCGAATTTCCGCCCGCGCGCGGAAGGGTGCGTGTCACCTGCACGGATGGCTCGGACGTCACGGACATTTCCGCCCGCGCTCGGAAGGGTGCGTGATTTCCCGGGTGGGGGTGGTGGCGCAGTGATGCGAGTTTTCCGCCCGTGCGCGCAGACGTGCGGACGACGTCCGCCGACCGCTCCTCATCCCGACGACACGCCCGGATACATATAATCTCTGAGCGGTGGTTTAATAGAGAAGTTGCCTGTTTTGGGCTCGCAAATTGGAATCAAAAAAGCGAGCGTGGCATCTGGATTCTCGTGCAAGCGTGGGTTCGGGTTGGCTGCGCACTGATGTGTTATGACCGCGAGGTTTTCTCGGGGGTCATTCTCGCCGGTGCCCTGAAAAGCAGGCTGGTAAACAGTAAACGAATCGCTAGAAAGGGCGGACGGCAATGGCGGGACAGAAAATCCGCATCAGGCTTAAGTCCTATGACCATGAGGTCATCGACCAATCGGCGAAGAAAATCGTCGAGACGGTGATGAACGCGGGAGCAACTGTTGTTGGCCCGGTTCCTCTGCCGACTGAGAAGAACGTGTTCGTTGTTATCCGTTCTCCTCATAAATACAAGGATTCTCGCGAGCATTTCGAGATGCGCACTCACAAGCGTCTCATCGACATCGTGGACCCCACTCCGAAAGCAGTGGATTCCTTGATGCACATCGATCTGCCTGCAGATGTCAATATCGAGATCAAGCTGTAGGGGGGAGGAAACCGTAATGACACAGAATGCACATCGTTCCGCGCTGCTGGGCAAGAAGCTCGGCATGTCGCAGGTATGGGATGAGAACGGCTTCTTCGTCCCCGTCACTTTGGTTGACGTGGCCACCAATGTGGTCACGGCCGTGAAAACCGACGACAGTGATGGCTACAAGGCGGTGCAGCTGGGCTATGGGCAGATTGACCCGACAAAGGTGACAAAGCCTCTTGCCGGTCATTTCGCCAAGGCCGGGGTCACACCCCGTCGCCATCTCGTCGAGATTCGCACGGACGACGCCGCTGAGTTCAAGGCCGGTCAGGAACTGACCGCAGAGCTTTTCGGCGAAGGTTCCGAAGTGGATGTCACGGGTACGACGAAGGGCAAGGGATTTGCCGGCACGATCAAGCGCTGGGGATTCAAATCCTATCGCCGCACACACGGCTCGCATAAGAACGAGCGGCGTCCGGGTTCCGTGGGAGCCTGCGCGACTCCGAGCCGAATCCTCAAGGGCAAGCACATGGCGGGTCGTATGGGCCACGTCACGGCGACGGCCCAGAATCTCACTATCGTTTCCGCGGATGTGGAGAATGGGATCATCGCGATCAAGGGTGCCGTTCCGGGGCCCAGGGGTGGCATCGTTCTTCTCCGTTCGGCAGTGAAGGGAGCCTGACAATCATGGCAAACGTTACTCTGAACGTCACCGATGCGCAGGGCAAGGCGAATGGGACCGTTGAGGCGCCCGTCGAGCTTTTCGGCATCGAGAACGAGGAGATCCAGGCACACATTCCGCTGGTGCACCAGGTTGTGGTGGCCCAGCTTGCTGCGGCCCGCCAGGGCACGCATTCGACGAAGACGCGCGGCAACGTCTCCGGCGGCGGAAAGAAGCCGTGGAAGCAGAAGGGCACAGGTCGCGCCCGCCAGGGTTCGATTCGTGCGCCGCAGTGGATGCACGGTGGCGTGGCCCACGGACCGGTTCCGCGTGCCTACGATCAGCGGACGCCCAAGAAGATGAAGGCCGCGGCTCTGCGCTACGTCCTGTCGGATCGGGCCAATGCGGATCGCATCGCCATCGTCGACCTGGGCATCAAGGACGTCCCCTCCACGAAGGCCGCGGTCGCGGCGCTCATGCCGGTGACGGAGAACCGCTTCGCCACGGTCGTTCTTTCGCGCGACAACGTGAACGAGTGGCTGTCGGTGCGCAACATCCCGACGGTGCACGTCATCTTCGCCGATCAGCTCAACACCTACGATGTGGTCACCGCACAGTACGTCGTTTTCACGAAGGAAGGCTTTGACGCCTTTGTCGCGGCGAAAACCGAGCCTGTCGCTAAGGAGTCCTGATTACTATGGTCGCTATTCACAAACCAGCCCACGACATCATCATCAAGCCAGTGGTTTCGGAGAAAAGCTACGCTGCATCGGATCGCGGTCAGTACACCTTCGTGGTGGCTCCCGGCGCGAACAAGGTGCAGATCAAGCAGGCCATCGAAGAGATCTTCAAAGTCAAGGTGTCGAACGTCAACACCCTCAACCGTACGGGCAAGCGTCAGCGCACCCGCACCGGCTTCGGTCAGCGCGTCAATCAGAAGCGTGCGATCATAACCGTCGCCCAGGGTCAGACAATCGACATCTTCGGTAACTGAAGGCTAGCCGAAAAAGTCAAAGGAAGAACTACATTATGGCTATCCGCATTTATAAGCCAACGACGGCGGGCCGCCGCAACGCGTCGGTTTCGGATTTTTCTGAGATCACGCGTTCCACGCCCGAGAAGTCGCTGGTCCGTAAGCTAAGCAAAACCGGCGGCCGCAATTCATACGGCCGTATGACCTCCCGCCATCGCGGCGGCGGTCACAAGCGCCAGTATCGTCTCATCGACTTCAAGCGTTGGGACAAGGATGGCGTTCCCGCCAAGGTCGCTCACATCGAGTATGACCCGAATCGTTCCGCGCGTATCGCCCTCCTGCACTATGCAGACGGCGAGAAACGCTACATCATAGCCCCCGAAGGCATTGCGCAGGGTGATGTCGTCGAAACCGGTGCCCAGGCCGACATCAAGCCCGGCAACAATCTGCCGCTGCGCAGCATTCCGACAGGAACCGTTGTCCACGCCATCGAGCTGCGTCCTCTGGGCGGAGCGAAGATCGCGCGCTCCGCAGGTGCCGCCGTCCAGCTTGTGGCGAAGGACGGGGCTTACGCCCAGCTTCGCATGCCGTCCGGAGAGATCCGAAATGTCGATGCCCGCTGCCGCGCCACCATCGGTGAGGTCGGCAACTCCGACCACAGCAACGTCGAGCTCGGCAAGGCGGGTCGTGCACGCTGGATCGGCAAGCGTCCGATCACGCGAGGCGAATCCATGAACCCGGTCGACCATCCGCATGGTGGTCGTACCCGTGGAGGCAAGCCGCCAGTGTCGCCGTGGGGCAAGGGCGAGGTTCGCACCCGTCACCCGAAGAAGGCGTCGAACAAGATGATTGTTCGTCGTCGTCCCAATGGCAAGAACCGCAAGTAAGGGAGTGTCGAGCAGATGACTCGTAGCATCAAGAAGGGCCCCTTCGTCGACGCCCACCTACAGAAGAAAGTCGACGTACAGAATGACAAGGGCACGCACAACGTCATCAAGACGTGGTCGCGTCGTTCGATGATCACACCTGATTTCATCGGTCATACCTTTGCAGTTCATGATGGACGCAAGCATGTCCCGGTGTTCGTCACCGAGGCCATGGTCGGACACAAGCTCGGTGAGTTTGCCCCGACCAAGACCTTCCGGGGTCACATCAAGGACGATAAAAAGGCACGCCGCTAAAGATGGAGACTAAAGACTTTATGGAAGCTAAAGCAATAGCACGTCACGTTCGCGTGACGCCGCGCAAGGCTCGCCGCATGGTCGACCTCATCCGAGGCAAGCAGGCGACCGAAGCCATCACCATTCTCAAATTCGCACCCCAGGATGCCGCACTCCCCGTGCGCAAGGTCCTGGAGAGCGCCATCGCGAATGCGCGCGTCAAGGCTGACAAGGCCGGCGAGCCGTTCCGCGAGAACAATCTCGTCGTCAAGGAGACGTACGTGGATGAGGGCGTTACGCTCAAGCGTTTCCGTGCTCGTGCACAGGGCCGTGCTGCTCGTATCAACAAGCGCACGAGCCATATCACGGTCGTCGTCGGCGCTGTGGAAGGAGCACGCTAAAGATGGGGCAGAAGATCAATCCCTTTGGCTATCGCCTGGGCATCACCGAAAGCCACCGGTCCAAGTGGTTCTCCGACTCCAACAAGGTCGGTGAGCGCTATCGCGACTTCGTTCTCGAGGATGACAAGATCCGCAAGGAGATGAACAAGGATCTGGAGCGCGCAGGCGTCTCCCGGATCATTATCGAGCGCACCCGCGATCGCGTGCGTGTGGATATCCACACGGCACGTCCGGGCATCGTCATCGGACGTCGTGGAGCGGAGGCGGAGCGCGTGCGCGCAAAGCTCGAGAAGCTCACGGGCAAGCAGGTCCAGCTCAATATCTTCGAAGTCAAGAACGCGGCGATTGACGCGCAGCTTGTTGCTCAGGGTATAGCCGAACAGCTCACCAACCGTGTCACCTTCCGTCGCGCCATGCGCAAGGCTCAGCAGGACGCCATGCACGCCGGCGCCAAGGGCATCCGCATCAAGCTCTCCGGCCGTCTGGGCGGAGCGGAAATGAGCCGCTCGGAGTTCTACCGTGAGGGAAGGGTTCCGCTGCAGACGCTGCGCGCGCTTATCGATTATGGATTCTTCGAGGCCAGGACCACCTACGGACGCATCGGAGTCAAGGTCTGGATATACAAGGGTGACATGACCGAGCAGGAGTTCGAGGAGCAGCAGGCCCAGCAGAACAACAACAGGCCCGGACGCCGTGGCGATCGTCGACCTCGTCGTGGCCAGCGCCAGTCCGCACCGCAGCAGAAGACGGCACCACAGGCCGCTCCCGCGACCGAGGCCCCGGCCGCGGCCCCAGCGCCTGCCGCCGCGGAAACGAAGGAGTGAGCTGATGCTTATCCCAAAGAGGACAAAATATCGTAAGCAGCATCGTCCCGCACGCCGCGGGATGTCAAAGGGTGGGAACGAGATTGCCTTCGGTGATTTCGGAATCCAGGCCCTGGCTCCGGCTTACGTGACCAACCGTCAGATCGAGGCGGCACGTATCGCCATGACGCGTTACATCAAGCGTGGTGGACGTGTCTGGATCACGATCTTCCCCGATCGTCCGCTCACCAAGCACCCGCTCGGCGCCCGTATGGGTTCCGGAAAGGGCGCGCCGGAGTTCTGGATCGCGAATGTGCATCCGGGACGGGTGATGTTTGAAATCGGTGGTGTCAGCGAGGACATCGCGCATGAGGCCCTGCGCCGCGCGATCGACAAGCTGCCCATGAAATGCCGCATTATCGCACGTGAAGGCGGTGACATCTGATGCCAGTGGAAACTGCAGATTACACCATTAAGAGTCTCAACGAGAAGACCAACGCGGAGATCGAGGGATTCCTCAAGAAGTCGAAGGAAGAGCTGTTCAACCTCCGCTTCCAGTCCGCAACCGGTCAGCTCGACAACTCCGCACGCCTACAGGTCGTCAAACACGATATCGCCAGGATGTACACCGTTCTGCGCGAGCGTGAACTTGGCATCAGCCAAGCGCCTGAGGCTGCTGATACCAAGCCCAAGGAGAAGTAAGCATGGCTGAAAAGCAGGAGCGCAACTTCCGCAAGGTTCGTCGCGGTTTCGTCGTGTCCGAGGCAATGGACAAGACGATCACCGTGGAGATCGAGCAACGCTCGACCCATCCGCTGTACGGCAAGGTCGTGCGTTCGACCCGAACTGTCAAGGCACACGACGAACACAATGACGCTCATATGGGAGACCTTGTGAGTATCATGGAAACCCGGCCTTTGAGTAAGACCAAGCGTTGGCGTCTCGAGTCAATCATCGAGCGCGCCAAGTAACAAGTTCGGCAAGGCTCCGCGAGACACCCCCAGGGTGCTCGGGGAGAACCAGCTCGGCTAAGGAGAATCAATGATTCAGCAGGAAACGCGGCTTCATGTCGCCGACAACACGGGTGCCAAGGAGATCTTGGCCATCCGAGTGCTCGGTGGATCGAAGCGACGCTATGCCGGCATCGGCGACGTGATCGTCGCCTCCGTCAAGGACGCGATCCCTGGCGGGTCGGTCAAGAAGGGCGATGTGGTGAAGGCCGTTGTCGTCCGCACTGTCAAGGAGCACCGTCGTGTTGATGGCTCCTACATCAAATTCGACGAGAACGCCGCGGTTATTCTCGGTTCCGGCCGTGAACCCAAGGGCACTCGTATCTTCGGACCGGTTGGTCGTGAATTGCGCGACAGGCGCTTCATGAAAATCGTGTCGCTCGCCCCGGAGGTGATCTGAAATGGTAGCCAAGATCAAGTCCGGCGACCAGGTAAAGGTTATCCGCGGTAAGGATCGCGGCAAGGAAGGCAAAGTAACGCGTATCCTTCCCCATGACCGACTGATTGTCGAAGGCATACAAATCGTCAAGAAGCATGTCCGGGCCACGCAGCAGGGCCAGCAGTCGGGCATTGTCTCCACGGAGGCCCCGATTCATCGTTCCAATGTGATGGTGATCGATCCCGAGACGAAGAAGCCGACTCGAATCGGCGTCACAGTCAAGCAGGAGGCGCGTGAAGGCAAGGTCAAGACCGTGCGTGTCCGCGTCGCCAAGAAGTCCGGAAAGGAGCTGGCATGACCGATACGACAGTGGAAGCCCCGGCAACTCCGCTATTGAAGCAGGAATACAGGGATCAGATCGTTCCAGCCTTGGAGAAGGAGTTCAGCCACTCCAACCCCATGCAGGTCGCGCGTGTGCAGAAGGTCGTCGTCTCCATGGGAGTCGGTGCCGCAGCCCGCGATTCGAAGCTCATCGAAGGCGCGATTCGGGATCTGACCGCGATAACCGGCCAGAAGCCGAAGGTCACCAAGGCCAAGAAGTCGGTTGCGCAGTTCCATCTGCGTGAGGGACAGGCCATCGGAGCATATGTGACGCTTCGTGGCGACCGCATGTGGGAGTTCCTTGATCGTCTTCTTACGCTGGCACTGCCGCGCATCCGTGACTTCCGCGGAATCAGCGCGAACCAGTTCGACGGCCAGGGCAATTATAATTTCGGTCTTACGGAGCAGTCGATGTTCCATGAGATCGATCCGGACTCTATTGATCATCAGCGTGGTATGGACATCACCGTGGTGACCAGCACCAAGGATGACAAGGAAGCGGGCTCACTGCTCAAACACCTTGGCTTCCCCTTCAAGGAGAACTGATATGGCAAAAACCGCTCTGAAGAACAAGGCGGCCGCCAAGCCTAAGTTCAAGGTGCGCGGATACTCGCGCTGCCAGGTTTGTGGCCGTCCCCACTCCGTATACCGCAAGTTCGGCCTGTGCCGCATCTGCCTTCGCGAGAAGGCGCATCGCGGCGAGCTGCCCGGAGTTACGAAGTCCAGTTGGTAAACATCGACGCTGAAGGTCCACTGTTGGGGCGGGTTTCCACCGGTCCCAGCGGCGGAAACCACGGCGAGAAAGGGCGTTAGCCCACATGACAATGACAGATCCGATCGCAGACATGTTGACGCGTCTGCGTAATGCGAGCGCGGCAAAACACGAGACAGTGGATATGCCGTACTCGAAATTCAAGGCGAACATCGCCGAGATTCTCAAGCGTGAAGGCTACATCAAGGATTTCACCGCAAAGGAGGCCAAGGTGGGGCAGACTCTTGAAGTCAGCCTTAAGTATGGCCCGAACGGTGAGCGCTCCATTGAAGGCATCAAGCGCATCTCGAAGCCGGGACTGCGTCGCTACGCGAAATCCGATTCGCTGCCCATGCCTTTGGGTGGCCTCGGCATCGCGATCATCTCGACAAGTTCGGGGCTGCTGACTCAAAAGGAATGCCTCGACAGAGGCATCGGCGGCGAAATCGTCGCCTACGTGTGGTGAGAAGGGAGAGCTGAAAATGGCATCGCATATTGGTAAGCTCCCCGTCACCATACCGGCGGGAGTGGAAGTCAGCATAGAAGGGCAGTCCTTCAGCGCGAAGGGCGCGAAGGGATCGGATTCCTATGTGATCCCCGAGGGCATCAGCGCGAAGATCGAGGGCAGCGAGATCATCCTCACGCCCATCGATGATCTGCGCCCCACCCGGGCAATGCACGGGCTGAGCCGGTCCATCATCGCTTCGATGGTGAAAGGCGTCCAGGATGGCTACAGCAAGTCACTCGACATCGTCGGAACGGGCTATCGTGCGCAGATGAAGGGCAAGGGCATCGAGTTCTCGCTCGGATACTCGCACACCATCACCTTGGATCCTCCGGAGGGCATCACATTTGAGCTGCCCAACGCCAACCAGGTGATCGTGCACGGAACCGACAAGCAGGCCGTTGGTCAGGTCGCCGCAAACATCCGAAAGCTTCGCGAACCGGAACCCTACAAGGGCAAAGGCATCAAGTACACGGATGAACACATCCGGCGCAAGGCTGGAAAGGCTGGTAAGTGATATGACCGTCAGAATTTTCGGTAAGGGCAAGAAGATCGCCAGACTTCGCCGTCACGCCCGCCTGCGCAAGCTTGTCTCAGGAACCGCGCAGCGTCCCCGTCTTGTCGTCACTCGGTCCAACCGCCACATGGTGGCGCAGATCGTGGATGATACGAAGGGCATGACGCTGGTCAGCGAATCCACCCTGATGTCGGATTTCTCGGACTTCAAGGGAACGAAAGTCGAAGCCGCCAAGAAGGTCGGTGAGCTTCTCGCCAAGAAGGCCCACGACGCCGGCATCACCGAGGTCGTGTTCGACCGTGGCGGCAACAAGTACCATGGTCGCGTTGCAGCGGTTGCTGAAGGCGCCCGAGAGGGAGGTCTGGCACTGTGAGCGACAATGACAAGCAAAAGGAAACCACTGTGGTAGAAGAAAACCAGAAGACTGTGGCGACCGAAGAGCGCAACGAGGACCGCCGTGGCCGCCGCTCCCAGCGTGGCGATGGACGGCGCAACGAGCGTCGCAACCGCCGCGACGAGAATCACGGCGACGAGCTGCTCGACCGCGTGGTGACGATCAACCGCGTGTCGAAGACCCACAAGGGTGGTCGTACGTTCAGCTTTGCCGCTCTTGTGGTCGTCGGAGATGGAAAAGGAACGGTCGGTGTCGGATATGGCAAGTCACGAGAGGTTCCCGCGGCAATCGCCAAGGGACAGCTCGACGCCAAGAAGCACATGTTCACCGTCCCCCGCATCAAGGGAACCGTCACCCATCCGGTGATAGGGCATGATGCGGCCGGAACCGTGCTGCTTCGTCCGGCCGCGCCGGGAACGGGAGTGATTGCGGGTGGCCCGGTTCGCGCCGTCATGGAGTGCGCCGGCATCAGCGACATCCTCACCAAGTCGATGGGCTCGCCCACGTCGGTCAACGTCGTTCGCGCAACCGTCGATGCTCTCAAGAAGCTCGAGGAGCCCGAGGAGATAGCCGCACGCCGTGGCATGGCGCTTGAGGACGTGGCCCCCGACGCGATGCTCCGTGCACGCGCCCAGGGCATCGCCGAGGCCCGAAAGGCCCGCGAGGACGCCAAGGCGAAGGCTGCGGCGGAGTCAAAGGATGGTGAGTGATGGCGAACATCAAAATCACTTTGGTCCACGGAATCGTCAACTCGAAGCCGCGTCAGCGTGATGCCGTGCGTACGCTCGGGCTGCGTAAAATCGGTCAGAGCGTGGTCCGTGAGGACAGCGGTGCGAACCGAGGCCTGGTCAATGCAGTGCGTCATCTGGTTACCGTTGAGGAGGCTGACTGATTATGGCTGATGAAGAAAAAACGATCCTGCAGATGCATGATCTGAAGCCGGCGAAGGGCGCGAAGAAGAATCGCATTCGCGTCGGTCGTGGCGAGGGCTCCAAAGGCAAGACCTCGGGGCGTGGTGACAAGGGAACGAAGAAGAGGTATCAGGTGCGTCCCGGATTCGAAGGAGGACAGCTCCCACTGTATATGCGTCTTCCCAAGCTCCGTGGATTCAAGAGCCCCTTCAAGAAGGAGTTCCAGGTCGTCAACGTCGAGACTCTCAGCGCGTTGTTCCCCCAGGGAGGGGATGTCAACGTCGAGGTCCTGATCTCCAAGGGTGCCGTCCGCGACGGCTACCCCGTCAAGATCCTTGGCGAGGGAGAGGCGACAGCAGCTTTCACCGTGCACGGCGTCAAGGCATCGGCCAGCGCCAAGGCCAAGATCGAAGCTGCAGGCGGCTCGATCTCCGAGGACTGAAGGTCCTGGGAATGAACAGCCGCTTAGGGCCCTTCACGCGTTCTCGCGAGGAGGGCCCTGGCTTATTTCAGGCGCGTCCCCGGCGGCACGTGTCTCCAAGGTAGACGCTGTAGGTTAGACTCGTCCGTTAGAGTCTTTTTGCATTGGTGCGTATGGACGCACGAAAGGGAAGGAAACCCCACGTGAGGACGTTAATCCAGGCCTTTAGAACCAAGGAACTGAGAAACAAGATCCTGTTCGTTCTTGGCATTATTATCATCTACCGTATCGGGTCGTTCATTCCGACCCCGGGTGTGGATTACAAGGTCGTGCAGCAGTGCGTATCCAAGGTGTCGTCCACCTCGGAGAACTTTGTTGGACTTGTCAATCTTTTCTCCGGCGGTGCAATGCTGCAGCTGTCGATTTTCGCGCTTGGAGTCATGCCCTACATCACGGCCTCCATCGTGATCCAGCTGCTTCGGGTGGTCATTCCGCGATTCGAGGCCCTTCACAAGGAGGGCCAGTCCGGTGAGACCAAGCTCACCCAGTACACCCGATATCTGACCATCGGCCTCGCCGTGCTGCAATCGACGACGATTCTCGTCACGGCGCGCTCGGGGGCGCTTTTCAATTACGAGTGTTCCCAGGTCGTCCCCGATGGATCAGTCTGGAATCTCATCGTCATGGTTCTGGTCATGACGGGCGGTACGGGTCTGATCATGTGGATGGCGGAGCTCATCACGGACAAGGGAATCGGACAGGGCATGTCCGTGCTGATTTTCATGTCCATATGCTCGGGATTCCTTCCGCAGCTCTGGCGCATAGGCTGGGGGACGAACGGAGGCAACGGCGATTGGGTGAAGTTCGGAGTCGTCACCGGCGTCCTTCTGGTCATCCTGATTTTCGTGGTATTCGTCGAATTGGCCCAGAGACGCATACCTGTCCAATACACAAGACGCATGATCGGCAGGAAAATGTATGGCGGATCCTCCACGTATCTGCCCCTGAAGATCAACATGAGTGGTGTCATTCCGCCCATTTTCGCCTCTTCGATTCTTGCCATACCGACCCTGATCGCGCAGTTCGGGAAATCGGGTCAGAGCTGGGTCACGTGGACGAACAACAATCTTGCCAATACGACATCCGTGTGGTACATATCCCTGTACGCCTTGATGATCGTCTTCTTCTGCTTCTTCTATACGTCGATCACCTTCGATCCCAATGAGACGGCGGACAACATGAAGGAGTACGGCGGTTTCATCCCCGGCATCCGCGCGGGAAGCGCAACAAGCCGATACCTGAACTACGTGATGAACCGGCTCAACACGGTCGGCGCCGTCTACCTGCTTTTCGTCGCGCTTATTCCCACGGTCCTCATCATGGCCCTTAGCCTCAACACCAAGCTCCCCTTCGGAGGGACGACGATTCTGATCATCGCCGGAGTCGGACTTGACACCCTTCGGCAGGCCAAGGCCCAGACGGAGCAGTTCCAGTACGCCGGATTCCTGTTCGAAAACACGGATCACACCGAAGGCAAATAACCGGAAAGGAATGCGGACAATGAGACTGCTTATTATGGGACCCCAGGGAGTGGGGAAGGGAACCCAGGCCGCTGCACTGAGCAAGCACTTTGGGATCCCCACGATCTCCACGGGCGACATCTTCCGGTACAATCTCAAAAACAAGACGGAGCTGGGGCTGCAGGCGCAGAGCTATATCGACAAGGGTCAGCTCGTTCCCGATGAGCTGACCAACAGGATAGTCGAAGATCGTCTGGCGCAGCGGGATGCGAAGGGTGGGTGGATCCTTGACGGATACCCACGGAACGCCTCGCAGGTCGAGGCCCTCGACTCGATGATGGCCACAGCGGGAACAGAGCTTGACTACGTGGTCGCACTGCAGGCCGACCGGACCGTTCTTCTCGAGAGGATGAGGAAAAGGGCCGAGGAGGAGGGCCGCTCGGACGATACGCCTGAAGCGATCGCGACCAGACTTGACACGTATGAGAGGGAGACGGCACCCCTGCTGGAGACCTACGGATCTCGAGGGAAGCTGGTTTCGGTGAATGGTGTGGGCTCCATCGAGAGCATCAGTCATGAGATCATCGCCGCACTCGAAACGGCATAGACAGGGGCTTGGCAGCACTCTGGCGATGTCGTGCGGGCCGGATCGTGCGATGGCGTGACGAGATTCGGCCCGACTCAACCGTGCAGTTCGATTCCGCTCGGCTCCGTGACACGCCATGGCATGGCCGGCGGATCCTAGGCGAATGATGCAACACGCCGTGTGGCGCATCATTCGCCTTTGCTGTAAGGTAGCAAGTTGGTGTGTCTTCGGACATGCATAGTAATTCGGCCAAAGAACGGAACGAGGCTCATGGCAAAAGACGGTGTGATAGAAGTCGAAGGTCAGGTGGTGGAAGCACTGCCGAACGCGATGTTCCGCGTTGAACTGGAGAACAAGCATATCGTGCTGGCAACCATTTCCGGCAAGATGCGGAAGAACTACATCCGAATCCTGCCCCAGGATCGTGTTGTGTTGGAAATGAGCCCCTACGATTTGAACCGTGGTCGTATTACGTACCGGTATAAGTAAGGTACAAGCAAAGGAAAACCATGAAGGTCAGCCCTAGTGTGAAGAGGATCTGCGAAAACTGCCGTGTGATCCGTCGTCACGGTCGAGTCATGGTAATCTGCACTAACCCGCGCCACAAGCAGCGCCAAGGCTAGGCAGATTCCCAGCAGACAAATGAAGAGGCGCTAAGTCACAGCGAAAGCTGAGCCCCGGGTACGCAGGCCCGGGCCGGTGCACAACCGGGCGACTTGGTGTGAGACCTGCGGAAAACAGAAGGAATCACAATGGCACGTCTTGCCGGAGTTGACATCCCCAATGAGAAGCGCATCGAGATCGCCCTCACCTATATTTTTGGTGTGGGACGAACCCGTGCCAAGGAAACGCTTGCCGCGACTGGTGTCAATCCAGATACCCGCGTCAAGGATCTGACGGATGAGCAGCTTATCACGCTGCGCGACTATCTTGAGTCGAGCTACAAGATCGAAGGCGACCTGCGTCGAGAGGTCGACGCGGATATCCGTCGTAAGATCCAGATCAATTGTTACCAAGGTCAGCGTCACCGTAAGGGACTTCCCGTGCGTGGTCAGCGCACCAAGACCAACGCCCGCACCCGTAAGGGACCGAAGCGTACGGTTGCAGGAAAGAAGAAGGCCACCAAGTAGTAGGTGGCATCGTCCGGACCACGAGTTGAATCAATCTCATCGCCCGGGCATTACATAGTTCGTTACTAGGAAACGAGGGTCAATGGCAGCTGCCAAGCAAGCCACGCGCAAGCCTCGTCGTAGGGATCGCAAGTCGGTTCCCGTCGGACAGGCGCATATCAAATCAACATTCAACAACACGATCATCTCCATCACGGATCCGTCGGGAGCCGTCGTGGCCTGGGCGTCAGGTGGAGACGTCGGCTTCAAGGGATCGCGCAAGTCGACTCCCTACGCCGCGGGAATGGCCGCTGAGTCGGCCGCGCGCAAGGCCATGGAGCATGGCGTCAAGAAGGTCGACGTGTTTGTCAAGGGACCTGGGTCGGGACGTGAAACCGCGATCCGTTCCCTTCAGTCAGCGGGGCTTGAGGTCGGATCGATCTCCGACGTCACGCCGCAAGCGCATAACGGTGTCCGCCCTCCCAAGCGGCGTCGCGTCTGAGCACTACTTATAACCCATCCATCCAACCCGCTTATGGCCGGTGAGTGCACCACCGATCTGAAGCTGAAAGGATAACCACAGTGCTTATTGCACAGCGTCCGACACTTACCGAGGAATCTCTTAATCCTCAGCGTTCCCGCTTCGTCATTGAGCCGCTTGAGCCTGGTTTCGGTTACACGCTCGGCAACTCGTTGCGCCGTACTCTTCTGAGCTCCATTCCCGGGGCTGCGGTGACTTCGGTGCGTATTTCCGGTGCCTTGCATGAGTTCACCACCCTGCCAGGTGTCGAGGAAGATGTCACGGAAATTCTTCTTAACATCAAGGGGATCGTGCTCACCAGCGAATACGACGAACCGGTGGTCATGTATTTGCGCAAAAGCGGTAAGGGCGAGGCAACAGCAGGGGATATAACGCCCCCCGCAGGAGTCACCATCGCGAATCCTGATATGCATATCGCCACTCTTGCCGAAGACGGGGAGCTGGAGATCGAGTTCACCGTCGAGCGCGGGCGTGGTTATGTGCCCGCTCAGCTCAACAAGGCGGACAATGATGAGATCGGCAGAATACCGGTGGATTCCATCTATTCCCCGGTGCTCAAGGTGAGCTATAAGGTCGAGGCGACTCGTGTCGAGCAGCGCACCGACTTCGATAAGCTCATTGTGGATGTGGAGACGAAGCCGGCGATCTCCCCGCGCGATGCCGTGGCCTCCGCGGGATCGACGCTGGTGGAGCTGTTCGGACTGTGCCGGGAGCTTAACGCCCAGGCCGAAGGCGTCGAGATAGGACCGGCTCCGGTGGTCGAGGAGACCAATCCGGAGATGGTCGTGCCGATAGAGGATCTCAACCTTACGCAGCGCAGCTACAACTGCCTCAAGCGCGAGGGGATCCACACGGTCGGCGAGCTTGTCTCCCATACCGAGCAGGATCTGCTTGACATCCGTAATTTTGGCATGAAGTCGATCGATGAGGTCAAAGAGAAGCTGCAGTCCATGGGTCTGTCTCTTAAGTCCTCTCCTTTGGGCTTTGATACCAACAATCTCGAAGGTGGAACCTTCTTCTCGCCCGAGGACGAGTAGATCTACCGCTTTCAGTCATATCACCGGGATTCGGATGTTCGGGCTTGTGCCCACCTGGATCCCAGTGCAATAAGGAGTAATAATGCCTACACCAAAGAAGGGCCCGCGGCTGGCGTCCAGTCCGGCACATGAGCGTCTGATGCTCGCTAACATGGCGACGAGCCTGTTCCAGAACGGGCACATCACCACGACACTGCCAAAGGCCAAGCGTCTGCGTCCTCTGGCGGAGCGGCTGATCACGTTCGCCAAGCGGGGGGATCTGCATTCCCGCCGACGGGTCATGAGAGTCATCCGCGACAAGTCCGTCGTCCACGTTCTCTTTACCGAGATCGCCGTTCAGATGGAGCAGCGTGAGGGTGGATACACCCGAATCGTGAAGATCGCACCGCGCAAGGGAGATGCCGCGACCCAGGCGGTTATCGAGCTGGTCACCGAACCGGTCAGCGCCAAGCAGGCCGTCGTCAAGGAAGCGGAATCGGCTGCCAAGGTGGCGGCGAATGACTCCGCCGCCGAATCGTCCGAGAACGCCGCGACTCAGCCGGTTGAGGAGCCGAATGCGGCTGCCGAGGCGAAGACCGAAACGATGTCCGACGCGAAGGATGCCGAGGAGGAACAGGCCGAGTAGTCTTTTCTCTTCTGAGCGGTCAGTGAACGGGAGCGGGTGCCATCAGGCACCCGCTCCCGTATGTTTCGGCATTCGCGTGGAACCGCATCCGTGCACAACGTCCAGGAGATGCGTGTGATGACGTCCTCGGCGGGCGGCCGACCTCGGACGACGGGTCCATGGCGAGCCATGGCTCATGCATTCGTATACTGGAAGGCGATGAGACTACGGATAGATTGTGCATATGACGGGACCGATTTCCATGGCTGGGCGAAGCAGCCCGGCCTACGCACGGTTCAGGGGGAGATGGAGTCCGCCCTCGGCCGCATTTTCCGGGAAGGAGACCCGGACCGTCGTCCCGCGATGACATCGGATGAAGCGTTGCCCGGTGCCGGTGCCGATGCAGGCGGCTCGGAGGCGGGATCGTGCCGGATGCAGTCCAGCGCAGAAGCAGCATCATGCGAATCGGGTATGGCGGAACATGGCGACGCTGCCGGGGGAGGCCCCTCGCAGGAGTGGAGGGGAGTCTCCCGGCTGACGGTCGCCGGCCGTACGGACACCGGGGTCCATGCCGCACACCAGGTATGCCATCTGGACATCGACCCCGATACGCTCTCCACATGCGTCGGGCATATGGATTCGTCGGCGCCCGTTGCTCTCGCCCGTCGGCTCAACCATCTTCTTCCCGGCGACATCGCCATACACTCGGTCAGCGTTGCCCCGGATGGATTCGATGCGAGATTCTCGGCCCTCGATCGAATCTATGTATACCGGATCAAGGATGGACTGTGCCAGAGGGACCCACGCCTGCGCAACTGCGTCGCATCCATCGAGGGCATCCTCGACCTTGATGTCATGAATGCGGTGTCGGCCTACATGCGGGGACTTCATGACTTCGGCTCATTCTCCACGCCCAACCCCGGCGGGACCACGATCCGTGACGTGAAGTCCGCCGAATGGATCAGAGTCGAGGAGAACGTGACAGGGAATCCGCACGCAGACAGGGGCGGGTCCCCCGACTTTTCCGATGCCGGCGATGATGTCGCGTTCGGCTCGGGAATGGTGTGTTTCCGCATCGTCGCGGACGCGTTTGCCCACAACATGGTCCGGTCCCTGGTCAACGCGTGCGTGAAGGTTGGCCTGCACCGAAAATCGGCGGAATGGTTCATGGGCAAAATCGACGTTCCCCTGAGGGAGGGGTCAACGGGACCGATAAGCGCCTGCGGCCTGACACTGGAGCATGTGGAGTACCCCCCTGACGATCAGCTTGCCGAACGCGCCCGGTCGATACGTGCGAGAAGAACGCTGTAGCGCGAATCAAACGACGCTACACCGCACCTCGCGAGCCGCGCCGGGGTATTTGCATGATTCGCGATTTGCCCTATACTGGGAAAGTTGCTTTGTGACAATGGCATGCTGTGAGTGACATGATGCAGAAGCGACATGGATGAGTGTCCGAGCGGTCTAAGGAGCACGCCTCGAAAGCGTGTGAGGACGAAATCCTCCGCGAGTTCGAATCTCGCCTCATCCGCGAAGGCCCTTCGGTTTCCACCCCGAAGGGTTTTTCATTTCTTCGGCTCAATCAGTCGCATCGAATGCAACAGCGACGCGTGCGAGGGTGCCGCGCACAACAGTGCCGCCGACGGGGACGGCTCACGGATGGCTCAGCCGTGCACCGGCGCGATCCTGTTCACTATGATTCGAACAATGCCGCATCCATGGAGGGGTAACCGAAGGCGAATGCATACGAGGCGCGCGATGAGACAAGGGAGGCCAGGGTTTTCAATGTGTCGCTGCGGTTGCGTTGCGCTGAGTTGGCCGATGCGTCCGGCTGCCCCGCCGATGAGGACGGTGTGACGCCGGTGGCATGCGCCGATGTCTGTGAGGCGTGTCCAAGAATCGATTCAAGGTCCTCCCGCGCGCACTCCATCTCCGTGACGGCCGAAGTCGGGGCCGTAAGCCCGGTGGCGGGGTCCGTCACCGTCGCCGTGTGCGCGATGATGGAGGACAGGTCATAGACCTTCTGCCGGGGGTCCGAGGTGTTCCCTGCCAGGGAGATAAGCCGTGAGGCGGTGGATTTATGGCTGTCGCTCAGTGAGAGCGATGCGTTGGGCGACTCTCGCGCGGCGAGGAACTCCATGATGAATCCCGCACGGTCCTCGGAAAGAGCCATGGCCTGCAGTCCCGTGGCGCTGAAGTCCAGGGATGTCGTGTCGTCGAGCGTCGATGTGAATCCCAGCGTGTCGGCTGTCGGTTCTCCCAGGTCGTCGCCGAGGACCGTGGCCTGGTGCTGTGCCTGCGCGGCGTACATCGTTCCCTCCGCGAAGCGGTCGGCGCACTGGGACGCCGTCTCCGTCCACTCCTGTGCGGCCTCCGTCGCCGCGCGGTATCTCATAAATGCGAATGGCGCGGATCTCATCTGACGCGTCGAGGCGCGAGCCTGAGTGTAGGCGGCCTCGCATGGGCTTGCCTCGATGCGGGATTCGGCCTCTCCGCTTATTCGCGGCGGCGCGCAGGAGGACAACGCCGATGTCAGGAGGATTGCGGTGATGGCCGTACAGCATCGTATGCAGCGCGTCGTAGAAGTGATCGTATGAAAGGAACGTGTCTGCATAGCCAATTACAGTAGTATCTGACTGTGACCAAGGGGCAATGCGCTCGGTTAATAACTTCATAGGAGGTCTTAGCACCATGGAACTGGACCTGTCGGGAATCCACCAGCTGGCAGCTGGTCAGGGAATTGATTCCGAGACGCTGGACGGCGCTCTTTCGGAGGCGTTGCGATTGGCCTATCTCAAAACGCCGCATGCCGCGAAACATGCCCGAATCGCTCTCGACGAGCGTGCGGGGAGCTTCACCGTATGGGCTCGCGACGAGGTGGAGGCGCCGCCGACGCCGGAGGATCCTCATCCTGCGATCAAACTCGGCGAGGAATACGATGACACGCCGCATGACTTCGGAAGGCTGGCGGCCGCGACTGCGCGCCAGGTGATCAGCCAGCTTTTCCGCAGCGCGGAGGATGAGAAGGTTTTCGGCGCCTTTTCGGGACAGCGGGGCAAGCTCATCACCGGAATCGTCCAACAGGACGTCAAGGATACGGCCAATGTGCATGTCGCCGTGGGCGAGGTCGAGGCGATCCTGCCGAAAAGGGAGCAGGTGCCCGGTGAACGATACAAGCATGGAGAACGTCTTCGGGTCTATGTCGTCAACGTGGCCCGTGGGCTCAAGGGGCCGGAGATCATCGTCTCCCGCTCCCACCCCGAGCTCGTCCGCAAGCTTTTCGAGCGAGAGGTGCCGGAACTGGTGTCGGGTGCCGTCTCCATCATGGCCATCGCCAGGGAGGCGGGTGCCCGCACCAAGATCGCCGTCCGGGCCAACACCCAGGGGGTCAATCCCAAGGGTGCCCTGATCGGGCCTGGCGGGGCCCGTGTCAGGGCGGTCATGGAGAATCTCGGGCCGGAGAAGATCGACATCGTCGATTGGTCGGACGATCCTGCGCGTTTCGTTGCGGCGGCGCTGTCGCCGGCAGTGTCCACCGGAGTGCAGATCATCAGCGAGAAGAACAAGACCGCAATAGCCTTCATCCATGACGATCAGCTGTCGTTGGCTATCGGCAAAGAGGGGCAGAACGCGCGGCTTGCTGCTAAACTGACAGGCTGGAAGATAGGCATCGAATCCACCGAGGCGCATGCCGCAAAGGTAAAGGACGCGCATTAGGCGCGCAATCCAGCGTCACGAGTATGCTGGAATCCGGCAATCCGGGTGCGCATGCACAAAGCATGCGCACCACGGTATGGAGACGAGGTAACACAATCATGGTCGCACGATGAGTCAGGGTAAGCTCGCCGTCATCGAAGATTGACCGCGCCGTATACGCGCGGTCACAAAATTAGGAGAAACTGAGTGGCAAAACAGCGCGTATATGAATTAGCCAAGGACCTTGGCGTGGACAGCAAGGCTGTTCTCGAAAAGCTTAAGGACATGGGTGAGTTCGTCAAGTCCGCATCCTCGACGGTCGAGGTGCCGGTCGTCCGCAGGCTCAAGGCGGCTTTCCGGAATGAGTCCGGGAATGCGAATGCACGCAAGGGCATGGAGCCCACAAACAATCAGCCGTCGCATGGCGAGGTCGGGACGTCCGCACATGGCGAGAAGCCCGTGGCGAGGCCTCAGGCGGCAAAGCCCGGTCCCAAACCGGCCGAGCATATGCGCAGGGCTCGCAACGGCTCGCGTCCCGTCGACGGGGCATATGGGGAGCATGGTCATGCCCAGCGCCAGGATCGCCCGCAGCATGGCGGCGAGGCGAACCCGTCGAGGGGTGGGCGTCCCCAGCGCATGGATTCAGGGCAGCACGGCGAGCACGGTCAGCATCGTCCTGCGGCGGGAGCTCAGCAGCATCCGGCTCGGCCTCACAACAATAACGTCAAGCCCGGGATGGGATCCGTTCACGCGCCCCATCCGGGACCGCAGCAGGGACCGGCATCGCACTCCCACGCCACTCCGGGGCCGCGCCCGGGGAACAATCCGTTCAGCCGCAAGCAGGGTATGCACACCCCGACGCCGAGCGACATTCCACGTCCCCATCCCATGGCCCGTCCGACCGTCAACGACAGCCGGGGTCGGGGTGGCCGCCCCGGACAGGGGGCCGGCCGCAATCATGGAGGGTTCCACAACGGTCGTCCAGGACAGTGGGGTCAGCATCGGCCCGGTCAGAGTAGTGGTCAGGGCAATCAGCCACGTTCTTCGGGGAACCGTTTCGGGGCGAAGCCCGCGGGTGGATTCCAGGGATCCGCAGCGGGGTCGACGAGCAACGGACCGACGCGTTCGGGGCGTGGTCGCGGCGGCGCCGCAGGAGCGTTCGGGCGTCAGGGAGGCAGATCCTCCAAGTCCCGGAAGAACAGGCTCGCCAAAAGGCATGATTTCGAGGAGATCAAAGCACCCGTCATCGGCGGTGTCCGCATCCCCGCAGGCAACGGAAGGACCATCCAGTTGCGTCAGGGGTCCACTCTGTCGGATCTTGCCGAGAAGATCAACGTCAATCCGGCCGCACTGGTCACGGTTCTCTTCCATCTCGGGGAGATGGCCACGGCCACGCAGTCGCTCGATGAGGCGACCTTCCAGATCCTCGGTGAGGAAATAGGCTGGAACATCAAAATCGTCTCCGCCGAGGAAGAGGACAAGGAGCTTCTGCAGCAGTTCGACATCAACCTGGACGATGAGGAGGAGCAAAAGGAGAAGAACCTCAAGCCCCGTCCGCCCGTCGTCACCGTCATGGGTCATGTCGATCACGGCAAGACGCGCCTGCTTGACACCATTCGCAAGACGCACGTCGTGGACCGTGAGGCCGGCGGGATAACCCAGCGCATCGGAGCCTACCAGGTCACGGTCAATCTTGAGGGCGATCCCCGCAGGATCACCTTCCTGGACACACCTGGGCACGAGGCCTTCACGGCCATGCGTGCGCGGGGTGCGGAACTTACCGATATCGCGATTCTGGTCGTCGCCGCGGATGACGGCGTCATGCCTCAGACGGTGGAGGCAATCAACCATGCGCAGGCAGCGCACGTGCCGATCGTCGTCGCGGTGAACAAAATCGACGTTCCCGGTGCGAATCCGGAGAAGGTACGAGGTCAGCTCACCGAATTCGGTCTGGTTCCCGAGGAATACGGGGGCGACACGATGTTCGTCGATATTTCGGCGAAGTTCGGAACGAATGTCGACAAGCTCCTCGAGGCGGTGCTTCTTACGGCGGATGCCGAGCTTGACCTTCGCGCAAATCCGGACATGGACGGCCGCGGGGCAACGGTGGAGGCAAGGCTCGACAAGGGCCGCGGAGCCGTGGCAACCGTTCTGGTCCAGTCCGGCACGCTTCACGTGGGTGACGCAATCGTTGCAGGCACCTCGTATGGCCGTGTCAGGGCGATGCTTGATGAAAACGGCACGCAGATGAAGGAGGCGGGACCTTCCGCTCCCGTTCAGGTGCTGGGTCTGACGTCGGTGCCGGCTGCAGGGGATCTGTTCCTCGTGGCCCCCGACGACAGGACGGCGCGGCAGATCGCCGAAAAGCGACAGGCGACCGAGCGCGCCGCACAGCTCGCCAAGCGCCGTAAGGTCATCTCCCTGGAGAGCCTCAAGGAACAGTTCGCCAAGTCCGAGGTGGACATGCTCAACATCGTCATCAAGGGCGATTCCTCAGGTTCCGTCGAGGCCCTGGAGGATTCGCTCATGAAGATCGACGTGTCGGAGGATGTCGGCATCCAGGTCATACACCGAGGTGTCGGTGCCATCACCCAGAACGATGTGAATCTCGCCACCGTCGACAAGGCGGTCATCATCGGATTCAATGTGCGTCCGAATCGTCAGGTCGCCGATCTGGCGGATCGCGAAGGCGTCGAGATCAAGTACTACTCCGTCATCTACAAGGCCATCGAGGACATCGAGGCTTCGCTCAAGGGCATGCTCAAGCCTGAATACGAGGAGGTCACCACCTCCCACAGCGAGATCCGCGAGATCTTCCGCTCCTCGAAGTTCGGGAACATCGCCGGTGTGCTTGTGCAGGATGGCGAGGTCAAGCGTGGAACGAAGTGCAGGATTCTGCGCAACGGCGTCGCGACGGTGAACGACCTGGAAATATCCTCGCTGCGTCGTTTCAAGGACGATGTTCCTTCGGTGAAGGAGGGATACGAGGCCGGAATCAACCTCGGAACCTTCAACGACATCGAGATGGGCGACATCATCGAAACGTTCGAGATGCGCGAGATCGAACACAAGTAGCGCCGGAAGGCGCTTTCGGGCGCCATGGGCGCACGGGAACAACCGAGAGGTGATTGCCCCTGCACATGCAGGGGCAATCACCTTCGACAAGGACAACACACATGCCAGGAACCAATCCGCGCGCCGCCCGGATAGCGGCGCTTATCCAACGAGTCATAGCGTCCTCCATGGAGGCCCAGCTCCATGACAAGCGTCTCGACAAGGTGACCATCACCGAAGTCAGGGTGACCAATGACCTGCAGATCGCCAAGGTCTACTGGACCCAGCTGGGGCATGAGGGCAAGGAGAACGGGGAGCGCAAGCGTGCCCAGCAGGCCCTTCGCCAGGCAACAGGCCGTTTGCGCGCATTGGTCGGGGCCAAGGCGGGTCTGCGCCTGACCCCGCAGCTGAGATTCGTCTATGACGAGGTCCCCAGCGAGGCGCATGAGATCGAGGATATCCTCACGGCCGCCCACGGCCGCGACCAGCAGCTGGCTCGTATGCGCGAGCACGCGCAATACGCCGGCGAGTCGGATCCCTACAACCATCCCGAAGACCGGAACCATGACGGTGACGGTGCTGTGGATGGTGACGGTGACATCGACGGTGGCGATGTCGAGGGTGATGGCGGCATCGATGGTTTCTCGCCGATCGGCCTGGATTCGAACGACGGACAGTGATTTCCGTGAATTCGTCGGCTGAGCCACCGGCATCGTCGGGTCTGCTTCTTATCGACAAGCCACGCGGCGTGACCAGTCACGATGTCGTGGCCGCCGTGAGAAACACTCTGCACATGAGGCGCGTGGGACACGCCGGCACGCTTGACCCGATGGCGACGGGACTGCTCATCGTGGGCTTCGGACATGCGACGAGACTCCTGAACTATGTCATGGGGCACAAAAAAACATATGAGGCCACCATACGACTTGGGCAGTCCACCACGACGGACGACGTCGAAGGCGACTTCACGCCCGGTGCGAGGCTCACCGTCGATGAGCTCATCCGACTCCATCGTGGCCCGCGGCGTGGTCTCATGGCCGACGATCGTCGGAAATGCGATGTCCGCGGCACGGGGTCCGGAGAGGACGAGGCGGCGCAGGACGAACTCGACATCATGGCGACGTTGGTGAGACGTGTGATCGACGATCATCTGCTGGGCGACATAGAACAGGTCCCCAGTTCGTATTCGGCGATCAAAGTCAACGGGCAGCGGGCATACGAACGAGCCCGATCCGGCATGTCCGTCCGGCTTGAACCCCGTCCGGTGACGATTCATGGCTGCGATGTGCATGGCATCCGCTGGGGGACCTGCGCGAACAGCGTCGATGTCGACGTGCTCGTCACCTGCTCGGCCGGGACCTATATCCGCGCGTTGGCCCGGGACCTGGGCCGTCTCCTGGAAGTGGGGGGCTATCTCATCGGCCTCCGACGAATCCGGATAGGGGATTTCGACATCAACGGCGACGATCCCGTGGTAACCGCGCACGATGAAGAGCAGACCTTCACGAATCGCGAGGGGCTGACGGTGACCAAGGGCAAGGCCATACTGGACGCCGATGAACGCGGTGTCCTGGATTGCGCCCTGACCATGCTGCAGGCGGCGAGAAAGGTGATTCCCACCGCGCCGATAAGCTCATCTCAGGCAGAGGATCTGCGATGCGGCAGACGCATCGAGTGCTCGATATCGTCCGCGACGGCCCTGTACGAGGACGGCACCGACGACTTGGTGGCGATCGGTGAGCCGGCCGGTTCGGGACGGGTGAGGTCCGCCGTCGTTTTCCCTCTGGGATGACGCCCGGCACCGGATGACGGGCAGCTGCTACAGTGGACGCGGCGATAACGATATAACGAGGAATGGTATGAACATCACGACGTTGACCCCCGATAACGGAGGTCTTGTGCAATGGCCGACTTTGAGCACCGAAAGAAGGTCGGTGGTCACCGTCGGCGTTTTCGATGGCATGCATCGCGGTCATCGGCAGGTGGTGGAGCGCACGGTCGCGCTGGCAGGGCAATCCCACTCGTTCTCGGTCGTCATCATGTTCGATCCCCGCCCCAGCTATGTCCATGCCTATGCCGATGGGCATGACGGCATGCAGCCCCCCCGTGATGCGCGCGATACGCAAAGACTCACCTCCGTGGATCAGCGCATTCGTGTTCTGCGCGATCTGGGCGTCGATCAGGTTCTCGTCGTGCACTACACGCTGGAGTTCGCCGCCAAGTCATACCGTTTCTTTTTGGGTCAGCTGGTGGGGAAGCTCGGCATGCGCACGCTTGTTCTGGGCTCGGATGCGGTGATGGGCGCCGACAGGGCGGGCGATGTGAAGGCCATTTCGAACCTTGCGCTCGCCACCGGGGTCTTCGAACTCGTGGTTGTCGACGATTGCGGCCCTGGATACGTGCGCATTCCCCGAAACCCGCAGCCCGTTGTTCCGAAGGGTCCCGGCGAACCGACCGATCCCACCTCCGGCATGAGCAAAACCGAGCTGAGGGCATGGAGCAAAAACCATGATTGCCGAAAGACCCGCGTGTGGAGCTCCTCGAATGTTCGTTATCTTCTTATGCAGGGCCGTATAGGCGAGGCGAATGCGATTCTCGGCGACCGGCATGCTGTCGAGGGACTCGTGACCCACGGCGAGCAGAGGGGGCGCACGATAGGGTTCCCCACGGCGAATCTGGGTTCGGATATCGACGGATATGTGCCCGTCGACGGGGTCTATGCCGGATGGATGGTGGATCTGGGGGCCGCGGCGCCGGAAGGGGCCCCTCATCAGGCCGATGCACGCGCACGCATGGACAAGGAATCGCCCTGGCGTTGGCCCGCCGCCATTTCGATCGGCACCAAGCCCACGTACAGCAGGGAGACCGGGCTCAGTGAGCGCGTCGTTGAATCATATGCCGTCACCAAGGATTGGCTGGACCTGTATGGGCACCGGGTTCGGATCGAATTCTGCGCATGTGTGAGCCCGCAGATTACATTTGCCGGAACCGAGGAGTTGAAGACCGCCCTGGGCCGTTATGCCGAGGAGACGGTGACGATCACCAATCGGGAACACTGATCGCAGTCCGGATCGGAACGGATTTCGAGCCGCGTCCGAGGCCGGGTCGGCATCCGCCTGCGCGCAATGTCGCGTCAGCGCAGCCGCAACGCCGCCAGAGCCTGTCCAAGGGACGACACCTCGATGACCTTCAGTCCGGGGACCGTATGCGTCTCCTGATGGCGGCTGCGCATCAGGGGGACGACGGCGGTCGTGAATCCCAGGCGGCTCGCCTCGCGCAGCCTGTGCGACAGTTGCGGAACGGGACGAACCTGTCCCGTAAGCGATATCTCGCCTATGGCGCATGTCGTTCGGGGTATGGCCCGTTCCGTGCCGGCGCTTGCCAAGGCTGCGACGATGGCGAGGTCGCATGCAGGCTCCCTTGCCAGTCCACCGGCGATGGTGGAGACATAGAGGTCATTGGCGAGCAGATTGAGCTTGCCATGCCGGTAGAGAACCGCGATGAGCATGGCCAGCCGATTCGAGTCGACCCCGTTCGTCGCGCGTCGTGGAGCGGGAAGAACCGATGCCGTGACCAGGGACTGGATTTCGATGGGCAGGCTTCTGTGCCCGTCGAGGGTGAAGGTGATGCATGTCCCCTCCACGGGCGCGTCGTCGGGGGAGAGGAACAGCCCGGAGGGATCCGACACCTCTTCGATCCCGTCGCCGTTCATGTCGAAGCAGCCGACCTCGTCGGTGGGGCCGAACCTGTTCTTCGCGGCATGCAGGAGGCGGAGCGTCGTCTGCGAATCGCCCTCGAACTGGCATACGACGTCCACCAGATGCTCCAGGGTCCGCGGACCGGCGATCGACCCGTCCTTCGTGACATGGCCGACAAGCAGCACCGGGATATCGAGGGATTTGGCCGTGTCGATAAGGGCGCTGGCGACTTCGCGCACCTGGGTCGATCCGCCCGATATCCCATCGACGTCCTGGGAGACGATCGTCTGCGCGGAATCGACGACGGCAAGCACCGGGTGCTCCTGCTCTATCAGCCCCAGAACCGTCGCCAGATCGGTGGTGGAGGCCAGAAGCAGATTGTCCGCCATCGCGTTGATCCGTGACGCCCGCAGACGCACCTGCGCCTGCGACTCCTCGCCGGAAATATAGAGAACCGATTTCCCCGCATGCCTGACGGCGATGTTCCCGGCCGTTTCCAGAAGCAGCGTCGATTTTCCGATTCCGGGCTCCCCGGCGATAAGAACAACCGATCCGGGAACGATGCCGGAGCCAAGCACGCGATCGAACTCATGGAAGCCCGTCTCCAACCGTTGCACGCCATGGGTGTCGATCTGGGTTATGGGTAGAGCCTCACCGAGGCCCTCCCTGTTCACGCGGGTGCGCGAGGTTCGCCCCGGTGCCGCGGTGCGTGACCCTGCGGCAGGGGCCTTGGGCTCGTGAAACTCCTCCAGGGTCCCCCATTGGCCGCATTCGGGGCATCGACCGTACCACTTCGAGCCGCTCCACCCGCATTCGGAACATAGATACTGCGTCACCGCTTTAGCCATACCCATGACGCTATCGGCCTTTCCAGACATTGAGGCCTATGCTGTCCGGAGGTGTCATGCGGTGCCTCGCGGCCTGACGAGACGGATCGGGCCCTCCCCGGTTCCCGGTGTGCTTTCCGGCTCGTTCATGATTGATGGTTCGCTGCCGATCGGGGTCCGTGAGAGTCATGCCACTGTGCGACAATCGTGACCATGACGAATACTCAGCGTTCTTCCTCGCATGGTAAATTGACGGTCGCGATAGCCGTTGCCGCCCTGGTCGTTGTTCTTGCACTGCTATCCGCGTTCGTGTGGCCCGGGTGGGCCATGAAGAGGAACGCCGATGCCGTGGTGAATCCCGTTCAGTCGACGAGCGCGGAACCGACGACGCCGTCCATCTCCGCGAAGGCGTTGCCGACCAACTCCTCGGATCTTCTCAAGGCCATGCCGGACAGCGTTCTGAATTTCGCTCGGACCGAGGCATCCCCGAGCGCAACGTGGACGGCCGCCTCTCCGTTGGAGGAGTACACGCTCACCTACTCCACCGGCAACGCCGCCAAGGACGTGACGTTGATCGTGGCCCAGTGGTCGAGCGCCGACAGCTCCACCAGCCAATACAATGCACTGACCGGCGCGCTGAAGGGAACCGAACTCGCCACCGGAAACGTCAAGGTGTCGGGAAGCCCCATGGGAACCTACACGGTCAAGACGGACGCGGGGGACAGCAAGAAGGCGACCGCGGTCTGGCGCAACGACACGGTGGTCTTTGAGGCGAGCGGCGCCACGGCCTCCGTGCAGCGCTTCTACCAGAAATTCCCCATGTAGATGCGCCTGCTGCCGTCGATGGGTTTCGGACGGTGACATTGGGTTTCGGACGGTGACAGTGTGGGGCGAGGACGATGACGCGGCTGCCGTGCACCGCCGCGTGGGGGGATGTGACTCGCTGAGGGGAAGCATGGACGTGGGGTTGTTATGTTTAGTCCGTCAAGCAGTGTAGTATTGGGCAAGTTGCAATCTTTCAAGTAAGGAATGGAGGCTTCAGATGGGTTCGGTCATCAAGAAGCGTCGCAAGCGGATGAGCAAGAAGAAGCACCGCAAACTGCTGCGCAAGACCCGTCATCAGCGCAAGTAGCGTTGATACGCGATTGCCCATTGAAGCTGGCGCTGATGAGCGTGCGGACAGTTGGCTGTTGCATAGTAAGGCGGATGCCTCCCTGCCTGCGGTTTATTCTTTCCTCCGCATTCGTGCGAGAAAGATGATGGCGCAGAACAAGGGATGAGGCACGACGAGGCATAGTGGGGTGGTGACCCCCATGGCATGGATGCGGATGCATCAGACCATGGGGGCCGCCACCCCGCAGCGTATATCCCGTAGGCGCATATTCCACAGAGCGCAGGGCATGGAAAATCCCCACGACCGATGATGAAGTCGTGGGGATTTTCCATGCCCTGCGCGGCCCTGCTCGGTGGTCATTCCGTCAGTGGAGGGAAACGACGGCGGTGGAGGGGCCGCTGATGCGCGTCACTTGTTGGCGTTGTGCATGATGCGGGGGCCGTTGGGGTCCCCGACGATGACGGTGTCGACCATGTTGAGAAACAGTCCGTGCTCCACCACTCCGACGGTGTTGATCAGATCCTGTGCCAGATCATAGGGGTGGTCGATGCGTTCAAGGTGAAGGTCGACCACGTAGTTGTTCTCGTCGGTGCGGACGGGCTTGCCCTGCGCGTCCAGGCGTAGCACCGGCTTGTAGTTCTTCGCCTCGAAGCGCTTGATCACGTGGCCCGCACCGAAGGGAATGACCTCGACGGGGAGGGGGAAGCGTCCGATGGTGTCGACCACCTTGGATTCGTCGACGATCCACACGATTTTGTCCGAATTGGTGGCGACTATCTTCTCCCACAGCAGTGCGGCCCCACCGCCCTTGATGCCGTTGAAGTTCTTGTCGACCTCGTCCGCGCCGTCGATGGTCACGTCGATGTGGTCGGCCTGATCGATGTCGATGATGGTGATTCCGTACCCTTCCGCCTGCTCCTGGGTGCGGCGCGAGGTCGTGACACCGGTGAAGTTCAGGCCCTCGTCCTTGACACGCCGTCCGAGCTCGTCCACGAGGAAACGGACGGTCGACCCGGTTCCCAGGCCTGCGGTCATTCCGCTTGTGATGATTTTGGCGGCCTCTATGCCGGCCGCCTTCTTGAGTGCATCCTGCTGTGCCTTGTCCATAATGCTCCTTAGCGAGGAAATGTTACTTCACCTGACATATGTGAAGTCCGTCATATATTCTATCGGATTTGTTGTATTGTGTTATTTCACGTCCTCTTTTTGGTGTGGCGTGGTCGTTTTCTGTGCCGTGTTGCACATGCGTTCGGGCTGGTCGATGTAGAAGGAGGCGTCGGACACCATCATCGTTCCGTCTGCGTTGACATAGCCCTCCACGGCCACCGATCCGCGAACGAGTCTGGGCCTTCCGTCGAAGGTGGGGCTCGACTGCGGCGGCGGGGAGAAGGACAGGGTGCCCGAGACCCGTAGGCCCTTCACCGGTCGGGGCGCCCCGACCGATGGTGTGGCCTGCTTCGGGGCCGCGGATCCATCCTCCGACGGCCGCTGTTTCTGCTGATCGTGGATGTTGTCGGAATCGTCGTCCTCCATCATGGCGGTATCGTCGTCCGGCTCGTAGCCATCCACACCGTCGTCACTGCAGGTCTGGGCGACCACGGGCGTCTCGTCTTTGCGTGGGATGTCGTTTGTTGCGGGATCGGCCCCCGCGGAGCCGCTCGAGGGGATGGCGTCCGACTCGACCGTTTCGATGGAGGCCGTGGCGCCATGGTCGAATGACTGCCCGTGGGGGACGGGTGCGGTCGTGACTTCGGTCGGGGCCGGTGCACTCGGATGGCTGAATGGCGGGTTGCCGTCCTTCCCTCGGGGCGAGCCCTTGACGGACGAGGAGTCGCCGAGGGCGCCCCCCATCCCGCGTCCCAGGTGATACTCTTCGGGGGTGATCCGGCCGTCAAGCAGCATCCGCGCGTCGTCGGGGACGTCAAGGTTTCGGGCGTACTCGCTGGCCATCAGGGATTGCCAGCCTTCCCGGGGAAGATAGCCGTCGCGGACCTTTCTGCGGCAGTCCTGCGCGTATCCGTGCGCCAGATCGTCGACCTTCTCGTTTCCTGCGTTTCCCGCATGTCCTTTGACCCACACGAATTTCACGGATCCTTTGCGCCGCATTATCTCCGCGTCGATGGCTTTGATCAGGGGCGCATTCTTAACGGGTTTCTTCTGGGAGTTTCTCCACCCGTTTCGCTTCCATCCGCGGACCCATTGTGTGGAGCAGTTTATGGCGTATTGGGAATCCGTCTCGATGACGAGCGGCTGGCTTCCGGGATGCGCCCGCAGAGCCTCGAGGACGGCGCAGAGCTCCCCGATCTGATTCGTTCCATTGCTGGCGCCGCCCGCGTCGCAGTTTCCGTCATGATTGTGCTCGCGACCTGCGGCGCCGCCGCCTTCCTGCGATTCAACGGATGCGGATGCCGAATCGTGATCGGCCCACGCCCAGCCCATGGAGCCGTTGGGATTTCCCAGCGCGCTTCCATCGGTCGATACGGTTATCGTCATTCCCTCTCCTCATGCAGATGGGTGCTGTGCCGCGTGGCTCCCCCGATCCCAGCCCTGCGGGGCGGCATACGAAACCGGCGGCACGTACCCACCAGCTTACGTTCCCGGGAGGAACAATCGTCGTCATATCCGTCGTTCGGGGCGGCTCGCCGCGGGATTCGCCCCGAACGACGGCCTTTCACGGCGAGAGGGCGCCCGGTCCGCATCCCTCCTTCGCGTCGCCCGGGTGCCCTCTCGCCGTGAAAGGGCACCCGTCCTAGGCCAGGGCCTTGTCCACCACCGTCGTCGCCTCATCAAGAACCTTGTCGAGGGCCTGCGGAGAGACGAAGGACTCCGCGTAGACCTTGTAGATGTTCTCGGTTCCCGAGGGGCGGGCCGCGAACCAGTTGTTGGCGGTGCACACCTTGATTCCGCCGATCTTCGCATGGTTGCCGGGGGCTTCCGTGAGCTTCGCCGTGATGTCCTCCCCGGCCAGCTGGGTGTCGGTGACGTCGTCGGCGCTCAACGAAGCGAATTTCCTCTTCTGCTCGAGCGTCGTCGGCGTGTCGACCCGCCTATACCAGCTTTCGCCGAAACGGCTGACCTGCTCCTGATGCAGCTGGGCCGGATTCTTCCCGGTTTTCGCGGTGATCTCGGCGGCAAGCAGATCGGGGATCAGCCCGTCCTTGTCGGTTGTCCAGACATGTCCGTCCCGACGCAGGAAGCTCATGCCAGAGCTTTCCTCGCCGCCGAACGCCACCTCGCCGCTGAACAGGGGGTCGACGAACCACTTGAAGCCGACCGGCACCTCCACGAGCCTGGTATGGATGGATTCGGCGACGCGGTCGATCAGGCTCGACGAAACCAGGGTCTTGCCGATTCCGGCGTGGTCGGGCCAGTTCGGTCGGTTGCCTCCGAACAGGTATTCGACGCATACCGCGATGTAGTGGTTGGGATTCATCACGCCCCAGTCGGGGCACACGATGCCGTGCCGGTCCGCATCGGGATCCGTCCCCCCCACGAGGTCGTACTTGTCCCACGCCCCCGCGTTGAGCTGGTCGACCAGACCCTTCATCGCATACGGCGAGCTGGGGTCAATGCGTATCTTTCCGTCGTGGTCGATTGTCATGAACCTCCATGTCGGGTCCACATCGGGGCGCACGATGCCTATATCGAGATTGTATTTCTCGTTCATCAGCGGCCAGTAATGGACGGATGCCCCGCCGAGCGGATCGATTCCGAGGCGCACTCCCGAGGAGCGGATCACATCGAAGTCGATGACGTTGGCCAGATCAGAAACATAGTGCTCCCGATAATCGAATCCCTCGACGAGGTCGGAGTGGATTGCCTGCTCGAATGGGATCCGCTTCACCTGCTTGTAGGTGCCGAGCAGCTCGTTCGCTCGTGCCGCGATGGCGTTTGTCGCTTCTGCCGGGGCCGGTCCTCCGGTGACCGGATCGTATTTGAAACCGCCGTCGGTGGGTGGGTTGTGGGACGGCGTGACGACGATGCCGTCCGCCAGCCCGTCGCCGCTGAAGCGCTGCGTGCCGTCTGCCGCCCGATTGTGTGTGAGTATGGCCTGCGAGATGACGGGGGTGGGGACGACGTCGCCGCGGGAGTCCACGCGAACGTGGACGCCGTTGGCGACAAGCACCTCTATGGCCGTCTTTTCAGCCGGCAGTGAAAGGGCATGGGTGTCGCGACCGATGTACAGGGGGCCGTTCACGCCCGCCCGTGCGCGGTATTCGGCTATCGCCTGGGCGATTGCCACGATATGGGCCTCGTTGAAGGAGGTCTTCAGCGAGGATCCACGATGTCCCGAGGTCCCGAAGATGACGCTCTGCTCGGGAACCGTGGGATCGGGGACGTTGTCGTAGTACTGTGCGATGACGTCATCGACGTTTATCAGATCAGCTGGGGTGGCGGGCATTCCCGCATTTTTTGCTACCATACCTAGTATTTTGCCACGAAATACGGATGATGGTGTAAAGAAATGTCACTTTGTGTTCGAATACTGTCCGATTTTCTCGGCTTGGTAAGAGCGATCCACCTCAAACGCGGCGGTGCGGAGAGCGTGGAATCGGCATTCGGAAGCGTGGAATCGGCATTCCATCACAGATTTTCCTTTTGAGCAACCGGAGCCCTTACGCACAGCGCCCGCCGCTCGATGCTGAAGCGAATGTGGCCCGTCGTGCCCACCACGTCGCCATCGACCTGGGCGGCAACCGCCTTTTCCAGGGTTATCTCCGCGCTCACCCCCTGAACCTGCTCGATTTTCGAATTCGTCGACAGGGGGCTTTGCTCCGATTTTCCGGTGATCGTCTGGTGCACGACGTCCGAGAACAGATTCGCCCAGCCGAAAAGCCCGCCCGACGTGTCGATGACTTCGAAATCCAGGATCCCGTCATCGAAGACGGCATCGGGCATAAGCGAGAAGGCGGGGATCTGCCCGCAGTTCCCGGCCATGAAGGTTCGGAACTGCACGTCATTCGCCGTATGGTCGATGCAGTTGGTGTCCGTGATGGTCACGTCCGCGCGGAGCTTCGGAGCGAACAGATGCTTGACGCCGCCGACGAAATACGCCAGCCAGCTGATGTTTTTCTTCAGGGCGGGATCGGTGTCGTCGATCATCTGCGCGTCGAATCCGATCCCCGCGATGATGAGGAAGGCGTGGGGGTGATCCTCCGAATCGTCGTCGAGGAGGGACATCCTGCCCATGTCCACCATGGTGGAGCCATGGGAGGTCGCGACGGTCAGCGCCGCATCGATGTTGTCCACGGGAATACCCATGTTTCGGGCGAACAGGTTCCCGGTGCCGATGGGGATGATGCCGAGGGCGTTGCCGGTTCCCGACAGGGCGCTCGCCACCGTGCGCACCGTGCCGTCGCCCCCGACGGCGACGACCACGTCCGCCCCCCGATCCAGGGCCTCGAGGGCGCAGGTGCGACCGTCCTTGTCCAGTCTCGTTTCCATGAACATGATCGGGGACAAGCCCTTGTCCTCGCAGAACCGTTCGATGTGGGCGCGAACCTGCGGGGCCTGGTTCTTGGAGGGATTGATGACGAACGCATACCTCACCCGATCGTTGTCCCGCGATCGCAGCGAGAGCATGACACGTCGTCGTCGCAGGCCCCGAACGGCCAGGGCGGTCCCTGCCCCTGCGCAGGCGACTGAGGCGATGATGATGACGATTATCACGGCTAGTGGCATACCTTATATTGTGCGCGCATTCGAAGTCGGCGGTTCTGATGTCATCACGAACTGAACGATTCCTGCACGAAGTGATGGAAACGTTCCTTATGGATCGGATGGACCGTGGGCGGATTGGGCGCCCCGCCCCCTGACGAGGAGCCGGGCAGCGGGCCGCCCCCGGGCGCTGCGTCGGCGGGGGGCGGGTGTCGGCTTGCGGCATTACTCTAAGACTATGCTTGATATCCAATTCATTCGTGAACACGCCGATATAGTGAAAGATTCCCAGCGCAAGCGGGGCGAATCCGTCGACCTCGTCGATGAGGTGCTTCGCTCCGATGAGACCCGTCGCGCTTCGCTCAAGGAGTTCGAGGCGGCGAGGGCGCAGCAGAAGGAGACCGGCAAACTTGTCGCCGCGGCGGATCCTCGCGAGAAGGCCGACCTTATCGCCCGAACCAGGCAGCTGTCGGCGAAGGTGACCCAGTTCAAGGATGCGGCGGACAAAGCGGCCGAGGCGTATACCACGGCGATGTGGAAGCTCTCCAACATCGTGGAGCCGGAGGCCCCCGAAGGCGGCGAGGACGACTACGTCGTGGTCAGGAAGGTCGGCACGCCGCGGGACTTCGCTGCCGAGGGGTTCGAACCCAAGGACCATCTCGCCCTGGGGACGGCGGTCGCCGGAATCGACATGCGCCGCGGCGTCAAGGTCTCGGGCTCGCGTTTCTACTTCCTTCGCGGCGCCGTGGCCCGCATGCAGATCGCCATGCTGACGATGGCCGTCGACCAGGCGGAGAAGCACGGCTTCACGATGACCATCACGCCCACCCTGGTGCGTCCGGAGGTGATGGCGGGCACGGGATTCCTCAACTCCCACGCCGACGAGATCTACCGGCTGCGCGAGCCTGACGACCAGTATCTCGTGGGCACGTCCGAGGTCGCCCTCGCCGGGATGCACGAAAACGAGATACTGAATCTGGACAAGGGCGCGCTGCGCTATTGCGGATGGTCGAGCTGCTACCGGCGCGAGGCCGGGGCCGCGGGAAAGGACACGTCGGGAATCATCCGCGTCCACCAGTTCGACAAGGTGGAGATGTTCGTGTACTGCAAGCAGGAGGACTCCCGCGGCGAGCATCAGCATCTGCTGGGAATGGAGCAGGAGATGCTGGCCAAGGTCGAGGTTCCCTATCGAATCATCGACACGGCTGCTGGTGATCTGGGCTCGTCTGCGGCGCGCAAGTTCGACTGCGAGGCTTGGGTTCCCACTCAGGGCCGCTACCGCGAGCTGACTTCGACGTCGAACTGCACGGAATACCAGGCACGCAGACTCAATATTCGCGAACGTATCGCGGACGGTTCCACCAGGGCCGTGTCGACGCTGAACGGAACGCTCGCCACCACCCGCTGGCTGGTCGCCATACTCGAAAACCATCAGCACGAGGACGGATCCATTGACATCCCCCAGGCCATGCGGCCCTACATGGGCGGACGCGAGGTCATCGAGCCCACGACGTGGGAGGCATGAGCGCGGACGGCGCGTCCACGGTACTGGTACAATGGTGAGCCGTGCGCGTCGGCGTGCACAGGGATAGGTGTCCGAGCGGTCTAAGGAGACGGTCTTGAAAACCGTTGTGGGGTAACCCGCCGCGAGTTCGAATCTCGCCCTATCCGCGACAGGGGCTTCCGGAGTTTTCCGGAGGCCCCTTTGTTTATGCCGCTTCCCGCGACCGGGGTAACAAGCCATTAATACGAGCCGTCGCTTTCTTAACCGATGCGTAACAGCCTGCGCGTGATTCGCGATCGCATCTCCGGAACAATGGCAGACACCGGGGAAACAGGGTGGCCGGCACATCGATGCGGAAGCATCGATCCGTGATGGGGAGAATTGTCACGGCGGCTTTGCTTCGAAGAATCGCCTCGAAGACATCGTCTCGCAGGCATGGCTTCCATAGGCCGCCACCCTCACCATACGGCTTCCCGGGCATCAGGGTCGGAGGAGCAATGGAACAGTCTATGGCGCAGGGAGTTTCGGCATCGTCGGACGAACCGAACTCGACCGTGGGGTTGAACGTGTTCGATGGTCTGCGCAAGGGCGATCCCGCTCCGTTCTGGCTTTTCCGCGGCGTGTGCGGAGCGTGGGGGATCGACCGTGGACGGGCCCGGCTGGATCTGATCACCGTGTCGGAGAACGCGACTTTTCTTCTGCTGCTCGATGCCAGACCGGAGGGCGTGGTCCGGGTCTCCCAGCCGGGATACGTCGGCGGCCCTCTTGCGGTCGCCTCCGAGATAAGCTGGCTCAATGCGCTTCATGAGGTCGAGGGTGTCCATCTGATCGATCCCGTCCCGACGGTACGAGACTCTTTCGTCACCACCATCCATGACCTCCACGGTGTGGGGTGGACTGTCATATCGACGAAATACATCGCTGGAACGGTTCTGGAGGATCTGGACAATCCTGCTCCCTATTACACAACGATCGGGAAATGGGCGGCCGAGTTCCACGATCAGTCGAGACGGTGGGTCAGACCCTTCGGTTTCACCCGCTTCAGCTGGGATGTCCGTGCGATGGTCGGTCCTTCTCCCCGCTGGGGTCGGTGGGAGCAGGCCCGTCTGAGCGACGAGGGGAGGGATGTGTGCGGCCGTGCCCTGCGCCGGGCATTGGGGGTGGTCGCGACCATGCCGCGCACTTCGCGGACGTGGGGTCTTATCCATGCCGATCTGCGCCCTTCGAACATCATCCGGGGTGAGGGCGGGCGTCTTACTGTCATCGATTTCGACGATTCCGGATACGGCTGGTATCTCTACGACTATGCCTCGTCCCTCAGCTTCATCGAGCATGAAACCTATGCCCCGGAACTTGCGCGCGCGTGGGTCGAGGGGTATGAGGGCGTGGCCGGCCCGTTCGGCGGTGACGAACTCGATATGATGTCGGCGCTCTCCATGATCCGCCGACTGCAGATGCTGGGGTGGACCACCAATCATCGTGAGGATGCGCTCCCGGGTGGATTGGCCGCGCAGCAGGCCCCCGGGTCCGTGCTGTGCGCGAAACGGTATCTTCGCGATCCGCGGTGGCTGTTGAACGCGGGTGCGTCGGCAACGCCGTCTGAGAGCGTAGATGCCAGCCAGGGCGCAAATCCCGCGCGGGCGGCGGCCTCACGGGGCCTCGTGCTCCCCGGTAACCCGTGCAATCCCCTAACTCAATCAGACGCCGATAGCGGCGCGGGGCGGGAAGCCGCTTCGGACATAAGGAAAGGTGCATGACATGTCAACGACGGAAACCGGTCACGCGAGCGGGGGGTCGGGCCTGAGCTCGGTGACCTATGTGACCACCGACAAGGATTATTTTGAGAAAAGGCAGCTGAAACGGACCGCAGGAGCCTTCGGGCTGTGGTCGATCGGCATCGCCGCGGTCGTCTCCGGTGATTTTTCGGGATGGAACGGAGGCATCGCCCAGGCCGGATGGGGTGGGATGCTCATCGCGGGCATTGTGGTCTACGTCATGTATGTGCTGATGCTCAACTCCATCAGCGAGATGGCCTCCGCCATGCCGCACACCGGGGGTGCCTATTCCTTCGCCCGTGCAGCGATGGGGCCGTGGGGAGGTTTCTTCACCGGGCTTGCGGAGACCATCGAATATGTGATGACGGCGGCGGTCGTCGTCTATTTCTCCTCCGCCTACGCCGATGCGATAATCTCGAACCTGAGCGGATACTCCCTTGATGCGCATGGATTGCAATGGGTGTGGTGGCTGATCCTGTACACCGTGTTCGTGGTCGTCAACTGGGCGGGCGCCCAGGCCTCGTTCCGGTTCGCGCAGATCGTCTCCATCGCCGCTCTGGTCATCGTGGTGATCTTCGCAATCGGGGCATGGGCATCCGGCAAGATCGATTTCGGGTCCCTGCTCGACATCGGGCCCATGCACGGCAACGGGTCCTTCCTGCCCTTCGGTGTCTCCGCGGTCTTCTACGCCATGCCATTCGCCATGTGGCTCTTCCTGGGCATCGAACAGCTTCCGTTGGCCGCGGAGGAGGTCCATGAGCCGGAAAGGAACATACCGAAGGCCTCGCGGCTGTGCATTGCAACACTGGGGATCTCCGCCCTGATCATCGTGTTCCTGAACCCGGCGGTCATCGGCTCGAAGGCTCTCGCCGCGTCGGACGAGCCGCTGTTGGACGGCTACCGGGCCATCCTTCCGGGGAATCTCGCCGCGGTGCTTTCCGCCTTCGCCCTTATCGGTCTGCTGGCCTCGATCCAGGGCATCATGTTCGCGTATGGACGCAATCTGTACTCCCTGTCGCGCGCGGGCTACTATCCGGCGTTCCTCAGTCTCACGGGCAAGAGGAAGACCCCGTACTGGGGCCTGGTGGTGGGTGCCGTCATCGGCTTCGCCGCCTTGTTCATCATCGCCTACGGCGGCTCCGGTGCCGGTTCGGTGGTTCTCAACATCGCAGTGTGGGGAGCGGTTCTGGCCTATCTGCTCCAGATGGTCTCCTTCGTGCTGCTTCGCAGAAGGATGTCCGGCATCTCTCGTCCTTTCGTGAGTGCGTACGGCGTGCCTGGGGCGGTTGTGGCAGGCGCCCTCGCCCTGTGCATATTCATTGCGGTGCTGCTGAATCCGGATTATCGTCTCGCCGTCTATGCGATGGTCGTGATCTATCTTCTGGCCACCGTGTTCTTCGCAGTGTACGGGCGCAAGCATCTGGTTCTTTCCCCGGAGGAGGAGTTCGCGTCCAGCGGAGGGGCGAAGGAGTATAGGACGCAGTGACGGGCGGCCCGTTCGTTCCCGTGAGGCTCCGCGTCTCATGGGAGCGAACGGGTGCGGGGTCTCTCTCGGCGCCGGGCGGGAGCGGTCCGTGAAATGGGCCCCTTGAAGGGGATTCATGCATCAGAGGGTGCGCGCTGCGCGTCCTCTTTACCAAAGAAGGAACAATGGCAACACGTTCGACGATTATGGACACCAACAGCTTCCGTCCCGATATGGCCCAGGGGTTGGATCGTACAACACGCAGGCTCACCGAGGAGCGCGGGGTTCTGGGACCCGCATACCGGCTTTTCTACCGTAGACCGGTTCATCTCGTCAAGGGGCGTGGATCCCATGTGTGGGACGCCGACGGTGTGGAATACCTCGATGTCTACAACAATGTGGCGTCGGTGGGGCACTGCCATCCGCGGGTCGTGGACGCGATCGCCGCGCAGGCGTCCGCACTGAACACGCATACCCGGTACCTGCATGAGAACATCCTGCACTACGCTCAGGATATCCTCTCGACCATGCCGAGGGAACTCGATCGGGTCATGTTCCAATGCACGGGTTCGGAGGCGAACGATCTGGCCGTGCGCGTGGCCCGGACATACACCGGGGGAGAGGGGGTCATCGTCACGCATGAGGCGTACCACGGGAACTCGGCCCTGACATCCGGGCTTTCCCCCGCTTTGGGAACCGCGCAGACCCTGGGGCTGAGCATGAGGATGATTCCCGCTCCCGACACCTACCGCGTGGGAGCGCAGGACGGCGGCCCCTCCCCTGATTCGTCGGGCCGGTGGTCCGCCGAATCCTTCGGCGCGTGGATGGCCGACGGAATTCGCCGAGCCGTCGCGGATATGGAACGTCATGGGATTGCCTTCGCCGCCTTTCTTGCCGATTCGATCTTCTCCTCCGACGGGGTGTACCCCGATCCCGCAGGGTATCTCCAACCGGTGATCGACACCGTTCACGAGCTCGGGGGCGTGTGGATCGCCGATGAGGTGCAGCCCGGCTTCACGCGTACGGGTGACGCGTTCTGGGGCTTCCAGCGGCAGGGCATAGTGCCCGATATCGTCACGTCCGGCAAGCCCATGGCCAATGGCCTGCCGACATCGCTGATGGCGGCGCGGCACGAGGTTCTTGAGCCGTTCGCCGGATCCATCCCGTATTTCAACACCTTCGGAGGCAACCCCGTCTGCATGGCCGCCGCGCAGGCCGTTCTCGACGTCATGCGCGACGAGGACACGATGGGCAACTCACGCAGGGTCGGTGCGGTTTTCAAGGACGCGCTCCTGGCTCTGCAGTCCGGTCACCCCTGCATAGGCGATGTGCGCGGCGCGGGGCTGTACATCGGCTGCGAGATCGTCACGCCCGGGACCCGGCTGCCCGACCAGTCCACGGCCCTCGACATCCTCGAGACGTTGCGCATGAACCATGTTCTCACCTCCGTATGCGGCCGGTACGGGAATGTTCTGAAGCTGCGCCCGCCTCTCGTGTTCAGCGACGACGATGTGGACCTGTTCATCAATGCCATGACGACGACCTTGGAAACGCTGGGGGTGTAACATGCGTGTCCACACGCGAATGGCGTGTGACGAGAGACGGTACGGCGAGGCGGTGTAGCGAGACGGTACGGCGAGGACGATTCGTCGGTAAGGAGGGGCGTTGGAGGGCATCGGAGAGCACGGGGACGGTCTGATCCTCGGACGGGCGCACGGCGAGACCGTCCGACGGGTTCGCGCCCTCATCCGGGACGGCGAATTCCAACCCGGGGAAAGAATAGGAACCGAACGGGCCCTATCCGCCCATCTGGGAGTCAACCGTTCCGATCTGCGGGCCGCCTTGGCGTGTCTGGAGTCCTTGCATGAGATCAGCCGCAAAATCGGTCGGGGAGGGGGGATAACGGTCGCCGACAGACGGCTCGAACGCAATATCAATACGGTCGAATCCCTGCCGATCATCGCCAGGAGGCAGGGCTTCGTCCTGGAGTCGACGGTGCTTTCCGCCTCCATCACGCCGGCCTCTCCGGGCGATGTCCGCCTGTTGGGTCTGCGCGGGGATCATCCTGTGGTCTACGGCGTCACTCGACTGCGCTCCATTGAGGGCGAGCCGCTTTCCCTGGAGGTCAGCCGGCTGCCGGCGGATCTGTTCCCCCTGTTCCTGACCAGGGATCTGACGGAGTCGTTCTACACGATATTCGATCGTGATTACGGTATTCGACCCGTAGGAGTGGAGGAGACCCTGGAAAACGTGTTGTCGGATCCAAGGGAGTCGGAGCTGCTGAACGTTCCGGAGGAAACGGCGCTGATGAGAATCAGACGCGTGGCCTGCGATGCCCTGGGAAGACCCTTCGAAAGGGCCACGGACGTGTACATCGCCTCCCGGATGCGTTTCACCATGCACCACACCGGGTATGTCCGGCTCTCCGCCACGGCGCGGAGCTGACTCGCCATCGCCGCCGGCCTGTAGTATACGGTACGTGCGTGGGGCCCATGCGAGCCCCGGGAGGCATGATGGCGGCGGGCGGCGGATCCGGGAGTGAGGCGCATATGCCATGGGCGGGTCGGCTCGGGCGCGGGCGCGGTGCCTCGCATCCGTCGGACAGGCAAGGAAGGCGTGACACATGGGAAGATGGGATGATGAAACGGCATGTGAGGGCGGGGATGGAGCGGCCGCGTGCGTTGGACGGGAATCACCGCCGTCGCACGTCTGTGCAAAAAACCGTGACAGGGGAATGCAGCCAGAGCCTGCTAATCGGAGTGACGGGGACGGTCTCCGGGCATCCGCCGAGCCGGTGGAGTGCGGGATCACCGATGTCGTCGTCGATTTCTGCGCGGTGCTGATCGACTGGAGGCCGAGAAGGGCCCTTGAGGGCCTGTATCCCAGCGGGGTGCTGGACATGTTCTTCGATCCCGACGATGAATGGGGATTCGATTATTATGATGCGATGTCCGACTGCGGCTGGAGCGAGGAACGGGTGATCGCCGACTACGGCAGACACCACGGACCTGCTGTGACCTGGCTTATGCGCCTGTATTTCGATCGGCGCAGGCTCGCTCTGAAAGGCATGATCCCGGGAATGGGGGAGATGCTGGAATCCCTGCACGGCCAGGGGATCCGACTGTGGGGCCTGACCAATTTCACGCGGTTCTATGTCGATGCGGCGCGAGACATGTTTCCCGCGCTGCGCATGCTCGATGGGGTGATGCTGTCCGACGAGGAGCATCTGAGCAAACCCGACAGGGCGCTCTTCCTACGGGCGTCGCACCGTTTCGGGCTTCAGGGGGATCATACCCTGTTCATCGACGACCAGCAGCGTAACGTGGATTCGGCCCTGGCTGCGGGATGGCACGCCATCCGGTTCGAGGGGGCGTCTCGTCTGCGAAAGGATCTTGCGGCACGGGGGGTGAGGGTCACCCCCTCCGTGCCGCAATGACGATGCCGCCGGAAGATCCACGGCTTGCCGGACCGTGGGCCATTCGGCGCGAGCGTCAGACGATTCTGCGGTCGACCGCCCATCGGGTCAGCTCGGAACGATTCGAAAGCTGAAGCTTGCGCAGAACCGAACTGACATGGGTCTCGACCGTTTTGATGGAGATGAACAGCTCGGAGGCGACCTCCTTGTACGTGTATCCGCGCGCGATGAGGCGCATGACCTCCTGCTCACGCGGTGAAAGCCTGTCCAGTTCGGCATCGTGATCGGACCCCCGGAACGAGGACAGAACGAATCCGGCCAATTTGGGGGAGAATACGGCATATCCGTCGTTGACCTGCCTGATGGAATTGACGAGATCGTCGCCTGTGATCGTCTTTGTGACGTAGCCCCTTGCGCCGGCGCGTATCACGGAGCCGACGTCCTGCGGGGAGTCGGATACGGACAGCGCAAGGAACATGGTCTGCGGGGCGAGAGGATGCGCCCTGTGCAGGATCTCCGCTCCTCCGGCGCCGGTCCCTCCGGGGACATGCACATCGAGCAGCACCACGTCCGGCTGTGTCTGCGCGATCATGGCGACGGAACCCTCCACGTCCGACGCCTGACCGATTATCGAGAAGTAGGGTCGCAACGTCATGATCACCCCTGCGCGGAACATCTCGTGGTCGTCGACGACGGCGATGCGTATGTGCCGATCCCCGTTCGACGATGATTCGGCCGGCTCCGCCGCCCCCGTGCTGTGTGCCGCGTGGGACACAGCGGTGCCGCCCCGGGGCTCGCATGGCTCGTCGTTGCCGCCGGGAGGATTCCCGGTCTCGAGCGATCGGCCTTGGCCGAACGGACCTCCCGCGTAGGACGAGTCCATGCCCCCGGACGTGTCATTCATCGTGTGCAACCCCACCATTGCCCTGTCCTTTCAGTGGCATGTGCATGCGGACCTCCGTGCCCCACTGCGGGCGGGACACGATCTCCACTGTACCGCCGCGGCGTCGGATTCTGCCGATGATCGACTCTCGGATCCCCAGTCGACCCTGCGCGATCGCATGGATGTCGAAGCCTTCCCCGTGGTCTCGCACAAATGCCTCGATCTGGCCGTCCCCCACCTCGCAATATACGGATATGGGCTCCGCCCCGTGTGTCACGGCGTTGACCAACGCCTGTTTCGCGGCGTCAAGCAGCGCGTCGGTCTGCTCGCTCGGGCGCGCGTCGCCGACGGTTACGACCTCGATGGTTTTGGCATGGGCATCCTCGATGTCGGCGGCGATTTTGCGCAGCCCGGCGTTCACGGAGCGTTCGGACGGGGTTCTTTCCTGATACAGCCAGTCACGCAGTTCGCGCTCCTGCTGCCTGGCCAGGGACTGGACCGTCGCAGGGTCGTTCCCATGCAGCTGTATGAGGGCCAAGGTCTGCAGGACCCCGTCGTGCAGATGGGCGGTCATGTCCGCTCGCTCCTCCTCGCGTTCCTTCAGGGCTCGTTCGGTTCCCAGATCGGCGATCAGCGAACTGATCCAGGGGACGATGGATATGCCCACCCCGGCGAGAAGGGCCAGCCCCGCCATGACGACGGGAGTGCGGCCTCCCTGGGGAAGGGGGGCGGCGAAGAAGACGTAGAACACGAATGCCGCGAACAGCAGCCCCACGGCGCAGAGCATCGACAGAAGCCTGCCCTGCTGGGCATCGTAATGGAGCCAGGCCACGGCGATGGCGGCGACGGACATGAGTGCCGGAACGATCAGCCCTAGGCTTAAACCGTTGGTGGCCATCAGCAGGGCGATGCAGAGCATCGTCAGGCCGGCCAACGAGAAGAGCGCCGGCTTGGGGGCCTTCCGGATGGACTCCCATGGATCGGCATGGGCGTTTCCGTCCGCTTCGGACGACGAGGCCTCTGCGTCGTCCGAAGCGGCATAGGGCCGGTTGCCCCGGGCGAGCGGCCGTTCGCGCCACGGCGGATCCGATTGCGGTTGCCGGGCGGCGAGAAGCGGATCCCCCTGCGGAACCAGAATCCACAGCATCACATAGGCGAGCGGCCCCGCGGCGAAGAAGGCGCTCGCGGCGATGAAGGCGAAGCGCACCGCCCATACCGGGAGGGAGACGTGAATGCTCACCCCGCGGCACACCCCGCACAGCATCCGCCCGTGTTTCGGCCTGAGCAGAGGGGGGCGGGAGGGAGCCGATGCATGCGGGCGGCCGTTGGCGGCGGCATCGAGCGGTCCTTCCTGCCTCATCGAGGTGTGATTCATGATTCCATTGTGCAGCCGGGGCGGGGGTTCATGGGTGTGTCCCCGAAAAATTCAGGGATTTATCAGGGTGTTGCCGGATGAGCGTCGCCGGTTCTTTTTGATGTAATGGGAGTATGAACGATTCGCACAATGCATCCCAGCCCCAGTGGGGGCCTCATAATGAACGGCGCAGGCAGGTTCTGCGGTTCTTCTCCTGGATTCGTGAAAGCGATCTGGAAAGGGGAGGCGAGGACCGGTGGATCGCCGGCGTGTGCTCCGCGTTGGCCCACAGATATGGATACAGCGTGGCTCTGGTGCGTTCGCTGACGGCCGCCTCCGTTCTGGTGTTCGGACTGGGGGCCGCCTTCTACGCCGTCGCGTGGATGCTGCTGCCCGACGCCAACGGCAACGTGATTCTGGCGGAGGAGCTGATCAACGGACGTTGGAGCTGGGAGATGCTGGGGCCCCTGTTGTGTCTTGCGGCGGCGCTGATCGTGCCTCGGCTCGGCATCGGAATCGCCGTCGTCGCCATCGTGCTGGTGCTGGTGCTTGTCCGCGGGTTGGTGAGTGAGCGCCGTGGCCCGTACGGTTTTCCGGGGGATGGAGGGCACCGGCCCCCCTCGCAGGCCACGCGACCGCCGGATGGCGCGCAATCCGCACGGGTTCCGAACGGCGATGAGGCGGCATCATACGATCCTTCCGGGGCCGCGCCGAACACGGGGCGGGAAGGAGACGTCCGCGACTACGGAACTCAAGCCGGCGGCGGTTACGCGTACCGGTACGAGAACCGATACCGCTACATCCCCCCGGATCCTGGTCCCGCTTCGGGCTACAGAGGGCCGGTGATCCGCAGGCGCCGCAGGGGCGCAGGATTCGGCGTCGTCTCCGGCGTCGTCGGGCTCATTCTTCTGGGGGCGGGGGCGGTGCTGATCGTCGTGCGGCCCTCGAATCTCGAATCGCTCATCCGAGCCGCCTCCCTGTGGGTGGCCGGGATGTGCGTCCTCCTTGGCATGGTCATAGTCGTCCTGGGATTGATGGGCAGAAGATCGGGAGGGCTGAAGCCTTTCGCATGGCTTGCCGTTGTCGCGGCCCTGTGTCTCGTATCCGCGAATCTCGGCTACGGTGCGATGATGAGAACGATGGGCGACGCCACGGCCTCCTACCGTCATGTTCTCGTCCGGGGAAGCCTGTCGGTGCATTCCGGAGACGCCCTCGTCGAGCGGCTTCACCGCGGTGTCGTATTCACGGGATCCGACGCACACGAATCGAATCGGGTCTCCATCGACCTGAGCTCCTATTCCGCGTCCCATCCCACGCATGAACTCCTGCTGGCGAACGGATCCACGGTTCGTTCGTCCTGCCCCACGGGAACGCTGAGCCTCGCCGCATACAAGACGGATGTGACCCTGACCCTGCCCTCGGGATGTACCTATGGACTGGGCGATTCACGCTATTACGCGTATCCCACGCAGGCAGTGGTCAACCGGCAGACCATGACCATCGGCGGCCCCTACAGCGCATGGGGAACCCGCGACGGCAGGATCGTCACCATCATGGACCGGGGGATGGCGGGTCTCGATGTCTCGCGGATCCATGATGTCGAGGAATCCTCCTCGTCCGACCAGGTCCTGCCCGATGCCCTGCTTCCGAAGAACGGCCCGGAGCTGTATCTTGACGTTCCCTCCGCCGTTGCGTCGGGAATCACCGTCCGTCACGCGTCGGCGGCCGATGCCGGAACCGGCGCCACAACCATGAAGGAGGCGACCCGATGAGCGATATGAATCCCACGGATCCCATGAACCACAAGTCCCAGGGCACCTCTGATGCCTCGAACCGGCCGGCGAGCCCCACCGGCGACGTGCCTCTCTACACCACCGGCGACTATTACGCTCCGTCGGGCTCGTCCCCCTACGCGCCCATGGGGGGCAACGGATGGGACGGCCGGCCCCGTCGCGGCCGGGCCGAATGGGATGATGCCTACGAGGGGTGGAGAAAGGCGGAGTCCGGAACGGTCATGCGTAAGGACGGGCCGAATGGGGGGGCGCTGGTTTTCGCCACGGTGCTGGTGTTTCTCGGTGCCCTTGTCGCGATCACATCGTTCACTCCCGTGATCTCCCTTATCCCGCGCATCGCAGCCAACCCGAGAACGGTGGTCGCCGTCGCATGCGCCGTGCTGGGGGCCCTTCTGATCATGGTGGCCCTGGCCTGGTCGACGGCGAGCATCGTGCACACCGCTCTGCGCGCATCACGGTCGGATGGGGCGAACCGAGCCTCCGACGGTGCACCCGTCGATGGCGGGAAGAGGGACTCCCATGGAAACGCTGGGGCCGGGGAGGCCGATGCCGCGGGTGAGACCCCTGACGTCGGCAAATCGCATGAACGTGGCGATGCGAATCCGGATGGCGGGGCGCATGCGGACCACGCGGCGGGATCTACCAGCTGAACAGTCCCCAGAACGCCATGAGCCCCAGAGACAGCACCGCTGCCGCGATGACCAGCGCCGCGCACAGATGCGCTCCGAATCCCGTGCCGATCGCCCCGGGGGCGCCTCCTCCCGTCCGTCTTACGTGAAGTCCCGGAGTACGCGCGACAAGCGCGTTCTCTCCCATCTGCTCGACAAGCCACGCGCACAGAACGACGCTCGCCCAGGCGCCGCATCGAAGAGCCGTCCACCCGGCGGTGAGTATGGCGGCCTGGTTCCTCAGGGTGAGCGCGTCGTGGACGAGGACAACCATGTAGACGGCGAATGCCGATGCGTTGAGCGCCGCGAGCAGGGCGGTGGCGGTGAGCAATGGGCGGATTCGCGCGGCGAAACGCCGGGGATGGCGCGACGATCCCGCCGCAAGAACGATGCCGACCGCCGCGGCGGCGATGAGGCACGTCACGAGACCGATCACCATGATCAGCACGGTGGACAGAGATCCCACCAGCCCGGGGCGTGTCGCCGACGGCGCCGCGAAACGCTGCCTCGGCTGCGCCCCGGCGATCAGGGGAGTCTGCCAACCGGTCGCCGTCGTGCCGTCGCAGACGGCGTTCACCCAGTTCTCAAGATTGTGCGTGTAGGAGGAGACCAGGGGAAGCCCCGGCTTCGACAGCGAGGATCCCACGCGCATCTGATGGTTGGCCCGGTAGTATCGAATCGTCACATTGCGGTTGCCCCGTCTGCTCGCATGGTCGAGAATGTCAGCCGCCCCCTGCTCGATGGGCATGGAGGGATCCTCGGCCCCGTAGTTGATCAGAAGCGGCATGGTGAGATCATTCATATAGCGTTGGGCGGGGAAATCCGCATAATGCAGCCCTAGGCATGAAAAATCCAGGCTCATGATCTTCGGGATATCCCCGATCAGGGATTGCGGGGCCCCGGCGATGGACAGATACGATGTCGCTGCCATGCTCATCTGGCGTCTTCCCGATACGACGGGCGGGGACGTGAGGATCATGAAGGGGATCTGGGGGTCCTTCGCGGCCATGAGCATGCTGATCCAGGTGCCTTCCGATTCCGCGTATATTCCGGCCTTCGAGCCATCCACGTTCGGCAGGCTCCGCAGCACTCGCAAGGAGGTGAGGTAGTTGTCGGCCATGACGTCGTAGTTGCGGTGGAGCGTCGAATAGTCATCGAGGCGTTTGTCGGGAACGAGGGTCACGATTCCGGCGGATGCCATCGCCGATGCTATGTCTCCGTAAACATCCGCGGCCTTCCCTGTCCCCGCCCCCTGGATGAGCAGGCAGGCGGGGCGTTCCCCCGGGGCGTCGATCGGCTCGCGCAGGATGGCATGTATCGTGACCGTCGGCGTCAGCGTGATGCGCAGCGTGCTCTGACGGGTGCGGTACCGGCCCTCCTGCGCGGTGGTCGCGCCGCGCGCCCGTATCGCCGTGTCCGAGGATGAAACGCCGATATGCCTTCTGTTCGCGGCCAGCCCCCAATCCGGGGTCATCGCCGCGGAAAGAAGGCCGAGAACCAGCGCCAGAACGAGGCTTATCCCGATGATCCTTGCTGTTCGTTTCAAGACATACACGGGTACTTACTGTAATGCCTCCGCCTGCGCGAGCCCCTCATATCCGGCCAGGGCCACCGTGTTGGCGATGATATCCTCGGTGAGGTTGCGGTTCTGGCCGCTGAGTCGTGAGATGAACCGTGCATAGAGATCGAACGTCGTCGTCGAATACGTGCCGAGCTCTCCACGCAGATAGGTTTCGAACGATGTGGCCTGATCCCCGTCCTCATCGGTGGTCAGTGCCCGCATGGCCTTGCCGAGTTTGGGGTAGCGCTCGGCGAAGTCCCTGGCCCAGGCGACCTGTACGGAGATGACCTCCTCCTGGCGTCTGATGCGTTCACCGCTCAGCGTGTCGATGTACGGTTCGATGTTCCTTGCATAGTCGTCGGGTGCGGTTGAGGACATCATGCGGCCGTATTTCTCCGCCACCAGATTCCTTCCGACCCGATTCGCGTCCTCCAGATCGTTTTCGTAGCTGCTGAGCAGATTCTGCGGCCAGGAGAGAAACTGACTGAGACGCATCTGATGAAATGTCGGCCAGTTGTCCTGGCATTGCGCCCGTCCCCCCTCGTTGGCGGTGAGCTGGAACTGCTCCCATTCAAGCCGTACGATGTGTTCGGCGAGTTCGTTTTCCATTGTGTCCTCCTTCGGGGATGTCCGATCGACCGCGGCATGGCCGCCGCCGACCTCTACACACTGCGCAGGCAGGGGTCCGGGTTTGCGATATGCGATTCCACGTAGGGCCGCTGCCATTCCAAAAACGTCTCGTCGCTTGGGGTGAGATCCTCCCTGCGCAGCTGTTTCGCCACCTGCGAGCATATGCGCTCGATGATGTCCGTCGCCTTTCCCGCCGCGGATCCGCGCCCGCGGTCCTCTTCGCCGGACCCGGCCCCGGGTCCGGCGAAGCATGCGGACGAAGCGAGGCCGAGCAGTGTCTCAAGCTGTTCGCATACGTCGGGAAGCACCGTGGCGATGCGGGAGCTGATGGAGCGCAGGGCGGCGAACTGCCATTTGTAGTAGGGCATGTATCCCACAGTGACAGGGTTGTTCAGGAGAAACACCAGGGAGGCCGAGGCCTGCGTGAACTCGTGTATGCACAGCCACGCCGAGGCTCCGTCCGCGCGTGAGAGCATTCTCGGGACGTTGTACTGGCCCGCCTGCGACATCATCCCGATTCTGCGGGAGATGAGCGAAAGACGCACGTCGTCGGGCATCAGCGTGAATCCCTGCCGTGTCCTGAGAAAAGCGCCCAATGGGTCGGCGAACACCTGTCCGTTGGTCGCGGCTGCGAGCGTGGGCTCGTCAAGCATCATCCATGCATAGGGCTTATCCTGCGGGGGAGCGGCCCGGTAGCCGGTGATCCCTTCGAAGAAATCACCGATCTCGAAAACCCCGAGCCTGCGTCCCCCGCCTTGGGCACGGGGGCTTCTGGCGGCTCTTCGGTGACCCAGAAAGCTGTCGGGCAGGGCGTCGTAGTCCTTCTGCAGCGAATCTCCGAATTCCTGATAATCCTCGTGGGTGAGCCATATGCAGAATCCAGGCTCAAAGTCGTGGTCCTGGGAGATGGCGTCGTCGAAGCCGTAGCACTGGGAGCCGTGGCCTACCAGTCCCACCGCCATGCGTCCCCGGTATTGCGGGTACTTTTCCTCGATCATGGGCTTGCCGCATTCGTTCCAGTAGGCCCGGGCGAGGTCCATCCCCTTCATGGTCGTGGTGGGCTCCGGCGACTTCATCTGCTCCTCGTCCGAGGGACCGGCGCTCCCGGCTTCGTGCGCGTTTCCGGTACGGGAACCCGGGGCACGGCCATGCGGCCGGTGTCCGGACGCAGATCCTGCCTGCTCTTCGGCCTCACGAAGATTGTGGGCTGTCGTCCGGTAGTAGTCGTTGTCCGTTCCGTAGCATTGCGCGATCACGCCCAATGACTCCCGGTAGATCCGGGCAGCCTGTGCGAAACGACGCTGATGGAAGAGGACCTGGGCGAATCCGGCGAGTGCCGAGGCATAGTGCGCACTGTGCTCATGGTGTCCGTGCCGATATATGTCCAGCGCCATCCGGGCGTGCCGTTCGGCTTCGTCGAGTCGTGCGTCACCGCGGGGGCCCCGGCCCTGGTCCATCTGCTGGAGCAGGACCAGGGCCAGGTTCGTGTGCGTCGATGCGACGTCGATGTCCGTGGATGGATCGGCACTCGCGGCGGTGAGGACGGACAGGGCCTGGGTCAGCTCCTCGTGGGCCTGGGGAAGCTGTCCGGTCTCGCTGTAGAGCATGGAGAGGTTGTTATGCAGCGCGGCGATCCTTCGATCCGTCGCGGAGAAGAGGGTGGTTGCCGATTGAAGGGCCTGAGAATAGAGATCCCGGGCCTGATCATAGCGTCCCGCCGCCCTGAGGCCCGTTGCGGCGTTGATCAGGGTGGTCACCCAGCTTTCCGTGCCCTGCAGGCCCATGCGCGCGGCCAGTTCAAGGGCACGCTGAATGATCCACTGGTTGTCGTCGTGCCGGCTTTGGGATCTGTAAAATCCCATCATCTCGTTGAGTACCGTAAGCAGCCCCGCGTCATCGTGGGCGTTCTCCGCGTCGGCGAGTGCCTGCTGGAGGTACGGCTCCGCGTCTGTGGATGCCCGGTGCCTGTCGAAAATGGCGTCGAGCCCTCGAAGAAAGGCCTGAGAATCGAATGCTGCCGCATGTCCCCGTGCGTCGCCGTTCCCGGTGCCGCTCTTCCCTGCCGTGTCCGCGTCCATGGTGCCTCCGATCCCGTGCCGCTTCGTTGCGGCAATCATCTTCCCCTATCGTCGTCGAGTCTCTGGACGTGGGCCTGATGAGCGTGGCCGGATGCTACGACGCTACGACGCCGATGGAAGCGAGCGCGCGACCGCCGGGGTCCGTTCGGCCCGGTGGGAGTACCATGCGAGCAGAATCACCGCGAGAAGCGCCAGAGGAACCCCGCCAAGAGCAGGATAGTGGTAGTTCAGGCCGGATGCGTTGAGCATCATCCCCCCGACCACGGAGCCGACGGCGTTGCCGAAGTTGAAGGCCACCTGGACCGCTGCCCCGCCGATAAGCTCGCCTCCCCCCTCCCCGGCCTGGGTCATGAGAAGCTGCTGCGGGGCCGAGACGAAGAACAGGCCGAAGGCGATGCAGAAGGTGAACACGGCGGCGCTCAGACGCGAGCCGGGAAGGAGGAAGGTGAGCAGCAGCCCGATGAACGAAATCGCCTGGCCGACAGCGGCCGCCCCGGCGGTTCTCCATCGGTCGGTCAGTCTGCCGCCCGCGATTCCCCCGACGACCATGCCCAGACCCGCGAGCATCATCATCGCGGACACGCTCGCCTTGGCATACCCGCCCACATGGATGAGCCATGGGGAGACATAGCTCCACCAGCAGAAGATTCCGGCGTTGCCGACGAACACCGCGGTGAGGATGCACCACGGTCCCGGCTTGGTGAGGAAACGGAACTGGCCGGCAAGGCCCGCGTCCCGGACGGCGTCAATGCGGGGGACCCACAGGGCGACGAGCGCGATCGTCATTGCGGCCCACACGGCAAGTGCGGCGAAGGCGAGGCGCCAGGAGAGGTATTCCGCCATAAGCGTGCCCGCCGGAACGCCCAGCATGTTCGCCACCGTCTGTCCCGTGACCATAGCCGCCACGGACTGGGCCTCCTTGCCTTTGTCCGCAAGTGTTTTCGCGATGAGGGACGCGGCGCCGAAAAACGCCCCGTGCGGCAGTCCGGAGACGAAGCGCGCGAGAAGAAGCATCGGCGAGTTGACGGCGAATGCGCTGAGGGTGTTCCCCGCCAGCGCGATAACCATGAAAAGTATGATGAGCCGTTTGGGGGGAACCTTGCGCCCGAACACCAGGATGAGCGTGCCGATGCACACCCCTATGGCATAGGAGGATATGTAGTTGCCGGCCGTGGGAATGCTGACCTTCATCTCCTGCGCGACCTGGGGGAGTATCCCCATCATCACGAATTCCGCGGCACCCAGAATGAACGCTCCGCTGGCGAGCGCAAGCAGGCTTTTCTTCACCGATTCTCCTTGGGCCGATCTCACGGCCATCATGGCGCGGTCCGTCTGGCGCCGCGCTTTAATTCAATGAGCTAACTTGTGACCATCGTACGGGGCTCTCTGGTCAGCCCGCCCTGCAGCGTGGCGTTGCGGATTCAGGGTCGAGCCGTTCGCCGGTCCGGTCCGTCGGCGGTGCGGGCGCGGGAGGGGTGGGAAATCAGAACAGCGTGGGCGAGAACATGGAATATGAGAAGAAAGGGACGGAAGAGGCGGGGGAGACGGAGAAGATATAAGGAGACGGAAAAAATAGAGGAGACGGACGGAGACGGACGGAGAAGACAGACGACGAGGGACGCGAGGGTGGGGAAAAAAGAATCGGGCGGTGCGAGAGATGAAGGGGACATGAGGAATGCGTGGGAATGGCGTCCGGGAAAACAAAGCGGTCTCACATGTGGCATGTGAGACCGCTAGCAGGTCGGGCTGGCGAGATTTGAACTCGCGGCCTCTTCGTCCCGAACGAAGCGCGCTACCAAGCTGCGCTACAGCCCGTTTTGGCAACGCCTATCATGCTACAACGAATTAGGAATTATTGACAGCTTGCGTGTCGCCGCTTCGCGGGCGGGCGCCACGCCCCCTGATGTTCGGGATTGAGCGGGCCGTACTCCCACTGGCCGGGGGCGTTTCGCCCATGGTGGCTTCCGGCGGGGACATGGTGCGGCGATGCCGGTGATGCCGGGCCGTCGCCGGTCGGGGCCTGCACTCTCGCATCGTTTTCCGGTGCGACCTGCGGCCGGCCCGGTCCGGGGGCCGCGCGTTCCCCGACGAATGGCGTGTGCCGATGGATGGCCCGGTGCGTGTATCGGCACCTCGTTACACTGGGACGATATGAGTGAGACGAACGAGAACGTTGTGAATTCCCAGGGGAATGCCGCCGGAGCGAAGGGCGCGGCGGTATGCGACGCCGGGACAGGAGATGCGCACGGGCAGCCGTCTGGTGAGGACATGAGCACCGTGGATCGCGCGAGGCTGCTGCTTTCGCAGGATGAGTCCATCGCCAGGAAGATCAACGGCGGGGCGGTTCTGGAGAAGGCCATCGACCCCTCCAACGACGAATTCGGTCCCCAGGCGCATCCCGAGCAGGTCCAGATGCGTGTGGCCAAGCGGGCCCTCATGCTCAAGGAGGGGATCGAGCCCTATCCCGTGCATCTGGACGTGACCACCACGATCCGCCGGATTCGCGACCGGTATGACGGCACGCTCCAGGCGGGTGACGAAACCGAGGACATGGTCGGCGTCGCGGGACGGGTCCTGTTCCTTCGCAACGCCGGCGGCCTGTGCTTCGTGAAACTGGCGGAGGGCGACGGCGTGACCATCCAGGGCATGATCTCCAAGAAGGAGATCGGTGCCGATTCGCTGAAGAGATTCAAGCAGCTGGTCGATCTGGGGGACCATCTTTTTGTCCGCGGCCGCGTGATCGCCTCGAAGACGGGGGAGCTGTCCGTCTTCGCCACCGAGTGGGCCATCGCGGCCAAGGCGCTTCAGCCGCTCCCCGTTCTGCACAAGGAGCTGAGCGACGACATCCGCATGCGCAAGCCCTATATCGGCATGATCGCCGATGAGAAGATCCGGGACATGGTGCGCAACCGCTCGAAGGCCGTGTCGTCCGTTCGCCGAACCTTTGACGAGCATGATTTCCTCGAGGTGGAGACACCGATGCTGCAGACCATCCACGGCGGTGCCGCGGCGCGTCCGTTCACCACGCATATGAATGCGTTCGACATCGATCTGTATCTGCGCATCGCCCCGGAGCTGTTCCTCAAGCGCTGCCTGGTGGGTGGAATAGACCGGGTGTTCGAGATCAACCGCAACTTCCGCAACGAGGGCGTGGATGCCACCCATGCCCCGGAGTTCACCATGATCGAGGCGTATCAGGCGTATGGCACGTATGACAGCATCGGCAAGCTGGTCAAGGAGCTCATCCAGAAAACGGCGAAGGATGTGTTCGGATCCTATGCCGTGACGCTGGCGGATGGAAGCACCTATGACTTCGGCGGCGAGTGGAAGCAGATGAGCATGTACGAATCGCTGTCGCAGGCATTGGGCGAGGAGATCACGCCCGATACGGGCGTCGGGCATCTGGAGTCGATAGCGGACAGGGTCGGCGTCGAGCGTGACGAGGTCGAGAACCACGGAAAGCTGGTGGAGCATCTGTGGGAGCATTTCTACGAGGACAAGCTCTATGAGCCGACCTTCGTGCGCGACTTCCCGGTCCAGACCAGCCCCCTTGTCAAGTCGCACCGTTCGAAGGCAGGGGTCGTGGAGAAATGGGATCTGTACATCCGGGGGTTCGAACTGGCCACGGGATACTCGGAGCTCAACGACCCCGTCGTGCAGCGCGCGCGCCTGGTCCAGCAGGCGAAGGACGCCCTTGCCGGGGATGAGGAGGCGATGGACATCGACGAGGACTTCATCGAGGCCCTTGGCGTCGGCATGCCTCCCGCCGGGGGCATGGGCATGGGCGTCGACCGTCTCCTGATCGCGTTGACGGGGGCGACGATCCGCGAGACCATCACCTTCCCGCTGGTCAAACCGTTGAACTGAGGATTGCACAGTGCCCCGCCGCAGACTCGGCGACGGAGCGGAGGAAGGAAAGGTCGTCGTGATGGGCAACGCCCGTTTATGGATTCAAGGCATGCGTCTTCGCACGTTGATGGTCGGAATCGCTCCGGCGATCGTGGGCATTGTTGCGGGGTATCGAGCGGGTGGGTCCCGCGCCACCCCCCGTTTCGCGGTTACGGCCGTGCTGTGCGTTCTGGTCGCGCTGCTTCTGCAGATAGCCGTGAACTATGCGAACGACTATTCGGATGGCATACGCGGCACGGACAGCGGACGGGGAGGGGAGGAAGCCCAGACGAACAAGCCCCGGCGTCTCACCGCATCGGGCCTTGTGGCTCCCCGCCAGGTTCTGGCCGCTGCCGGCATCACCGCCGCGCTCGCATGCGCGTGCGGCATCGCGGTCGTCGTTCTTACGGGTAGCTATTGGCTTCTCGCCGTAGGCGTCGCATGTCTGGTGGCGGGGTGGTTCTACACGGGTGGAAAGCATCCGTATGGGTACATCGGATTCGGCGAGTTGGGCGTTTTCGTCTTCTTCGGCCTCGTCGCCGTTCTCGGAACCCAGTATGCGCTGGCGCGAACAATCGACGGCATGGGGATCGTCGGGGCGATCATCATCGGGATGCTCGCCTGCGTTCTGCTGATGACGAACAATCTTCGGGATGTCCGTGAGGATGCCGTCTACGGCAAGCACTCCCTCGCGGTGCGCATCGGCGAGACGAATGCTCGCCGTCTGCTTCTCGCCGTGTATCTGCTGAACATGGGTCTGACCATCGCCGCCGCGTTCACCCCGCTGGCGGCCCTGCTCTCCCAGGCCTTCTCCCTGCGGTGCTCGGCCGTGTATTCCGCGGCGCTGTGCATGCCGGACGCGACCTCGCTGGTCGGGGCATGGCTCGCGGCGCTGGCCGGGGGGGTGTGTGTATGGTCAGCCACGGTCATGGTGGGTTCCATCATGCGCAAAGACTTTCACAAGGCCCTGGCGCTTGCGGGATCGACCCCCATGCTGTTCGCCGTGGTGTACGCGATTCTCGGCGTGCTCGTCTGATGCCTGTGCGGTCTCGTCGGTCTAAGCTCGCGCATAGACTGACGGTATGGCATATAAACTAGTACTGCTCCGACACGGTCAGAGCGCATGGAATAAAACCAATCAGTTCACCGGCTGGGTGGACGTTCCGCTCACCGAGCAGGGTGTCGAGGAGGCCAAGCGCGGCGGGCAGCTTCTCAAGGAGAAGAACGTCCTGCCCGACATCGTCTTCACGTCGCTGCTTCGGCGCGCCATCAACACCGCGAATTATGCTCTTGACGAGGCGGATCGCCTGTGGATCCCCGTTCAGCGCAGCTGGCGCCTCAATGAGCGTCACTATGGCGCGCTGCAGGGCAAGAACAAAACCGACATACGCCAGGAGTACGGCGATGAGAAGTTCATGATCTGGCGTCGCTCCTATGCGACCCCGCCGCCGCAGATCGATCCGAACGACAAATACTCTCAGAGCAACGACCCGCGCTATGCGGGGGATCCCATCCCCGAAACCGAGGCGTTGGCGAACGTCGTCGCCCGTGTCATGCCGTACTGGCAGTCCGCGATCGTTCCCGAGCTCAAGTCGGGCAAGACCGTGCTGATAGCCGCCCATGGCAATTCGCTGCGTGCGATCGTCAAGATGCTCGACGGCCTGAGCGAGGAGGAGATCTCCAAGGTCAACATTCCGACCGCAATACCGCTGGTGTACGAACTGGATGAGAACCTCAAGCCGATCAAGCCGCGCGGGGAATACCTCGATCCTGAGGCCGCTGCGGCCGGTGCCGCCGCGGTGGCGGCCCAGGGGCAGAAGTAGGAATTCGTCCCTGGATATGCGAATGGCGGGTGACCGCGGCGGAAAACCGCCACGGCCACCCGCCATTCACGCTTGGGTAGTCCTTCGCAACGCTATGCCTGCTCCGGATTTCGCTCGGGTCCGGCGTGAGAGGCGAGCCTCTAGTCGACGTCCGTTCCCTCGTCCCTTGCGGGTTCCTTCGCCGGATCGAATCCGGACACGATGTACACGACCCTGCGCGCGGCGGACACCGCGTGATCGCCAAGACGCTCCATGAATCGTCCGATGAGAACGACATCGATGAGCTCCTGCTTGGTCCCGTTCCAGCCCGGCGACAGAACCAGGGAGAATGTCTGATGATGCAGAGCATCGAGCTTGTCGTCGTCGACGATGATCTGCTCCGCCGTGCTGGCATCGCGGTCGGCGAGCATGGTGACCAGTCTGTCGGCCGTCATGGTCAGGAAGTCCTGCATGTGGACGAACAGATCATGGGCCTCATCCGGCAGCGCCGACTGAGGATAGGTGCGTCGCGCGGATTCCGCCACGTGACGTGCGAGATCGCCCATGCGTTCGAATGTGGAGGCGAGCCTCATCGTGGATACCACCACGCGAAGATCCGTGGCGACCGGGTTCTGCTTGGCAAGCAGTCTGACGCACTGGTCGAGGATGCTTGATTCCAAGGCGTCGATTTCGATGTCTCCGTCGATAACCGCTTGGGCTGCCTCGACGTCGGCATTCAGCAAAGCATCCCCGGCGCCGTAGATGGCCCGGCGCACATCCTGTGCCATACGATCCAGGTCATCGGCGACGGCCTTGAGCTCCTCGTTGAAAATAACGCGCATTATTCAGCCTTTCTGCGTTGTGTGTCGCACTGAACTATAGTGTATTAGCAAATCGGCATTTTTGCAGGCGGCGTTGCCATAAGCTTGCCAAGAGTTGTCCGAGAATTCATCTGCCCCGCCGTGACCCCGGCCCGCCGGATGGGCGCGGGCCGTTTCCTGTGCAACAATGGGGCTATGTTCCAATACGAATCGGTGTGGCCGATTGTTGTGGTTTTCGCGCTTCTTGCGGTGGCTGTGGCTTTGTTCGTCGCATTCGCATTGGCCGACGGCATTCGGCAGTGGGCCTGCTCCCACGTACCCGGGGCGTTGCATCCGGGGGATTGGCTGGCTTCTGTTCGGCGCGGCGTTTCGCGCCGCGGCCCCCGTTCCCAAGAGGAGGGCGATGACGTCAGCGACTCCACGGCAGCCCTGCTTTCCATGCTTCATGACAGCTCTCTGGTGATCGACGACTCCGACGGGGTGGTCCGCGCCAATCCTGAGGCATATCGGCTGGGGGTGGTCAGCGACGATGCTCTGGTCAACGGGGAGATTCTTGCGGCGGTGCACGAGATCCGTGTCACGGGCGGGCGCAAGCAGTTCGATCTGACGACGAGCACCCCGCAGCGGTTCAGCGGCTTTCGCACCGGCTCCGGCATGGAGTCCGACGAGCGTGGCGGCGGTGACGGCGGTGACGATGACGGCGGTGACGGTGAGGAATGCGCGCTTGAGGTTTCCCGGCCCAATTGGTTGAAGGTCACCGTCGGACGCATCGACGAGCACTTCGTCGTCGTTCTTCTCAACGACGTCAGCGAGGCCATCCGATTCTCCCAAACCCGGGAAGCGTTCATCAGCAACGTCTCGCAGCAGCTGCTGAAACCGACGCAGGATCTGGAGAGACTCGCCGACTCCCTGGAGAGCGCGCGTCTCGACCGTGAGCAGGTACGACAGGATGCCAGGGCGGTACGTCGCTCCTGCCACCATCTGAGCCACATGATTGACGATCTTCTGCTGTTGATCAGGGCGCAGGAGCCGATCACGCCCTCCTGCGCGAACAGACTGTCCGTGGCCGAGCAGCTGCGTTGGGCTGCCGATGGACTGCATGATCTCAGCGGCCGGCTCGGTGTCCCCATCGTCGTCCATGCCGACGATTCCCTCATGGTGAACGCGGAACGCGACCAGATTCGCGCTGCCCTCGTGAAGCTGATCGAGAACGCCCTCCTGTATTCGGCCCGGGGATCCTCCGTCAGCGTTTCGGCCACTCTGAGTGCGGACGGGCGGCATGTCGTCATTCGCGTCATCGATCGGGGGTGCGGCATCGATCGAAACGAGCAGCCGCATATTTTCGAACGTTTCTACCGTGCGGACAACCAGAACGACAAGACCGGCGACGGCATTGGGCTGGGTCTGGCGATCGTGAAGCATGTCGCGCTGACGCATCATGGCAGCGCTTCCGTCTGGAGCGCGCCGAAACAGGGGAGCACGTTCAGCCTCACCCTGCCGGTCGCCCGGTAGGAGGGAAAAATCCGGGGTCGTCCGTCTCCGATGGCTGGTTCCGGCCGCTGCTGCGCGGTGGGCGTGGAGGAACGGGCTACTGCCCCAGACGGCGGTAATCCGATCTGTCAAGATGCTCCCACAGCAGCAGAACCATTCCCAAAACGGTTCCCGATATGCATACGGTCACCAGGTTCATGGCCCCGTGATGCAAGGCCAGCAGCACCACGCTCACGATCAGGGCGACAAGCCACAGCACCGTGCCCAGGGCGAACACCTTGCGCAGATCCACCCGGACCGGCTTCGGTGCCGGCCTGCGGGCATCAGGATTAACAATCGGAGCGAATTTCATACCATTACCTTAACCTGCGGGGTAACCTTGATGGAGTCGATTCCGCACAGAGGGGAGGCGTCAGAGCACCGTGTATCCGATTCGACCTGTTCCCAAACCCTATGCATGGGGCTCGTATGATCGTCTTCAAGGCATGTTCCGTCACGACTGCGGCGCGGGCGGTGACGGTCCCCTGGCGGAAATGTGGTTCAGCGGCCATGCGGAAAGCCCCTCGATGCTCGACAGGGCGGACCTCGGCCCGATTTCCCTGAGAGACGCCATCGGAGCCGATGCCACAACCATGGTGGGGTCGCATGGATCGGAGCGCTTCGGACCGGTTCTGCCTTTTCTGTTCAAGATCATCTCGGCGCGCATCCCCCTGTCGCTGCAGGTGCATCCTGTCGATTTCGAGGCCCGTGCCGGATTCAACGCCCAAAACGCCGATGGAGTGCCGCTTGACTCCTCGATCCGTTCGTTCAAGGATCCGCTCGCCAAGCATGAGATGGTGGTGGCGCTGGAGGATTTCGATGCATGCGTGGGGTTCGCACCGGTGTCCAGGATGCTGGCCAATCTGCGCATCGTGGACCATCCCCTCGCCCGGCGCATGGTCACGGCTCTGAGCGCCCGTGCGGCATGGGACGGCGAGAGCTCCGGGACGTTCCCGTCGGCGGATGCCATGATGCCGATGGCGGCCTCGGTCTGGCCTGAATCGTGGAAGCGGGTTTTCCGAGCGTTCCATGCCTCCATCACGGCTCCCGACGGGGAAGGGATCGGAAGCGCCCTGCGCGTGGCCTCGGCCCGCGCCTCCGGCACACGCTCTGCGATGGCCTTCCGGCACGCGCTCGCGGCGGTTGAGGCGTTCGGCGACGATCCGAGCATCATGAGCCTTCTTATGCTCAACCCCCTCAGTCTGCGCCAGGGGGAGTCCGTGTTCATTCCGGCCGGCACCCCGCATGCGTACATCCATGGGACCGGCGCCGAGATCATGACGAATTCCGACAACGTGCTGCGCGCGGGGATGACGGTGAAGCACAAGGACATCGCCAGTCTGCTGCATACGGTGAGCTGCCGTCCCTCCCCGTCGATCAATCCGATGGGGACCCGGCTCGATTCCTTCTCGCTGGGCGATGCGGTGGCCTATAAGCCGGATCTGCGCGAATTCATGCTTGTCTACGGGCGCGTGGATGGGGATCATCAGGTGTGGCCCCTGTCGCAGCGCCTGGCGCAGCGGTATGGAAGGCTCTCTCAGCGGCTCAATCAGCGGCTGAACGGTGCCCAGGGGCAGCGTGGGCCGCGCGTGCTTCTGTGCACGGAGGGCACGGTTTTCTGCTCGACCCGCAGCGGCGGCATGCTTCTCGAGCGGGGGGACGCCGTGTTCATTTGCGATGCCGAGGGGTTCGCGACCATCCGACCGGCTCCTGAGCCCCGACGCTCCCCGGATTCCCAACCGTACGGTGTCTTTCTTCTGGCCTCGACCCAGCTGTAGGAGGAGGCGTGCGTCGGGAGCTCGCCCATGGCATTCGTCCGGCAGGCAGAACAGTTGATTGTGTACAATAACACGGTCTGAACCTCACAGTGTTTTTGTGTGTTTGCGTTATGGAATGTCGAAGACTATAACGAATCGTGATGTCGCCGACGGCGTCCGATTCAACGGTTCTGTCATCAGAGAAGATTACATGGCGCACCATGACGGCATCTATCACAACTTCATCTAGTGATATGAGGGAATTATGAATATAGCAGCTGGCGGATCAGCGATTCGCCTATCACTCAATTGGGTGGATTACCTGATTCTGCTTCTTTATTTCGTCGTCATCGTGTGGATCGGATATTCGATCCACAAACGCCAGAGATCCAGCCAGGACTTCCTTCTGGCAGGACGCTCGATGCCCGCCTGGATAGCCGGAATAGCCTTTATCGCCGCCAACCTTGGTGCGACGGAGGTGCTCGGCATGGCGGCGAACGGTGCGCAGATCGGCATGTCCACCCTGCACTATTACCTGATCGGCGCCATCCCTGGAATGGTGTTCCTCGGGATTGTGATGATGCCGTTCTACTATGGCTCCGGCGTACGCTCGGTGCCCGAGTTCATGTACAAGAGATTCGGCAAGGGCGCCCATCTCACCGTGTCCATCTGCTTCGCCGTCTCCACGATTCTCGTCTCGGGAATCAACCTGTATGCCATGGCCCTGATCATGGAGGCCATGCTGGGATGGTCGCAGTGGCTGGCGATAGCGGTCTCCGCGGTGTTCGTGCTTGTCTACATCACGCTGGGAGGCCTTACCAGCGCAATCTACAACGAGGTCATGCAGTTCTTCGTCATTATCGCCGCACTGGTTCCCCTCACCGTCATCGGTCTGCATAAGGTCGGCGGTTGGAGCGGCCTGCGCCAGTCCTTCTCCGGCACCCACATGATGAGCGCCTGGCAGGGAACGGGAATGGGATCGGTGACGAATCCCATCGGCGCCGATTGGTTCGGCATCATCATGGGTCTCGGTTTCGTGCTTGGCTTCGGCTATTGGACCACGAACTTCACCGAGGTGCAACGAGCGTTTTCGGCCAAGGACATGTCCGCGGCACGACGCACCCCCATCATCGGCGCGTTTCCGAAGATGCTTGTCGGCTTCCTCGTCATCGTTCCCGGTCTGGTGGCTGCGGCGACCATGGGGAACCTGTTCAAGAACGGGACGCTGACCTATAACGAGGCAATACCCAAACTGATGCAGACCTACCTGCCCAACGGTTCGCTTGGCATCGCCATCACCGGTCTGATGGCCTCGTTCATGGCGGGCATGGCGGCGAACGTCTCCAGCTTCAACACCGTGTTCACCTACGACATCGTTCAGGATTACGTCCGGCCCGGAAGATCCGATAAGTACTATCTGAAGATGGGACGGTGGGTCACCGTGGTCGGCACGATCATCTCCGTGGCGACCGCAATACTGGCCTCCCAGTTCGGCAACATCATGACGTACATGCAAACGCTGTTCAGCTTCTTCAACGCCCCGCTGTTCGCGATCTTCATCCTGGGCCTGTGCTGGAAGAGACTGACCCCGTCCGCCGGCACCTGGGGCTACATCGCCGGAATCATCGCGCCTCTGATCACCTACATCGTCTATCTTCGCTCCGTTTCCTCCGGGCATCCGATATTCCAGACGCCCACCGCGGAGACCCTGTATGGCGCCATGATATCCCTGGCCGCCACCTGGATCGTGGGGGCGCTGTTGTCGGCGTTCACCAAGCCCAAGTCCGACGCGGAGCTTGAAGGGTTGACGTTCGCCACCGGCGGCATGAAGTACTTCCGCACCTCGAAGGCCGGAAAGGCCGCGATTCGCGAAGCGGTTTCGGAGGGCGTCTCGATGCCGGCCGCGCAGACCGGCAGGCTTCCGTGGTGGAAGCGTCCGGTGCTGCTAGGAACGATCATTCTGATTGCAAGCCTTGCGCTCTATATCCCATTCTTCTAATCGTCTGATAAGTTTGTGAGGAGTTATTATGGCAACCAGTGAAAAAGCCGAGGAATCGGCATTGCACAAGGAAGAGCCCCAAAAGGAATATCTCAGCGACGCCGAAAAGCAGGACGCCGTGCGTTCCGCCCGACGCAATGATCTGCGATTGATCCTGGGAGGGCTGTTCACGGTCTACGGGGTCATCGTCACCATTGTCGGTCTGGTGAATCCGGCGGCGGATGTCGCCAAGACGGGAGGCATCGCCATCAATCTGTGGTCTGGCATCATCATGCTGCTCGTCGGCCTCGGTTTCCTCCTGTGGAACAGGCTCAGGCCCTTGCCCAAGGATGACATCATCGCCTCGGCGGAGATGTCGGCGGCCCAGGCGGCAACCGAGCACGAGCATCTGAAGTAGGCCCGTTCCCCGGTCGGAAGACGCGCCCGGCAGTCGGTCCGGTGCGCCCGGCCGTCGGCCGAACGATTGTCGGCCGAACGATTGTGCGGACCCGTTTCCGGCCAGGGGGGAACGCATGAGGGCCTGTGATCGCCTTGTCCGCGATCGCAGGCCCTCATGCATGCCGGGAAAGCGCTACGCTCGGATCCTCTCCACCACGTAATCAATGCAGCCGGTGAGGGCCGCGACGTCGTCCGGTTCGACCGACGGGAACACGCCGATTCTGAGTTGATTGCGCCCGAGCTTGCGATAGCCGAAGGTGTCGAGAATGCCGTTGTCCCGCAGGGCGAGAACGATGCTGTCGGACTTGATGGATTCGTCGATGTCGATGGTGACCACACTGTGGGAGCGAGCGTCCTCATGGCGAACGAACGGATGCGCATAGTCGCTTCTCCGGGCCCACTCGTAGAGCAGCGACGAGGATGTCGCGCATCGCGCGGACGCCCATGCCATGCCGCCGTTGTCGTTGAGCCAGCGAATCTGATCCTCCAGCATGATCAGCGTGGCCACGGCGGGAGTGTTCAGCGTCTGATCCTTGCGCGAGTTCGCAATGGCCGAGCTAAGAGACAGGAAGGGCGGGATCCACCGGCGATTGCCTTCCAGCCGGGTCCCCTTTTCGATTTTCTCCGCGCGCTCCACGGCACGGGGGGACAGCACGCATATCCATAGTCCCCCGTCCGATCCGAAGGCCTTCTGGGGTGAAAAATAATAGGCATCCGTCTGGGAGACGTCGACGTCCATCGAACCTGCGGCGCTTGTCCCGTCTATAAGGGTGAGAGCATCCTGGTCCAGGCTCCCGTCGACCCGCCGGACCGGGGCGCTGACGCCCGTGGACGTCTCGTTGTGCGCCCAGCAGTAGGCGTCGGCGTCATCGGTGAATTCGGGGAGACGGTATGTCCCCAGCTCCCCGACAAATACGGCCGGGTTCTCCAGGAACGGTGCCGTTTCCGCCGATTTCGCGAACTTTGCGCTGAAGGATCCATACGATCCGAAGGCCGCCCTGCGCGTGATAAGCGAGGCGCAGGCTATGTCCCAGAAGGCGCTCGAGCCTCCGTTGCCCAGAACGATCTCATAGCAGTCCGGAATGCGGAAGAAATCGGAGAGACCCTCGCGAATGGAGGCCACAAGTCGCCGAACGGGCTGCTGACGGTGCGACGTTCCCAGAAGCGTCTTCCCCCCGCGTTGCAGGGCGGCGATCTGCTCCGGACGTATCTTGCTCGGGCCTGAGCCGAACCTGCCGTCCTCGGGCAGCATTGATTGCGGAATGTTCACAGAATTGGACATGCCCTTCAGCCTAGTCAACCGCGTGGATTGCGTCGGTACCGTCGTTTCGCGCCCGGTTCGGCGCGCCGGTCCGCACGCATCCGTCCCATCGCCGCGATGCTGCTGGGCGCGAACCGGTTTTTCTGCCGGATTCGGGTGCACGAGGGGCCTTTCGGGTCCGGGCGGGGGTGGACGAGGGGTCCTTCCGGCCCGGGCGGGCGGCCCGCACGCCGGACACGCCCGGAGCGCGGGCCGCTGCCGCCCCCTCCGGGTGCCGGGAACCCGCACGTTTTCCTGTGCCGAAGGACCCGGCATCGCCGCGGGTTCTGCATGCATCCCTCCCGAGTTGCCAATGACGGGGGATGCGGGGTATGGTGCTTAATGGTGACGGGCGAGAACATATCGTCATGGTGTCAACATTCCCTGAGGAGCTTAGCAGTATGAGACATGCGGCGCATAGGGCGGCCAAGGTTTCCCATAAACGGGCGGGTGTTTCCGCAACGTTCATGGGTGGGCATGGCTCCCATACCTCACAGGCGGTGTATGCGCGGCAGGCCGCCGACCACGACGGTGCGGTCGTGGGTCTTGATTCGGCCGTCGCGGACAGGCTCAACGAAATAATTCCCCCCACCAGACGATCCATGCGTCAGTCGGCCAGGGCGGCCCAGCGCCGGTCCTATATCCTGGGCTCCACATCCCTTGCCGCCCTCGTGGGGACGGCGGCGACCGCCATGGCGTTCGCCAGCCCGAAAGAGGAGTCCATCGATGCCGTGCAGACGGCGACCACCACCAGCCAGCTCAGGCGTGTTTCCGGCAGTACGGTGTCCCGTTCCCAGGAGCGTGCGGATCTCCATTCCTCCGCGCTGGCGGAGCAGACCTCGAACAGCGGGAACTGGCAGCTGGGCGGATCCGACTCCGCCATCGATGTGAGCAGGATGTCCCGATCCCTCGCGAGCAACCCGGTCGTCGCCTCCTATATGCAGTCTGACCAGTCGGTTCTTCCGAAAGGTTTCAATCCCAACCATGCCACCGGGGATAGTGGCAATGCATATGAATTCAGCCAGTGCACATGGTGGGTCTACGTGCGCAGGCATCAGTTGGGGCTTCCCGTAGGCTCGCATATGGGCAATGGAAATATGTGGGCGAGCTCGGCACGGGCCTTGGGCTATTGGGTCGACAACACCCCGCGGCATGTGGGGGACATCATGGTCTTCGCCGCCGGCCAGGATGGGGCGGACGCCAGCTATGGCCATGTCGCCATCGTCGAGAAGATCAATTCCGACGGTTCGATCACGACGTCCGAATGCGGTGCGGTTCTTGACGGGAAAACCATCTCGCGGACCTTCAGCGCGTCCCAGACCGGTTCCTACCAGTTCATCCACTACTGATCGGTTTCCAGCAGTTTCCTGCGGTGTCGGGCGTGCCGTGTGACGACCGTTTTTCCAGGGTGTCCGATTCCTGTATATCCGGGGGCGCGACGGCATGACATGCGAGTTGTGATTCGTTCGTTTTTCCCATTCCCGAAGGGTGGGCAAACGGCGTGTCGCCCTGTAAACTCCTGTTCTGCGCGTTTCCTCCAAATGTGTCTAAACCGTGTGTGGTAAGCTCATGCCTTGATGATGAATTTACAGAAGTCACTGCAGGCCGGTATTGCCATCGTCGCTGCCAGCCTATCGCTTGCCATGTTTGCGCCCGCCGCTACGGCGGATACGAATGATGGCTCTGTCGTGGCCTCATCGCGTTCCTTCCCCGGCACCAATACGGTACGTAAAGAATTGCTCGTAGAATCCACATCCACCGATGTTGGGGGCACGTGGCAACGCTCCGATGCCGAAAAGAACGTGAATGTCCCGCAGACCCAGTCCAAGGCCGAAAAGGATGCGGCGGCGAAGAAAGCCGCGCAGGAGGCTGCGGACGCCGCCGCAGCCGAGGCGCAGGCCCAGGCTGCCAGCCGTTCCGAGGATCGGTCCTCGTTGACTTCCACGTCGTCGGATGATTTGAATAACGACGTCGCCGCACCGAATGGTAAGTCGGTGTCCGCCCTGCTTAACTATGCGGACCAGTTCGTGGGCAAGGTTCCCTATCTGTGGGGTGGAACCACCCCGAGTGGGTGGGACTGCTCCGGCTTCGTCCAGTACGTGTTCGCCCAGGTCGGCGTGAGCCTTCCCCGTTCCTCGGGAGCCCAGGCCTCCGTCGGAACGGCCGTGAATGGCATAGGCAACGCCCAGCCGGGGGACATCATCGCCAACTCCACCCATGTGGGAATCTATGTGGGCAGTGGAATGGTTATCAATGCCATGGCTCCCGGTACATACACCGGGTACAGCGCCATCAGTGCGGTCTTCTCCGGAGGATATTCAATTCGTCGGGTTCTCTAAGACAGGTTTTCGCAGGGCACACCCCGTCATGGGGTGTGCCTTTTGCATATCGGAGCCGTTTATGCTTGCCCCTGAGGCTTGGAAGGGTATCCTAGAACTGAATAGATGGTGCACGGCAGCACTGCCTAGAGCATAAGGGAGGTCATCATGGTCAACGACAAAGCCATTCTTGTGGGAGTCGATGGATCACATGCCAGCTATAAGGCCACGTGGTGGGCTGCGAACTACGCCAAGCATGCGGGGCTGACGCTGCAGATCGTCTGTGCGTACTCCCTGCCCAGCTATGCAGCGGTCTCCTTCGATGCCACGTATACGGCCATGGGGGATGACAACGCCGCCCACACCGACGCCCAGGAGATTCTTTCGAAGGCGAAGGCGATCGCCGACGAACAGGGTGTCGAAGCAGTGACCCTCATCGTCACCGGAGACCCGGCGTCCGTGTTCGTGGAGCTTTCGCGCAACTACAACCTCATCGTCATCGGAAACCGGGGCAAGGGGGGACTTGCCGAACGTCTGCTGGGAACGACAAGTTCCTCGCTTCCCGCCTACGCGTACTGCCCTGTCGTCGTGGTGCCCTACACGGATGACGACGGCAACCTCATGCATCTGAACAACACCATCACGCGTGTCGCAGTGGGAACGGATGATTCGAAGTGGGGAATCAAGGCCCTGCAGATCGCGGCGGACTTCGCCGACACCTGGGGCGCGCGGCTGGACGTCATCGGGGCGGTTCCCGGAACCCAGGGGGGCAACGCGGACGAGGATGCGATGAACACCTACATGAAGGAGCTGGACGCTCGTGTCACGCCTCTGAAGGAGGCGCATCCGAACCTCGATGTCCACAAGTCGGTGGTTCCGGAGACGGCGGTCAACGCCCTGACCAAGGCGAGCTATGATCACGATGTCGTCGTGGTCGGTTCGCGTGGAAGGGGAGGATTCACGGGGCTGCTGCTCGGATCGACGAGCCAGGGGCTTCTCCAGCATGCGGTGGGCCCCGTCTATGTTGTTCCCCGCAAATACGTGGAGGCCGAGGAGTCCCGTCAGGAGCGAGTGCCCGGCTCTCCCGCCGACGTCCCCTCCAAGGCTCTGGAGGAGATCACCGGAGTGCAGAAGGTCGTGGTTCCTACTGCCGATGCCACCAAGGCTCAGGAGATCGAATCCACAATCGATCCTCTCCATGCCCGCGATGGGCATGCAGGGTCCGGCAAGGACGAGGACAAGGCCTGATCCCAGGGAAAGACCTTAGTGCGGCTCGCCGAAATCGTCGGCTTGTGATGAGCGCTGAGCAGTGACAGCGGTGAGCCCGGTTCCGTCAAAACGTAGGTACCCGGCTCACCGCTGTCACTGTGCTTGTCACCGCCGGAATTCTCCGATGCGGGGGCGTGGCCCCTTTTATTACCGTGCCGTGCGCGGTTTCTGCATTGTGACGGTTCCCGAATCGTGTGCGGGGTGCGAGGCCGCGACAAGTCTGACGGGAACGGCGCAGATCTTTCCTCGCCCTGTCTGCAGGATCCCCGTGCCCACTACCGTTTTATGGTCACGCCGATACGCACCGGTGTCTCGTGCTCGTAGGTGTGCTTCACCGTGCACGACTTGTCGATGTGCCGTACGATGCGCTCCTTGAGTTTGTCGGCATCCTCGCCGCTCAGATCGTGATCCGACGCGTCCACGACGACCTGCTCGTTGAAATTGATGTAGGCATCGTTATCCGGATCGTAGGTTCCGTCCACCACGATCCTGGCGCCCTTGCCCTCGCCGAGCGCATGCTCGATCGCGAACTGGCTGGAAAGGGCCGCGCAGCTCGCCGCTGCGACCTTCATCAGGTCTCCGGGGGAGAACTGCCCCTTGCCCTTGCCGAATTTGATGTGAGCCCCCTCATCGCTGAAGGCGTCCCAGGAACCGTCCTTGTTGCGTTCAACCCATATGCGTGTGGACATAGTCAACTCCTATCGTGCTCAGCGCGCCAATCACGCCGACACATACCAATTTAGCCCACGGTCCCGCCTGCGCCGGGCCCGGCCCGCCACAGGCGGACACCATTCGCCGTTGGAGGAAACCGCCCGATTCGCCATACACTGTGTGCCATACACTGGTGCGTATGGCCTTAACAATTGAGCAGCTTCGCGACATTCGCACCAGGATACCCGCCCGTCCCCAGACGGACATCCCCACACCCTATGAGGACCTGGTCCGCAGGATCCTGCGGGAGGGGACTCTCAAAGGGGACAGGACGGGAACGGGGACCGTGTCGCTGTTCGGCCAGCAGATGCGCTTCGATCTGTCCCGCAGCTTTCCCCTGCTGACCACGAAGACGGTGTTCTTCAAGGGAATCGCCTATGAGCTGCTGTGGTTTTTGAAGGGATCGGGCAATGTCCACTGGCTTCAGGAGCACAATGTGCACATCTGGGATGAATGGGCGGATGCCGAGGGCAATCTTGGGCCGGTGTACGGCGTGCAATGGAGAAGCTGGCCGGCCCCCGTCCCCGGCGACCCCCACCGCACCATAGACCAGATCGCGAACGTGCTGGATCTGGTCAGACATCACCCGGATTCGCGGAGAATGGTGGTGAGTGCATGGAATCCCGCCGAGGTGGAGAACATGGCGCTGCCTCCGTGCCATGCGCTGTTCCAGTTCTACGTGGCCGACGGCAGGCTGTCCTGCCAGCTCTACCAGCGCTCCTGCGACATGTTCCTGGGTGTCCCCTTCAACATCGCATCCTATTCGCTGCTGACGATGATGGTCGCGCAGCAGGCGGGCCTCGAGCCGGGGGAGTTCGTATGGACCGGGGGGGACTGCCATATCTACGACAACCACGTCGATCAGGTTCTCGAGCAGCTGGGCAGGGAGCCGTATCCCTATCCCCGGATTCGCATCCGCAAGGCCGCGTCCCTCTTCGACTACGTCTACGAGGACTTCCGGATCGTCGACTATCGACACCATCCGGCGATCAAGGCCCCGATTGCGGTCTGAGCCGTCCACTAAGCTGCTGCATGACGCAGTTTTCAAGGAGTATGAAATGGAGCATGATAGTAGCCGCAGTGGCTATCACGAACCCATGCCCGGTTCTGCCGGGCAGCACGATACTGAGGATTGGGGTGACGACCGTCTTAAGACGTTCTCGGTGAACCTCATCTGGGCGCAGGCCAGCGACAAGGAAGGTCGCCGGGGCGCCATCGGGTATCGCGGTTCGATGCCGTGGCATCTGGCCGAAGACATGAAGCGGTTCAAGGAGCTGACGGTTTCGCACCCGGTCATCATGGGCCGCAGGACATGGGAATCGCTTGATCCCCGATTCCGTCCGTTGCCCAACCGCGACAACATCGTCGTTTCGCGCGATGTGCACTACCGGGCCGCGGGGGCGACGGTGGTGAATGACCTCGAGGCGGCTCTCGACATCGCCCGGCAGGAGGCGATTCCCGACGATGGCCTTGACCGCAGCGAGATTTGGATCATCGGCGGCGCCCAGCTGTTTGACGCCGCCATGCCCTACGCCACCCAGGCCTTCGTCACCCAGCTCCGTGCCTCGGTGGACGCGGACACCTACGCCCCGGATATCGAGCAGATGGTGGATTCCGGGCTGTGGCGCGTCCAGTCTTCGACGCCGTGGACGAGTCCTCGGAAACCGCAGGCTGAAATCAGCGCGTACCGGTATGTGACGTACGGGAAAAAGCTATAGGACGAATAAGGCGACGATTGACACATGACGCAGAAGAATAGCCCATATACGGTTATGACCGTGTGCACGGGGAACATCTGCCGCTCTCCGATGGCGCAGATCATTCTGGGCGCTCAATTCAAGCGCCGTGGAATGCAGGGGGACGTCCGCGTGCTGTCCAGCGGGGTGAGCGACGAGGAGCACGGGCATCCGATCGACCCCCGTGCGGTGCGTGTGCTGCGTGAACGGGGGTATGAGATTCCCGCCCACCACACCGCCCACAGAATCAGCCCCGACGAAATCGAGCGGACGGACCTGTTCCTGCCTATGACGGCCGACCACATGAGATCCCTGCTGCGGCAGATTCCCTCACGAAAATACGGCGAGGTTCGCATGTACCGCAGCTTCGATCCCGACCTTCCCCACCCGCGGCCCGGTGAGGAGGACGATCTGGATCTCGTCGACCCCTGGTATGGCGGTCCCCGGGAATTCGATGTCGCCATTGATCAGATAGAGCACGTGGCACCCTATATAGTCCGGTGGGTCGCCGGGCAGCTGAAGGGGAGGACAACTCCCGCAACGGCATAAAGGGCCTGTATGCCCAATAACCACAGCCCAGGGCGAAACGCGCCACGCGGCTGCGCGGACTGGTAGTGTGTATCGCGGGAGTGGTCGCCACACCCGTGGCGCGGCGCCGGGAGACATCCGGCCGCGTGCATGGGCTGTGGCGCGTCTGGCTCGTGCACATGCACGGCAAGGCTTCGACGACGAGGCCGCGCCCGACCGCACGCATGCGGGCATGCTCTTGGCTAAGAAGGTGACATGATATGCGTATGTGGAGATTGATGCTGGCCGTATGCGGGGCGGTGGGTGTCGCTGTCGTGGTTCTTCTCGTGAAACTTGACTGGTTCCATCGCGACTCGCGCGACTATGCTCCATTCGAGCCCTGACGCCATGGCCTTGTTCGCGGGGCCATATCGAGGATGCTCGACGGCGATGGGCAGCATATGCAAGGACAATTCGTAAAGGGGATGACAATGATCAAGCACAAGGCGGTAATGATCGGAGCGGGTCTGGCGAATATGGCCAGCGCCGTCTACCTGATTCAGGAGGGTCACTGGAGCGGAGATTCCATCACGTTCTATGGAATCGACGACTACGGATCCAATGACGGAAGCGCGGCGAGCGAGCAGGCGGGCGACTACTGGAACAAGAACCATCCGCATGCGAACACGGCCGGTTTCGTGGCCCGGGGCGGAAGAATGCTCAACTACCGCACATATGTGGATCTGATGGATCTGCTCTCCCGCGTCCCCTCGGTGACCGAGCCTCGGATGACGGCGGCCGAGGACACGCGTGACTTCGATGCCCGTCACCCCACCTTCGACAAGGCACGGCTGCTTCGCCGGGGCGAGGGCATCGTCGATGCGGGTAGGCTGGGGTTGGACAATCGTGACAGACAGCTGCTCTCCGCGCTGGTTCTGATGCCCGAGAAGGACGAGGAGCGGCTCGACAATGTGTCCATCGCGGAGTACTTCAAGAACGATCCGCATATCTTCACGACTAATTTCTGGTACATGTGGGAGACGACCTTTGCCTTCAGGGTGCAGAGCTCGGCTCAGGAGCTGCGCCGATACATGCACCAGATGCTGTATGAATTCACGCAGATCGAGCATCTTGTGGGCGTGAACCGGACACGCTACAACCAGTACGAAAGCATCATGCTTCCGTTGATCACCTATCTCAAGCGGCAGGGCGTGCACATGGTTCTGGACACCATCGTCTCGGACTGGGAGTTCAAGGACACGGCGATGCGCGACGAGATCACGGTTACCGGCCTCGAGCTCACCGATGCCCGCACGGGGCGGGTCAGTCGCATCGACGTCGACGACGAGACTGCGGTCATCTTCACGAACGGTTCCATCACCGACAGCGCAAGCATCGGGGACTATCATTCCCCCGCGCCCGAGAACATGGACTATGGTCTCTCCGCCGCTCTGTGGAAGAAGGCGGCCTCCCGCTTCTACAACCTGGGGACGCCGGACAAGTTCTTCGCCGATCGCAACGCCAGCGAGTGGGTAAGCTTCACCCTCACGACCCGCAATCATCTGCTGCTCAATGAGATCTCGCGCATCACGACCCAGGTCCCCGGTAATGCGCTCAACGGATTTCTTTCCACGGCCCCCGTGAGCGAGATGGGGACGCCGGATGTGACCATGTCCATTGTGGTGCATCATCAGCCGCATTTCACGGCCCAGAAGCCGAACGAGTCGGTGATCTGGGGGTATTTCCTCTACCCGCGCCGCACGGGTGAGTTCGTGCACAAGCCGTACGTCGAAATGACGGGCGAGGACATGCTGCATGAGTTGGTGGGCCAGCTGGGCATGGTCGATCCGGGGCCGGTGAACATCCGGGAGAAGGAGAGCGAGATCGTCGATTCCGTCGTCAACTGCATTCCCGTGTACATGCCCTACGCCTCCGCCTTGTTCAACAATCGGGCGAAGTCCGATCGGCCCCTCGTCGTTCCCCGTCACTCGACGAACCTGGCGTTTACCGGGGAGTTCGTCGAGCAGCCGTATCAGATGGTGTTCACCGAACAGAGCGCGGTACGCTCGGGCGAGATCGCCGCCTATCACTTTGCGGGAATTCCCATGAGCAGGCTGGTGAAGACCCCGCACTACGATAAGGACATCCCCACGCTGGTGCGTGCGACGAAGAAGATGTTCGCCTAGGCCTCCAGCCTGCCTCCCGCTCCCTCCCGGGTCGCGCCGTGCGGCGGATGCCCTAGTCGTCGGGGGCGTGCCGAATCTGCGCGCCCGCGGTCGGCGAGTCTGCTGGCGGCGACGGCACGGGAGATGCGGTGTGGCCGCCGGGGGGAGTGCTGTATGCTGCGACGAGCGGCATGAACATCTCGTCCACAATGGAGGTGATGCGTTCGCGGCTGACGGGTGAAAACGTCATGACAAGCTCGTATCTCACCAGGTCGAAGGGCATGTCGAGGACGGATGCGGGTATGTCGTTCAGGGAGATCTCCCCTCTCGCGTCGGCGCGACGGTATGCCGGGCGCGAGCGGGGGTCCTTTTTCTCGCCCACTATCCGCTCCTGCGTCTGTTCGGGATTGAGCAGCTGTCCGGGGACCAGGCCGGAAAGGTAGGCCGCGCCCGCAAGCGCGAAGACCTTGGCGCGCGCGGTGCTGATGGAGGTGAGCGCGCCGATGAGGTCGCCCCGCAGCGTCCCCGTGTCGGGCGTACTGACGGGGTTTGCCTCGCGATAATGCCGCAGGGTGGCAAGTACCAGCGATTCCTTGTTGGGCCAGCGGCGGTACAGGACGGCGACGCCCGTATGCGCCCTCCTGGCGACCGATTCCATGGTGAGGTTGGACACCCCGGACTGCGTCATTTCCAGCCATGACGCGTCCAGCAGTGCCGACTCGAGTTCCGGGCCTCTCCGGCGTTGCTGAATTCTCGTGCTCATAGCTCAATCATAAGAGGCTGTGACGGGGGCGACGTCGGCGGTGCCATTATCCTATAAGAGAAGTTTGCTTTTCTTATGTTTCTTGTCTATTCTACTAAGAGATTAAAACAACTCTTATATGAAAGAGACGATAATGGACGCATCACAGACCCGGTTGGACGGGAAAACGATCCGTGCGGTCATCGCACTGCTTATCGGTGCGATCGCGGCGATACTCGTATCGACGATGGTCACGCTCGCCATACCGACCCTGTCGAAGGACTTCTCGGTGGACGCGAGCACCATCCAGTGGGTCACCACCGCATATCTGCTCTCCATGGCGGTGGCCATCCCCACAACCGGATGGGCGGAATCGCGATGGGGCGGCAAGCGGGCGTGGATGGGTGCGCTGGTCATATTCCTCGCCGGATCGGTTCTGTGCGCGTGTGCATGGGACGCCCCGAGCCTGATCGTGTTCCGGGTAGTCCAGGGATTCGGAGGGGGCCTCATCTTCCCCCTCATGCAGACGCTTGCGGTCCGCGTGGCCGGAGGAGCCCCCACCCCCCAGCTCATGGCGACGGTGAGCATGCCGATGGCCATCGGGCCGATCCTCGGGCCGGTCATCGCGGGGATCATACTCAACTGGCTGAGCTGGCGCTGGCTGTTTCTGGTCAACGTTCCCATCGTGGCCGTCGGACTGTACATGTCCTGGAGATTCATCCCCGCCGACTCGCGCGGAAAGAAGAGGGGAGCTGATCGGCTTGACGCGTTCGGTCTGATGCTTCTGGCCCCCGCTCTGGTCGGCGTGCTGCTGGGGTTGTCGAAAACCGCCTCCGACGGGGGAGCGAACCATCCTGATGTCGTGATACCCGTGATCGCGGGCATCGCATTGTTCGTGGGATTCGCATTCTGGGCGTTGCGGGACGGAGGCAGCCCCATCGTGGACATACGGCTGCTGAAGCTGCGCTCCCTGGGAAGCGCCTCGGCCGTGCTGTTCATGTCCGGCGCCACGCTGTACGCCGCCATGTTCCTGCTTCCGTTGTATTTCCAGGGGCTGCAGGGCAAAAGCGTGCTTGCGGCCGGACTGCTCATGATTCCCCAGGGCGTGGGGGCTCTCGCCATACGCTTCTTCGCCGGCGATTTGTCCGACCGGTTCGGGGCTCGCGGCTTCACGGTTCTGAGTTTTCTGGTGGCGGCGCTCGCCACCGTCCCGTTCGCCCTGGCCGGAGCGGGCACCAGCGATTGGTGGCTGGGGCTGGTCATGTTCGTGCGCGGTCTGGGGATCGGCGCGATGCTGATTCCCGCCATGTCCGTTGCCTACTGGGACGTTCCCCCGTCGGGAGTCCAGCATGCGACCATGAACACGCGCATCGCCCAGCAGGTCGGGGCGTCGTTCGGAACGGCCATTGTGGCCGTCGTATTGCAACGAGGTCTTGCCGGCGGCGCCGAACAGTCGTTCCGTGCGGCGTTCTGGTGGACGGTCGCCATCAGCGTTGCCGGAATCATTCCGGCATTGGTTCTTCCCAGCAGATACGGCAGGGGGAGCGGTGCCTGACCGCGATCTTCGCTGCACGGTCGGCCGGAACCCCTGCCGGCTGGGGTTTCGACGGGGAGGAAATCGTGGTGAACGGCTACCGGGCTATGGCTGCGCCGAGGTGATGCCCACGGGTGATGTGATCGAATCCACTTCGTTTGATATGATGGCGCTGTCTGTGATTCTGGAATGAAAAAGTCCGTGACAGGCTCTCGCAGAATGAGGCGAGGTCGGAAAGGGGATTTCGACGGACGAAGTGATGAATGGGGGTAATAATGGGGAATGTCGCGCAGAACGGGAACGGTCATCATGCCGGCATGCGGCCGCGTTCCTCCTCCGGGAATGCAGCCACGTCTGGCCGTGACGATGCGCGGAGAATACCCCGCATCCTGGCCGCGGTTCTTGTTCTGGTGGTCGCGGTATCGGTGATCTGGATCACCGTCACACGCCCGTGGGCGAGCCGGACCGCAGCATCGCCCGATTCCTACGCCGCATTGCAACAGGTGAAGAGTGTTCCCCGAAACGCCACCAGCAGGGGAGGTCTTCTTCTTCGACCCGTCCATCAGGCCGATGCTCGCATACCGACCGTGGAGATCTATGTCGATCCGATGTGCCCTGCCTGCGGTGAGGTCGACCGCACGCTGAATGCGACGTTGACCACCCTATGGAATGCGGGGCAGATCGCCATGGAGCTGCATCCCGTGTCGTTTCTTGACGGGGCATCCACCGACGAATACTCGACCCGCGCCGCCAGCGCCCTCGCCTATGTCGGCGAGCGGGATCCGCAGCATGCGCTTGAATTCATGGGGAAGCTCTTCGCTCAAGACCACCAGCCAAGCGAAAGCGACTATCGGCCGATTGCCAATAGGCAGATCATGCGGTGGGCGGTTGAAGCCGGGGTTCCGACCGCAGTTGCCGCAAGTGCGGTTAACGGTCGATACATGGAGTGGGTCAAGAAATCGACGAGCTACACCATTGCGAGAAAAGACCTGCAGCCCCCGGATCGTGGCGGATTCGCGACCCCTCTCATTCGCCTCAACCGGAGCATCTGGTCCATCCAGGGCATGCAGCTCGCCCAGCTGCCGTCCGCATTCGTGCACTGCCTCGGGCTGACGCAGGCGCAGGTGGGAATGGGCTCGCGCGCCCCTTCGATCGGTTCCGCCGGAAAACCTCTGGAATAGGAGGGCTGCACGGTTTCAGCGCCCTTCTTCTCAGGGGGTGGATCATGGCAGTTGGCGCTGAGATTGTCGCTGATGTAGCCGTTTAAGTTCAATCATCTAATTTATTGAATATGAGACCAGGTCCATAAAGAGCATAGGACACGTGCGGCAGGCTGTGGTGTGGGCGGTGGGCGCGGCTGAGGTCGAACCTGCTTCCCGCTGCCTGACGAGAAACCATCCGCGTCGCATATGTGTTTCTCATGGGGGCTTTCGGGTACGTGCGAAGGGGCGTGTGCGGGAGGGAAGGGGCTTGCTTGCGTGGCGACATTTGCGCGTGACATGTTGGTTCCCTTTTGGTTTCAAGGCATGAGAAGGGCGGGGGCCGCGCATGTGCGTCTTCTTTGGCCGGGTCCGCACACCGTCGTGGGCGGGCGGCTGCGTGTCGACGGGGCCCCGCGGGTGTTTTCCGTCTCTTGGCGCACTGTCAGGGCGACGGTTGCGCCACAACGCTGTTCTCTCATTCCGGACCACACCGGAGATCGAGTGGTGAGTGTATGGAGAAACGCCACATTGTTAATTCAATGAATTATATGATACGGTGGGTAATCAAGCTGAATGAATGAGCATTCGGCCGTTCTTAATCAAGATGAAGAGCAATTCCTATCAAAGGCGAAAGGAATGTTATGAAGAAATGGATTAAGTTGACAGCCTCTGCCGCTGCCGTTGGCATGTTGATGACTACTGCCGCATGCGGGTCGTCGAGAGGAGAATCCGGTACCAAGAGTTCTCAGGTCAGTGTCGGGATCTCGATGCCGGAGCAGCAGCTTGAACGGTGGCAGATCGACGGCAACAATCTGAAGAAGAAATTGGAAAGCTACGGCTATAAGGTGACGCTTCAATACGCGGACGGCAAGACCGATCTGCAATCCTCCCAGATCCAGAACATGGCGAACAACGGTGTCAACTATGTCGTCATAGCCTCCATCGACGGGACGGCAACGGGATCCGCCGCGGAACAGGCCAAATCGTCGGGGGCCAAGGTCATAGCCTACGACCGTATGGTCATGAACACGAACGCGGTGGACTATTACGCCACATTCTCCCTTACGGAGGTGGGGAAGATGCAGGCGGAATACATCGTGAACAAGCTCGGGCTCAAGGACGGCAAGAAGGGGCCTTTCAATGTCGAGCTGATGTCGGGGTCCCCCACGGACAACAACGCCAAGTACTACTATCAAGGCGCCTGGTCGGTGCTGGGCCAGTATTTCAAATCGGGTGTTCTGCAATCCAAATCGGGCAAGGTTCCCAAAACCGCCAACGACTACAGGTCCATCGGCATCGATAACTGGGACCAGCAAAAAGCCCAAAACGAGATGGAGAATCGTATCAACTCCTTCTACAGCCGTGGAACGAACCATCTTGATGCCGTTCTTGCCCCTAATGATGCATTGGCGCGAGGAACGGTTCAGGCGGTGCAGAGCGCCGGATTGAATTACTATCCGATTATCACGGGGCAGGATGCCGAGCAGGCGAGCGTCCAGGACATCGTCAAAGGCGAGCAGTCCATGACCGTTTACAAGGACACCCGGAAACTCGCGGATACGACGGCCGATCTCATCAAGGATCTGGTTGACGGGAAGAAGCCCAAGACGACCAGCACCTTCCCGAATGGGAACAAGAACGTTCCCTCGATCATGTTGACACCGGTTTCCGTCGATAAAAGCAACGTGAAAAAGGAGATAGTCGATTCCGGCTATATGACGGCGGCACAGGCCGGACTGTAGGAATCTGCAGGGCGGAAGACGGTGCCGAGATGCATGGCGCGCGATGTCTTCCGCCCTGCCACCGATGAAACTGTAAAAAAGGAGCCGGATATGGCTGATAGGTCTGATGTGATATTGGAGATGCGTCACATCGTTAAGCGTTTTGGACCCGTGGCGGCACTTAATGATGTCAGCATCGTGGTGAAGCGCGGGCAGATATTCTCCCTTTGCGGAGAGAACGGTGCCGGAAAGTCCACGCTGATGAACGTGCTTTCGGGGGTGTATCCCTACGGCACCTATGAAGGGGACCTTATTTACAATGGAAAGGTCTGCCAATTCAAAACGATCCACGACTCGGAGCAGCAGGGGATTGTCATCATTCATCAGGAATTCACGCTTGTTCCCTACATGACCATCGCAGACAACATTTTTCTTGGCAATCCCATTCGCAGGGGCCTTGCCGTGAATGACGACGAGCAAAAAAGGGTCGCTCGTGAAGTGATGGACATGGTCGGGCTTCATGAGAATCCGGACACCCCCGTGTCCAACCTTGGCGTGGGGAAGCAGCAGCTGGTGGAAATCGCCAAAGCGTTGACGAAAGACGTCAAGCTGCTGATTCTGGACGAGCCCACGGCCGCGCTGAACGATGACGATTCCGCCCATCTTCTGAAGATCATCGATGATCTGCGCAGAAACAAGGGTGTGACGTCCATCATGATCTCCCACAAGCTCAACGAGATAGCCGAGTCGGCCGATGCGGTTCAGGTCATTCGAGACGGGCACACCATCTCCCGGTACGAGATAGATGACATCCACCCACTTGACATGGATTCGCTTATCCGTGACATGGTCGGCAGACCTTTGACAAACCGCTACCCCGAACATCAATCGCATATCGGCAAGGAACTGTTCCGAGTCGAAAACTGGAGGCTCTATCATCCCCTCGACGAGAGCAGAATGGTCGCAAAAGACGTAAGCTTCAATGTTCGCGCCGGAGAGATCGTCGGGTTGGCGGGATTGATCGGCGCCGGCCGCACGGAAACCCTCATGAGCATTTTTGGACGGCAATACGGAGTCAACGCCTCGGGAAAACTGTTTGTCGAAGGCAGGGAGGTTCACTTCCCGACGGTGCGCTCGGCCATCGACCATGGCGTCGCATATGCTACTGAGGATCGTAAGAACTATGGGCTGAATCTTCTCGTCTCCCTGCGGGAGAACATTTCGCTGGCGAGCCTTCCCAAGGTCAGCAACCATGGTGTCATCGATCGGGCCAAGGAGCTGAACATTGCCGAGCGCTATCGTCGCGAACTTCGCCTTAAGGCCCCCAGCGTCGAAATGCAGGCCGCCAATCTTTCCGGAGGCAATCAGCAGAAGGTCGTACTTGCGAAATGGATGGCCGCTGAGCCCCGTGTGCTGATTCTCGACGAACCGACACGCGGAATCGACGTCGGCGCCAAATACGACATCTATGAGATCATCGACAACCTTGCCGATGCCGGGAAGGCGGTTGTCGTCATCTCCTCCGAACTGCCTGAGCTTCTCGGCGTCTGCAATCGTATATACACGATGAGCAGAGGCCGCATCACGGCATGTCTGGACGCCAGGAAAACGAATCAGGAAGAACTGATGCGATACATGATCACCGACCGCCCGATCGACGCCGACCGGTCCTTCGCGTGAACGTTCGCATACGTCGGAATCGATAAAGAAAGGTTGAAATATGTCTACCACTCAGGAAAAAACGTCCTCTTCACAGCATAACGATTCTCATCACGTTATATCCGTCAAGGATTTGGTTCTGGGAAATATGAGATCCTACGGCATTTATCTTGCTCTGATCGTCATCATCGTCATCTTCCAGATCCTCACCGGCAATCGCCTGCTGTATCCCAACAACGTCGTGGCGTTGGTGCAGCAGAACGCCTACGTATTGATTACCGCGATCGGCATGCTGATGCTTATCGTGGCCACCCATATAGATCTGTCCGTCGGATCGGTCATCGCCTTCATCGGCGGTCTGGGCGCATATGCCATGATGAATTGGGGAATGAACTGGTTCCTGACCATCGTGTTCATGATAGCCATCGGCCTGCTGGTAGGGGTCTGGCAAGGTTTTTGGGTCGCATACGTGCATATCCCCGCCTTCGTGGTCACGTTGGGCGGCATGCTGATCTTCCGCGGCCTCGCGACTCTGGTGGCCGGTGAATCCATCGCCGTTCGTTCGGCGCCCTTCCGCTCCATTGCCATAGACTATCTTCCCAACGTCTTCGGATTCTGGGGAGGTCTTGACGGGCTGACACTCGTCGTCGGAGCCGTGTGCATCATCCTTTTCATCTGGATGCAGCTGCGCAAGCGGGCCAATGCGATCAAAGCGGATGTGCCGGTGGAGTCGTCGGCATGGACACTTCTCAAATGCGTGATAGCGACGCTCCTCATCGGATACGTGACCTATCTGTTTGCCGGTTCGGGCAATTCCACCGAAGGCGGGATCCCCATCATGCTTGTCATCATCGTCGCTCTCGTGGGCGTGTACTGGTTCGTGCTTAACCGCACTGTTTTCGGTCGCGATATCTATGCCGTGGGAGGCAACCGCAAGGCTGCGATTCTCTCCGGAGTCGACACCAAAATGGTCGATTTCAAGATCTTTCTGAACATGGGTTTTCTTACCGCAATCGCCTCCATCGCGGTGCTGTCCCGTTTGGCCTCCGCCAGTGCGGCTACGGGCCAGGGGTTTGAGATGGACGCCATCGCCGCGTGCTTCATCGGAGGAACGGCGGTGTTCGGGGGAATCGGAACCATACCCGGCGTTCTCGTGGGCGCTTTGATCATGGGCGTGCTCAATCAGGGTCTGTCGATCATGGGTGTCGACGCGTCCATAATCAGCACGATCAAGGGACTGGTCGTCATCGCCGCTGTCGCCTATGATCTGCTGAGCAAGAGGAAGAAGGCGTAGTCATGTTCGCATATACGGGCGTGGCGTCGAGACTGCCATGAACACGCACATGAACGATCGCATCCACATGAGACTGTATGCCGTCACCTGCATCGCCTGCATCGGCTGCATCGGCTGGCTTGCTCAATCCATATATGAGAATCGTGGGAAGAGCACATTCTTCAGCGTCTCCACCATGATTCTATGGGTCTGCATCCTCATCGCCATCGTCTATACAGGAGTGAACGCAGCCATGTTGTGGCACGGTTTTCGACGTGACTGCGAAGGGGCGCAGAAGCGCGGCGAGAAGTGCGGCGCCGCTCGCGCCGCACGCCGCCGGGTTTCTCGACCGTTGCGCGATGATGACACACCGACCACGCCTGTGACGGGTCCACGTAGCGGATGACGGTGCGGCGAACCCTTCGGGCGTGCCGGGGGATGGTCACTGACGTTTTCGGCACTCTCCACGCATGGACGTCATGCGAGGGCTGCGCCCTGGCGATAATCACCAGGGCGCAGCCCTCCCTGCAGGGCGGGGTCGGCGTCATCTGGGTCGGGGGCTCCCTCAGCGCACCACCATCAGCACGGCTACGGCGAGGAACAGAAGGGATGTCAGACCTGACACGATCGCAATGATGCGGTAATGCGGGTTGTCGGCGGTGCCCCCGTCCGCCGTCATGGCCCGTGTCGCGGCATTCATGTGAGGTACCACGATCGCCAGCGTCAGCACGATTCCAATCAGCGCGAGAGCCACCGACCAGATGAGCCAGGCAAGACCCAGACGCTCCCGGAATTCGGTGCCGAGCGCATAGTATGCCGCGATACCCAACGCGGCGAAAACGGCGGACAGCCACGCCATGACAGCAACGGTTCGAGACAGCCCGCGCACCTCGGATGCATTGCCCGCCCGAATGGCGCGAAGGCC
>JALCNP010000003.1 GCA_022649135.1 Bifidobacterium sp.
GTATGGGTTTGCGGGCTCCGTCGATCTGAAGGGGTCTGGTCTGCGGCGCCCTCGTGTTCTCGGCGCCGGTATTCCGGGGGGTGCCGTCTGTCGTGTCCATCATGTGCCGTCCTTTCTCGGTGTGTGCATCTTTTTCAGTCGCGTCCCCGCGCGCCGGCCTGCAGTATGCGGCTAAGAGTGTTCATCCCTCCCGAGAGAACGGTCGAGTCGATGCCGTTCTGCTGGAGAATGCGGTGCGCGAGATACGCCCTTTTTCCCGATTCGCAGATCACCAGCGTGGTCTTTCCCTGTGCGGTCTTGCGAATCTCGTCGATGTGCTCGCGTATTCGGGTGTGGGGGATGTGCAGAGAGGAGGGGATGTGTCCCTGTTCGTATTCGAAGGGGGAGCGGACGTCCAGCAGGAGAAAGCCGGTCGGGTTCTTGATGAAGTCCTCCGGCTGAATCTGCCGCAGCAGTCCGCTGTGCAGATCCTGCGCCATGTAGCCCACGAAGTTGACGGGGTCCTTGGCCGAGCCGAAGGGCGGGGCGTAGGCCAGGTCCAGGTCGATGAGGTCCTCCGCCCGCAGTCCGCCGCGCATGGCCGTCGCAATGACGTCGATGCGTTTGTCCACTCCGGAGCCTCCGGCGATCTGCGCTCCCAGGATTGCACCGTCCCGGCCGACGCGAACGCGCATGTCTATCTGCTCGGCACCGGGGTAATACCCCGCATGCTGCGAGGGAAGAAGGTGAAGGGTGTCGAAGTCGATGCCGCTTTCGCGAAGCGTTCGGGATGTGGGGCCCGTCGTCGCTATGACGGTCTGCCCGACCCGTACTATGGCCGTTCCCAGCGTGCCGGGTATCGGGCGCGCGTGCTCGGGGTCCATGATCGCGTCCGCGACAAGCCTGCCGTCCCTGTTGGAGGGGCCCGCCAGTGCCAGCGGGGTCTTCCGCCCCGTCACCATGTCGGTTCTCAGTGTTGCGTCGCCGGCGGCCCACACGTGGTCCATGCCGGTGCGGCCATGCTCGTCGGTGATGATCCATCCCTTCGAGCATTCCACGCCCGATCGCTCGGCGAACTGTGTGCTCGGGCGTACGCCCGCCGAGGAGAGAATCAGCGATGCGGTGAGGTGCGATCCGTCGGACAGGCTCACCTCGGTGCCGTGATCGGTGGCTTCGAGGCTGTCGACCGTGGTGCCCAGGCGCAGATCGACCCCGAGGTGCCGCAGCGATTGGGTGGCATAGGAGGCGATGTCGTCGTCGATCATCGGCAGGGGGTGGGGACTTGCCTCGACGAGGGTGACGGGGATCTTTCTCTCGGCCAGATTCTCCGCGGCCTCGATGCCGATGAAGCCGCCACCGATGACGACCACGTGGATGTCCTTGGCTCCTGAGGAGATCGCCTCGTGGATGGACTGCGCGTCCTCGATGGTCCTCAGGGTCCGGATGTTCGGCGAGCCCGTGATGTTCATCGGTGGCTCGAACGCGTGCGTTCCGGGTGCAAGGACGAGTTCGTCGTAGTCGATGTCGACGGTTTCGCCGCCGGCCCGGGAGACGTGGACGCGTTCCGCGTCGAATCCCGTTGCCTCGCTTCGCGTCATGACGGTGATGTTCAGCGAGGCGTGCAGCGAGTCCGGAGTCTCGATGCTGAGGGCCTCGCGGGAGGCTATCTGCCCGGAGAGGTAATAGGGGAGTCCGCAGCTTGCGCTGGAGACGTGGGGCGTCTTTTCGATCACGGTGATCGATGCGTCCTCGTTCAGGCGCCGGGCCCGTGCGGCGCAGCTCATTCCCGCGGCCGTTCCGCCGACGATGACTAGTTTCATGGGGCGTCCTTTCTCTGTCATGCCTTCAGCATACATCAATATACCCCCGGGGGTATATTGATGTATGCTCAAAGGGTAAGGACGGCGTGCGCGCCGCGTGTGGACAGCCTCTATGGCGCTTTCGCCCGGCGTGGCCGTGCAGGGCCCGGGAATCCAAAGGAGCAGGGAATCATGACCTCATCGGAGAAGAAGCCGAACGTTGACGACCGGAAGTCCGGCGTTGCCGACCGGATGGCGCAGAGCGAGGGCGGCAATCTGCTGCAGTCCCCCCGGAGCGGGCCGCGCTGCCCGTTCGTGCGGCTCGCATCGTGGATCGCATCCTGGAGCCATTCCTCCTCCCGGGAGGACGCGGCCGGCGGGCGCTAGCAATAGCGGTGCGCGATCAGACCGCGGCATCGGTGTCGGCGGTGCGGGTGCGCGCCGCCGCGGGGATTCGTGCCCGATTCGCATCTGCGATTCCTCTCGCACTCCCGCCGCCGGTGCACGATAAACGTCGTAGCGCCTCCTTAGAATCGCGCTGTGGATGTCATGGTCGACGGACAGGGAGAGAAAAGGGATGAGGACGCGTTTTTTCGGCAGGTTTGTTGTGGGCGCGGCGGCGGGTGCCATGCTGTTGTCGGTTGCGGCGTGCGGATCGTCGTCGACGGATGCCCGATCGGGGGCGAGCGGTTCAAGCAGGCCGGTGATTTCGGTGAACAACAGCGAACCGCAGAATGGACTGATTCCAAGCGATACCAATGAGATGGGCGGAGGAAAGGTCATCCGATACCTCTTCGAGGGTCTGGTGAGCTTTGACGCCAAAGGCAGGCAGCACATGGAGGTCGCCCGGTCGATCACCCCGAACGCCGACGCCACCCGATACACGATCGCACTTAAAAAGGGGTGGAGGTTCACCAACGGCGAGCCCGTCACCTCCCGATCCTTTGCACGAGCATGGAGTTTTGCGGCCGATGCGAAAAACGCACAGAAAACCTCCAACCGCTTCTCCACCATCGCAGGGTACGACCAGCTGCAGAAAGCCGATGCGGATCCCGATGCGCAGCTTTCCGGGTTGCACACGCCGGACGATTACACTCTCATCGTCGATATGAACCAGCCGGATTCCGTGTTCACCACGAAGCTGGCGCATCAGTCGTATTTCCCGCTGCCCAGCGTGGCCTACAAGGATATGAAGAAGTTCGGTCAGGCGCCGATCGGCGACGGCCCATACTCGTTCGCGTCATGGTCGCACAACAGGGACATCGTCATCAAACCGAACAAGAGCTACCGGGGCTCGCGAACCGTGGCCAACGGGGGCATCGAGTTCCGTGTCTACACCAGCGAGGACTCGGCGTATTCGGACGTGCTGTCCGGCAATCTCGACGTTCTCGACCAGGTTCCCCAGTCGGAGGTCGCCAGCTTCCGCGGCGACTCCTCCGTCACCGCATACAGTCAGCCCGGCTCCACCTTCCAGTCCTTCATCATCCCCGAACGCCTTGCGCACTTCGGCAGCGACCAGGAGGGAAGACTGCGCCGACAGGCGATCTCCATGGCCATCGACCGCGGGCAGATCGCCAAGAAACTCTATAACGGCACGGTCACCGCCGCCACTGACTTCACCTCGCCCCTCGTTCCCGAATACGCCACGAAGCTCGCAGGTGGCGGCGTTCTCTCGCACAACGCCCGAAAGGCCAGGGAGCTGTGGGGCAGAGCCAATTCCATCAAGCCCTGGAGCGGCGGCTTCCGGGTGGCCTACAACGCCGACGGCGGGAACAAGGAATGGGTCGACGCCGTCTGCAACCAGATCAAAAACACTCTGGGCATCGACGCTCAGGGCGAATCCTACGCCACTTTCAGCGATCTGCGCCAGCGCGTCAGCGACCGCTCCATCACCACGGCGTTCCGATCGGGGTGGATGCTCGACTATCCCTCCGCCGAGGACTATCTCAACCCCCTGTACGCCTCCAGTGCCGCGGACGGACGGGGATCCAACGACGGGGACTACACAAGCAGGGATTTCGACGGGGCTCTTGCCAACGCCCTGTCCCAGACAGACGCCGCCCGGCGAACCCAGGCGTTCACGAAGGCACAGGAGATTCTCATCAGGGATCTTCCATCGATTCCTCTGTGGTACGCCAACGTCGCCGCCGTGTCCGCGACGGGTGTGAGGAACGTGGCCTTCGACTACACGAATCTGCCCACCTACAACACCATAACCAAGTAGACGGGCGGGCCCCCGCCGGAGATCCGCCCGCACACCCCATGCAGGCCGGCCTGTGGCAACGCGAACCGGCACCTGCATGGGCTCGTCAGCTGTGCACGTGGCTGCCCCGGGGGGACATCCACCCGCAGTTCATCATCTCGCTGTTGAATATCATCACGCCCGGGCCTTCGGCCGGGACGATGATCATCCCGCCGTCGCCGTTGTGTCGCGCGACGCCGTCCAGCGCAGCCGCCGCCGCGTCTGCGGGTTTCTGACCGCCGAAGAGAACGCGGTCGGAGACCTGGTGCGCCGCGACCTCCTTGACGAATGCCTCGCCGATGCCCGTGCACGAGACGGCGACCGTCTCGTTGCTCGCATAGGTTCCGCAGCCGGGAAGGGGCGAGTCGCCGACCCGCCCGGGCATCTGATTGGTGATGCCACCGGTGGAGGTGCCTGCGGCGAGGTTCCCCTGGGCGTCCCGCGCCACGGCCCCGATGGTCCCGTGCTTCTCCCATTCATCGCCGTTGCTCTGGGCCTCGCGCAACGATTCCCTGCGGGCGTCGGTGATGAAATACGAGCTGTCGCGCAGCTCGACTCCCCAGGATCTGAGTTCCTCGTCGCCGGGTTCGGCGAACATCACATGCTTCGTGCGTTCCTTCACGGCTCGGGCCACCTCGATCGGGTTCTTCGACGTGGTCAGGCCGCAGGCGGCCCCGACCTCGCCGTCCGCGCCCGTCATCAGACATGCATCCATGGAGACGATTCCCTCGCTCGTCAGGGCGGCGCCGTGACCGGCGTTGAATTCGGGGGCGTCCTCCATCACCCGGATCGCCGCGCAGACGGCGTCCTCGGCAGTGGCGCCGCGTTCGAGCAGAGCATACCCTGCGTCCAGCGCCTTCCGCAGATCGCCTTCGACCTGCGCGCGCCGGTCCGGAGTGTTTTTCCGGCTGTACTCGCCTGCGCCGGCGTGGATCACCAGAAGGATCCCGTTGGGATCGGCGTCGGCTGTCTCGATGGTGGACTGCGGCAGATCATGTTCGGTGCGCGTCATGCAAAACCCCTTTTGTGAAGATGATAACGAGATGCCATCTTACGCTCGGCTGAGGTCGCTCTGCATTGCTTTCGCGATCGTGCGAATTTCCGGATGCCGCGTCCGCGCTGTTATTTCTCCTGGCCGGCGAATTGGGTCGGAGTCAGACCGCAGTGCCGTCTGAACACCTTGTCGAAATAGTTTCGCGAGGCGAATCCCATGCACTGGGACACGTCCCGTATCGTCATGGAATGGGTGGCGAGGAGGGTTTTCGCCTCGTCGATCTTGGCCTCGTTGATGTAGTCGGTGACGGTCTTCCCCATCTCCTTCCTGAACAACGACGACAGGTACGAGGTGCTCAGACCGATGTCGTGTGCGACGCGGCACGTCGAAATGCGCTGGGACAGATGCCGACGAATCCATATCAGGCTTTGCGCGACGTAGGGCGATGCGGATGCGGGAACGGCGCTCGAGCCCGCCCTGTTCGCGAAGTCGATGACCATGGTGGACATCAGGGCATACAGGTTCTGCGGGCTGTCGATGCTCTCGGCCATTCGAATGTACGCGTCGCTGAGGGCGAAGGCCTCCTGGGGCTCCACCCCTCCGAGTATGGCGGAACGCGAGACCAGGGTCGCGGTGACGATGGTGATGTTGCGAAGATTGCTGGTGCCATCGTGCCCGATGCTGAAATCCTCTCTGAACTGAGTGCGTCTGAAGACCGATGTGAGGGCCTCCGTGTCCCCGTGCTGGACGTAGGTCAGAAGAAGTCGCTCCGAACGGTAGTTGTCGCTGGAATCGTTGTTGCTGAAGGCGTAGGGGACCGGATCCTGCGCACGGTTCCCTTTCCCGGCGTCGTCCGCGCCGAACAGGATGGATTCCGGCTGAACGGTGATGCCGGTCATAACCTTGGATGCCATGGACAGTATGTTGGCGAACTGCGCGATGGAGAGGATGGGGATGTCCCGCAGATATTCCTCGAAGGCGGGGAGCCTCTCCTGGGTGATGTGGAGCTCCCGGGCGCGTGCCGCGGTGCCTGAGCGGTCGAGCTCCGTTCTTTTCGCGGGTCCGAGCACATAGAATTCCCCGTCGCCGGTGCGGATTATCCCCAGACTGTCAAGCGATCTGGTCACGATCAGGGCACAGGCCCCGCGCGTCTTGTCGAACGCTGGCATGTACAGGATGGCCGGGTCGGGGCTGAACAGCTCCCCCCGGCTCTCCACCTGCACGTTTCCTGCATATCGTCGCACCGCGAGGCCGAATATGGTGACAAGATACTCCATGATGTAGTGCATGAAAAAAGTATATGCCATCTAAAAATAGTGTACGCACCCAGAGCGGACGGAACCTTATCGTTGCACTCACAACAACGTTCAAGGGAGAGCCATACGAAATGGACATAGCACGAATCATTGCACGGCTGACTCTCTCGCAGAAGATCGCCCTGGTCGAGGGCCACGACTCCTGGCACACCTTCGCGGTGCCGGAGAACGGCATTCGGGCGCTCACCCTTACCGACGGCCCCCATGGCCTGCGCATGGCCAGGCAGGCGCAGGGCGGCTTCGACGTCGATGACAACGAGGAGAGCACGGCGTTCCCGACGTCGGCAACGGTGGGCTCCTCCTGGAACCCTGCACATGCGTATGCGATCGGCCGGGCGATCGCGCAGGAATGCGTCGAACGCGGTGTCGATGTTCTCCTCGCCCCGGGAATCAACATCAAACGCAACCCCTTGTGCGGCAGGAACTTCGAATACTATTCCGAGGACCCGCTCTTGTCGGGCGCGTTCGGTTCGCAGTTCGTTCAGGGGGTGCAATCGCGGGGAGTGGGGTGCGCCGTCAAGCATTTCGCGGCCAACTCGAACGAGAACTACCGGTTCGTGGGGGACAGCCAGGTCGACGAGCGGGCGTTGCGGGAGATCTACATGAGGGCCTTCGAAAGGGTGGTGAGGCAGGCGCATCCCTATGCCGTGATGACTTCGTACAACAAGGTCAACGGGGTGTTCGCCTCCGAAAACGCGTCTCTTCTGCGCGGCACGCTGCGACAGGAGTGGGGATTCGACGGACTGGTCATGACCGATTGGGGCGGAACCCATGATCGCGTCGCGAGCATGCTCGCGGGCTGCGACCTCGACATGCCCGGAGGCGTGATTCACAACCGCATCCTGCTTGCGCAAGCCATCCGCTCCGGCGAGATGAGCATGGAGGTTCTGGATCGCGCCGTCGGAAGGGTGCTTCTTCTGGGCGAACGGGCATCGGCCGCGCACGCGTCCCACCCTCGCGCGGAAGGGCACGACGAAGCGTCCGTGCATTCGATATCACGAAGCACCCTGGCCCACAATGAGGCACTGGCCCTCGAGGTGGCCAAGGACAGCGCCGTTCTTCTCGCCAATGACGGAACCCTTCCGCTCAAGGAACAGGACGGGCTGCTGGTCGTGGGGGAGATGTTCGAAAAGCTGAAGTTCCAGGGTGCCGGATCCTCTCTGATCAATCCTCCGACGGTTGTCTCGCCTCGGCAGGCTTTCGACAGACGCTCCATACGCTACTCCTATGCGCCCGGATACCGGTCGTCGCACACGAAACCCGAGCCGGAGATCGCGCGCGAGGCCCTCCGCATGGCCCGGAAGGCCACGACCATACTGGTGTTCGCCGGACTGACGGATTTCGATGAGAGCGAGGGATTCGACCGCGAATCCATGGCCCTGCCCGAGGCGCAGCGACGACTGATCGAAGAGCTTCTCGACACGGGCAAGCCCGTCGTGCTCGTGCTGTTCGCTGGAGCCCCCGTCGAGCTTCCGTTCGCCGATCGTCTCCGCGCCATTCTGGACATGTATTTGCCGGGAATGGCGGGGGGTGAGGCCGCCGCGGCCCTGCTGCTGGGGGAGGAAAGCCCCCGTGGGAAGCTGACGGAAAGCTGGCTGAAAACGGCAGACGACAGCAGCAGTTGCGCGGACTACGACAAGGACGAGGTCGCACGGTACTACGAAAGCATCTACGTGGGGTATCGCTGCTATGACAAGGCGGGCATACAGCCCCTTTTCCATTTCGGGCACGGTCTGTCATACACGGCGTTTTCCTATGCCGACCTCCACGTCAGCCGCGAGAAACGACGGATCACGGTGAACTGCACGGTGAAGAACATCGGAGACGTGGATGCCAGCGAGGTGGTCCAGCTGTATTCCGGCGACAATCACGGGAGCGTGTTCAAGGCCGAACGGGAGCTCAGGGCCTTTGCCAAGGTACGTCTGCGGGCGGGCGAATCCGCGAGGGTCTCCATGGGCTTTTCGATCGATGATCTCTCATATTGGAATGTGCGGGAGCATCGATGGGTGTGCGAGAGCGGCGAGTATCCGCTGATGGTCGGTGCGGCGAGCGACGATATCCGACTGAGTGCGACCCTGACGATCGATGACGGCGAGCTCGTCCCGAGCCCCTACTCGCAGGCGGTCAGCCGCGCGTACGCTCAGCCTCCCCGATCCGTGCCGAAGGAATTCGAGGACCTTCTCGGCCGAAAGATCGATCCCCACCCCGCGCGATGGCCCGTCACGATGGAGTCGCGGCTGCTTGATTTCCGCCACTCGCCCATGGGAAGAATCCTGTACCGGGCGATTCTCGGCACCGTGGAAAAGAACTATCGAACCGCGCTGAAGATGCCCGATTCGCTGGAGAGGGACTCCCGGCTGAAGAACTCGTATTTCATCGTGAGGATGATGCCCTACAACTCGCCCCGCTCGATGTGCATGTCCTCGTCCGGAGCCTTCTCCTACAGCATGGCCAAGGGATTCCCCCTGCTGGCGAACGGGCATCTTATCGCCGGGGTGAGGACGATGCTGGCCAAGGAACATGACCCCATCGATCTCGTCGACAGGGAAGGAACCCGTTCATGACGCGCTTTCAGAGGTTTTTCGACCGAGCGGCACTCGATTCGCGTGTGCGCTCGCAGGACACGACCGCCAAGGAGAAGTGGCTCGGCTACTTTCTCGGTCCCGCCGGCGGACAGCTGCTCTACGCCCTGCTGGCGGTCTACCTCAACGTCTACTACACGGACGTTCTGGATCTGTCCAACACGGGGAGGGGGATGTTCCTGACGATCCTGCCCATCGTCACGAACGTGCTGGTCGTCGTCCTCAACGTGCTCATGGGGCGGATCATCGACAAAACCTCGACCAGGCAGGGCAAGGCCAGGCCATGGATGCTCATATCCATACCGATACTCGTGGCGTCCGCACTGCTGCTGTTCATCGTTCCCACGGGCAACGAGTTCCTGAAGATAGTCTGGGTCTCGTTCTCCTACAACCTGTACTATGCCGTGGCCATCACCATGTACGGCATGAGCCACAATCTCATGGTCCCGCTTTCCACCAAGCAGTCCGCGCAGAGAGGACAGCTGTCGGTGTTCAACCAGGTCACCACGATCATGATGAGCGGCATCTTCGTCGCCCTGGTCTTCCCCTCCCTGATCCTTCCCCATCTGGGGGTGAGCAGGGCCAACTGGATACTGCTGATGGGCATCGTCTCGATCATCGTCCTCCCGCTGGAAATGCTCGAGTACTTCTACACCCGGGAGCGCGTCACCGAAGCCACCCAGGCGTCGCCCGCCGTGGCCAAGGCCTCGTTCCTCACGGAGATCAAAGGGCTGGTGAAGGACAGGTACGTCATTCTGGCGTTCGCATACTTCATCCTGTACACCTTCGGCTCCAGCGTGAAGAACCTCAGTCTGGTGTACTACAGCAACTACGTCCTGGGAACGTACAGCGACGGGTTCACCCAGACCATATTGTCCATGATCGGCGGAATCCCGATGGGCATAGGCGTGTTCGCCGTGTGGCCGATTGCGAAGCGGGTCGGCAAGAAGAACCTCATGGTCGCCGGATTCGTCTTGTACGGGCTGGGGAGTCTGATCTGCTGGATGGCCCCGGCGTCGATGCCCGTCGTTCTTGTCGGTCAGTTCGTCAAGAACGTGGGCGCGCTGCCCGCCTCATACATTTTCCTCGCTCTTTTCGCTGACGTGCTCGACCATATCGAGCTCACCCGCGGCTACCGTTCGGACGGCATCGCCATGTCGGTGTACAACATCATCACCACCACGATGGTCGGCATCTGCTCCGGGGTGTTCAACCTCATGATCTCGGCGGCCGGATACGCGGCCCCCCATTATGCGGCCGGAAAGTTCATCGCCGTCCAAACCCCCGCGGTCAAGAACGTCATCACCTTCTCCTTTGTCGGTCTTGAAACGGTGACGAGCGTCGCCATCATTGCGATTCTCCTGTTCCTGACCGTCGAAAAGGCGAACAAGCGCTTGATCGGCGAACGGGGAATGGATGTGAACGAAGTCGAACCCAACAGGGAGATGCAGCAATGAACGACGGCATGAGCGGCGTGAAGACCGCCGGGCGGATGGACGGCGGTGACGACGCGGGCTTTTCGATAGCCTCCATCTCGATCAATGGTTCCACGGGGAACATCGTCACCGACTCGCAGCCCAGAATCTCGTTCGAACTGAGCAGCGACGCGGGCGGCGAGAGCCTGCACCACGCGAGCATCCACATCGACGGCCACTCGTGGACGACGAATGACCAGATCAACAACGTCTACGACAAGCCTTTGCGTCCCTTCGCCCGCTATGATGTCCTCGTCGAAGCGACCTCATCGCGCGGCAGAACGGCGCAGGCCCGAACCTGGTTCGAAACGGGACGACGAGAATCACCGTGGGAGGGCCGGTGGATAACGGATATGGGCTATTCGTTCCCCGACGGGGAGTCTCCTGTGCCCATGGTCTTCCGGAAGCGTTTCGCTCTGAAGGATAAGGCGATCTCGAGGGCGTGGGTGAATTCGACCGCCCTGGGGATCTACGAGCTGAGCATCGATGGCGAGCGGGTCGGACAGGACTATTTCGCGCCCGGGCACACCTCGTACTGGCACGAGATGCAGTACCAGACCTACGACGTCACTCGTGGCTTGCTTTCGGCGGACCGCTCCCACGAGATCACCGCGGTCGTGGCCGGAGGCTGGGCGGTCGGGGAATTCACCTACCACCGGAAAAGCAAGATCTACGCCGACAGACAGGCGCTTCTGTGTGAGATCCATGTCGAATACGCGGACGGCGACGTCCAGATCGTTGTCAGCGACACGTCGTGGGATGTCAGCGAGGAAGGGCCATACCGGAGCGCCCAATGGTATGACGGCGAAACATACGATTCCACGGTCGATCTCAACGAGATCGAGTGGAGACGCGCCGATGAGCTCGGCTGGAGGAAGAACCCCACGATAATGGCCCAATACGGGGAACCCGTGCGTGCGCATGAGAGGTTCACGCCGGTTCATCGCTTCACGGCGAAAAGCGGTGAGGTGGTCTACGATTTCGGTCAGAATTTCGCCGGGGTGATCGAGGCGAGGATACGCGGGGTGCGGGGCAGGACCATCGTTTTCCGCCATGCCGAGGTGCTTGTCGATGGCGAGCTGTTCGTGAAGTCCCTGCGCACCGCGAAAGCGAGCGCGACCTATATCTGCAGCGATGGTGAGCAGACGTATTCCCCGCGACTGACCTACATGGGGTTTCGCTATGTCGGCGTGACGGGCATCGATGCGGAGGACATCGAACTCAGCGCGCACGCACTGTATTCCACGATCGGCAGCAACGCAAGCTTCGAATGTTCGAACCCCGACCTGAACAGGCTGCAGGAGAACATCCGCTGGGGAGGGAAGTCGAACTTCGTGGACATCCCCACCGACTGCCCCCAGCGCGACGAGCGCGAAGGGTGGACGGGCGACATCGCCGTTTTCGCGAAAACCGCCTGCTTCAACTTCGACATGGGCAGGTTCCTCGACAAATGGCTGCTGGACATGAAATCCGAGCAGGGCCGTGGCGGAGGCATACCCATGGTGGTGCCCCGCTCGGGCGACTCATGGCCCGTCATGGCCACCTCATGCTGGGGGGACAGCGCGATCGTGGTGCCCTGGGCTGAGTATCTCGCCCGCGGAGACAGGAGGATGCTTGAGCGGCAATACCCGGTCATGAAGAAATTCCTCCACGCGGCGGCGTGGTGGTCCGGGCTGTTCTCCGTGCGTCCCAGCCGTCGTAAAATATGGCGTTTCCCCTTTCATTTCGGCGATTGGACGGCACCCGACGAAAACGTGAAGCAGTGGCTGGCCAAGGGGAAGTGGATAGCGACCGCATACTATGCGAATTCCGCCGCCCTCGTGTCCCGCATAGCGCAGGAGCTTGGGCATGATGAGGAGGCCGTGCGCTACGGGCATCTGCACGATGACATCACCCGAGCCTTCCGCACGGCATTCACGGACGGCAATGGCAGGCTGCGTCGGGAATTCCAAACGGGCTATGTGCTTCCCCTGTATTTTGAGATGACCACAGGCCGGGAGACGGCGAACATGGCCGACCGCCTCAATGAGCTGGTGGTGGGCAACGGCTATCACATCGCCACCGGGTTCACGGGAACCCCCTACATACTTTTTGCCCTCAGCGACAACGGCCATGCCGACACGGCATATGACCTCCTTCTGCAGGAGGACTGCCCTTCATGGCTGTACGAGGTCAAGGCGGGCGGAACCACCATATGGGAGCGATGGGATGCGCTGCGCCCCGACGGGACCGTGAACATGGATGATCTGCAGAGCGGCGAATCCGCCGAGGAATCGAACGGCGGGATGGTCTCCTTCAACCATTACGCCAGCGGGGCCGTGGGCGATTGGCTGTACAGGCGGGTAGCCGGAATCGAACCGACCGGCCCCGGCTACCGCACCTTCACCGTGAGACCGCTTGTCGGAGGGGGACTGTCCTACGCCCGGGCGAGCGTCCATACCCCCTACGGGCGTGCCTCGTCCGACTGGCATGTCGGCCAGGGCGAGTTTGACCTCACCGTCGAGGTGCCGGTGTCGACGACATGTACGGTGTGCATGCCCGATGGAACGACACACGCAGTCGCCAGTGGGACCCATAGGTTCCGCTGCAGCTGCGCGGATCGTCGCGTCGACGATGACGGCCAGGGCAGGCCGATCGAACTTCGTCACGCTCGGGAGCCGCTCGCAATCCGCGAACGTGAACCGTTGCGCGAAAACATGAAGGAGAACCAATGAAAGTCCTTATTATCGGAGGAACCGGATTACTGGGAAGCGAGGCCGCCGCCGAGCTCATCCGCCGCGGGCACGACGTCACCGCTGTCGCATTGCCTCCCGTCCCGCCCGGCGCATCGCTGCCGAAGGACATGAAGCTTGCCTTCGGCAACTATATGACGATGAAGGACGACGAGCTTCGCTCCCTGCTCGGCGGGCAGGACGCCCTTGTCTTCGCCGCGGGCGTCGACGAACGTGTGGAGGGGCCGGCCCCGATATACGACATGTTCAAAAGATACAACATCGACCCGCTTCGCAGGCTTCTTGCCATCGCGCAAGCGGTCGGGGTGAGGCATACGGTGATCCTGGGCTCGTATTTCGCCTATTTTGCGAAGACCTTGCCGAAACTGCGACTCGCCACATGGCATCCCTATATTCGCAGTCGGGTGGACCAGGAGACCATGGCGCTCTCCTTCTGCGGCGAAGGCTTCGACGTCGCCGTTCTCGAGCTTCCCTACATCTTCGGCACGCAGCCGGGAAGGAAGCCGGTCTGGATGTTTCTGGTCCAGAGCATCGCGAGCATGCCCGCGGTCACGTTCTACACGAGCGGCGGCACCACCATGGTCACGGTGAGGCAGGTGGCGCAGGCCATCGCCGGGGCCGTGGAGCGCAACCGCGGGGGCAACGTATACCCGATCGGATACTACAACATGACATGGCGCCAGATGCTGGCGATCGTTCACCGGCACATGGGGAGACCCGGAAGACCGATAATAACCATACCCGAGTTCATGTATGCGCTCAGCATGAGATCGCTGCGAAGAAAACAGCGGAAGAACGGCATCGACGGGGGTCTCGACATGCCGAGATTCGCGAGGCTGCAGGTGTCGCGGCTGTTCATCGACAAATCGCTCGGCAGCGAGAAGCTCGGCGTCCAGCCGGACGACATCGATGCCGCCATAGGCGATTCGGTGAGGCTGTGCATGCGGATTCTCAGACATAACGTTCCCACGATAGGGATGAAAGGCGAATAGCGATGAATGCATTGAAAAAACACACCGATGGAAAGCGTCGGACGGGTGCCGCCAAGGCCGCCAAAAAGACCGTCTTCCTCACCGGGGCCACGGGGAACATGGGCTTCCAGGGCCTGCGGGCGATGATGGAGGACCTCTCCATGTATAACATCGTGATCCTGGTGATGGATGACGAGAAGGATCGAGCCAGGGTCAAAGACATGGAGGGCACTCCCGGCCTGCGGATAAAATACGGGGATCTGACGAATATGGATGACGTCATGGACTGCGTGCGCGGTGCCGACCTCGTGCTTCATGTCGCCGCTCTGGTCTCTCCTGTGGCTGATGACAGACCCGAACTGGCGATGAAGGTCAATTGCGGAGGCATGCGAAACATCGTCCAGGCCGTCAAGGCGCTGGGGCAAAGCGAAACCACCAAGGTCGTCGCCATCGGCACGATCGCCGAAACAGGCGATCGGATGCCTCCGATCCACTGGGGGCGGGTGGGCGACCCGATCAAGCCGAGCATGTTCGACTACTATGCGGTGTCGAAGGTCGCCGCGGAACGCTATCTGATCGAATCGGGACTGACATACTGGGCGTCCCTGCGCCAGACCGGGATCATGGGACCCGGCATGAGCAGGATCCGGGACGCGATTATGTTCCATAACTGCCTTGACAACGTCCTTGAGTATGTGTCCGACCGCGACTCGGGGACGCTGCTGAGAAACATGTGCCGTGAGGAGTTCTCCGGGCGTCTGAAACCAGGATTCTGGGGCCACATCTACAATATCGGCGGGGGGGAGAGCTGCCGTGTCGACACGTATTCCATGTACAAGACGCTGTATGGGGCGCTGGGCTTCACCGATATGAAATACGTCATCGAGCCCCGGCTCTATGCGACGAGGAACTTCCATGGGCAGTATTACCTGGATTCCGACAAGCTGAACGATTTCCTCCATTTCCGTCACGATTCCATGCAGTATTTCTACGATGCCTATCTCGAGAATCTCGGTTCGACACGCACCATCGCGCGCCTTGTATGCGGGCTTCCGGGCGGTCAGCGTCTCATGGGGGCAATTCTGCGGCGCACCTTCCGCAAGCAGGCCACCGGCACGCGCGGAACGTTGTCGTTTATCGAGGAGAACCGCGAGGATCACATCGACGCCTACTGGGGAAGCCGCCGCAACTGGGAGGCGTTGGGAGACGATGCCAATGCGATGCGGCATTTCACCCAGTGGGACAGGGTTGTGCCGATTGATCATGGGTATGACGAATCCAAGCCGGAATCCGAGCTCACCCTGCAGGACATGCGCAACGCAGCCGCTTTTCGCGGTGGAAGGCTGGTCTCCCCTGCGATGCGGACCGGGGACTGGTCGACCCCGCTCACGTTCACCTGCGCGTTCGGGCATACGTTCGCCGCGAGCCCCCGGCTCGTTCTCGAGGGTGGGCACTGGTGCGACCAGTGCGAGTCCGCCAGCTGGAACTACTCCGCCCGAGCCAAGGTTGATCCGTTCTTCGCACAGGTCTGGACGCCGCTGCATGACGCCTCCGAACCCGAACGGGAGTACCCCAAGATCGTCTCCGAGCGCGACGTGTGAGAGCGGCCGCTGTGCCGCCTTGCGCAGGACCGGCGGCATAGGGCGGCACAGCGGCGGTTACGTGGCCAGCATCTTCTCGATCCGCATATCGGGGATGATCCACAGCAGCGCGACGACGCAGTAGAGGGCATATGCGACCGGCGGAACCCAGACCGCCACCGCCGCGCCGGCCGCATACGCGACCATGGAGACGATGGTCTTCGGGTCGCTGCGGATGGAGCGGGCAAGGGCGCAATCCCGGTCGATCGCATTCGCCACCATGCGTTCCAGCAGCATATAGGCCAGGGCGCACATGAGCAGAATGACGCCGTACACGCATGTCGGCGCCGAAGAGAGAGGATGCTCCCCGGCCCATGCCGTCGAGACGGGAATGAGCGACAGCCAGAACAGCAGGTGGAGATTAACCCACAGGATCCTCCCGTTCACCGATTCGAGCGCGGCGAGCAGATGATGGTGATTCGTCCAGTAGATACCGACGTAGAGGAAGCTGAGAACATAGCCGAGGAACACGGGGATATCCTCACGCAGGTCAGCGAATCCCGCGCCATGAGGGACCTTGAGCTCGAGCACCATGATCGTTATGATGATTGCGAACACCCCGTCGCTGAACGCCTCCATGCGGTTTCTTGTCATGAGTGCCTTTCTGTGCGCCGTTGACACATGCTTCCCTGTCTCCCCACGCAGGCCACGCGGTTTCGTGTGTTCGCGGAGGGCCCTCCCCGCGCCGCGCGCCGGAAGGAAGCCCGCCCGGCGTCCGGAAAACACGGTTCCATGATACAGTGTTGGCGCCGGGAGCGAGCATATGCGGAATCTTCGCTCTGAGAAGACGAGGCATGGTATGTACGTGCGCGAGATTATGGGGCGCATTCGATCCGCTCCGGATGCGCGACCTGGCATGCACGGATAGGGCACCGGACATGGACCGATTCCATTCATGCGGCGGCGAATGACCATGTGTGTCACTGTATCGCGATTTTCCGGACCGCACCCGGGGCTGTGCCACGCGCTGTCGTCGGCGCCCGCCCATGATACGGTTGTGTTGTCAGGGGGGTGATCATACGAACGTCCAGTTATCGCATATAACCTTTTCCTATGGAAGGCAGCGTGTGCTTTCCGATGTGTCCTTTGATTTCAGGGACGGGCTTTACGGTCTGCTGGGGCCCAACGGCGCGGGAAAGACGACGCTGATGAGCATCGTGACGACGCTGCTGAGGCCGTCGTCGGGAAGCGTCGCCATCGATGGCATGGATATGCTCTCCGGGGCCGGCCGCCGGAGGGCGCGTGGCTCCATGGGGTATCTGCCCCAGTCCTTCGAATTGATGGAGGCCTCCAGCCTTCTGCACAATGTGCAGTATGCAGCCTGGGCGTGGGGCGCCTCCTGGTCATCGTCCCGCGCTGCGGCCGAATGGGCCATCGAAGAAGTGGGATTGTCCGACAGCCGCAGTACGGCGGTACGGAAATTCTCCGGTGGAATGAGGCAACGTGCGGGCATTGCGTGTGCGATCGTCATGGAGCCGCGCGTGCTTGTTCTCGACGAGCCCACGGTTGGTTTTGATCCCATACGTCGCGTCGAAATTCGGCGGTTTCTGGACGGGTATGCGCACTCCCATATCGTTCTCGTCAGCACCCACCTCGTTGAGGATCTTGTCGCCATGGCGGATCAGGTGATCGTGTTGGATCGGGGGCGTGTGCTTCTGCGGGGAGACATGGACGATCTTGCCCGATACGGAGACCACTCCGACAGGATGTCCACGCGATGGGAGTCTGGATATCAAAGACTGCTGACGGGAACGTACGGTGCAGGGCGCTAGGGGCTCGCGTCCTTTCGCGGCCGGCTGCCCTGGGGGAGTGCACTGCCATGGATGATGGACGACGCTGGAAACGCGCACGGGGAACGGGCTCCTGACCCGCGCGCTGCATCCCTTGTCCCCGGTGAGCTCCCTGGTCTTTTTCGTGGCGATGCTGGCGTACCCGTTGGCTCTGGCTGTGCGCAACTACGGCGTCGCAAGCTCATTGCCGGGGCTGCCGCCGACCAATGCGGCCCTTCAGCTTGACCTGACCTGGATGCACGTCGCCTCGGACGTGATCGCCTGCATGTATGGGGCATGGTGCTCGTACAAGGCCTGCTCCGCACGCTGTGTGGTGAATCCCCCATGGTCGGGCGGCAACCCTGTTCGCAGATACGGCGTGCCCATGGCCAAGGGCGCGGTCATCTCCGCGCTGCCGTATGTCCTGGCATGTCTTCCCGCCGTCGTCAAGACGATCCATGATGGTAGCGGGCCGTTCCCCCTGGGGTCGTTGCTGGTGGGCATGAGCGCGCTCGCGATGATGTTCGTGTTCGGATTCGCGCTTGGCGTGGTCTGGGGAAGCCGGTGGTCGTTGGTGCCTGCGGCGATCGTTCCGATGGTTCTGATCTGGGTCGGGGTGATGGCTGTGAGACCGTCTTTCCCCTCGGGAAGGATCTTCCCTCGGTTGTGGGGGTCGTCCTGGGGGGCGATTCTGCCTGTTGTGGACACGGGAATCGGCAGCGAGCCGGGTCTGCGTGTCAATCCACAGGCCGTGGCCCTGCGAATGGCGGTCATGCTGCTGGTGGCGTTCGTCTCGGTGGCGGCGTGTGCCATGTGCTCTCTGCCGTGGCGGCATGCGTCTGTGCGTGTCGTTTCTTGCCTGACGGTGCTGTTCCTGATTCCCGCTGCGTCCGGCGGTGTGGCCGCGCTGGTGGGGCCTGCGCAATGGGAGCGGAGCGCCCCCTTCACCCCCCGGTGCGAAAGCATAGGGGAATCGGGCATGACGGTCTGCTCCCACCCGGATGATTCCGCCAAACTCGGACGGTATGTGCGATACATGCAATCCATGGCGTCCTGGTTCCCTCCGGGATGGGTGCACGAGCACCAGGGCATGGACGGGATCGTGATTCTGCTGGGCAATTCCTTTACTCCGACGACCTCTGATGCGCAGTGGAACCTGACCCGGAGAGGATCCGAGATCCTCGATGGTCTGGGAGGAAAGCCCATTGAGATTCTGACGGACACCATCACCACGCGGACAGGCCGCTACAGCGATCTTCTTGACATATCCTCCTACGTGACGAAAGCATGGATACCGGCCGACTGCGCGGCTTCGGCTGCGGGCGCGGTCGACAGCCAGAAATCCCTTGACGATCCGGCGGCGCTCACCGCTTTCGTCCTTGACCAGGTTCCCTACAGGATGAGAAACATCGCCTATGCGAAATCTTTGGGTTCTCTGCCCGGCGGAGCCCAGGACAAGGCCGCATCCGTGCTGAACGATGCCGATGACGAGACGTTCCGCATATTCGTCCGGTCGAATATGCAGGCATTGGACCAATGCGCAATGACACCGCAGCAGGTGCTCGACGACGCCGCGTTGAAGGGGCGGTGAAGGTGAAGCGAATGGGATGGCGGGAAGCCACGACATGGCGGGATCTGGGGTGGATGCATGGGCGTCATTCCATTCTTGCCCTGGTGTCCGTGTGCCTGGCCGCGGGTCTGCCTGTGTTGCTCGTGCTTCTTATACACGGAGGCTTACGGCCTGCCCGCATATGTGGGCCATGCATGCGTTGCCGGCGCCGACGCACAGCAGTACGGGGAGGGAGCGCTCACCCCGTGTCCTGCGGGCATGCTCCCGATACAGGACCCGGTCCCTGTGGCTGAGCTGGCCTATGTGGCCTTCCTTGCGTGTGCGCTGGTCATGCTGTCTCCGCTCATGCCGTAATGGGAGCGGCTCCATCCGGCTCGCGTGCGCGGCGTCGCCTACGTGGCGTCGACGCTCGCTGTAGCCGTGCCGTTCTTGGTCGGCGTCTTGCTCAGTCCCGCCGTATCTGCTCCGCATTCCCCGGCGCCGCTGTCCATGGTGGCGGTCAACGCTGGGGTGGACACCGCACTGGTCGTGGCTGCGATGGCCATCCTCGGTCGGTTCTATGGCCTGGGGCTGGGGGCGGTGCTGGTCGTGGCCAACATCGCGCTGCAGAGCTGGCAGTTCACTGCGGGCTTTGCTCTGCGCAGGTATGCCGCCGATGTGGCGTCGCTGGTGCCGGGACAGGACCATGTTGCGCTGATCGCCGTGCTTCTCGGCCTCTGCTCCCTGTTCGCATGGTCCTGGACGGGCGGGCAGGGTTTCGCACAGTCGCTGCGCGGGTCGCGCTTATAAGCGTGGATGGCGACGCAGGAATCTGCGCATGGCGGGATTCAGCCAATAGCCGGGAATCATTATGATCGATGCGTATTCGGTATTGTGTGCTTTACTCATGATCCAACCGTCTATATGCCATCCGGGAGGAGCTGCGCGGCGCCCGAGGCAGAGGATGCGCTGGATGGCAAACGCACCCTGTCCATACGGTACTCGGACGGCGAGGGGCGCGAGACCGAGCGCCGGGTCGATCCGCAGCTGCTCGGCGGTACATTCGGACATTGGTACCTCGTTGCCGATTGCCATGTCAGAGAGTCGATCCGATGGTTCCGACTTGATAGAATCACGGCCGCTCACCTCACCGCTCAGGCGTCGACGGACAGACCCGTGTCCGACATAGGTGTTCCCCCGGACACCGCCCGGCCGGTGTGGCCGGGTACAATCGGGTGAAAAATGACGCAGCTGCTGAGGGAGAGCGGGATGAGAGAACAGCATTGTCATATCGGTGGTATACCTGCCATACTTTATGGCAAGCCATCCGCGAGGGCATACCTGTTCGTCCACGGACAATACGGGCGCAAGGAGGAGGCTGCGGCCTTTGCCGATGTCGTCTGTCCGGCCGGATATCAGGTGCTCTCCATCGATCTTCCGGAGCATGGTGACCGTCAGGGAGAACATGACCTTTTCAACCCGTGGACGGTTGTGCCGCAATTGCGCGAGGTCCTCGGGTATATGCGATCTCGCTGGAGGGATGTTGGTCTGCGGGCGACCAGCATCGGAGCGCACTTTTCCATGCTGGCCTTCCAGGGGACAGAGCTGCGCCGTGCGCTTTTCGTCTCGCCGATCGTGAACATGGAGCTGCTCATCGCGGATATGATGCAGAAGGCCGGCGTGAGCGAACAGGATCTGGAAGCCAGACATGAGATCGTGACAGACGACGGGCAGACGCTCTCGTGGCGCTATCTCCTGTGGGAGCGAAAGCATCCCGTTGTGAACTGGACCTGTCCGACGGCGATACTGTACGCAAGCGGCGATGTCATGACGGACAGAAGAACCGTGGAGACGTTCGCGGACGTCCACCATGCCACGCTGACGGTTATGGACGATGGTGAACACTGGTTCCACACGCCGGCGCAGCTTGCGGCGTTGCGAGTGTGGGAATCATCCTCAATACAGGAGTGAGGCAGGAGTGCACAGGAACGGGTGGACGAGAGAAGAAGAAAGCCGTGTTTCTCGATGCCCGTAGCGACTGTGGACGTCGTCGACATGATGAGCGGTTTGCGGATCGTCTCATCCGTTTGCCGCAGCAGGCCGATCACGGGACTTCGCATGATTACGGGGGAAACCGGTTTCCTCCGTGTGTCCGTCCTCGATGGTGAACACTCGATCGCATTCGCCAAGAAGTCGCTCGTCATGTGTGACCATGACCACGCAGGTCTTCTCTCTTCTGGCGGCCTGAAAGAAAATGTCGGAAACGGCCAGGGCTCGTGGCGTGTCCAGACTTGCAGTCGGCTCATCGGCGAGGATAAGCGCCGGATTCCCGAAAAGAGCCACGCATATCGCCGCCCTCTGTCTTTCGCCTCCGGAGAGTTCCGCCGGATGTTTGTCCCGAATCCGTTCGATGCCGAGTTCTTTCATCAGCGACCGCGCTTTTCGTGCATTATAGGCCTCATGTGCGTATCGTGACCTGAGTTTGAGGTGTTCCTCAAGCGTGAGGAAGGGCACGAGGCTGGACGATTGCAGGACGAAGCCGATGGACGAGAATCGCAGCTGCGCCAGCTGCTTCGATGACAGGGATGAGAGATCCATCCCGTCAAGTCGTACGGATCCGCCCGTGGGTTTCTGCAGGCCACCCATGATGGTGAGCAGCGTCGACTTCCCCGAACCGCTAGGCCCGACGATGGAGATGAACTCACCTGAGTGAAGACTGAACGATGTGGGCGACAACGCCCGAATGATGTCGTCCCCGTCCGGAAAATCCTTATACACCTCGGTGAAATGCACGACCTCTTTGCCGCTCGGCTCCTGGAACGTCGTGCCGTGGGTCTGATCGGAGCGGGGCGAAATGCGTGCAATCATGACAATGCCTCCAGCGCATCAACGGATGTAACTGCGATAACGGAAAAGACGGCGCCCAGCAGGCATGACAGAATCAGGATTCCGCCTATGAGCGAATACCAGTACACACTCACGCTCACCGGCACTCGAGGCGGCATGGCGGACACGGTCAGAAGCGCGAGACCGAGTCCCCAAACCGTTCCCGCCACCGCAATCAGAAGCGTCTGAAAGAGCACGGAGCGGGCTATGAAACCATTGGAATAGCCCTGTGCTTTGAGAACTCCGAAAATATGACGTTTGTGAATCGTCAGTATGTAGATGAATATGCCGACGATGAGCGCCGAAATCCCGACGAGAAAGCCGAGCATCAGGACGAACGTGAGGACCTGCGCCTGATAGCCGGGTATGGAGTTGATGAAATCCTTGATGTCGACGTTCACCAAGCCATCAGGCAGGGCTGTGGCCGTGCCGGTTGAGGAGCGTGATGTCACGACCAGGGCGCTCGCCACGATGTCCCTGCCTTCGTCCACAGCCGTCTTCTGCCCTCCGGAATCCCGGGTGGCCTGCGCTGCCAGACCGGCCTGTGCAGCAAGGGCCGCGGGGAGCGTGAACGAGCCGTTGCGCACATATACGACAGGGGAGGTGTTGTATTCGGAGCTTCGGGTGAAGCCCACGATGATGTATTCATCGTTCGCCTTGCCCGCCTTGATGGTGTCGCCAAGATTGACGGAATCCTTCGTTTTCAGGCTGATGCTGGCAACCGCCTCGCTCGCGCCTTTCGCCTGTCTTCCTTCAACCAGTGGGGGGACGAGGGTGGAATCGTCACGCACCCCGAACAGAACGGCGTTGAAATCCTTCCCGATTCCGGTTGTCGATTGCGCATCCTGTGATATTGACGTCACCGCTGGGAGCACGCTGATCGGTTCGACGGAGTTGGTTCCGGCGGTGCCGGGATCAGAATTGTGCGACGATCCCATCGCGTTTTTCTCCTGCTCCCGGGTTATGGAGGACGAGACGACAACCCCGTTCGCATCATCGGAAAGAATGACGCTTCTCGCATTCCACGCATCCACCGATGTCCGGTTCGCCTGTGCCAGACCGAAGGAAAGTGCGGTGAGAAAAAAAGAGAGGTAGGAGACGAGTAGGATTACGGCGCAAATGAGAATGTACCGCCCCTTTGACTCCTTGATTTCCTTCCATGCGATGATCATGTGTGCTCCTAGGCTTTCAGATTTACTGTCTGCAGGTTGCTGCTATCCATGGGTGTGGATGGATCCTCACCTTCACCAACATCGTCGCGATCCCGGTCGGGTATGATCCGCCCTTGTCCGGTTCCTCTTCGATGCTACCGAAGACATTCAGTATAAATCCCGAATATGAATGTTTCTCGCGGCAGGCTCAACGGTGCCGGCGCCATGCCCGTGGAACACCGGACAAGGGGCTGATGGACCGTTGACGTCTCCGGTAACGTCGGGTCGTTCCGGTTTCCGCGGCGGCGATATGCGGAGACCTGCTGGATGATGGGTGATCCACTGTCGTCATGGAATCTTGGGATCGTGGAGAAAGGGGTTTCGGAATCATCATGTGAGCATCATGCTGGCTGGGACATAGGGGAATCCGTGGCTCCATAACCGTGGACGTCCTCATGCTATGCTTGCTGGGATCGTATTGTGCCGGGTTGTGAGTCTTTGACGTCCGTTCGGGCGTGACGCTGCGGCCGGTGGATTTCCGGACAGTGTCAGTGTGGTGACCCGTTTTTCATATATACATATACAAGGAATTACACATGGTGACTATGGCTGCATCCGATGATGATGATGTTCGAGAGAATCGTGAGAACTGGGATGACAGGGCAAGCGTGCATATGCACGGCGGGTATGGTGATATCGATGCCTTCATTGATGACGCCGGGGCGATAACATCCGTCGCCCGGCGGGATTATGCCATTCTCTCCCCTTTCCTCGGAGAACGCGGGTTGTACGACCGGCGGCTTCTGCATCTGCAGTGCCATATCGGGCTCGATACGGTGAGCTGGTACAGGCTGGGAGCGAGGGAAGTGTACGGGCTCGATTTTTCCGACGTGGCATTGACGTATGCGAGATCAATAGCGCGCAGGGCCCAGGTTCCGGTGAACTTCGTCCGGGGCGATGCACGGCATGCGGATCGGGCGTTGCCGGATAGCCTCCATCTTTGCGATGTGATCGTCACCAGTGTCGGAACCATTACATGGCTGCCTGATCTGGCTGATTGGGCGCGGTCGATAAAGCACCTGCTGAAGCCAGACGGAGTTTTCATGATCAGAGACGACCATCCGCTGCTGTTCGCACTGGATAATGCCGGGTTGGATGTCGTGCAGAACTATTTCAGCGGGACTGAATCAACATATGATTCCGCCTCCTCCTATACCGAAGGCTCTGAGGGGAAGATCACGCATACTCGGAATCACAACTGGGCGCATGATTTTCATGACATTACACACGCCCTGATCCAATCCGGGTTGTCGATCGAAAGCCTGGGGGAGCATGACATTGCCGAGTGGAAGTCGTTGCCCATGCTGATACCGGATGAGAAGGAGGGCGGATGGCGTATGCCCGAGGGGTATCCCAGTATCCCTCTGACTTTCTCGATAGTCGCCAGGAACCACCGCTAGGGTGAAGCCCTTCGGGAGGAGAGCTTCTTCCCAGCGCTGTGCAGCTGTGTTCCCGCGGCCGACTCGATATCGTTCGGCTTCGTGTTCTCAAAAAAACGACGAGAATCTGCAATGCCGTGCGTGCATGGTATCCTCCTGCCGCCCAGATGCTGGTCGTGTTCCGTAGCGGATCGGCGATCCCGCTGCGGAACACGACCGATTTCACCGAGATGGCCGCCGACTTTTCGCGGTCACGACCTTCAGCTCGCCGCTGGTTTTATTCATGCCTGTCTGCTGCTTTTTAAGACGGTTTGTGTCGTCTGAGCCTGCTACAACACTTCTTTAACTTCGGCTTGATGCGTCACGTACAGGATAGCGTGTTTCGCGTATATTGATTGGCTGATGCCACCTGGCCTACAATACGACCTGCAAACACGGTGGCCACGAGCATCATGTAGGCAAACGAACTGTTCTCGAGTTTTATAGATATGGACCGGTACAAGTACGTAGTTTGTCACGGATTTAGTGAGAATGGCGAATCCGTCTGGAACCGATCCGGCGGTTTCTCTGGATGACTTTCTGTGATGTCGGACGTGGTCCCGTGTATGACAGCGCGCCCAGTCCTACTGCTTTTTGGCTGTTGGGAAGAAATCTTTGAGATCTGGTACTTTTCTGTCAATCCGCGCAAAGACGAATAGCTGGTGAAAAATATTAAAGGTTGTCTATCGGATTCATATTATGAGTCGTAGTGGATTGCTCGTAGTAGTGTCTTGTGTGATAAACTAAAACAAAAAAGTGTTTTTGGTTATAAGGTGTGGAAATGCTTCTCGAGTTTTCGGTTAAGAATTATGCATCGTTTAAAGATCTGGCAACCTTCACTTTGATTCCAGGCAAAGGAGTGAGATCTCCACGGGGTACAACTGATTTTAATATTGAGAAAGTCTCTAGTAAGCAGAAGGCTCTTCGTAGCGCTGTAATTTTTGGTCCCAATGCTGCGGGTAAATCCAATTTACTGGACGCTATCTCAACGCTGAAGATGTTGGTCATTCAACCTACTCAATCAGTGTCGGATAAGCTTAACTGTGACAGCTTTGGTAACTCAACTCAGCCAATATCTTTTAAGATAACGTTTATCCGTAGGAAAGTCATATTTGATTACTCCCTTTCCTTCACGGCGAACGAGTTCATACAGGAGAAACTTCTGGCAGACGACGAAGTTGTATTTGATCGAGACATGGACGTGCCAGAGGATTTGAGAGCAAATCAAACACTACTTTTCTACTACCAGGGAAAGAACAAACAAGAAGCAGCCGAAGCGTTTAAATGGTTTGCAGAGGATCTGGTTCCGTTCACGAGAGTTGCCAGACTAAACACAAATCCCCTTCTGGACACATTAAACGATGAGTCCATTAAGAAAAAGTTTCTCGAGGTCATGAAGTATGTTGACTTTGGAATCACGGACATCTCAGTAAGTAAGCCAGTTATTCCGTCGCAACTTGCAGACATTATTGAACAGTTGAAAGTTCCAGCCGATGCTCGGGAAAATTTTATCTCAAGTTTGTCGACCAGAACAGTTCTTTTTCGACATCTTGATCAGGAAAATAAGTCATACAATCTGGTTTTAGGCCAGGAATCAGCGGGAACCCAGGAAGCAATTTCGCTGGTCCTCTCGCTCATTACGTTTGACTCGGATAAGACACTACTCTTCGACGAGTTTGATCGAAGCTACCACTTTGATCTCGCTAGGACTTTCCTTGCCTTGATCAATTGCGGCAAACAGCACAATCAATACATTCTGTCCTCACATCAGCCAGCCTTAATGGATGATAAGAGCTTGCGCAAAGACCAGATCTGGTTTGTCGAGAAAGATGCTTTTGGAGTCAGTAGTCTCTACAGTCTCTACGACTTCTCGCAGACAGATTCCCGTGGAGACGTATCTCTCAGCAAGAAGTACCTAGCCGGCCGTTTCGGCGCTCTGCCAGAAATCAACGAACCAGCGCTGTTGAACATCTTCGGTGGAGACTCGGATGAGTAGTCGCAATAGTCAAACTAGAACTCGAACAAGGAATCCAAAAACAGAGCTTGACGTCATCGCGGTTTTCTGCGAAGGCAGCACAGAAAATCAGTACTTTTCGACGCTCAAAGGACTTCCGGCGTTTCGAGGAAAAGTCACACTCAACGTTAAGCCAGTCGGGCGTCAAGGTCATTCTTTGTTGAGCTATGCCAAACAACAGATTCGAAAAATGTCCGTGAAACCAGATGTGGTGTGGATTGTCTTTGATAAAGACGCGATCAACAACAGTGAATTGGCCCAATGTATTGCTGAATCTACCCAAGGCAAGTACCCTATCCGTATCGGGTTCAGCAATCGACAATTCGAGGTGTGGCTGCCCAGCCATTTCACAGAGGTAAAAGGCAGCTACCTGCCAGAGAGACTAGACCGGGAACTATCCGAGTGTCTCAGACGGCAGTACAAAAAAGCTGACCAGGCTCAGATCGAAAAGATCCTTGACCACCTCGACACTGCCGTATCAAACACGGCGAAGTTTGCTGATATTGATACGGACGAGAAGAACTACTTAAATGATCCATATACGAACATTGCCTACTTGATTCGGCAAATCAAGGACTCTGCGGTCAAACAGGCAAGATAAGGCACTGTTGTTGGCGGTAGCGATTCCCGTGCGTGCTGGTACTCACATTGGCGGATGCGGGGCTTTGCACAGTGCTCTTAGCTCAGTAGTGCAGTGAGAATGGCGGTGGCGGCTTCCGACGGTTGCATAGTGGCGGTGTCCAAGCTGAGATCAGCCGTTGTCCAAGGGACATACTCGCGGGTTTGAATCTGCTCCCAATTCGGAACTTTAAGCCCAGGAATGTCGACTGATCGTGATTCTGCACGAGCGCGATGCTCTAATGCGTCACTACAGAACAACTCGACTTCGAGGAGTCGCGCGCCGGTACTGCGCGCGACATTACGCCAAGCATGACGGGTGGATGCGATGGGGTTGACACATTCGACTAGGACGACCTGTATTGACCTCAACAGATCACGTACAACGGCATAGGCTGCGAGATAGCCAGAGCCTTGCACGCCTGAATCTCCCATTTCGTCTGAATCCCGCAGGGCTTGTTCAATGCTGTCCACTCTGACGTAGGCGATCCCAGCGTGTTGACGTAACAGTTCTGATGAGACGGTGGACTTGCCTGTTGCAGGCAGACCTCCGAGCACAATGAGGTGGGAATTTGACATGGTGTTCACTTTAGTACGGGGCACAGCATGCTTCAGCCAGATGTGTGGCATGCAGAGTACTGACGTAAGGGGTATTGCACATCGTGATCTTCAATGATGGATTAATCCTCTTGCATCGCCATGTTTCTGGCTTCATGCGATGGATTGATCTCACGCAATCAACAATAAGTTTCTTGTATGTTTGCTGGGGGATGCTACCCAGCCTACAATACGACAAGCGAATAGAATGGGTTCACGAACTCTGCGTATGCAAATGAACTGTTCGTGAGTTTCCCGTTGGTGATGTCAACCATATGCAGCCGGCGTGCAATAGATACTGTGAATAGACGATTTACGAAATCCCCTCTACCGCTGTGACCTATCACAGGTCATCCAATCATAGAAATATACCCGAATAGTCCGGATTTAACCGCACTAAGCGGAAAGGGAGCGCGGCCAAGCATGTGATTAAATCTTATTTACGTGTTCTCATGTAACGCAATTCAAGCAGAATCAAGCTCTGACGGAAAAACTGAAAATGAGACAGCATTTCGCACTATGTGGCGAGAGTGGAAGCGGCAAAACCGCTCTTCTTCCTCTTCCCATACTGCACGTTGAACGCGGTAGAACAGTGTGCAAATTTAGTTGATCGGATTACAGGGCTGATCACCAGCATTCAGCAAAAACAATAGACACTGTTATCTATTTTTCACACGTGTTTGAAGTGGGCGGGAGTTTATTCTTCGAGTTTTCTCGCGTAGTCTCGTTGTTCTTGGTCTCGGGCTTCGTCGAGTTGTTCGGCTTGTTGTCTGATACTCCTGTTGTATTCCTCAAAGGTTTGCTGGAATCGGTCACTGAGGCTGTTGGTTACTTGATATGGCAACTCGTAAGGGGTGTTGTGGTAGAAGGCTTGCACGTAGTCCACGAGCCTATCGGTATAGTGGTAGGCTTGCTGCCGGTAATCGTTTAACAGTTCTTCCGCCTGATTTAACTGGCGGATATGCTCATCATGCTCTTCCTCTGCTTGCCAACGTTCACGAGTATCCATGCGTAAAGACTCTTTCCTTGTGTGTTACTTGTTTGTGATGGGATTATGCAAGGTAAGATCACGCGTCGTGGTTGCGAGGTAACTGTCCGCACTGTCAGCCGCCTTGCCTTCTAATCCTTCTTTCAAGTCACTGGTTGCATTCCGGGTGAGTGTGTGCATACTCGTACAATCTTTTTGTAGTCGGGTTGCTGTTTCATCTTCCTTGTTCATGATGATGGCGGCTTGTGCTTGGAGAATAGCAGCGATCGCTATCCTCTCCTGCGTTTTCATCATTTCGGTTAACTGGCCGTCAAGCGAATTCATATCCAGATACGGGTTAGTAGCTATCCCATTCGAACCATACATGTTTACTTCCCCCAGCTTTTCTTCACATCACCGAGCATGCTATTGAATCCGTCCGCGCCCTCACGATCAGTCTGTTCAATATTTGCTGACACTTTCAGAAGGGTGTCGGAGAATTGTTCCATGTTCTTTTGGAATGTTGATGCTGTATGCAGTGTTTCTGCTTCCACATGCTCATCCCAAAAATTGTTGAACTGAAAATTTGCGAGAAGTTCTTCAATCTCCCAAGAGGATAAATGTTGACCGATATCATACGCAGCCTGCTGACCTCTATTCACCTGCTGTTTGACATCTTCTTTCGCCTGTGAGAGCGTGCTGGTTACATTCCTCACATAATCCTGTGCTTGAAGCACCACGTCTTGAGCGACCGTATCCACGAGTTCACTACGCAACGCTACTCGCTTCGAACCAGTCGCAGTTTTGATTTCCTGTTGGAACTTGGGAATAGCAGTCTTATCCCACTGTTCAGCAGCCACGCGTGCCTGACTGATAATCGTCATATAATCTGTGCAAAACGTGGAAAAAATGGTTTTCAACTGGTCGTATGTCAGGTGAACACCTTTTTTAGCAAGCTTATCGGCTGTAATATTAAATCCACCTGAAAGCATTGAAATGAGCACAGCAATAGCAGTTGACTTATCTAACCCGTACGTTTCTTTCAACTTCTTCAGTGACGTTTGAATCAACTGAGCCACCTGTTGTCCCGCCCGAAGCAATTCAGGATGAAAACTAACGGAGGCTGTCAGTGGGTTCCCGTTCTCGTCTAACTGGAATTCACCAAAATCGTGAGCACTATCCGTCATGTCTAACGTGGAATTAAAATTCAAGGGCACCATGTAGTTCACATGCCCTAACTGCTCGTCCTTCGGGGCTGTGCGATTCAACATTGAGACCACGTCCATAGGGTTCACGTAATACGTGATCTTACTGGAAACTTCTCTTATCTGAGCTTGAGTTAACCCCATGTTCTTCAAACTCTGCGTCGTATCGGGCCCATCCCACAACACCACTTTGCCAATCCGGTTAAACGCTTGAGGATCATTCTTCAACAGTAAGCCCAAGCCTTGCGCAGAATCCATAGTTCCCAACGAATGTCCCGTCACATCCAGTTTCACAGTCTTAGGCAGTCTCGCTACCGCGGTTTTCATGGCGGTCTCAACGTCTTTCGCTTGCGGTATCACCGTATTATTCAACGCGAATGCCCCATCATTCGCAATCCAATCTGTCCGCAAATTGTAATACGCGTTAGCAGCGGTTTTTGGATTATCACTACCACGCACCGCCAGATACGCATGCGTTGAATCCGACAATTTCGAAGCGTCAGTCACCAAATACGACTGGTAACCAGTATTCGAATCCACCATCACACTCTTCGAAGAACCGTTCGCAGCCTTCACCTTCAAATCCGGTTGAAGAAACACTTTACTCGCATCAGCGCCAGACGCATCCCTCGCACCCGGAAAAAAGAAAGAGGCAGAATTACCTGAATTCAACTGTGACTTTTGAGCGCCAGTCAACTGACTGTAGGGGAAGCTTTTGCCTTTTGGTCTGTCAATGTAAGCTCCTTGTGCCAAGTCAGCGTATATATTACTGTAATTTTCTAGCTTACTCATAATATTTACCATCTATCATAAGAGATGAAATTTCCATTGTTGAAAAATTAGGTAGCTTATTACTTCCTAATACAAAATAGAAATCAATTTCATTTGACTTATTGTCATTAACGAAACCATCAAGATACAAAGCTGTCCCTGCTCCTTGAGGAAGCCCATTCCCAATAATGCCTGTTTCAACGCTGTTCCAGTCGTATTGAACACTCGTGATCTTAGAATTCTGTTTTTTCACGTATTCAGTCATTTCTGTTTCATGTGTTTTCAGGAATTCGATTTGTCGGGTTTTCTCTTCCATAACTGTTTCCGTCTGCTTGTATTGAACGTATTTAACCGCGCCAAAAGCGACTCCCACTACGAGGAGTAGTGAGAGAACAACAATGAGGATAATCTTCACTTGTCTACTCATATAATTATCCTGTTCACAAGCCAATTGTTCGTGTGAACATTACAAGCCTTGTAGTATCCACACGATGATGTTGTTAGAAGCCGAAGCTTTGCGCATCCTGCGCGTCACGCTCAGACACCGTGTCAGCGTACTTGTTTAACTGCTGGTACACACTCTCAAGAAGATTCTCGAACTGAACAACCGATTGATGCAACTGATTATACTGTTCTAGATACGCTTGGAAGGCTTGGCCTTTCCACTCTTCGGCTATGGTGTTGTTCATGGAGTTGACTTTTTGGATAGCCTGATCAACCTCATCCTTAGACTGTACATACACCTGAGCCTGAGACTTTAACCCCTCGGGAGTCACTGAAATCTGAGCCATAATTTATTCCCCTCCACTAATACTTGTTTCCCAAGCAATAAGCAGACCAGTAGTGATACTTGGTCTGTTTTATTTCCCTCACGGCAGAGGGACTGCCCAACAACGTGTTTCCTCTACCGCAATAGTTCACAGCATACCGCTTGGCGAATAAGTACCACAAATCATGCTGCTTCATCATGGGAATACGTAGAGCATGTGAGAAAACATGTAAACAGTTTGAGGACATGTTCTCCGCCGTTCTGATATGAGTTTTCGCACACGATAGGAAGCGTGATTCCGAATATTACGCGTGGTTCGAACCCTGCTGGACTACTCCGTTACTTGTTTTCAAGGGGACGTTCTAATGAGCATCACGGGCAGCATCTTCTCGGCGCGAGTCAAGACTTGCGTGTGGAGGAGTTGTTTCATGTGGATGGGACTCCTGCTGTGTCGTTTGATCGTATTGCCCAAGAATTTGACTGGAAGTATCGTCGTTTGGAGGCGGCTGATGATGCGTTTCCTCCTGATCGCCGGGGTAAACGTAACCCAACCCTTGAGCATGGTAAAGACAGAATATGGCATTGTTCTTTGGCTGTGAAGGCTGGGCAGGGAATCCTCACGGACCAGCGATGGAATCGGATTGTTGAAGACTATTTGAAAGAGTTGAATCTCATCGGTGAGCACACTCCTCAAGTCACGTGGTTGGCTGTTCGTCACGGGTTGTCCAGGAATGGGAATGATCACGTGCATGTGGTGGTGCAACTGGCGTGTGAGGATGGTTGGGTGAAATCCGTGGCATGATCGTGTTCACGCGCAAACCGCCTGTCGCAGGCTTGAAGAGTCTCATGTTGAGTTGCAACCCTTACACGCTGTTACTGATCGTTCTCATTTGAAGTATCAGTATGAGCAGTGGCGGCAATGGGCCGAGTGGAAATCCAGAACAGACTACACAGGTAGTGTCCCGTTTGACCAGTTGGATGCGCATACTCGGCAGCGCTTGGTGAATACTGTGGCGGCCGAGACGATGCCGAAGCAGGCGATTAGCCTGTTGGTGGAAGCATGCGCCAAAGCATCTCGCAGTGAGGATGAGTTTATTCGCCGGATACGCCGTGAGGGGTTGCATATTGATCCACGACTGCGTAAAGGAGTCAAGAAGGGTGAGTTTGATAAGCCAAGTCAGGTGGTGGGGTACTCGATCACCTGGCGGAGTAAAGATGGTTGGAGGGAACGGTTCAACGCGTTTGACTTGGGTGCGGACTTGACGTTGAAACAGTTACGCACAACGTGGGCACATAATGAGAAAAACGATCGGCTAGCAGTGTTGGAGTGGCAGGCTGCGATGAACAATCGTAAGCCCATCATGCACGTGGGGCGTGAGAAGCAGTCGAACGTGTTGACTGCTCATGATATGAGTAGGCTGATCGGCCAAGCATTCACACTCCAACACCAGATAGAGCATGCGGATTTGTTGAGTGGAGAAGAACAGGCGGCCGTGTGGTCTCAGGCGTTGAAACAGTTTGACCGGTTGCAGGCTGATTACGGGTTAACTATGGTGAATAGTTTGAACATGGAATTGAGTATGCCCGACCAGCAGTCACACGGGTCGGGCATCACACGATAAACAATATTCTCATCACAGGTGAGGATTATTCGATTGTGGTGGTGTGAATACTGGTTGCATGGGTTGGTTGAACGACGGCGATTGACCAGCCTGCTGCTGTTGGGCGCGTGTGAGGCCGAGCTCTTGTTGTGGACTGTATGCGCCGAACATGTCAGGCCCATCCCACTCATCAGACATGTCAACAGTTGGCTCATCTACCCGTTCTTGGCTTGAGTCTGGTGATGTTACACTGTCAACCACACTATCCTCATCATTCTGAAGCGGACTGGGTTTTGTTCCTGTTTTCCACTCGTTAGGGGATGGTGGGATTGTGAGTGGTGGGTATTCACGGGAGTTTAAGGATCGGGCTGTTCGACTGTCTGCTGATAGTCGGGAGAATTGTTCGTCGGGGACGGAAGCGTTGCACGGGGTCGCTGGGAATTGGGATGTGGCTCCTGAGTCGCTGCGTCGTTGGCGTGAGCGGGCTGACATGCAAACCGCTTCTCCCGGAGGGTCCGGGGAGTTGAGGAAGCTTCGGCGTGAGGTCGCGCAGCTGCGTCGGGCTGATGAGATTCTGCAGACGGCTTCGGCTTCTTTCGCCTCACGGCTCCACCCGACGGGACGCTGATGATCGCGTACGTTGACGCGTATGAGGGTCGTTTGGGGGGTGAGCCGATCTGCAGGACCTTGCAGCATGCTCCGGCCTGTGGGTCTATCACGGCTCGTGGCTATTTCCAGGCTAGGAAGCGTACTGTCAGTGGGATGCGGGCTCGTCATGAGACTTTGGCTCGGGATGTCCAGCTGATTCACGCCCACCGGTTTCAGGCCGTGTACGGGTATCGGAAAATGCTCATGCAACCGACTCGTCAGGGCTGGCGGCATATTGGCCGAGACCAGGTGTCGCATGTCATGCAGACGCGTGGAGTGCGTGGCGTGCGTCGCGGGCGTGTCCCCGCAGCCACGCGTCCGGCGAGAAGCGGGGGCGGTAGGGAGGACTCGGTGAAGCGAGAGCTTCACGCCTGTGCTCCGGGTCGACTGCATGCGGCTGACATCACGTATGTGAAGCTCGCGAACGGTAGTTTTGCTTGTGCGGCGTTCGTGACCGACGTATACGCTCGTCGTATTGTCGGTTGGGCGGTATCCAAAAGTCAGCACGCCAGAAGCCTGCCGTTGGCTGCGCTGGACCAAGCGATCGCATGGAGCCGCAGGCATGGTGGCACGAAGGGCCTGATCCATCATTCCGGTCACGGAACCCAGTGCATCAGTGCCCTGTATAGTACGCATCTAGCTGAGGCGGGTATGCTCGCAGGCACTGGCAGTGGTGGTGACAGTCATGATAACGCGCTGGCGGAAACCCTCAACGGCGCATACAGAACCGAGCTGATTAAACAAGTGCAGCCCTTCGAATCGGTGGAGGCGTTGCAACAAGCCACATTCGACTGGGCATCCTGGTGGAATAATCAGCGACTCCACCAGCATCTGCATCACCACACACCAGCGGAAGCTGAAGCAGAGCATTATCAAACCCAAGCAGTGCAAACTGTCGTAAAAAACCAGCAAACAAGCATGAACAAAATCCAGTCCACTTCACCTCTAACCCATGTCGATATTTCTGACACGAAGACTTGGAATTCCTAGATGCTGTCCGAATGATCTGCTTCACCGGTATCATACCTGACATGGAATTAGCAAAGACATCCAGCCGCAACATCAACAAAGGTGAACTTGCCAAAGCTTTGAATATTGCTTGTCCCGCAGCTTCTTACAAATTGTCTGGTAAAGTATTCGGTCCGTTCCGGATTTAGTAATAACGGCGAATCTCCTTGGAACCAGCCCAGCAGCTCTTCTTGATGACTCCTTCATGAAACAGCTAGGTATGGAATACAAAAAGACCGTGGTCGCTGATGTGCGACCACGGTCTTTCATGAGTGCCCCCGCGGGGATTCGAACCCCGGACACGCTGATTAAGAGTCAGCTGCTCTAACCAACTGAGCTACAGGGGCGTTGGCTTCCTTGAACCAGAAGATTATCTTACTCAGATTCCGATTCCGAGCAACTCGGTGTGTCGTACCGTCCGGGGAGCGGTCTCTCCTCGGCACCGTCGATTCCCTCTCCGGTCTCTCTTCCCGTCCTTTCCTTCCTCGGCCTCGCCACTTCCAAGGTCACGTGCTCGTGTCCTATGCGGCGTCCTGGGCCGACACGGTTACGGAGCGGGTCGATGGGTACGGTACAATCTTGCCCGTGCTCGTGCCCATGGTTTCCATGAGGCGCACGCATTCGTGTTCATTGAACGTGATGGAAATCAGTGATGTCCCCGCTTGCGCCGATATCGCTTGCGTCGGCGTCGCCGGCCGGGCGCGCGGTGCCGGGCGTTTCTGACACAGGAGAGAAGAAGGCAGTGGAATACTCGTTGGCGACCAAACTGGCCGCGGAATTCATCGGCACGGCAATACTCATGATCTTTGGCAACGGGTCCGTCGCCAATGTGGAGCTGAAGAACACGAAGGGTCATCATGCCGGGTGGCTGAACATCGCCATGGGCTACGGATTCGGGGTCATGTTTCCCGTGCTCATGTTCGGCGCCGTTTCCGGGGCTCATATCAACCCGGCGATGACGATAGCCCAGGCGGCTGTCGGCATGTTCAGCTGGTCGCTTGTCGCGCCCTACATCATCGCCCAGCTTCTCGGCGCCGTTGCCGGACAGCTCATCGTATTCGAGGCATACTATCCGCATTATAAGGAGACCGACGATCCGGATGCGATTTTCGCCTCGTTCTGCACCACCGATGCCGATGGATGGAAGCGCAACTACTTCGTCAACGAGTTCTTCGGAACGCTCATCCTCGTTCTTGGCGCGCTGTGCTGCCTGGCGCTGCCCTGGGGGCAGAAGGAGCCCGCCGTCGCCTCCATCGTGGTCGGCTTCATCGTGTGCGGCCTCGTCACGTCGCTGGGCGGGCCCACCGGCCCGGGCCTCAATCCTGCGCGCGACCTCATGCCGCGTCTCGTCCACCAGCTTCTGCCCATCCCCAACAAGGGCACCTCTCACTGGAACGAGGCCTGGATCCCCGTCGTGGCACCGATAGCGGGGGCCATCGTGGGGGCATTCATCTTCCGCAGCATTTTCGCGTAGGTCGTGCGGTGCAGGGCTCGGCTGCGGCCACTGTGGACGTGTGATCGGCCGCAGCCGGGTCTTGCCATGATCGTGCCGGGGAATTAGGCTGGAACCGATTGCTATGAACACCACTATGATGACGGGCCGCTTTGCTCCCACACCCTCGGGCCGCATGCACATCGGCAACGTATACGCCCTGTTCGCCGCCTGGCTTTCGGTGAACTCGCGCCATGCCGACACGGGGTCGGACGGCGATGCCGGTGACGCCGGCGTAGGAGCAGACGCAGGCAATGGAAGGATGCTGCTGCGGATCGAGGACGTCGACGTTTCCCGGGCGGTGCCCGACGCCGATCGCTGGATCATGGACGATCTGAACTGGCTTGGTCTGCGATGGCAGGGGGAGCCGGTGTACCAGTCGCAGCGCCTGGATATCTACCGTCAGGCCGTGGATTCGCTTCGTGCGATGATGCTGGTATATCCCTGCTTCTGCTCGCGCTCGGATCTGCGCGCCATATCCGCCCCTCAGCAGGATGATGGATTCGTCATCTATCCGGGGACCTGCCGGAGGCTCGCGCTGCGCAGACGCTCGGACGGTGACGCCTCGAATCTCGCAGGAAAGCGTCACTCCCTGCGGATCGCCGTGCCTGACGAGCACAGCCCGCGCGCAGAGGTCGGCTTCGTCGACCGCGTGTTCGGCGAGCGGCGCTTCAATCTGGCCCGGGAGGTGGGGGACGTGGTGCTCCGCCGCTCGGACGGGCTGTACTCCTACCACCTCGCCTCCGTGGTCGACGACGTGCTGATGGGCGTCGACGATGTGGTGCGGGGACGTGATCTTCTGCGCTCGACGGCCCTGCACATATGGTTGCGCGAGCAGCTCGCCGCATCGGGGTTCTGGAACGACGCCCCTCCCGTCCGATACGCCCATCTTCCCCTCATAGACACCTCCTCGGGAATCCGTCTCGCCAAAAGAAAGCACTCGCTGGACATGGGCGTGATCCGCGCGAGCCACATCGCCCCGGAGCAGGTGATCGGCTATTGCGCATGGCTGCTGGGAATTCGCCCGGGCTCTGACGGCGGGCCCGTCGCCATGTCGGCTCAGGAGGCGCTGCCACTGTTTTCGTGGCGATGCCTGCGCGGGGACACCGCCGACCGGACGGTGGATGGGCGTCTTCTCGATGTGCTGCGCGCCATCCGGTGAGTCCGCTGTATGGGGCGCGGCTAGGATGGGGGAGGAACGAGAGGGAAGGATCGACATGGCATCGTATATGGAGCACAAGGATCTGGCCAACGAGAGCATCGGGGTCTCCCGCTCCCATGAGATCGCCGATGCCGTGCACGCGGTGTTGGAGAGGATAGCGGCCGCGGAGCGCAGCGCAGGCCGATCCGAAGGGTGCGTGACGCTCCTGGCTGCGACGAAAACGCGCGATGTCGGCGAGATCATGGCGGCCATCGATGCCGGAGTGCGCATGATCGGCGAAAACCGGCCGCAGGAGGTCACGGCGAAGATGGCCGGGCTCGTGCGGCAGTGCGGCGAGCGGGGCTATGCGCTGGGTGCCGCCGAAGAGCGCGGCTCCATGCAAGGCGGCTCCCCGAAGGACGCCGCCGGTAGGAAAACCATACCCTTCCACCTCATCGGTCAGCTGCAATCCAACAAGATCAACAAGGTGCTGCCCGTCGTGGACACCATAGAATCCGTCGACTCTCTCGAGCTTGCGCTCAAGATCTCCAGTCGCGCGCAGGCCAGGGGTATGGAGATCGGTGTGTTCCTCGAAGTCAACGAATCGGGTGAGGCGTCGAAGTCCGGATGCGAACCAAGTGAGGCGGAGGGGCTCGCGAATCGAATCGGAGCCCTGCCCGGGCTCGCCCTGCGCGGGCTGATGACGGTCGGAGCCCATGTCGACGACCGCGCGGTCGTCGAGCGCGGGTTCCGCCATCTGCGCGAGACGCGTGATGCCATAGCGAATTCGGGGGAGCCCGGAACCGCGGGCTGCATCGAGCTGTCGATGGGCATGACGCACGACATGGATCTTGCCATCGCGCAGGGATCGACCATCGTGCGGGTGGGAACCGCGCTGTTCGGCGAACGCGCCTTCATCTAGCCCGATATGCGCGGGCCCTCCCCTTTCCCGGATCGCGCATGTCGCGTTCGAAGGCGGGCCGCAACGGGCCGGCTGAGCGGCTAGGAAATCTGATTGACGCTGGGATCGAACCCGAGCAGACGCTTCTGCACCGGTTCGGATTGCGAGGCGGCGCGCGACCCATCCAACGAAAGACCCATGGCGTCCATGCGCATCTGCAGTTCCGATCCGGTCACCGGGTTCCCATACAGCGAACCCTGCACGTATCGTCCCCCCAGACCGGTGACGTAGTCCGCCTGCTCCTGGGAGTCGACCCCGTCGAATATGGTGGCGACCCCCGTCTCGCTGCCGACGCTCACGAGCTTGCGAATGATCTCCACGGTCTGGGTGCTGCTGGTGTCGGATATAAGCCCCCTGCCGATCCTCATCGTGGTGACCGGTATCTGGGTCAGGGTGCGGAGTTCCGAAAAGCTGGTCCCCATGTGTCCCAGACCCAAGGTGACGTTGGGCAGCGACGAGAAGGTCTCAAAACTGGCCACCAGCTCTTCGGGGAGCGTGCGCAGCGACTCCTCGTCAAGGTCGAAGCCCAGAGTCGTGTCCGGGTGAACGACGTTCAGCTGCTCGACCTGGGCCAGGAATTCGGGGTCGAGGATCTCATTGCCGGTCACTCCCATGCGCATATGGGTGAGGTTGGGGGACATCGCCCGGAAACGGTCCATGTCCTTCATCGCGCGCGTCAGCACGTCGATGGCGAGCGTGGAGGACATCCCCAGCCTGGACGCCTCCGAAACGATGAAGGCCACCGGCAGATGCCCGTACCTCGGGTCGGTGATGCGCACCTGTGCCTCGATGCTCACGATCTGGCGTTCGACCATGTCGACGATCGGCTGATACACCGTGTATATGGTGTTGGTTTCGATGGCGTGCGCCACCGTATCGGAGGCGCTGATGGCGGAAACGTCGTCGTCCGAGCCCCTCGAACCGGCAGTTCCTGCATCCAGGGGCGGCTGGTCCGATTGGTTGTGCAGGGCCCGTGAACGGTACATCCGGGTATTGGCGTCGGATAGCAGCGAATCGAAATCGCGCTTGCTTTCGGCGATGGAGATGCCGGTGGAGACGGCGACCGAGACGATCCCCGCCTCGGTTTCGGCCGGGATGGATACCGTTTCGCGAATGTCCGCGGCCAGGGCGTCGATCGTGTCGCGCGATTCGTAGTTGATCAGGCTCACGGCGAATTCGTCGCCTCCGACGCGCGCCACGATGGAGTCGCTGTTCAGCGTCTCACGAATGCGATTAGCGATGAGATGCAGGATCTTGTTTCCGATGATGTGCCCGTATTTGCTGTTGATCTGCTTGAACCGGTCGATGTCGATGTAGATGATCGCCAGCGAGACGACGTCGTTGCTGGTGCGCAGCCTCTGAAGATAGGATATGAAGGACCGGTAGCTCAGTGCTCCGGTCAGGAGGTCGGTTTCGTCGAATTCCCCCAATCTTTCCGCATCATGCTGCACGCGCAGGCACTCGTTGACGATCGTGGCGATGGAATTGAGCACGAGAACGTCCGAGGGCGTGAACGGCCGTTGCATGACGTTGCGTTCGGCGACGAGGTAGAAGGGCCTGTCGGCGTATTTGACGACCACGGAGCTGCGCCTCGCCCTCCAGCTGTGCCCTCTGTTCTCGTCGGCCGGGACGATGGAGCTGCTGAAACCGTGCAGACCTTTGCGCATCAGATGAAGGGCGGTCTGTTCGGGGTTGCTCAGGAAGCGGTCGATGGAGGACTGGACGCCGGCAAGGCAGGAGAACTTTCTGCGGGAGACGCGGCTTGCGGAGAACAGCCCGCATACGCAGATGACGATCGCGTAGAGCGCGGTAAGCATTATCGGGATTCCGGACGCGGGCCAGAACCCCGGGAACTGCGAGGAGACGATGACGAGGGCCGGAAGCGCGATCAGAACCGCGATGTCGCCCGTCGTCAGCACGATGATCCGTGTGAAGCAGTATTCGACCCACTGCGCCTTCACCGAATTCCCTGCGGCCAGACTGATGAGCGTGTCGAAGGCCGCGGCGATGAGCCTGGCCGACGCGATGGAGACGACCGCCGGAAGCGCCGCCTGTCCTATCAGCGATTGAAGTTGGGAACGATCCAGCGTCGCTGTCCCCTCGCCGGCGAGCCGCAGGAACTGGCTGCTGAAGATCAGTGCCGAGGGTATGGCGCTCAAGGTCGCCGACAGGGTGTGAAGCGCCCCCAGCATGATGTTTTCGTAGGAGATGCTCAGACAGATGAGCTCTATGATTATCACGCCGGGGAGCGTGGCCTGCCATTGCCCGTACACCGTGGAGATGGCCATGATGAGCGGCAGCAGGGTGTGGGGCGAGCTTGTCCTCAGCGAGGATATTCGTGTGGAATATCCCAGACAGATGAAGAAGCCCAATCCGAGCGTGACGTATTGCGCGGGGTTGAGAAGGGCCGCATTGTAGGCATCCGGAGCCAGCAGAACCACCGGGGCCAGAATCAGCGGGAAGGACAGGGCTTCGGCTGCGATCAGCCGCGGATTGGCCTGCTGGTTGACCGCCCGCTTATGTGTTCGGGAAGACATCATGCTGCTCCTTTGTGGCTGCCGACGTGTGGATGGTCATAATACCGGCCCGATTATTCTCCAGGGGGAATCCGTGCCCGGCGTGGACTGCGTGGGCTTGATCCCCGTATTGGTGGAGAGCGCCTGATAGATGTTGCCCTTCCAGACGACCTTGCTGCCCTGCAGGTATTTTTCGGTGTCTGACCACTGCGGGTAGGGGTCAGCCGAATCGCCGTTGCCCGAGGTTTTCCTGTTCTCGTCAAAGGGGACGATCGTGCCGGGGCTCCCCGTGAAGGTGGCGGAGAGAATGGCCGCATACTGCCCGTCGTTCTGTTTCATGCTGCTGCAGAACGTGAGCAGGGTGGCGATGCTTCCGTAGTTGTCGCCGCACTGCCTGTCCCGGTTGAGAGACCACATGGAAAGCTGTCCCAGACTGGTTTTCTGGGCGAAGGTGTTCAGCGTCTGCGCGTCGTCCAGGGTGAAGTACTCGTTCGCCGTGTCGTTGCGCCCGATCAGGACCGTGGCACCCATCAGCTGCCAGACCTGGGTCCCGTCAAAGAGATGCCCGTGCGTGTACAGCAGCTCGCGGTACTGGTCGTGCGCCGCGTTCAGGGATTTCATGATCAGATCGGATTGCGGCGTCGTCGACGAGGGGACGTTGTAGTCCATGGTCATGAGATTGAGCGTGGAAAGCTCGATGTGGTGCGTCAGAAAGGATTCCACCGTGGCCTCGCCGTCATTGGTCAGCCCCTGCTGCCCGACGGGAAGCGTCAGCGTCACCGACAGGTCGATGCCCTTGGCCGCTGATTTTCTCACGAGGGTGGCTATGGCCTCGACCCGGCGCAGCTCCGCGGCCGTGTCCCCGCTGAGATTGGCCCCTTCGAGGTCGAAATCCACGGAGTCCACGTGGTACCGGCTGACCACGGAGAAATAGGCGTTCGCGAGTTTTTCCGACGTGCTGCAGTATCGTGCGAGTTCGCCGCCGGCCTGCCCCCCGAAGCTGATGGTGACGTTTCTTCCGGTTCGCTGAGTCTGGGCGATCCTGCTGTCAAGGTCCAGCGAGCGCGATGCTTCGTCGAGACCGTAGCCGCCCCAGGCGGGCGTGCACGTGCCGTTTTTCGCCGTGACGAACCCCAGGATGACGTTGGCATACTGACTGCCCACATCCGATTCGAAGGCGTACGAGGGCGTGGCCGTCACATCGGCATACCCTCCGAACCAGGCCGAGGGGAGCTTCTGGGATGCGGTGCGGGTGTAGGCGAGCCAGAGCGCCGAGCCGGAGATGATGGCGATGATGGAGACGATGACGATGGCGAGGCGAGGAAACGAAAAGTGTCTGCCTGGAAACATCGTTGCCATGCGAACCTCCGATCGGCGTATCGTATCCGGGCGTTCCCCGGTGGCGATGGGGCGTCGCCCTCGTCCGTGGCTTTACGCCCTGCGTGTGTACAGTGCCCAGTCTACCGATGCTTACGCACCGAAACCGCACGGAATATGACTTGTGCGATATATTGGTGTTTACTGTATGCATCTTGGCTGGGCGGGAGCGATCGAATGCGGATGGGCGGTGAAACCGGGCGGCGGAGCCAGACCGGTGGGCGTGTGCGGCCGGAGATCCCGGTCTTCACGGATCGCCGTCGCCAGCATGGGGCGGAACGCAGCGCCAAGCCGCTCGCCATCATACATCCCCGGCCCACCGCGGGCAACATCGTGATGGGCTATGTCGCCATCGTCGTGACCATCGTGTCCTGGTGCGTCTATGTGATTTCCACGTTCGTCTCGATCATCCTGAACAACCCGTATCGAACCTTTCGCTTCACCGTGGAGACGGGCCTGTATCTGCTCATCGTGACCACGCTGTGCCTGAGCGCATTGGTGTATCTGATAACCCGCCAGGGGGCGCTTCGTCGTTTCCTGCGCCATGAACGGGTGCCTCGGGAGCATCTTGACGAACACTTCTCCCATGGCTACGACAAAGGCCTCACCGTGCTCATCCCCTCCTATGTGGAACAGCCCAGGGTCGTGGAGAAGACCATCTGGTCGGCGGCGCTCCAGGAGTTTCCCGACATCGCTCTGGTGCTGCTGATCGACGATCCCCCCATTGCCGCGAACGAGGAGAACAGCGATATCCTGGCCAGAAACCGGGAGGTCGTCCCCCGCGTGGTCGCCGAGCTGCACGGTGTGTCGCAGCGATTTTCGAAGGCCCGGGCGACGGCGGGCTTGAACCTTGAAGGCGTGCGGTACGCCCGCACCCGTGTGGTTTCCGGGTGCGCCGAGGAGTACAGGGCGGCCGCGCGCTGGCTGGACAGGAAGGCGGACTCCTGGGTGATCGAGGATCATACGGACGTGTTCTTCTGCGAGCATGTGCTGCGTGATCTTGCCAGGGATCTGCGCGTGACCGAGCAGGCCCTCAACGAGGCCGTCGTGGAGCATCCCAGACTTCCCTCTGAGCGCGTGCTGCAGCTTTTCAATCGACTGGTGTGGATCTTCAGCGTCAAGGGGTGGTCGTTCGAGCGCAAGCTCTACGCCTCCACGCCTTCCGAGGGGAACAAGGCGATGAACCTCAACGCGTTCATCGCGCTGATGGGCCACCGGCTCAAGCGGGAGGAGACGGATCGGGGCGTGTACCTGCGAGACGTCGATCCCGGGGAGAGCCCTGATTTCGTGGTGCGCGACAGCGAGTACGTGCTCACCCTCGACGCGGATTCGATGCTGCTGCGTGACTACTGCCTGCGTTTGGTGTACCTTCTCGAGCAGCCCGGAAACGAGCGTGTGGCCGTGGCGCAGACACCCTATTCCTCCTACCGGGGCGCTCCGACGCGCATCGAGAGAATCGCCGCCGCCACGACGGACATCCAGCATATGCTCCATCAGGGGCTGACCTATTTCGATGCGACCTTCTGGGTGGGCGCGAACGCGGTGATCCGCAAGCGTGCCCTGGAGGACATCGTGCAGGTGAGCACGGAGGGCGACAGAACCGTCAAAACCTACATACAGGACAGAACCGTCATCGAAGACACGGAATCGAGCATAGACCTGGGCTTTCACGGCTGGCATCTGGTGAACTACCCCGAAAGGCTCAGCTACAGCGCAACGCCCCCCGATTTCGGGTCGCTGGTGGTTCAGCGACGACGGTGGGCGAACGGCGGTCTGCTGATCGTCGGAAAGTTCTTCCGCCAGGTCCGCATCCGCCGGCGTACCTCCGGAAACGTCTCCTTCGGGGAGTTTCTGCTCCGAACCAACTATATGGTGTCCATCGCCTGGTCGAGCTTCGGGCTGATGTTCCTCCTCGCCTACCCCTTCGACAACCGTCTTCTCAGCCCGTGGGTGGTTCTCGCGGCCGTGCCGTATTTCGCCATGATGGCCGTCGATCTGAAGAAGAACGGGTACAAGCGCACCGACATCTTCCGGATCTACGGCTTCAACATCGTGCTTCTCACCGTGAATCTGGCCGGCACCTTCAAATCGATAGAGCAGGGCCTGACCAACGCCAAGATCCCCTTCGTGCGAACGCCCAAGGTCAAGGACCGCACGGCCTCGCCTCCCCTGTACGTGCTGATGCCGTGGGCCATCGTCGTGTTCTCGTGCTTCGTCTTCTACGCGGATTATCTGTCGCACAACTGGGGCAATGCCGTATTCGCCGGATTCAACGCCATCGTCACCCTCTGGGCGCTTGTCGCCTACATCGGCGTGTGGAATTCGATACGAGACGCGGTGATGGGCATCGTCAGCTGGTTCTTCGTCCCCGACAGGCCGGCGTCCTCCACCGGGAAGAGCACGGACCGGGGCGTCCGCGATCAGCAGGGATGGGAGGACGCGCTGTACTTTGGTGATCGTGCCATGATCCACGATTCGCGGATACGCGAGTCCTGACGGTTCGGTCCCGTCCGTCTCGACATGCGTGCCTGAACGACTCCGCTTCGATTTCCGCGCGCGGTGTCTCCCGCGGCGTGTGTTTCGACGCCGTGCGCATAGTCGGTAAAACGGGCGGCGTAATGTTGAATGCATGAGAATCGCACGCTTTTCACATAATGATGTCCCCCAGTACGCGTTTGTCCAGCATGACGAATCCTCCGACAAGGACTATCTCGTCGCTCTTGACGGTTATCCGTTCGGCGCCCAGCCGGTGAAGCCGACGGGACGGCGCTACGATATCGACTCCGAGGGGATACGCCTTCTGTCCCCCGTCATTCCCTCGAAGATCTACGGACTGGCCAAGAACTATGAGAATCATGCCCGCTTCATGCACGAGTCGGGCCACAGCGAGACCGTCCACGCCCCGGAGGACATGGTGATTTTCTCCAAGCCCAGCACCAGCGTGATCGGTCCGGACGATCCGATCGTGATCCCGCCCTTTTCCCATGACATGAACTTCGAGCCGGAGGTCGCCGTGGTGATCGGTCGGGTCACCAGAAACGTGCCGGTGGAATCGGCCATGGAGCATGTGCTCGGCTTCACCTGCGTCAACGATGTCACTCTGCGCGATCTGCAGGGGAGCGACCCCATGTGGACCCGCGCCAAGGGCTTCGACACCTCCTGTCCGCTGGGGCCGTGGATCGAGACCGAGTTCGGATGGAAGGACGCTCGCATCTCCTTCACCCTCAACGGCGAGGACGTGCCTCTCGCGTCCGGGACGACCGCCGACCTGATTCACGGCATTCCCGAGCAGATCAGCGAGATATCCAGCTTCGCCACCCTGCTTCCCGGGGACGTGATCATGACGGGCACTCCCAACGCCTCCGGGCATCTTGGCCCGGGAGACGAGGCGATCGTGCACGTGCAGGGCATCGGGTCGCTGCGCAATGTCGTGGTGCAGCGCTGAACGTCTGAGGGGCGGCGATGGCATGCGGTGAGGTGCTGCGCGCGTGGTGTGGCGCCGACAACCTCATGCGGCCATGGCATACCTCGCGGTCCGGGCGCCCGGATCTACCGGGGCACCGTCCCGTCCGCGTTGCCCAGGAGATGGGACAGCTCGTCGCCCGCCCGCTTCAGCTGCGCTTTCAGACGGCTTTCCTGGTGGGGGCGGAGCGATCCGCCGACGAAGGTCAGGGCCAGCCCCGCGATGGGGAAGTGGTTGTAGTCGAACACCGGAACGGCGTATGAATCGAAGCCCAGCGTTACGTCGCCGTGCTCCTGCGCGAATCCCGACTGGCGTACGGCCCGCAGAAGCGCCCGCAGCTCGGTAGGGGATTTCGGGCCGATTCCCGTGCGGTCGACGAAGGCGTTGCGCGAGGGGTAGAGCGCGGCAAGCTGCCCGTCGGACAGCCAGGCGAGGATGGCGCGTCCACTGGCGGTGAGGTGGCTGGGGAGCCGCACTCCCACATTCGAGACGAGCGGCGGGCGGTGTGCGGCCCGCTCCTCGATGACGTAGATGATCTCGTTCCCGTGGAGAACGGCAAGGTGGCCGTTCTCGCCCGTTTCGTCGACGAGCCGTGCCAGAACGGGGTGGGCCATGCGCGAGACCCTGTGGTGGCGGGAATACGCGCTGGCCAGTTCGAATGCCTTGAGACCGATGCCGAAGGTGCGTTCCTCGTCGATGTGGGTGACGAGCCCGTGGCGTATGAGGACGTCGAGCAGCTGATAGACCGAGGACCGGGGTATTCCCAGTTCCTGGGAGATGGCGGCCGCACCCGTGTTTCCATGGGCGGCTATGTAGTCAAGGATATCCAGGGCGCGATCCGCCGCGGGAGTAGGGCATGGCATACCTGCATTATAGAAGTGTCCGGTATTTCGGACAAATTTTGGGACAATCGCGTGGGCCGGACGGCGATGGGGTGTGCAATGGGATTCATCGGCCGCACCCGGTGGGCGCGGCGCGGCACAGGGCAACGAATGAATTGAGGCATCATATGGAACAGGTCACCATCGGCATCGGGGCGATGAGCATCGACGAGGTGATTGCGGTCGCTCGCAAGAACGCGCATGTCATCATCGGCGAGGATTCGGTCAGGGAGATGACGATCAGTCGAGCGGTGATCGAGCATCTGGCTACGGACAGCCAGCCGCATTACGGGATATCGACGGGTTTCGGCGCACTCGCCACGACCTCCATCCCGCCCGAGCGGCGCTCCCAGCTCCAGAAGAGCCTGATCCGCTCCCATGCGGCGGGCGCGGGCCCCGAGGTCGAGCGCGAGGTCGTTCGCGCGCTGATGGTTCTGCGGCTGTCGACGTTGTGCACCGGCAGGACGGGGGTCCGGCCGCAGACGGCGCAGGTGTATGCGGATATGCTCAACTGCGAGATCACCCCCGTGGTCTATGAGTATGGCTCTCTGGGCTGCTCGGGTGATCTGGCCCCCCTGGCGGCGTGCGCCCTGGTGGCCATGGGCGAGGGCGAGGCCCGTGACCGGACCGGGCGGAAGGTCGACGGAGGCCGCGCCCTGGGCGACGCCGGAATCACGCCGGTCGATCTCAAGGAGAAGGAGGGGCTCTCGCTCGTCAACGGGACGGACGGAATGCTGGGCCAGCTCTGCATGGCCATCGAGGATCTGCGGCTGCTTCTCAAGACGGCGGATGTCGCCGCGGCGCTCAGCGTCGAAGGCATGCTGGGCAACGACCGCGTGTTCGCCGCCGATCTGCAGGCCCTGCGACCCCATCCCGGCCAGGCGCGGTCTGCCGCGAACATCGCGGCCATGCTCAAGGGGTCCCCGATCATCGAGGCAGGGCGCCCGGGTGCGCGCATCCGTGTACAGGACGCCTATTCCCTGCGCTGCACGCCACAGGTGCACGGGGCGGCCCGCGACACCGTCGACTACGCGACCACGGTGGCGAATGCGGAGCTCGCCTCCGCCATCGACAACCCGTGCGTCACCCTCGACGGCAGGGTCGAGTCCAACGGGAACTTCCATGGCGCCCCTATCGCCTATGTCCTGGACTTTCTAGCCATCCCGACCGCCGATGCCGCCTCCATCAGCGAACGCAGAACCGACCGTTTCCTGGATACGGACAGAAGCCGCGGTCTCCCGGCGTTCCTTGCGGGCGATCCCGGAGTGGACTCCGGCCTGATGATCGCCCAGTACACGGCCGCCGGAATCGTCAGCGAACTTAAGCGCAACGCGGTCCCCGCCTCGGTGGACTCCATCCCGAGCTCGGCGATGCAGGAGGACCACGTGTCCATGGGCTGGGCCGCCGCCCGCAAGCTTCGTCGGTCGATTCCCGGCTTTGCGCGGGTTCTTGCGGTGGAGCTGGTCTGCGGTGCCCGTGCCCTTGATTTCCGCCGCCCCCTCAAGCCGGGCAGAGGGGCCTCGGCGGTGTACGGGGTGGTCCGGCGATACGCCAACGAGGTCGATGCCACCGTCCGAGACACCTGGACCACCCCGCAGATCGAGGGTGTGGCGAATGCGATCATGCGCGGGGAGATCGTCGACGCGGTCGAGCATGCGATCGGAACGCTCGAATAGTCTGGGTCTACGGCCGTCAATCAGGGGCTCCGGCCGTGTGCCCATGCGGACCGTCTGCGCGTGATCCAAAAGTTGAGCCGTATGCACTCAACTTTTGGGAATATAATCGAATGTGGGTTGTTGAACGTATCAGGTAATGATGAACATGTGCCCGGGCCGCGATGAGGACCCGCGGGACATATCAGGAGGATGATATGGAACAGAAATTCACGACGATGGCGCAGCAGGCCATAGGGGACGCCATTCAAAGCGCGTCCGCCGCGGGCAACGCTCAGGTCGACACTCTTCATGTGATGGATGCGCTGCTCCGACAGGAGAACGGCGTCATTCCCGCATTGCTGCAGGCCGCGGGCGGCGATCCGCAGCGCATAGGCGCCGCCGTGCGCAATGCCCTGGTGAAGCTTCCGAGCGCAAGCGGCTCCACCACCTCTCAGCCCCAGGCAAGCCGGCAGTTGACGACGGCGCTGGCCGAGGCCGAAAAGGAGATGCAGGGGATGGGGGACGAATACGTCTCCACGGAGCATCTGCTCATCGGGATCGCGGCCTCGTCGCCCAACGCCGGCGCCGACATCCTGTCGGCCAACTCGGTGAGCGTTCAGGCGTTGCGCAAGGCCGTGCCCCAGATCCGCGGGGGCGCGAAGGTCACCAGCCCGGACGCGGAGGGAAGCTACAAGGCGCTGGAGAAGTATTCCTCGGATCTGACGGCGGCCGCGAAGGAGGGCAAGCTTGATCCGGTCATCGGACGCGACCAGGAGATTCGGCGCGTCATCCAGATTCTGTCGCGCCGCACCAAGAACAACCCCGTGCTGATCGGCGAGCCAGGCGTGGGCAAGACCGCGGTGGTCGAGGGACTGGCCCAGAGGATCGTGGAGGGCGACGTGCCCACCACGCTGCAGAACAAGAAGCTCATCAGTCTTGACCTGGGTTCCATGGTGGCGGGTTCGAAATATCGTGGAGAATTCGAGGAGCGGCTCAAGTCCGTCCTCAATGAGATCAAGAACGCCAACGGCCAGATCATCACGTTCATCGACGAGATCCACACCATCGTCGGGGCCGGTGCCGCCGAGGGGTCGATGGATGCGGGCAATATGCTCAAGCCCATGCTCGCTCGCGGCGAGCTGCGCCTTATCGGCGCCACCACGCTCGATGAATACCGGGAGAACATCGAAAAGGATCCCGCCCTGGAGCGCAGATTCCAGCAGGTGTTCGTGGGCGAGCCGAGCGTTGACGACACCGTCGCCATACTGCGCGGACTCAAGCAGCGCTACGAGGCGCATCACAAGGTGACCATCGGCGACGATGCGCTGGTCGCGGCGGCGACCCTGTCGAACAGGTACATATCCGGCCGTCAGCTGCCTGACAAGGCCATCGATCTGGTCGACGAGGCGGCCGCCCATCTGCGTATGGAGCTTGACTCCCAGCCCGAGGAGATAGACGAGCTGCAGCGCAGGGTCACCCGTCTCGAGATGGAGGAGATGCAGCTGAAGAAGGCGCAGGACCCGGCCAGCAGGGAGCGCCTGAGCAAGCTGCAGTCGGATCTGGCGGACACCCGCGAGAAGCTTGCCGGACTTCGATCCCGTTGGGAGGCCGAGAAGGCCGGACACAACAAGGTCGGCGATCTGCGTGCCCAGCTCGACGCCAAGCGGGTGGAGGCCGACAAGTTCACCAGGCAGGGGAATCTGGAGGAGGCAAGCCGCATTCTCTACGGCGAGATCCCCGCGATCCAGAAGGAGCTTGCCGCGGCGGAGCAGAACGCCGACAAGGCAACCGAGGATGTGGTCTCCAGCGAGCCGATGGTTCCCGACCATGTGGACGCGGACTCCATCGCCGGCATCGTCTCGGAATGGACCGGAATCCCCGTGGGTCGTCTGATGCAGGGCGAGAACGAGAAGCTGCTGCACATGGAGGACTATCTGAGCAGGCGTGTCATCGGTCAGAAGGAGGCCATCAGCGCCGTGTCGGATTCGGTTCGCCGTTCTCGCGCGGGAATATCCGACCCCAACAGGCCCACGGGCTCATTCCTGTTCCTCGGCCCCACCGGAGTGGGCAAAACCGAGCTGGCGAAGGCGTTGGCCGATTTTCTCTTCGACGATGAGAAGGCCATGGTCCGTATCGACATGAGCGAATACATGGAGAAGGCCTCGGTGTCTCGCCTTATCGGCGCGGCGCCGGGCTACGTCGGCTACGAGGAGGGCGGGCAGCTCACCGAGGCGGTGCGCAGGCGTCCTTATTCGGTGGTGCTTTTCGACGAGGTCGAGAAGGCCAACCCGGAGGTGTTCGACATCCTTCTGCAGGTGCTGGACGACGGCCGTCTCACCGATGGACAGGGCAGGACCGTGGACTTCAAGAACACGATTCTCATCATGACGTCGAATCTGGGCTCCCAGTTCCTCGTGCAGCCCGATCTGGATGAGGAGAGCAAACGCAAGGCCGTTATGGACGCCGTGCATGCGCAGTTCAAGCCCGAGTTCATCAACCGTCTGGACGAGCTGGTGATCTTCCACCCGCTGACGCGCGAGGAGCTTGGCGGAATAGTGAACATCCAGGTCAAGCAGATCGCCTCGCGTCTCACCGATCGCCGGATCACCCTGGACGTCACCCGGTCCGCACGCGACTGGCTCGCCAACGTGGGATATGATCCCGCCTACGGCGCCCGACCTCTGCGCAGACTGGTGCAGACGGAAGTCGGCGACCAGATGGCGCGCATGCTTCTCGCGGGCAATGTCCACGACGGAGACACCGTTCTGGTCGATCAGACCGGCGCGGACCATCTGGAGTTGAGCACCATGCCGCAGGATCCCCTGACGGCATCCGAGCAGCGCTGACGAGGCGTTGTGACGAGACGATGAGCGCGGGGCTTCGAACCGCCGCTCCCGAACCGCGACATGGCGGCGGAACGGCCCCGGGAATGGTGTCCTCACGGCTTTCGGATTCGCGAATGGCCGGCACCTATTGGGTGCCGGCCATTCGCATGTCCGCTGCCGTGGCGGGGTTCGCGCGGGTCTGTGATCGCTGCGGCACGGCGTTTCACTCGGTTGGCGTGCGGATCATGTGCGACATTCGAGTGAAACGCGAAGGCCGGGCATGATGCGCCGGGAAGCCGTCGCCCCTATTTGCCGAGAAAGATGGTCGGGGCCTTGGAGAAGGCGTTCGCGCAGTGGTCGCTGCAGAAATAGTATGTTTTGCCGTCCAGCTCCCGGGTTATCGATTTCTCGTTCACCGTGACGGACATTCCGCATACCGGGTCGCTTGCCGTCTCTCCCTCGGTCGGTTCCTCGCTGTGCATATCCATATCGTTCTCCTTGTGATTGACGGCGGCCGACGTCGCACCAGTCGGCGGTTCCGGGGTCTTTTCCTCGTCTGCGGGTGCGGGGGATTGGCCGTCCGCGTCGATGATGACGCGCGGCTTTTCCGCGGTGGCCGGGTGCCCGGCCTGGGCCGCGGCGGGGATGTCCTCTCGAATCTTAGCGTGGCGCAGCCGGTTCGCGTTGAGAACAAGGCACACAGAGGACAGCGCCATGGCGAGACCGGCGATCATCGGGCTGAGCAGCCATCCGGTGAACGGATAGAGTATCCCGGCGGCGAGGGGTATGCCGATGACGTTGTAGCCGAAGGCCCACGCGAGGTTCTCGTTGATGTTGCGAACCGTCGCCTTCGAGAGATTGATGGTGCGCAGCACCGCGCGCAGGTCGCCGTTCATCAGGGTGACGTCCGCCGACTGCATGGCCACGTCCGTTCCCGTGCCGATGGCGATGCCAAGGTCGGCCTGCGCCAATGCCGGGGCGTCGTTGATCCCGTCTCCCACCATGGCGATGAGGTCGTGCGTTCTGCCCTCCCGGTCCCGCTCCTCCTGAAGCCGTCTGATCCAGTGGGCCTTGCCCCCGGGACGAACCTGCGCGATGACCGTGTCGATCCCGACCTCTTCGGCCACGCGCGCGGCCACATCGGCCTTGTCCCCGCTGAGCATCACGGTGTGGATCGAGGCCCTGTGCAGGGCGTCGATGGCTTCGACCGACCCCTCCTTGATGGGATCGTGCGAGTACGCCGGATCGTCGAATCGCGCCGTGCTGTCGATGATGCCGCGGGTGATGGTGCCGGTCTTGTCAAAGACGACGGTGCGGATTCCGTGTGCCTGTTCAAGGGCCTTGGCGGAGGTGACAAGCACCCCGTTCGTCGCCCCCAGTCCCATGGCCGCGGTGACGGACAGCGGCGTGGCCAGGCCCAGGGCGCAGGGGCAGGCGATGATGAGGACGCTCACCGCAGTCACCAGCGCGTGCGGGATGCTCGGCTGCGGGCCGAATGCCGTCCAGACGGCGAAGGTCCACACTGCGATGATGATGACGACCGGCACGAATATGCGCGCGATCCTGTCCGCGAGCTGCTGCACCGGCGCCTTCGTGGCCTGCGCCCGGGAGACCATGGCCACGATCTGTGCGAGGACCGTCTGCCCCCCGACCTGGGTGGCCCGCACCGCCAAGGTGCCGTCCAGAACGATCGTGGAGCCGGTGACGCCGGTGCCGACGCCGCGCACGGTGGGGCGCGATTCGCCGGTGATCATCGATTCGTCGATGCTGGCTTCCCCCGCGACGACCTTTCCGTCGGTGGGGATGCGCTCGCCGGCATGGACGATCAGGAGATCTCCCGTCTGCAGATCGTCCACCGGAACGTCGTGCGAGTTCGCCGGATCCCTCCATGAACGGTCGGGATCGTCAACTCCGGCCGCATTGATGACGCCCTCGTCGAGTATGTGGGCCACGCGCGGGCGAAGCTTGATCAGGGACCGTACCGCCTCCCCGGTTCCTTCGCGCGCCTTCGCCTCGAGCAGACGTCCGACCAGGACGAGCGTGATGACCACGCCCACGGATTCGAAGTACGGTTCGCGGGATCCCTCCGGCAGCAGCCAGGGGGCGACGCACAGCACGAGGCTATACGCGTAGGCGGCGGTGGAGCCCAGCGACACCAGCGCGTTCATCTCGGGGGAGCGATGGATAAGCGCGGGCCACCCGACCTTGTGGATGGGCGCACCGCAATAGAACATCACCGGGGTGATGAACATGGCCTGGAGCCATGGATTGGTCATCCAGCCCGGTATCAGGCCATGGTGGACCATGGCCAGCATGGACGTGACGAACACCGGAAGGGTCAGCACCGTGCCTATGATGACGAGTCTGACGAGTTGCGAGATTTCCGCTGCCCGCTCGCGGGCGTCGTGCTCCTCGTTGCGCGCCGCCTCGGCGGGGTTCGCCGGCGGGGCGGGGACGGTTTCCTCCGACGATGCCGTCGACGATGCTTCCGACGTCAGCGTTTTCCCCGGCGTGTGCGTGTCCGTTTCGGCGTCTGCCTCGACCCGCAGCATGCCGTGCACCATGTTCATGCCGCAGGCAAACGGGTAGTCGCCGGGTGCGAGAGCGGGGATGGCGACCTCCGTGCGTTGGTTGCCGGGAAGCGCGGCGTCGAGCGCAAGGTCGGAGAAGACGACGTGGGATGTGCATTCTCCCGTTTCCTGCCGGTCGAAGGTCAGCGTGATCGGCGTGCCGGACTTCATGGTCACCAGCGCCGGGCTGTATCCGCCCTTGACGGTGATGACCGCCGTCTGTGTGCCATCCCGCATGGTTCCGGCGGTTCCTCGCTGGCGCGCGAAGAAGAAGCGCAGTATCAGCCATGTCACGATTGCGGCGGCGACAATCGCCACGGACGCTACGAACAGATTGAATCCCATTGTTCCTCCAGGTCCCATGGTCACCATAATTCCAGTCGTCGATGGACTCGTGTTCCCCATGCGCCCCTTCCTTGCAGAACGTGCGCAAAAGTCCGATGATCCCGTCGACGTGTTCAGTATATACCCTATGGGGGTATATGGTATATACTGTGAATGTATTTCGTTTCACGCGCAATCGACGAACACAGGGGAGGGCGCAATGCAGGGATATACGGGCGACAGGGAGAAGATCCTGACAAGAATCCGCCGCATCGAGGGACAGGTTCACGCAATCGGACAGATGGTGGAAGACGACCAGTACTGCATCGACGTCCTCACCCAGATCTCGGCCTCCACATCGGCTCTTAAGTCGGTCGCCCTGCTTCTTCTGGACGACCATCTCAACCACTGTGTGCGCAGGGCCTCCCAGGAGGGCGGGGAGGTGGCCGACGAGAAGATGCGCGAGGCCTCGCAGGCGATAGCCAGACTGGTCAAGTCGTAAGGGGCACGTGCGGGAGCTTGGAATCGACCGGCATTCGCGAGACGGCATGGGCGGCCGGTCATGCACGGAAGGGGGGCGGGTGGCGCGTGCAGGGGAAGCCGGTGGCGTGCGGAGAGGGTAGCCGGATCGGTCTGTCTCTGCCCGTGGACGAGTCCGTGCCCTCTGCGGTGCGTTCGCACGGTGGGTCCTTCGTGTGCGCCGCGTTTCCGGCCAGGCCGCGGTCTTCCGTCCGGGCCGCCGGCTTCCCGTCCAAGCCATGGGGTTTCATAGAACATATGTTCGATAATCCGTTTGTGGCTGTAATGGTGATGCTGCTGGTCGCGGCCCTGGGGGCCGTGGCCGGCTGGATGATGGGTAGAACCCGCGGCCAGGAGTCCGCCCGATCGATGCACGCCGACGAGGTGGCGTCCCTGCAGAACTCCCGGGAGGAGGATCGCCAGCGGATGGCGGGGCTCTCCTCCCAACTGGCCGAAAGCAAGGCCCAGTGCGCGGGACTCAATCAGCAGCTGGCGTTTGTCACATCGCAGCTTGCCCAGGCGCAGCAGGCCGAGCGCATCCGCATCGATCGGGAACGGGAGCAGGCTCAGGCGAACGCCGATCGCAAGCGTGCCGAGGATGCAGGGAAAATGGCCGAGCAGAGCAAGATATTGTCCGCCCTCGCCCCCGTCCAGAAAAATCTGGATGCCCTGGGGCTGAAGGTCACGCAGATCGAGGAGGGGCGCAAGCATGAGATGGGGGCCCTTGGCCAGCAGCTCAAGGGGCTCAACGATCAGCAGACCCGTCTTGACAAGGAAACGAGCTCCCTGTCCGCGGCGCTTCGCAACAACAAGGTCCGCGGCGCGTGGGGCGAGGCTCAGCTCAAGAACATCGTCGAGTCCGCCGGCCTCATCGAGCATGTGGACTTCGACACTCAGGTGGTGGTGACGGATAAGGACGGAAGGGTCCAGCGTCCCGATATGGTCGTCCATCTTCCCGGTGGCAAGACCATTCCCATCGACGCCAAAGTCCCCTATGCCGATTATCAGAGGGCGTGCGAGATACCCGACACCGCCTCGCCCGAGGAGCTCGGGCGGCGCAGCGAGCTGCTGAAGGCCCACGCCAAGGCCTTGCGGGAGCATGTCAAGGCCCTGGGAGACAAGGCGTACTGGAACGCATTCGAGACATCGCCTGATTTCGTCGTCGCATTCATCCCCAATGAGGCGCTGCTGCAGGCCGCTGTGGAGGCTGATCCCACGCTGATGGACGACGCCTTCTCCAGAAAAGTGGCACTGACTTCTCCGGTGACCCTGTGGGCGGTGCTCAAGTCCGTCGCCTATGCGTGGCAGCAGCAGAGCCTCACCGATGACGCCAAGGTTCTTTTCGACCTTTCACGTGAGCTCTACGAGCGTTTCAGCGTTCTGGGGAAGAATGCGTCAGCACTGGGAACCGCGATAACGCGCACCGTCGGCGCATACAATAAATTCGCCTCGTCGCTGGAGTCCCGTGTTCTGGTCACCGCGCGCAAGCTTCAGAAGCTTGATCAGGCGAAAGTGGTGGAAGCCGTTGATATGATCGACTCCGACAAGGCGAACGTGCGCGAGCTCACCGCGCCGGAGATGCAGGATGATTCCGCGCAGGATTGAAGGGGGTAGTCGTCTGGCGGCGGCGGACCGACAGTCGCGGTCCTGCTCCTGCTTCCGTTGACGAGTAGACGGGCTAGGCTTGCGACTATGGATGATGAGAATAGAGCTTTCCGTAAAACCGGAATGAATCCCGCCTCCGATGCCCCCCCGGTCCGGAATGGGACGGATCCCGTCCGCCAACCCGATGACGGGCAGACGGGCCGAGGACGATCATCGCAGGATGACTCGGCCGACGATGCCGCGGCGGGCGGATCGGTGCCGTTCTCTACGCTTGAGCCGCGACGGCAGCTCGAACTACTGCTGAAGAAAGAGATTCAGGGCAAGCCGTTCAGCGAACTGTTCGGCGTCACCCTCGACCACCGCGGGTCCGTCATGCTCGGCCATATTCTTCTGGACACGCTCGAGGAGAACGGATTCGGCGTGGGGGACTTCGACGCGGTGGGGGCTTTGACCCCCGCGGCGGTTCCCCTCGTCGCAGCCGTCATCCAGGCCGCCGCCTCCCGCGGCCAGGACGTTGACGGCTTCGTCATGGACTTCGTCTACCCCTCCGTGAAAGGGCCCTCGATATCGGGAAGGCGTGTGATCCTTCTGGATTCGTGGCTTTCCGAAAAATCGTATGTGCAGACATCGTCGCTGGTGACCCTGCGCAACGGCAACGAGCTCAATCTTGATTTCGGCGTGGTGCGCCATGAAAACGCCACCGTCGTGGCCGTCGCCTCCCTCGTGGGCGGCTTCGGGGGGAGCGACTCGCTCTCCTCCCGCCCCCGCGCGGGCCGGACGGGCGAGAGGCCCGGGCACGTCATCGACGTGGTCAACCCCGTCGATTCCCGGCGTGAGACATTGCCCTTTGTCCAGGTGTTCGACGAGCACGAGCTTCGCGGCCCCGAGGAGTGACGACCCGTGCATGAGCCCAATCCCATTTCGGTGGCCGCACGAGAGTCGGGCGAACCCGTGTTCAGGCAGGTCGGTGTGGGCCCCTGGTCGCAGACCCACCCCGGCGAGCCGCGCCCGGACGATCCGGGAAGCCCGAACTATGATTCCCGTCTGGACTCCCATCTGCTTGACGAGGGCGACCGGCGCAATGTCCTTGACCGCTACCGCTACTGGAGCGTCGCCGCGATCAGCGCGGACCTCGACAGCACGGGACGCCATGAATTCGACGTTGCGGTGGAGAACTGGACCCACGATTTCAACATCGGGTCCATGGTCAGAACCGCCAACGCCTTCGCCGCCAATCGCGTCTACATCGTCGGCCCCCACAAATGGAACCGCAAGGGCGCGCTGATGACCGAGCTCTACCAGCATGTGGAGCATTCGCCCGGCATCGAGGCCCTGATCGGGGCATGGCGCGAGCGCAATCCCGGATCGAGGGTCATCGCCCTGGACATCGTCCCCGGAGCCGTTCCCCTGGAGACCTATCGCTTCCCGCGGAGATGCCTCATGCTTTTCGGCGCGGAGGGACCGGGGCTGTCCAGCAAGGCGTTGGAGCTGGCCGATGACGTCGTCTACATCTCGCAGTTCGGATCCGTGCGCTCCATCAACGCCGGTGCCGCCGCGGCCGTGGCGATGCACAGCTGGGTGGTTCAGCATATGGACTGATCCCGCATCGCCGGGGAGCGAGGAAGACGGGGTGGAAACCGTCTTCGGCGGCAGTGGTCGATCGGCATCGCCGGGGAGCGGGACCGCCGTTGTCGGGTTGCCCGGCGATCCGCCCGAGCGGCATGGACAAGCGGTAATACGACACGCCGTGCCATGGTGTCTTCATGTGCATGTGCCCATGCAGACCGGGGGCTATGCTCGAAGCATGATTGAGATTGAGGGACTCACCAAGCGCTTCGGCGGCAAAACGGCACTCGACAATGTTAGTTTCTGCGCACATGACGGCAAGGTCACCGGATTCCTCGGACCGAACGGGGCGGGGAAATCGACGACGATGAGAACGGCCCTGGGGTTGATAGCCCAGAATGCGGGGACCGCCTTGATCGACGGCAGAGCATTCGCTTCTTTGAAATCCCCGATGACCACCGTGGGAGCGGTGCTCGACGCCAAATCCGCCCACAGGGGCCGTTCCGCTTACGCCCATCTGAGATCGCTGGCTCTGACCAACGGAATCGGAAGGAAACGCGTCGACGAGGTCATCGACATCACCGGCATCGCCAGCGTGTCCGCACGCAAGGCGGGCGCCTTTTCGCTCGGGATGAGCCAGAGGCTTTCCATCGCGGCCGCTCTTCTGGGTGATCCGCATAATCTTGTGCTCGACGAGCCGGTGAATGGTCTTGACCCCGAGGGCGTGAAGTGGATACGCGAGCTGTGCCGTTTCTACGCATCCCAGGGTCGTGCCGTTCTGCTCAGCTCCCATCTGATGAGCGAGGTCGCGCTCACCGCCGACGATCTGGTCATCATCGGTCAGGGACGCATTCTGGAAACGACGACGGTTCCCGATTTCGTTGCGGAGCATTCCGAGCACTCCATACGTGTCGTCACCCCGGAGCCCGGGAAGCTCCACGACATCTTCTCCCACGCCCCTCAGGTAAGAATCGTCAGCGACGAAAGAAAGGCCGGGGATCCGGCCCGGGGAGAGGTCTTTCGCATCTTCGGAGCCGAGCTTGAGGCGTCGGCCGACGTGTTCGCCCGCGCCCAGCTGGTGACCTACGAGCTGATGGAGGAACGACCTTCGCTGGAGGAGGCGTATATGACGCTTACCCATTCGCAGGTCCAGTACGTCACCCGCGAGCTTCCGGGGGAGCGGCCCATCGATTACGGGCCGTCCACAGACTCCTCGGGGCGCGAGACGGCCCCGCCCCAATCCCCGGGCGAGACCCGGCCCGACACCACGATGGGAGCGCAACGATGAAGGATGCGTCAATGAGCGGATCAACGACCCGCAAGGAACAGTCCCCCCGCTCCGGAGGACATGCCTCCCCCTCCGCCACGGGGTACACCACGGGCAGGCGCATGTCCTCTCTGAGAGTCCACCTGAGCTTCATGGGGTGCGTGCACTCCGAGATCGTCAAGCTTGTCAGCCTCGTCTCCACCTGGTGGCTGATGGGCATCTCCCTCGTTCTGATCCCGGCGATGAGCGCCCTGGGGATCTGGAGCGTCATCCTGGTCAGCTCAACCAACATGCACACCGGAGGCAAGCTCGCCAAGCCGCGTCCGCTGGCGGTCTCCGATCTGTGGCTGCAGATCGGTTCGTCCATCGGGATCGCCGCACTTGTCATCGGCATCTTCGGCGTGATGTCCGTGACCAGCGAGTACACGACCTCCGCCATCCAATCCTCCCTGGTGGCCAACCCTCGCAGGGTGATGTTCATGAATTCCAAGGCTGTGGCAACGGCGGTGTTCACCTTTGTCGTGTCCCTTGCGGGAATGCTCGTAAGCTGGCTGGTCTACGAAGGGATGACATACGGCAGAACGGTGACCCCGCTGTCTCATTCACACGCCGCCGTGCCCTATCTGGTGATTTTCGGCGCTCCCGTGTCCCTTGCCCTCGTCTCCGTGATGAGCCTCGGCCTGGGGGCCATCTGCCGCTCGACTGCCGGCGGCGTGTTCTCGGTCGTCGGCCTGCTCATCCTCCTTCCCTCCGTGCTTGGAATCGTGTCCGTCGTGGGAAAGAGCATGGGCTGGCTGTCGTCCATCGGGGAGTGTCTGCCGGATTCCGCCATCGGGAACTTCCTGAGCGGGGGAATTGCGGATTCGCAGTCCTCGGGGGCCTCCTCCGGCTACTTCTCCCCGAATTGGTGGCAGAGCGGGATTATCCTCTGTGCGTGGGCCGTTGTGTTCTATGCCGTCGGAACGGTTGTGCTGAAGCACTCGGATGTGAAGTGAGTGCGTAACCGCGAACGTCACAGACGCCTCATATAGTTACAGGCATGCCTACATTCACACGTGAAGAGATCGAGCATTTGGGCGATCTTGCCCGAATCGCTCTCACAGATGAGGAAATCGCCCGGTTGCAGGGCGAACTCAATGTCATCGCGCAATCCATCAACAAGGTTCAGGAAGTGGCGGGCGACGACGTCGTCCCGACCGCAAACCCCGTTCCTCTGGAGGCCTATATGCGTCCCGACGAGGACGTCACGCCCCTGACGCAGGACCAGGCCCTCTCTGCGGCCCCTGCCGCGCAGTCGGGCATGTTCGTTGCCCCGAGGATCCTGGGGGAGGAGTGATATGACCGACACCGATATGACCGACAACAGGGCGCTCGTTCAGCTGTCCGCCGCACAAATGGCCGAGAGGATCGCCTCCGGGGCGGTTTCCAGCCGGGAGCTGGTCGAGGCGCATCTGGCGGTCATCGAATCCGCCGAGCCCAGCATCAAGGCCTTCCTCCGTGTTTCGGCGGATGCCGCTCTGGAGCAGGCCGACGCCTTCGACGCCAGGCACGCCAAGGCGGGAGAGGACGATCTTTCCCCCCTGGCAGGCGTGCCCATCGCCATCAAGGACATGATCGTCACCAAGGGAATCGTCACCACGGCCGCCTCGAAGATTCTCGAGGGCTGGGTTCCTCCCTATGACGCGACTGTCATCAGCAGGCTCAAGGCGGCGGGGATGCCGATTCTGGGCAAAACCAATCTGGATGAATTCGCGCAGGGGTCGTCCACCGAGCATTCCGCCTATCAGACGACGCACAACCCCTGGGACACGTCGCGTGTGCCAGGAGGCTCCGGTGGCGGTTCGGCTTCGGCCGTGGCTGCCTTCGAGGCGCCTCTCGCCCTGGGAACAGACACCGGGGGGTCGATCCGGCAGCCCGGATCGCTGACCGGAACGGTGGGTGTCAAACCCACGTATGGCGGCGTCTCCCGTTTCGGCGCCATCGCCATGGCCAGCTCGCTTGACCAGATAGGTCCCGTCTCGCGCACCGTGCTTGATTCGGCGCTGCTGCAGGAGACCATCGGCGGGTATGACAAGCGCGACTCCACATCCATTCCCATGCCTGTGCCGCCGGTCTCCCAGGCTGCCCGCGAGGGGGCCCGACAGGATCTGCACGGAGTGCGCGTCGGCCTGGTGAAGGAGCTGAGCGGAGATGGGTTCCAGCCGGGTGTCGAGGCGCGCTTCAACGAGGCCGTCGAGCTGCTGCAGGCCATGGGGGCCGAGGTCACCGAGGTGTCATGCCCCCATCTTCCGTATTCGCTCGGCGCCTATTACATCATCATGCCGTCCGAGGTAAGCTCGAACCTTGCCCGCTATGACGGCATGCGCTACGGTCTCCGTGTCATGCCGCCCGACGGCGTCCCCCAGACCGCGGCGAACATGATGGCGTACACCCGCGAGAAGGGTTTCGGCGACGAGGTCAAACGACGCATCATCCTGGGAACCTACGCCCTGTCCGCCGGCTATTACGACGCCTGGTACGGTTCGGCGCAGAAGGTCCGCACTCTGATCATCGACGATTTCAGGAAGGCCTTCGAGCGCGCCGATGTGCTCATCTCCCCGACCTCGCCGAGCACAGCCTTCGCATTCGGGGAGAAGATGCAGGATCCGCTGGCGATGTATATGAACGACGTCGCCACGATTCCGGCGAACCTCGCCGGCGTCCCCGCCATGAGCATCCCGGCCGGGGTCAGTGACGACGGACTTCCCGTAGGTTTCCAGTTCATCGCCCCCCAAAAGCACGACGAGCTTATGTACAAGCCGGCCGCGGCGCTCGAGTCCGCCCTGACCCAGCAGTGGGGCGGACCGATATGGCGGTCCATGGACACCCCGTGGCTTTCGAATCGCTGAAGCGTAGCTCAAAGGACTGAATAATCATGGCTGAAAAACTAATGAAATACGCCGATGCCGTCGCACAGTTCGACCCGGTATTCGGTTTGGAGACGCATGTCGAGCTCAGTACGAACACGAAGCTTTTCTGCCCGGCGCACATCGAGTTCGGCGGGGATCCCAACACCCAGCTCACTCCGGTGAGTCTGGGACTTCCCGGGTCCCTGCCCGTGGTGAACGCGACTGCGATCGACTACGCCATCAAGCTGGGACTCGCCCTGCACTGCGAAATCGCCGAATGGAGCCAGTTCGCACGCAAGAACTACTTCTACCCCGACATGCCGCGCGACTACCAGATCTCCCAGTACGACAAGCCTTTGAACGGCGAGGGGTATCTCGACGTGGAGCTTGACGACGGTTCCATGTTCCGCGTTCCCATCGAACGTGCCCATGTGGAGGACGACGCCGGGAAGAACACCCATGTGGGCGGGGCGGACGGCCGCATCGAGGGCGCCGACTACTCCCTCGTCGACTACAATCGCGCGGGCGTCCCCCTCATCGAGATCGTGACCAAGCCGATCGAGGGCGCCGGCTCGCGCGCCCCGGAGATCGCAGGCGCGTACGTGAGGGCCATACGTGACATCGTGCGGGCGCTCAACATATCCCACGCGCGCATGGAGCAGGGCAATATGCGGGCGGACGTCAACATCTCCCTTCGTCGCAGTGCCGAGGATCCGCTCGGGACTCGCTCCGAAACCAAGAACGTGAACTCCTTCCGCGGCATCGAGAAAACGCTGCAGTACGAGATTCGACGCCAGGCGGCGATCCTGAGCGACGGCGGCGAGATCGTGCAGGAAACGCGCCACTGGGACGAGGCCACGCAGACGACGGCCGGCGGACGGGTGAAATCCGACGCCGACGACTACCGCTACTTCCCCGACCCCGATCTGGTGATGGTGCATGTCACCAAGGAGCACATAGCCCGGATGCAGGCGCAGATGCCCGAAATGCCCCGGGAGCGCCGCAACCGCCTGCAATCGGAATGGAAGTTCAGCGATCTGGAGATGCGTGACGTCATCAACGCCGACGCGCTTGACCTCATCGAGGCCACGGTTCATGCGGGGGCGACGGCGTCCGGCGCCAGGAAATGGTGGCTCGGGGAATTGTCCCGGGAGGCCAACTCCCGCGGAGTCACTCTGGAGGAGCTGCCCATCGAGCCCGCCGAGGTGGCCGACATCGAAAAGCTCGTCGCCGCCGGCACCCTCAACGACAAGCTCGCCAAGCAGACGATGACAGGCGTCCTGGCCGGTGAGGGGACCCCCGCGCAGGTGGTGGCCAAACACGGCTATCAGGTGGTGTCCGACGACGGAGCGCTGCAGGCTGCGGTGGACAAGGCCCTTGCGGACAATCCCGACATCGTCGCCAAACTCAAAACCGGGAACATGAAGCCCATCGGAGTCATCATCGGAGCGGTGATGAGGCAGACGAGGGGCCAGGCCGACGCCAAGGCGGTGACGTCGATGGTCAGGGAGAAGCTTCGCTGACCTGCCGGACCCTCCCGCGACGAGAATCCCCCTGCCGCAGATGATGCGAATCACCTGAGACAGGGGGATTCTTCCACAGGGAATGGTCAGCCGAGTAGGATAGCGTGTATAACCGTATGCAATCCAGATGAGGAACGAAAGCGAATGTCCGTCAACTCTGAACCTCAGGTCAACGAGGAATCTCCCCGAAAACTTCCCCCTAGGATCACCATTCCCCAGATCCATGGGGAGATGGTTCACCTCCGTCCGGCGGCCTTGGAGGACCTGGCCATGCTGGACGGTCTCGAGGCGTTCTACAATGCCTCGGGGATAACAGGCAAGGACAGGCAGTCGGAGCGCGCTGCCCTACATACGTGGGTCAGGCGGTCCGTGGCATGGGTCCATGGACAGACGCCCGCGGAGTCGGGCGTGGGGGATCCGGAATCGCGTAGAACCGTGGCCTGGTCCATCCTCACGACGGCCGATCGCGATGATGTCCGTGACGAAGGAGCCGAGGAGAAGGTCATCGGCATGATATTTCTCATCGACATCGACGGGTGGGCCCGTTCCGCCCGCATCCAGGTGGTTCTGGGGAAGGATTACCGTGGCCGCGGCTATTCGCGCGACGCGATGCCGCGGGTCATGACCTACGGTTTTGCCTCGCAGCCGTCCGGCCTGGGCATGCACCGCATCTGGGTGGCGGTTCCCGAGAAGAACACGCGCTCTCTGTCGGTCTACCAGTCGCTGGGGTTCGTGCCGTCCGGAACGTCCCGAGACGCCTTGTGGGATGCGGAGAACTGCAAGTATCAGGATCTGATCGTGATGGATACGCTGGTGGATGAATACGATCCCATCCGTTCCCTTGATGCCTTCGGCATGCATGTGTTCGAGGACAATCCGGGTGTGAAGGAGGCCCTCAGCGCCCGCGAGCATTCCATCGCGCTGCATAAACGGGAGGCGGAGGAGCATAAATCCCAGGATGCGAAGCGGACATCCGGTGCCACGGCGAAAAATGGCGGTGACGCGCTTCCCAAGGACTCGCGGCGCGCAGGCACGCCCGAATCCGACGACCGCGGCAACGGCGCGGACCGGGATGCCGGTTCCGCGCAACCCCGCACGGGGAACGACCACGGGGCCCCCGACGGCGCCTCGCCCAAGCGCGGGGCCCGGGGGCATGGGCATGGCGATGATGTCCGCGGCAGGTCCGATCGTGGCGGCGGCGACCGCGGCGGCGCAGTGAGCGCCTCCACCGAGGTGGACGGGGTTTCGTCCGAGAGCGGCAAACGCGAGGACGCATCCGCACAGGAGAGGGACTCCGCCGGGGACGGAGGGGAGGAATCCGGCAGCTGGCCGTTCATCTCCTCCGGGCGCAAGACATCGAAGGCCGCATGGTGGCGTAATCTTGGTCGCAGCCGCAAGCGTGACCGGGAAGGTAAATAAATGAGTGCAGAGGATCTCGATAACTACGAGACGGATGCCGAGCTCGCGCTGTATCGTGAGTATCGCGATGTCATCAAGCTTTTCACCTATGTGGTGGAGACCGAGCGGCGCTTCTATCTGGCGAACAAGGTGGATTTCAATGTGCGTTCCGCGGGGCAGGACGTGTATTTCGACGTCCAGCTTACGGACGCCTGGGTCTGGGACGTGTATCGGTCCTCCCGGTTTGTCAAGAACGTACGCATCGTGACGTTCAAGGACGTCAATGTCGAAGAGGTTCAGAAAACCGACATCGACATTCCTGATTCGATCGGCTAGTTTGTGTCTCATTCGTACGTGAAAGTCGGCGCCGGGGCCGGTTTTCGCCATTGTCGTGTAAAGTTTTATCGTTTGTATGCCTAGAGGAGGTCAATGTGAAGCACAAGCAATCCGTGGTGATTATCGGCGGCGGGCCGGCCGGCCTCACCGCGGCATGGGAGCTCGTCAAGGACGGCGGCGCCGAGAACTATGATGTGACCGTCCTCGAGGCGACGCACGAGTTCGGCGGAATCTCGCGCACGGTGAAGCATAACGGGAACCGCATGGACATCGGCGGTCACCGGTTCTTCTCCAAGGACGACCGGATCATGGACTGGTGGAAGGCCGTTCTGCCGTTGCAGGGGGCCCCCTCCTACGATGACAAGAAGCTCGGACGCCATCATGATCTTGAGCCCGGAGGGCCGGATCCGGAGAAAACCGATGAGGTGATGCTCAAGCGCCACCGCGTCTCGCGCATCTTCTGGAACCACCATTTCTTTGACTATCCCATATCTCTTTCCGCGAACACGTTGAAATCACTGGGTTTCAGACTGACCATGGTGGCAGGTTTCAGCTATCTCAAGTCGATTTTCCACAAGCTTCCGGAAGACAACCTCGAGAACTTCTACATCAACCGTTTCGGCCGCAAACTGTACTCCATGTTCTTCGAAGGCTACACGGAGAAGCTGTGGGGGAGGCATCCCAGCGAGATCTCCGCGGATTGGGGCGCACAGCGCGTCAAAGGCCTGAGCATCATCGCCGTGCTCAAGAACGCGTTCCAGAAGCTGCTTCCCCGCAAGCGCAGCTCCAAGGAGGTCGAAACCTCCCTGATCGAGGAGTTCTGGTACCCCAAGCTGGGGCCGGGGCAGCTGTGGGAGACCGTGGAGCGCAACTGCACGAACAATGGCGCCACCGTCATCACCGACGCGAATGTGGTGGAGATCCGTCAGCGTGACGGGGCCATCCGCTCGGTCGTCTACGAGAACGCCAACGGGAAGCGCACCACCATCGAGGCGGATCAGTTCATCTCCTCGATGCCGATCAAGGATCTGGTGGATGCGATCGGCAACAGCAGGAATTCCGACAAGCCGGTGCCTCAGGACATGACGATGGTGGCGGACGGGCTTCCCTACCGTGATTTCGTCACGGTCGGCCTGCTCGTAAGGCATCTGCAGATCAAGAACACGACCAGCACGCCGACCTTGGGGAACCCCCCCATCGTGCCCGACTGCTGGATCTATGTGCAGGATCCCGGCTACAAGGTCGGCCGCCTCCAGGTATTCAACAACTGGAGCCCGTATCTGGTCAAGGACGTGGACAACACCGTCTGGGTCGGGCTGGAGTACTTCTGCCATGAAGGCGACGATTTCTGGAACATGAGCGATGAGGAGGCCACGGCCTTCGCCATCAAGGAGCTCACCCGCATGCAGATCATCGCCGGTCCCGACGACGTGCTTGATTCTCATCGCGAACGCGTCAAGAAGGCCTACCCGGCGTATTTCGACACCTACAGCAGGATGCCCGAACTCGTCGAGTACCTGGATTCCTTCGGCAACCTCTATTGCGTGGGTCGCAACGGCCAGCATCATTACAACAACCAGGACCATTCGATGGCAACCGCCATCGAGGCCGTGGGGAACATCAAGACGGGCAGGACCTCCAAGAAGAATGTGTGGGAGGTCAACACCGAGAAATCCTATCATGAGTCAAAGTAGGTGATGGCCGGGGCGGGATCTGGCGGCTCTCCGCCGTCGCGCGCCCTGCCGATCCGCTTATACGCGTGATATGGCGCCTTTTCCGTAGTGGCACTCCCCCTCCTCGGGGGGAGGGCCACTACGCTTGTTCCGGGCCTGCGCGGAGCATCGCCTGGATGGGGACGAAGCATCCGGCCCGCATGCGACACGGCTGGCGCTGGGGGGAATGTTGCGCTGGTCGCAGTCAGGTTGTAGTGTTATGAAAGTCCGAGACAGGCATGTGTAAGCATGTGAAGAATGTCGTTGGACGTTCGTGAGCGGGAAAACCGCAATCTTTTTCACAAAGCTCTCCAGCGATGTGCTGACGGGAGCCAAGGAAAGGCAAAATAAGTGGCAAATAGCCAGAATCTTGAAGATATGAAGCTGCCTGAGCTTAAGGAACTTGCTAAGCAGATGGGTCTTCGTGGTACGTCAACGATGCGTAAGCCCGACTTGGTGGCCACGTTGAAGGCCGCCCGTTCGGGAGGTCAGGCCCCCAGCGGCGTCACGGTGAAGGCTCAGCACAGCACGGAAACGGCGAAGGATTCCCGCAAGGCGGAATCCCAGTCGCGAGGGGCCGCCGCCCAGACCAACGGCGCATCGAACAAACCCCAAGCCGCCGCCGAAGCCCCCGCCCCCGCCCCCTCTCGAGCGAAGGCGCAGACGAAGCCTACGATGAGCGCGCAATCCGATAAGGGCTCCCCGGCAGCCACTCCGGCCGCGGGCCAGGCGGTTTCCGCGCAGGCGCCCGACGCAGGCAAATCCGCCGCCCAGAATCATTCGGCCGGAACCACCGGATCCTCATCGGATTCCGGGCACCATGATCTGTTCGAACAGCTGAACATTCCCGAACCGGCGGCGTCGGACACCGCTCAACGAGCGCCGAGACGTCGAAGCCCCGAGCATGCCGAGGCGTCGGCCGAGGGCGATTTCGACATGCCCCGCAGACGTCGGCGCGTCGCACATCAGTCCCATGACGAGCACGAGGAGCATGAGGAAGGGACCGTTCGCGACCTTGACGACATTCTGGCCGCATTGCCGGCGCAGAGTGGCAAGGACGACTATGAGGGCGAGGGCCGCGAGCGCGAGGCCGGAAGACGCTCCTACAATCGCGGCGAGCGATTCAACGATCGAAATGATCGCAATGACCGTAATGATCGCAACGATCGCAACGACCGCGGCCGTGGGGATCGCAACAACGCGGAACGACATCAGAGGCATATGCGCGGCCGCGATCGCGACTACGAGGATCGCGACGAGCGGGACACCCGCAGGGAGCCCCGCCGCGAGGAGAGCTCGGAGGACCTCGTACCCGTCGCCGGCATCGTCGACGTGCTCGACTCCTATGCGTTCGTCAGAACGTCGGGCTATCTTCCCGGTCCCAATGACGTGTACGTCTCCATGGGGCAGGTCAAGCGTTATGGCCTGCGCAAGGGCGACGCGGTCCAGGGGTCGATCAGGCCGCCACGGGAGGGGGAGAGACGCAATCAGCGACAGAAATTCGTCCCCCTGCAGTCCGTCGATACCATCAACGGGATGAGCGTCGAGGATTCGGCGAACCGCCCGCATTTCTCCAAGCTCACGCCCCTGTATCCGCAGGAGAGGCTCACCCAGGAGACGACGCCGAACAAGATCACCGGCCGCCTCATCGACATCATCTCGCCCATCGGCAAGGGGCAGCGAGGTCTGATCGTTTCGCCGCCCAAGGCCGGTAAGACGATCACCCTGCAGAACATCGCCAATTCCATTGCCACGAACAACCCCGAGGTCCATCTCATGGTGGTTCTCGTCGACGAAAGGCCCGAAGAGGTCACCGACATGGAGCGCACCGTGCAGGGCGAGGTCATCTCCTCCACGTTCGACCGCCCCGCCTCCGACCACACCACCGTGGCGGAGCTGGCGATCGAGCGGGCCAAGCGTCTGGTCGAGCTTGGACAGGATGTCGTCGTTCTGCTCGACTCCATGACCCGGCTTGCGCGAGCCTACAATATCTCCGCTCCGGCCTCCGGACGCATCCTTTCCGGCGGCGTCGACGCCCAGGCCCTGTACCCGCCGAAGAAGTTCTTCGGCGCGGCCCGCAACATCGAGAACGGCGGCTCCCTGACGATCATCTCCTCGGCGCTTGTGGAGACCGGTTCGAAGATGGACGAGGTCATCTTCGAGGAGTTCAAGGGCACGGGCAACATGGAGCTTCGTCTCAGCCGTGAGCTTGCCGACAAGCGCCTGTTCCCCGCAATCGACGTGAACGCGTCGGGAACGCGCCGCGAAGAGCTCATCACGCCTCCCGCCCAACTGACGATCGTCTATCGCTTGCGTCGTCTCCTGGGTGGCATGGAGCCTGAGCAGGCGTACCAGACGTTGGTTCCACGCCTGAAGAAGACGGCCAGCAACCATGACTTTCTGGCTGCGATGATTCAGCAGAGCAATTCCGTCAACTAGGTCACATGCCTGGAACGTGCCGGAGGCTGTAAACGGCGGCGGAATGAAAAACGGGGTGCGTGCGGATCTGATTCCGCACGCACCCCGTTCGCGTTGTCCCGATGCCGATGCGTCGCCGTTTCCGTTTCCGTCACATCCCGAGACGGTGAGGCATCCGCGTCGCCTCTAGGCCGTGATCTCGATATCCTGGGCGGCGGCATGGCTTCGCGAGGGGTCTCGGGCATCGTCGGCGAAGCGGCGCAGACGCCTGACGCCTTCCTCCAGCTCGTCGGCGTCGCCGGCGTACGACAGGCGGACGAACCCGGCTCCCTCCTTGCCGAAGGCCTCTCCCGGAACCACGGCAACATGCCTTTCGCTGAGCAGCCGTCGGCTGAAGGTCTGCGATCCCATACCGGTCGGACGGATGTCGACGAAGGCATAGAAGGCTCCGTTCGGCTTCATCAGCCTCAATGCGCTGCACCCGGAGAGTTCGTCGATGACGATCTGGCGTTTGCGGGCATATTCGCGCCGCATGCTCCTGATGTGCCCGCGAGGCCCGTCGAGGGCTGCGACCGCCGCGTACTGCGTGATGGAGTTCACCGAGGAATGCATATGCTCCGCGAGCTTCCCCGTTACTTCGATGACGTCGTGGGGAGCCAGGATGTAGCCGATTCTCCATCCGGTCATGGCGAAGGTCTTCGACAGGCTGTCGACGACGATGGTGTGATCGTGCATGTGGGGCATGGATGCAATCGAGGGGGCGATCTCCATGCCGTCCTCGAAGACGAAGGGATGATAGACCTCATCCGAAATCGCCCATATGCCATGCCGCAGGCAGACTTCGGCGATGCGTCCGAGCTCCTGTGCCGAGGTCACCGCACCGGTGGGGTTTCCGGGGGAATTGATGATTATGGCGCGGGTCTTCGAGGTCACGGCCGCTTCGATGTCGGCGGCGTTGAGACGCATCCCGTTCTCCGGTTTCAACGCCACGGTGACGGGGGTGGCGCCGCACATCAGAACGTCCGCCTCGTACGAGGTGAAGAAGGGCGAGGGGATGATGACCTCCGAGCCGGGGTCCACCACCGTCCTCAGCGCGAGGAACAGCCCGATCGTGGCCCCGTCCACCGCCTCGATCTCCCGGTCGGGGTCGTAGTCCAGTCCCTTGACCTCGAGCGTGTAGTCGTGGACCGCCTTGCGGAAGTCGTCGACGCCGAGCACGTTGGTGTACTTCGTCCTGCCGTCGTAGATCGCCCGGCATGCCGCCTGCTCGATATGAGGGGCCGCCGTGTCCTGTGGTTCCCCCACGCATAACGAGATGGCATCCGGAACCTTGTCTGCGCGGTCGAATACGTCGCGAATGCCAGAACGGGGGATCTCGAGTGCATGCTGCGCCACGGTGAGAGAAGTCATATGCCGAACCTTTCCAAAAACATGACCAAAATTGTCATATATGCATAAAAAATACCGTAATAAGTTTACTACAGAGTAAATATTATGTTAACGGGTTTGCTGAACAAGAAATTATGTGGTTTTCACATGCGTTTCGCGTGGGTGGGGGAAGGCCTCCCCGAAGCTGGGCTATTGTGTACAACAGCGGAAGAGATAATGGAGGAGTTGATTCTTATGGACATGAATGCGCAGGAGTCCTCGGGGATGGACGGAACGGACGAGACCATTCTCGATGTTCTCTCCCACGATGGTCGGGCGACCTTGATGCACTTGTCGAAGGCCTCGGGGCTGTCCGTGTCGGCGGTGCAGTCGCGTGTCCAGAAAATGGAGAAACGAGGCGTGATCAAAGGATACAGGGCCGTAGTCGATCAGACCCTGCGCGGTCTGCCCATCAGCGCCTTCGTCGCGGTCACGCCGCTCGACTACTCGCATGAGGACCGGATCCCGAGCCAGCTCGAAACGGTCGAAGGCGTCACCGCCTGCTATTCCATCGCGGGGGCGCCGAGCTTCATGCTCGTCGTGCGCGTGGCTTCCCCGGAGAAGCTCGAGGAGCTGCTCAACCGCATCCACCGGGTCGTTCCCGCGAGCACGGAAAGCACCATGATACTGCAGACCTACTTCGAGCACTGACGGTCCGCCGTCCTGGCGATCGCCCGCCACGCCGCAGCCCGGACAGGCCTCCCGCCGAACGGTGGGAGCAAGGTTGTAGTCTAGGAACCATGAGTGATTCGGAAAAAGGCGACTGGCAAAACACGACCATTGATTCGGCCCAGGCCAAGAAAAATCCGGAAACCGCATTGGCGGTCAAGAAAATCACATCGCTTCGCCAGTCCATAGACAATGTGGACACGGCGATCGTCTCCCTGCTTGCGGAACGTTTCAAATACACGTCGCAGGTCGGAGTGCTCAAGGCCCGTGCGGGTTTCGCTCCCGCGGACTACCAGCGTGAGGACCATCAGATCACACGCCTGCGCAGAATCGCCATCGAGGCGGGGCTGGATCCCGAAATCGCGGAGATGTACAGGGAGTTCGTCGTCACCGAGGCAAAAAGGCGCCACCGGCGCATTGCTGATGCCGGTGGCGATCCCGGTGTGCTTGACGTATTCGCCTAGCGGCACGCGGGCTGTTCCCGAATCGACTACTTCCTTGGCTGTTTTACCGGCGGCTCGCCCAGCTCGCAGCTTACGACGGTGATGTCGGTCTGTGTCGGATCCTGGGCCTGCACCGTGTTCTCGGCCTGTTCCACGGCGATCGTTCCGGAGACCCTGCCGGCCTCGGCGATGTCGGGCATGGCGTTCTCCACGGATTTGCGAACATCGTCGGCGGCGCTGAGAACCACGGAAAGAATCGGCGTCTTCATCGAGACCTTGGCCTTCGATTTGATGCCGCGCAGGGCGGCCAGCGCCGCCCCCGCATGGATGAGCAGATCCGGCGACGCCCCGTGCGCGGCCTGCGCGTACATCGCGGCGCGAGGCCAGGAGCTGCGGTGCACCGAGGGGGATTCCGCGTGCATCCAGGACCAGATCTCCTCCGTGGCGAACGGAAGATACGGCGCAAGAAGCCGCGCGAAGGCGTCGAGACCCAGACCGAGCGTGGTGCGGGCCGACCTCACGGAACCGTCCGACGGCACCTTTCCCGTGATATCGGCCGTGCCATAGGCGCGATTCTTGACCAATTCGATGTAATCGTCGCAGAACTGCCAGAAGAAGGTCTCTATGGACTCCAGCGCCTTGGAATGCTCATAGCCCTCCAGATCATGCGTTGCCTCGTCCACGACCTGCGCCATTCGCGCCATGGCGGAGCGGTCAAGGGGCTCGGTCACGTCCCGGGGATCCCACTGGGCTCGCGCCGGGTCGGCGACATGGTGACTTTCGTCCTCTCGTCCGATGGCCAGCGCGAATTTGGTGGCGTTCAGCAGCTTGATGGCGAGCCGACGGCCGATTTTCATCTGGCCCTCGTCATAGGTCGCGTCGAGACCCAGACGCGCCGAGGCGGCCCAATACCTCACGGCATCGGCCCCGAACTGCTCGATGGGCTTGTTGGGAACGACGACGTTGCCCTTCGACTTGGACATTTTCTTATGGTCGGGGTCCAGGATCCAGCCGGAAAGGGTCGTGTGGGACCACGGCAGGCAGTGGGATTCCAGATGGGCCCGATCGATGCTGCTGAACAGCCAGGTTCGGATGATGTCCTGGCCCTGCGGCCGAAGGTCCATGGGGAAGGTCGCCTTGTACAGCGCCTGGCTGGCCTCGTCAGGCTCCGCCCATCCCGTGACGATCTGCGGGGTCATGGAGGATGTCGCCCACGTGTCCATGATGTCCGGTTCGGCGGTGAAACCGTCGGGTCTGTCGCGCATCGACTCGTCGAATCCCGCGGGGGTGTCCGTCGTGGGATCGATCGGCAACTGGTCCTCGGAGGGGACCAGAGGATGGGAGTAATCGGGGGTGCCGTGCGAATCGAGCCTGTACCAGAGCGGGAACGGAACTCCGAAGAAGCGCTGGCGAGAGATCAGCCAGTCTCCGTTGAGCCCGTGCACCCAGTTCTCATAGCGCACCCGCATGAAATCGGGATGGAACTGCAGCTCGCGGCCCCGTTCGATCAGTTCGGCGTTGAGCTTCTCGTCGGTTCCGCCGTTCTTGAGGTACCACTGACGGGACGTCACTATTTCGAGAGGCTTGTCGCCCTTCTCATAGAAGTTCGTCATGCGCGTGGTCGCAGTGGGCTCGCCATCAAGGTCGCCGGACTCGCGAAGATGGTCGACTATTGTCTTTCTGGCCGAGAACGTCGTCTTCCCGGAGGTCTCGGCGAAGATCTCCCGACCACGCTCGTCCGTGATCCAATCGGGCACGGAGTCGCTGATGCGTCCGTTGCGTTCGATGATCGAGCGGGTCGGCAGGTGCAGCTCCCTCCACCACTGCACATCGGTGACGTCTCCGAACGTGCAGCACATCGCGATTCCAGCGCCCTTGTCCATTTGGGCCGCGGGATGCGACAGGATCGGAACCTTCACGTGGAAAAGCGGGGAATACACGTATGAGCCGAAATAACGCCGGTAACGTTCGTCGTCGGGGTTCGCTATGAGCGACGTGCAGGCGGCCAGGAGCTCCGGCCGGGTCGTTTCGATGTAGATGGGGGTGCCATCGGCGAAGTGGAACGCCACCTTGTGATAGAACCCGGGGTATTCTCGCGATTCGAGCTCCGCCTGTGCCACCGCGGTCTGGAACGTGACGTCCCACAGTCCCGGCGCATCCTTCTGATAGACCTCGCCTCGCGCGAGATTGCGCAGGAAGGCCTTCTGCGCCACCCTCCGGGGATGCTCGCCAATGGTGTGGTACGTCTGGGTCCAGTCGATGGAAAGCCCGAGGGACCGCCACAGGGCCTCGAACTGGCGCTCGTCCTGTGCGGTGAGCCTCTCGCACAGCTCGATGAAGTTCTGACGGCTGACCCGGACCTGATCGCGCGCGTTGATCTTCTTGCCGTCCGTTCCCTCGAACGGGGGCCTGAAATCGGGATCGTACTTCAGAGAGGTGTCGACGCGGACACCGTAATAGTTCTGAACGCGGCGCTCCGTGGGCAGGCCGTTGTCGTCCCAGCCCATGGGATAGAAAACGTCGAAGCCCTGCATGCGCTTGAAACGGGCTATGACGTCGGTGTGGGTATAGGAGAACACGTGCCCTACATGCAGGTGTCCCGACACGGTGGGCGGCGGGGTGTCGATCGAGTACACGTCCGCGCGGTCTCGCGAATTGCGGAATTTGTAGGTGCCGTCGTTCTCCCACACCTCGCGCCACTTGCTTTCGAGCCCGTCCACGCCGACTTTGTCGGGCAGCGGGGTCAGGTTCGCGTCGATGATGTCGTTCTTGTCCTGATCAGTCATAATCGACAGTCTAGAAACCGTTGATGACAACGGTTTGTCCATCGAGGCGGAGCCGCGTGCACACGGCTGCGTCAGTGCATGGAGAGATTCTTCAGCGGGAGCATGATGTTCGTCATATTGGTGGGGTACCCATCGAGTTTCGTGTTCACCACAACCCTGCTTTTGCGCACATACAGCCAGTCGCTGGCCGCGTCCTCGCTTACCGCCCTGGCGTATTTCGCAAGATTCGACTGGTAGGTTCTGTCGTTTGTCGACTCCATGGCGGTGGCGTACAGCTTTTCGGACTGCCCGTTCTGATAGTGGAAAACGGAATCCGGATCTGAGAAGGCGCTCGCGTCGTCGGTGCCGTCCATCGACAGGAGGGCCAGCGTGTAGTCGCCGCTCGCCATCCGATTGTGCAGGCTCTGGTCGTCGACCACCTCCATGCGCACAGTGAACTGGCCGCTTGACTCAAGCTGCTCCGTCAGTTTCTGCCCGAGGGACTCCTGGCCTTGGGGAACGAGGAAGACGACGGTTCCCAGATATGAATCGGCGAAGTATGAGAGCATGCTCCGAGCCCGGGACTCGTCATGCGTGAAAAGGCCGGTGAGATCCTCATAGCCGGGTTCCAGGGGGCTTATCGGGCCTCCCAGGGCCGACGCCGAATCCGTCTGCGAATCGGCGATCGCCTCGGAATCCACCAGATAGCGCGTCGCCTTACGGACCTGCTCATCGGAGAAGATCGACTGGGAGCCGCAGTTGTAGGCAAGCAGGACCTTCGTCGTGCTGTTGCCGTCGACTGTTTTCAATGACGGATACTGGGCCAGCTTGTCGATGGCGGAGGCGGGGGAGGGGACCGCCATCTGGATGCTTCCGTCGCGCAGCGCGGCCATCAGGGTGTCCGTCCCCGAGAAGTAGCGGACCGTCACCTGGGTGGATGCGGCCGGTGTCCCGTGATAGTTCGGGTTTCTCGCCAGTGTGATCGATTGGCCCTGGGTGTAGTCGCTGACGGTGAACGGCCCCGACCCCAGGCATTGCCGCGAATAGTCGATGCTCGCATGGGAGTCGTAGACGATGCCGGCGCGTTGGGAGAGGGCGCGGAGAAGAAGCGGGTTCGGCTTGCCCAGGGTGATGGCCACGGTGGTGGAGTCGGGGTTCTCTATTGACGTGACATCGCCAAGCTGGTCGTATCCGACGTACTTGTTAGTGATGATGCGCTCGAGGGACCACACGACGTCCGAGGCGTCAAGCGTGTCGCCATTGGAGAAACGGAGGCCGGATCGTATCGAGAGCCGATAGCTCAGGGCGTTCTTCGAGATCTCCCACCCGCTTGCCAGACCCGCGGTCAGCTGGTTGCTCTGGTTGCGTGACACCAGTGTCTCGTAGACGTTCCCGAGCAGAACCTGATCGAGGCCGTCCCCCGGCTGGGTCCGGATGTCCAGTGAGGCGGGGGGATCCTGCAGCCCGACCACCGCCGTCGTGTCGGACTGGACCGCGTGCACCCCCGGAATGCTGTCTCGGTGCGCGACCAACGACCAGACCCCGGCGAGAACGAACAGCAGAGCGACGATCACGCCTGCGAAAACGGCCCATCTCAGCCAGGCCTTGCCTGTGTTCTTTGCCATAGCTCCGAGTGTAACCGGTGCGTGCAACCGGCGGATTGCGCCGTGAATCGTCCGTGGGGAATTCGGGGCGGGGAGTGTGGTCTATCCGGGTATGCCCGCACTCGGGCAGGTCGCGTTCAGGGGACAGTCGGCGCAGTCGGGCCTGCGCGCGTGACAGACCTCCCTTCCATGAAGAATCAGCCGGTGCGAGAGATTCGTCCATTCGCTCGGCGGGAAGCATTGCGTGATCTCATGTTCGATGTGCACCGGATCGGGGTGCGCCAGCCGGAAATCCGTGCGCCACCGCAGACGGCCCGTGACTCGGATGACATGCGTGTCAACGGGGAAGCCCGGGATGCCGAAGGCGTTTCCGAGAACGACGTTCGCCGTCTTTCGGCCCACGCCCGGCAGCGTCACCAATTCGTCGAGCGAAGCGGGGATGCCGCCGGCGTAATGGGACTGCAGCCGAGAGGAGAGCGCGATCAGATGGTCGGTTTTGGAACGGAAGAAGCCCAATGGATGAATGATTCGTTCGATGTCTTCGGGGTTCGCCGCGGCAAGGGCGCCCGCGTCGGGGTATTGTGCGAAAAGCTCGGGAGTGACGCTGTTGACGCGGGCATCGGTGGTCTGCGCGCTGAGGACAGTGGACACGAGAAGCTCGAAGGGGGTGGTGAAGTGCAAGGCGCATCGCGGCTCGGGAAACTCCAGGCAGAGGCGCTCGTATTCCTCGTGCATTCGCCGCAGGCGCGCCTGTCTGCCTTCTCGAGCCATTGGAGACGGCCTCCCTAGTCGAAGTCTTCCGAGCTTCCGGGTGCGTCGGTATCGCCGCCGTGTCCGTCCTCGGATACCCCGGCGGCGCCGGGAACGGTCGAATCGCCGGCGATGGCCGACTGTGAAAGCTCCTCGGCGATGGCTGCGGGGGGCTCCTCGTGACTGGCCTCGGGAGGATCGAAGCGATAGCCGACGTTGCGCACGGTTCCTATCAGATGCTCGTACTCTCCGCCGAGCTTGGCCCGAAGCCGACGTATGTGGACGTCGACCGTCCGCGTGCCCCCGTAGTAGTCGTATCCCCACACCTCCTGGAGCAGCTGCGCGCGCGTGAACACCCGGCTGGGGTGCTGAACGAGGTATTTGAGCAGCTCGAACTCCTTGTAGGCAAGGTCGATCGGCCGGCCATGCAGGCTTGCCGTGTAGCCGTTGGTGTCCACGATGAGGTCGCCGGAGCGGATCTGTCCGTCATCGGCCTGCACTCCGGATTCGGGGCCCGACGTCCCCGCACGGGGAACCGGAGCGCCCCCGCGTTCGGAGATGAGGCGGAGTCTGCCTTCGACCTCCGCGGGGGAGGCGTTCGCGACGACGACATCGCTGACCCCCCACTGGGAGTTGACCACGGTGAAGCCGCCTTCGGTGAGTATCAGCATGATGGGGGTGGACAGCCCCGAGGCATGGATGAGACGGCACAGTGTTTTCGCCATGGCGAGATCATCACGCGCGTCCAGAAACAGGATGGTGTTCTCCGGCATCTTCACCAGGCTTGCCGCATCCATGGGCAGAACGCGGACCCTGTGGGAGAGCAGGGCCAAAGAAGGCAGTACGGAAGCCGGATCACTGGCGAATGTCATCAACGTCAGATCAGTCACAATGCTTCCCTCCATACGACGGCAGTATCGGACATAGTGTACAACCGCAATATTGCGGGCGGTAGTGACACCAGCACGATTAGTTTATTGTAGACGCAGGTTGTGGACACATACGTCTACATTGGTTACTACGTGGACTTTCGCGCCATCGTTCAGCGACGACCCGGTGCGGGGCGGCGTGAGATCCGGTTTGTTGCACACAGAGAAGGGCGGGCTATGGCTGTCGAAAGCGAGGGCATCCAACGGCGGGGCGGGTCGCGACGATCATGGGGGGGGCTGGTTCTTGTCCAGTGCGTCTGTCTTCTTGCGCTTGCGGCGACCAGCGCCCTGACGGTCCGGATGGGGTGGGGCATGCAGCCCGTCGCCGCGGCCGTCCTCGTCTCCATCGTCGTCTTCCTGGTGTTCTGGCCTCTTCGGGGCACCGTCGTGGATCGCGTTCTGAGCTTCGTCGTGGGCGTTCTCGCCGTGGGGTTCGCGGCCACGTCGTTGGGGGATCTGACTTTCTATCCCAGGCTTACCAGTCGTGAGATGTCACTGGGCGGGCTGAATGTGGCGATGTATCCCTATGCACGCTGGGCCAGCGCCTTCGTGATTCTTCTGGTGGCCATCACGATCGTCGGATTCGCTCGTCAGATGGCCCGCGAGGAGCGCAGCCATCTGGTCCGCTCGTTGTCGCACAGCATGCTCAGCGCCGTGGCGTGTGCAAGCGCCGCGGGGTGGACCTTCCTGCCGCGCATGCTTTCCCAATGGCGCGGTCGTCCGGGATCGGTCGCCATTCTGTGCATCGTGATCGGCCTTGGATTCGTCCTTGCGCTCATCGCGGCCTCCTACCTATGGTGGCGCGAGGAGGACTCCGATCCATCGGTCCGGGCCCCATGGGTCGGCTTCGCCCTGCTTCCCGTGCTGCTTTCCGGTCTGGTGGCGTATGGATGCAGCCTCGCCCTGACGCTGCTCATGGCATAGCCTTTCCCCACCTTGTTTGTCTGACCTGTGCGGAGCCGGGTGCGAAGCCCATTCGTTCGCGCCGAGAGAGAGGGAGCTTTTTCCAGGTGGACGGCATCCGGATCCTGCCGCACCGCTGGCCCGGGTGCAGGCCGGGCGTGGAACCGGGCCGGCACCCGGGCTGGAAACCGGGCGCGAAACGGTCAGAACGTGATGATTCCGAAATCCTCCAGCACGACCTTGATGCCGATGGCGATGAGGATCGCACCGCCGGCGATCTGCGCGGGCTGCTGCCAGCGGGCCCCGCAGACGTGCCCGAGGTGCAGGCCTGCGACGGAGAACAGCCCGGTGACGATTCCGATGATCGCAACGGAGAGGATGATATTCACCTTCATGAAGGTGAAGCTCACCCCGATGGCGAAGGCGTCGATGCTGCATGCGACGGCGAGCGGAAGCATATGCCGCCAGTCGAACTGGACGTTCTCCTCCCGGGCGTCCGCGTTCTGGCTAAGTGCCTCGCGGATCATGTTGGCCCCCACAAGGGTGAGCAGGCCGAAGATGATCCAGTGACTCGCCGAGGTGACGTACTGGCTGAAAACCGATGCGGCATAGAAGCCCAGAAGGGGGAAAAGCGCCTGCAGGCCGCCAAACCACAAGGCAGTTTTCAGCGCATGGATGGGCAGGACGCGTCGTACCGACAGCCCCTTCGAAAGGGAGACCGCAAATGCGTCCAAAGAAACGGATATAGGTATAAGTAATAATTCAACGAACATAATGAGGTGAAGGGTTCATCCCGCCGATAATGCCGGGATGGGCCTCGACGGATTCCAACCGCCTACGCCTAGGACATTTCGACATCGAGAACTGCCCGCCCGAAAGGCTGGCTTTGAATCCGCTCGAATGCTGTTCGCATGTCGTTTGATTACGGCTTCAACTATAGCAAAGCCTCCCCGAAAAAGGGAGGCTTTGCTAAGCGCGGAGTGTTGCGGTGGACACCGGGGCGGCGATGTCCGTCACACGGCGACGGCATCCATGCCCGCTCCGGAGCCGGATGCTCAGTTCTGGGCGGCGAGACGTTCGCGGGCGTCCGCGATGGCCTTGTCGGCCTTCTCGACGCCCGTCCAGTAGTCGCCGGGCTTGACCTCCTTGCCGGGCTCAAGCGCCTTGTACTGCTCGAAGAAATGTTTGATTTCCGCCTTGTGATACTCGTTGACGTCGTCGATGTCCCTGATGGCGTCGAAGCGGACGTCCGCCGGCACGCACAGCACCTTGTCGTCTCCGCCGGCCTCGTCCACCATGTGGTACAGCCCCACGGCGCGGCACTTGACGACGCACCCGGGGAACACGGAGTCGGGGATCATGACGAGGGCGTCCAGCGGATCGCCGTCCTCTCCGAGGGTCCCGTCGATGTAGCCGTAGTCATCGGGATATCCCATGGCGGTGAACAGGGTGCGATCAAGGAATACGCGGCCGGTCTCATGATCCACCTCGTATTTGTTCTTGGAGCCGCGTGGAATTTCGACGACGACGTTGAATGTTTCTGCCATATCAGTCTCCTTCGTGTAAGTGACAGGTTTCCTCTGCGTGGCAGATGCCTCTGCTCGGCAGGTGTTCCCTACAGAACAATACTCCGTCGACGTTCGCACGACGCCGGAACCGCTCCGTTTCGTCAGCCCCTCACTGCAAGTATGTGGGCGACGTCCGCCCAGGGGGCGAGCGAGACGAAGTTGTCCGACCCCCACCGGAAGGCGCGCCCGGTGAGCTCCTCGCGCACGGAGAACGGGCCCGGGCCGAGACCCAGGGCACCGGCATCCACGTGGATCGTCGACTGGTGGGCGCCGTGGCCGTCGAGGTTCACGACGACGATGACGGTGTCTGCCCTGCCCGTGCCGGTGAGGTCGGCCGGTGTGTGTCGGGCGAAGGCGATGATGTTCGGATCCGAGCTTTTCAGGATGGTGAGGTTGTGATAGCTCAGGAAGGCGGGGTGTGCCGAGCGGATCGCGTTGAGGGACGTGAGGAGTTCCGCTATCCCGTAGTGTGCGGACCTGCTCCAGTCGCGGATCTTGATCTCGTATTTCTCGTTGTCGATCTGCTCTTCGGTCCCCGGGCGCTGACGGTTCTCGATCAGCTCGTAGCCGTTGTATATCCCCCAGGAGGGCGAGCCTGTCGCCGCGAGCACGGCGCGTATGGCATGGCCGGCGATGCCGTTGTCCCGCACGTAGTCGGTGAGAATGTCGGGGGTCGTCGGCCAGAAGGTGTTGTGCTGATAGTAGGCGTCATGGGAATTGGTGGCTGCCAGATACTCCTCGAGCTCCTCCTTGCTGTTGCGCCACGGGAAATAGCAGTGCGACTGGGTGAATCCCGCGTAGCTCAGGGCCCTCATCATGCCTGGTCGGGTGAACGCCTCGGCCAGGAACAGGATGTCCGGATGGGCGCGCGTGATGTCGGATATGACGTCCTGCCAGAAGCGAATCGGCTTCGTATGGGGGTTGTCGATGCGGAATATGGTCACCCCCGCGTCGATCCACACCCTCAGCACGCGTTCGACCTCGCGTTCGATGCCCGGCATGTCGGCGTTGAAATCGATGGGATAGATGTCCTGGTATTTCTTCGGTGGGTTCTCCGCGAAGGCGATGGATCCGTCGGGCTTGTGCTGGAACCAGTCGGGGTGTCGAGCGACCCACGGGTGGTCGGGGGAGCACTGCAGGGCGAAGTCGAGGGCAACCTCCAGGCCCAGCCTTCTGGCATGGGCCGTGAACTCCCTGAAGTCCTCATACGTTCCCAGCTGGGGGTCGACGGTGTCGTGCCCGCCGAGCTTCGATCCGATTCCAAACGGGGATCCGGGGTCCCGGGGCCCTGCGTCCAGGGCGTTGTTGCGTCCCTTGCGGTGCGTCGTCCCGATGGGAAAGATCGGCGGCAGATAGACGACGGTGAACCCCTCCCTGGCGGCCCGGTCCAGTCCGGTCACGGCTGTTCTGAGCGTCCCCTGTATGATTTCGCCCGTGGCGGGGTCGGTGTGCGCGCCCTCGGAGCGCACGAAGAACTGGTACCATGCGGTGAAGCTCGATTTCGGGCGTTCGACCCGTACCGGCTGCGGCTCGCTGGGGGAGATGGCGTCACGCAGCGGATGCTCCCTGTGCAGACGGGCGAGATCGGGGTTGTCGGCTGCCGACAGCCGCTCGGTAGCCGACAGAGAGGTGTCCGCGAGGGCGTGGGATGCACGGATCAGAAGCCCCCTGTCCGAGGGGTGCAGCCGTGCGTCCCTGCTGTGGGACCAGCGGGAGAGAAGCTGGGAGCCGAGTTCGAGGGTGTTGGCGATGTCGTCGCCGATGCGGATTTTTATTCGAGCGTCATGCAGCCAGGAGAGGAAGACGTCCTCCCACCCCTCGACCACCACGGTCCATGTGCCCAGTCTTCGTCGGATTGCCGTGAATCCCGGGTCGAACGGGGCGGCATCGCTGTGTTCGCCGGCCCGAAGCATCGTCGCCCACCGGTCGAGTCCCGGGTTGGTGCAGGTCATCGGCGCACGCATCATGATTTTCCCATGGGGATTGCGCAGAACGGCAGTGGCGCCTGATTTCGTTCTTCCCTCGATGACGACCTGGGCGGTCACCGTGAACGGTTCGCCGAGCTCCACGCGCGCGGGGAACACCCCCTCGCCGGAGCGGGGATCGATGTCCATAACCGCGACTCTGCCGAATTGCCCGGGCTGGGTGACGGCCACACTGGGGGCCGGGATCGGGGAGGGCGGCACCGTTGCCGTCCCGCTGCTTTCCGTTGCCGTTGTCCTGCGCCGTGCGGCGTGTGCTTGAGCTGCCATAGTGCCATTGTAGGGGCACTTTCCCGCAGCCCGTGCATTCCCTCCGGTGGTTTGTCCGGCTGCTTCGGCCGGCCTGCCGTGGGCCTGTGCAACGCTGGGGGCCGATTCTGAGGTGAGATGCGGCGTGAAGGCATATCCGCCCGCAACACGCCTTGTCGCGGTCGTTTGACCACAGCCCCCGTTCCGCGTATTCGGACGATGGCACGTATGCGAGTCTCGATGGGGTGTCCGGCTTGTTCATGCCGTGCACTCGGGAAAGTTCGGATGCGGGAAGCATCGAGACCAGAAGGAAGGATGACACAATGAGGGTGATAGCGCGAAGACGTGCCCTGCTCATTGCCATGCTCGCTCTTGTGACGGTTGTCATGGGCGCCCCGAAGGCCGCACACGCGGCTCAGCTGAGGGCCCCGACGGCAGCCATGCACAAGGAGTACCGCATCGGCGGGACCACCTTGTATATAGGTGTGGTGGCCCAGGATGGCGCCGGGGGAAACTACTATTGCATGGAGGCGGGTGCGCCTTTGGCCTACGAGATCGGGAAGGTCACGCGGATCGATGACAGCGAGCATGCCCGCAGAATCGCGTGGCTGCTGGAGCGGTATCGGGGTGCCTCGGATCCTTCGATCCACGCGGCCATCGGGGTGCTGGTGCATGACAGGTTCGACCGGGATCCCGCAGTGTGGCACAGGCATCGTGATGCCATCATCGCCGCGCATCCCGATGTGGGACCCAGGGCGGAGGCGCTGTGGAAGGAATCGGGGGACCGCACGCCGCGCAAGGCGACGGTCGCGCAGAGATATGCGCAGGGGCTGCGCCGTGGCGAGGTGGAGATATCGATACGCAACGCTTCGGGGGCGGTTGTGGAGGGTGTGCCTTATACCGTTGAGATTCACGGTCCAGCGCGGTTCGACGGTCAGCGTTCCACGATCAGTTCGGTGTCGACGAGCGCGGCGGTCACGCATGCCTGGACGGCGACGGGGCATGGCCGCGTGAACGTCTCCGTCAGCTATGAGTATGGCCGGTTGAGCCAGGCCGACAGCAGCCAGGATCTTCTCTTTTCCGCAGGTCCTTCCGCGGTGGAGGGCAATGCGATGACGTTCGATGTGCGTAAGGATTTTTCGCCGACTTTGTCGACGTCCGTGCAGTCGCCGACGGTCGATGCGGGGGATCATGTGATCGATCGCGTGACTTCGGGCCTGTCCGGGGAGGACAGCTTCTGGGTTCCGGGATTGGACCTGCGTGCGAAGGGCTGGTATTTCGAAGGTCTGAAGGCTAACGATCTCCATGGCGGAATCGATCCGAAAGAGAAGGAGGGGGCTGCCGATTTCATTGAGCGGCTTGGTTCTCAGGGGTACCGGCCTGTGGCATACGGCTCGGCTGTGTTCTCCGCTCCCGGGCAGACTCGCGAGGTGACGGCGACGGTCGCTCCGGGCGGGAGGGAGCCGTATCGGTCTGCGGACTCCGGTGGGTTCGGAACATGGGTCTGGGCCTTTGCGCATTCGGAACTCAGCGACCAGGCGAAGGAATATGTTCTGCACGATGTCGTCAGCCCCTTCCTGGAGAGGGCGGAGACGAATTCCGGCCGCTCGCGTCTGACGGTCCGATCCAGTGTGACGGAGCATTCCGCCCTGGTCGGCGCGGAGCTGAGCGACACCATCACGGTGTCCGGCTTCCCCGCCGATCACCCGTCCTTCACGGGGGATCCGGACTATGGATTTGGTGCCGATCGGCCATATGCGCAGGTGAGTGTGTGGTGGTCCGGGGACAGACATGATCCGGGGAACGACGGGAAGTATCGCCCTCACGGTGCCGCGACGCCGCGGGAGGACGCCAACCATGAACGGATCGGGACATGGGATTACGCGGCGAGAAACGGGACCGTTCGCGTTGGTGCGGGTGCCCCGGACGCCCATGGAGCACCGGTGAGCATCGTCGCACGGACGCACGGATGGTACGTCTTCGTCTGGGAGTTCGGCGGCGACGACCGCGTCATGCCCCATTCCAGCTCCTATGACGATGCCTGGGAGAGGACGCGCGCCGAACTCGTCGCCCCTGGAAGGGTGCCGTCCGTCGCCACCCAGGTGGATCACGACCGTGTCGCGGTCGGCGAGCCCTTCCGGGACAGAGCCACCGTCACCGGCGACCTGGATCGGGGAAGCTACGTGGAGTTCAGCGCCCATGGGCCGGTGGACAGCGGTGCGGATCCCTCTTCCGGAGGGCTTGTGCTGCATGCCGCCCGGGTCCGTCTCGATCATACCGTCTCGGCTCAGACCGTCGTCAGCCCCGTCGTTCGGTCGTCCGCCGAAGGATTGGTGTATTGGAAGGCCACGGTTTTCTCCTCCTCCGGGGATGTTCTTGCGACCCATGATCTCGGGGCCGAAGGCGAGGTCGTCGAGGTCGCCCCCCGCAGCCCGGGCCCTCCGCAGCGGCCTGCGTTGGCGGCTACGGGTTCGAGGGTGGCTCTTGTGGTCGGCTGCTCCGTGTTCGCGCTGGTCACCGGCGTCCTGATGTATGCCGGAATAAGAAGAAGGAGCAGGTAGACGCCTGGATCCATGCGTGATATGCGTCTCTGAGGGAACGGGTCATCATGTCAGCTGTGGTGCTATTGATATATTGACCCGAGGTCATTATGCTGGTCGGCGTGCATGGCTCGTAATCGACGGGAACCAGCGGCAACCAGGGAACCGGTGGGAACGGGCAGGAACGAGCCGGGAAAGGATGGTGCGGGCTGATGGTCTTTGATTCGAAAAACGCCGTGGCGGAAAGACGCATGCGACTTCCTGCCGATACCCGCCGCGAACAGCTCATCGCCGCAGCGATACGGGTGCTGCGTTCGGATGTCCACGGAGATAAGCAGATAAACTGGGTGGCCGCCGTTGTCTCCGAGGCCGGAGCGGCTAAAGGGACCTTCTATCGCTACTTCCCCTCGTGGGAGAGCATGCTCGGGGTCGTTCGTTCCAGGCTGCTCGATGATTTCCACGCGCCCCTGCGGGCGGCGCTCGCCGATGACAATCCTCACGATTGGCTGAAGCTTATCGTCGAGCAATGCGAAAGGCTGGTGGACGATGCCTTCGCCTATCCGGTGCATCATCGCATGCTGTTCCACTACCCCCTTCCCGGCGATTCGATGGATCCCGAGGAGATGGGGACGTCCATTCTGTCCCGCGTGCTTCGTGCGGGGACCGACGCCGGCGAGTTCCACGGCATCACGGATTGTGAGGCCACCGCCACTCTGCTCTTGGGCGGCATGCACACCGTTGCCGACACGGTGCTTTCCAGAGGTGAGCGTAGCCGATGGGTCGGCGAGTTCGCCCGGCAGGTGGAAAGCATCGTCAGGGAGACTCCCGTCAACAGCGCGGTGGCACGATGACGCGGATGAATGCGGCGCGGGATCCGAGAAAACGACCGGATCCCGCTCGCCGCCCCTGGCTGTCCCTCATGATCTGTTGCATGAGCCTGTTCATCGTCGGCATCGACGTCACCATCATCAACGTCGCGCTTCCGACCATCAACGATGATCTGCATCCAGGAGTCTCGGGGCTGCAGTGGGTGATTGACGCCTACATGCTGGTGCTTGCCAGTTTCATGCTGCTGTCGGGATCGACGGCCGATCGCATCGGACGGCGAAGAACCTTCCAGATCGGACTGCTGGTCTTCGTTGTGGGATCTGCGGCATGCGGCCTCTCCACCACCATCGGGGAGCTCATCGCATGCCGTGTCCTTCAGGCGATCGGAGGTTCGATGCTTAATCCGGTTGCGCTTTCGATCATCAGAAACATCTTCACCGACAGCGCCCAACGTGCACGCGCGTTGGGGATCTGGTCGGCCGCATTTGGCCTCGCCATGGGGGTCGGTCCCCTGATCGGCGGTGTGATTCTCGGGTTGGGTTGGGGCTGGCGCCCGATTTTCTGGGTCAATGTCCCTATCGGGCTCGCCGCGATTGTGCTTACCCAGCTGTTTGTTCCCGAATCCAGGGCGCGCATCCCGCGGCGTTTCGACATGGCCGGTCAGCTCCTGTCCATCGCCTTTCTCGCGACACTGATCTATGCGATCATCGAGGTTCCCCATCGAGGCTGGCTGTCTGCGCCCGTGGCGTCGAGCTTCTGCATCTCCCTGGTGTCTCTTGCCGCGCTCATCGTTGTGGAAGTCCACCGATGCGAGCCGTTGGTCTCAGTGCGTCTATTCGCCAACCGGGCCTTCAGCGTGGCCTGTCTGATCACGGTGCTCACCTTTGCCTCGTTCAGTGGACTGTTGTGGATCAACACCCTTTATTTGCAGGATGTGCGCGGTGAGACGGCCTTCGTCGCGGGTCTGCTGATGACGCCCATGTCCGCGATGGCTCTTCTGAGCAGTCCCATAGCCGGGGCTCTCACCGCGCGTCACGGCAATCGGCCTCCTCTGATGGCATCGGGGATCATGCTGCTGGCAAGCGGCCTGATGATGACCGTTCTCCAGCCGGATACCAGGCTGTGGTGGCTCCTGGGCGCGTATGTCATCTTCGGGGCCGGATTCGGATTGATCGGACCGCCCGTCAATGCCACGGCGCTCGAGGGGCTCCCGGCGGCGCAGGCCGGCGTCGCCGGAGCGCTCGCCGCCACGTTCAGACAGATCGGTCAGGCGCTCGGAGTCGCCATCGTGGGGTCCATTGTCGCCGCGGGGCTGCATGGATCTCTCCGTACGGGCCTGATTGGGGCCTCGCATCCGGTGTGGTGGATAATCGCGGCATGCGGCATCCTCGTCATCATCCTTTCCCTGGCGGGAGATAGAAGAATTCCGGCGGCACGGTCTCATGTCACCGGAATTCAGGGGAATGCATAGGAGGAACTTCCGGACCCTACTTCACCTTTCTGATGAATCCCACGAGGATCGTTCCCACTATCGCCATGACACAGGCCACTGGGAAGATTGCGTGATATCCGATCAGATTAATGGCGGCCGCCGCGAGAATCGGCCCGAAGACCTGACCCCCGTTGTTGGCTATGTTGAGGAGCCCGAGATCCTTCGCCGCTGTTTTCTGATCCGGAAGCACCTCGATGTTCAGCGCCTGATCGACGGCGCCGAACATGCCCATTCCTATTCCCACCACGCAGGCATAGGCCAGCATGATCCACGCATGATTGGTGAACAGGGGAAGCAGAGATCCGATTGCGACCAGCGTTCCCGCAATGAGGACAGGAAGCTTGCGCCTTTTCATCCTATCGGAGATGGGGCCGGCGATAAGGCTCAGAACTATTGCCATGACCATGAGAATCATGGAGATGTATGTTACGTACGCCTGCAGCGAGCCCCCCTTCAGTCTGATGTAGTCGGTCAGGATATACAGCTGGTATCCCGAGATGGCGAATGATGCCGTCTGGATGGCGAGCTTGCCGAAAAGCGCCAGGTAGAAGTCTCGAGCACCCTTTGTGGGGAAGGCGAAGTTGTCCGAGAAGTTCCTTATCGTGATCCTCTCCACGGGCATGGTCTTCGTCGACTTCTCCCGAATGAAGAGAGCGGCGACCGGTCCCGAGAACAGGGTGACCGCCGCCAGAACCAGGAAGCCCACCGCCGGAATCGGCAGGAACATGGATGCGAAGGCTTGCCCGCCATACTGTCCGGCGGCGTTTCCCAGAGCGTAGATGCTGGAAATCGTTCCGCGGTATTTCGGGGCCGTCCTGTCGGCGATGAACGCGATCAGGGGAGCGACGATCATGTTCAGGAAGATCATGTACACGCAGTCGGAAAGCACGACCTGCCAGATTTCCGTGCACTGACCCCAGAAAACAATGCAGATGGCGGTTCCTGCCGATCCGCCGATTATCCAAGGGGTTCGCCGTCCCCAGCGTGAACGTGTCCGGTCCGACAGCGCGCCCTCGATGATGTTGGCGAATGTCGAAACGATCATCGCGCATGTCGACATCAGTGCGATCGCGCCGGTTTTCTGGTCAGGGGCGATACGTGCGATCTGCTGCGGGACCAGAACGCCCACCAGGCCCAGATACGGTCCGAGCCAGAGTAGGACGCCAAGTGCCAGGCCCAGCGCCGTCATGACGGGCAGCTTATGCTGCTGCTCGTCGGTCGGCGTCTTCCATGGTGCGATGTTCGCGAAGTCGTGTGATGCGGTTGAACTGGTCATTTGCTCCTCCTCGAGATTGTGTAGTGACCATTGATATGTGTGGATGACGGCTGTCCGTCGTATGTGCTCTGAGTAGACGCTGCCATGGTTCTTCAGCTCTCCTGCTTCACAATCGCCACGTCCCACGAGCCAAGATGGACCTCCTCGACAGGGGACCCTCCATCGAGGGGCGTGCAGCGCATGGGGAGCTGGACGCTGGTGGGTGCCCAGCTCCAGTTGAACAGGAAGTGGACCGTGCTGCCGTCCGGTGCGGTGCCCGAGGAATGGGATATGGTTTCGTGCCCATGCACCCACTGCTCTCCGGGCAGAAGATAATCGTAAAGTGACGCGGCAAGTTCATGGTTGGGAACCGTGCCGACCATCGTGACCTGTCCCTTGCCGGAAGTTGCCGTGGTGATGAGCGGAAATTGGCCGAAGTGGGGGTCATCGCTGGTCGCCAGAGTCTGGGCGCCGTGGGTTTCGAGGCAGTCTATCCATTCCGTCGCCTTCGAGCCTTCGCGAAGGGGAAGGGAATCGCTTCCCACAGCGGCAACGGCCGAACGAAGGTTGGAGAATTCCTGGTATGAGGCCTGGGCGTCGTCGCTGAGTCGCGAGGGTTTGACGTCGAGTCGCGCGCATGCCAGTGAATCCGCATAGGTGGATCTCGGGCCCAGGACCACATGTCCTCCGGATGCGATGTATTCTCGCATCCATGCGAGCAGCCCGTCGGAGCATGTGTAGATGCCCACGGCCACCAGCAGGGGATTAGTCTGAGCGAAGGCGCCGGGATCCTGAAGGAACCGGCCGTCCTCGTCGTTGACTATCTGCGAGTCGTGCACCATGGACACCTGTCGCCCGGCAAGGAAGGCGCCCGCGTAGAAGGCCTCCATGAGATGGTCGAAGGCCCCGGCGTTGCGTGTTCTGTGCGGGTCGTTGGTGGCGTTCTGCGCCGTATAGGGTTCATAGGACAGGGCCCATCGAGATTCGACCGAATAGAGCATCGTGATGTCGTGGTCGGGCGTCAGATCCTGCGCGACATCGCCGTACTTCGACAGTTCCCTGCCCAGGGCCGCCACCTCGGCGTAGATGCGCCCCGGTTGCCGGTCGTGGGGGAGGATGCTTCCCCAGTAGGTTTCCGTGCCGTAATGCAGCTGCTGCCACTGCCAGTATTCGATCATGCGCGCGCCGCGGGAGATCATCTGCCATGCAGCCTGGCGCAGCTGGCCGTGAAAGGCGGGGTAGTTGTCCGCTGCGCCGCCAATCGGACCTCCGTCCGTTTCCGCGACATAGAATGGTTTCTGCTTCAGCGAGAATGTACGGTCGGCCTGCATGGCGATCTGCCACGGTCCGGCGACGAACCAGAGTTTTTCGGGGATGTCCGGGTTGGGAAGGCGCATCCCGTTTTGCATGTGGAAATACAGGTCCGATCCCGCGATATCGAGATGCTTGGCAGAGCGCGCTTCGTCGAGTGCGTCTCGTCCCAATGCCATGTTGACCGTAATGAATTGCCTTTTCGGGGCGATCGAAGAGATCAGCCTACGCTGTGAGTCAAGAAGATCATCGGTGAGTTTCGCCTGGTATCTGCGCCATTCGATGTCGTACTGCGGCTGTGCGTTGCCTTCGGGCTTCCACAGATCGTCCCAGGTGGACAGCTCGTGGGACCAGTAGACGAGGCCCCATGCCTTGTTGAGATTCTCCACCGTGTGATATGTGTGCCGGAGATGGTCCTTGAACCCCTCGAAGATGTCGGGCGAGTAATTCAGGAAGAGCCCGGGCTCGTTGTGCAGCTGCCATCCGATGACGGCCGGGTGGGTCGCGTATCGTTCCACGATTTTTCTGATGAGTCGTTCGGAATAGTACGTGAACACGGGGTGGCTCAGGCTGTGCTCTTCGCGGCCGCCGAAGAATCGGGCGTTTCCGTTCTCGTCATGCAGGGCGATTTCCGGGTATTTTCTAACCAGCCATTGCGGTATGGCGAAGGTGGGAACGCCGATGATCGCCTGGATTCCCCTGTCGTGAGCGGCGTCCAGCACGGGCTGGAGCCAGTCCAGCGAGAATGCGCCGTCCTCAGGCTCCCAATGGGACCAGCTTCCCTCTCCCACGCGGATGACGTTCATTCCGGCCTCGGCGATCAGGTCGATGTCGCGCGCGAGATGATCGGTGGGCTGATATTCGGCGTAATAGGCGGTGCCAAAAAGCACCGGCTGATTGCGGTGTATCACAATATGCTCCTTAAAGTGAACGTTCACTTTTTTAACAACAACTCTGTTATCCTTAATTTCCAGTAATTTTTCTCTCACATTTCATTGTGAGTAATAATTATCATACACGTTCACTTTACTTTTTCAAATGTCGTGATCCGCGTGTGGGGCGAGGGATTCGCATGTGTCAAAATGGGGGGTCTCCGCCCGCGGCAGACGTATCGAACGAGGGAGACGCTGGCGAACAGTCGCGGGCGTCGTGAGCCGCGCTAACGGGACGCGGGGGCGTCCGGAACGGATTCGCGGACGACGAGCCGTGGAAGGGTGATTATCCTCTGAGGGGATCCACTGGCCGACAATGATATCGCCGTGTCCACGGCCAGCGTTCCCAGACGGGCGAAGTCCTGATTCACCGTCGTGATGGAGGGGAGGGTGAACTCTCCCATGGGGGAGTCGTCGTACCCGCCGATCATCACGTCGCCGGGGACGGTGACTCCGTGCTCCGACAGGGCGCGTATCGCACCGATGGCAAGCTGGTCGTTCGCCGCGAAAACGGCGTCCGGGAGATCGGCGCATATGTCAAGACCCGCTGCATAACCGGATTGCGCATCCCACCGTGCGCGATAGAGCTTTCCAGCGGTAAGGCCGTGATCTGCCTGGAACCGCATCCATGCCTCATAGCGTGCGTCGGACGAATACCAGCCGAAGGGGCCTGCGATATGATCGATGCGTCGCGCCCCGTGTTTGAGCATGTGATCGAGCATGAGCCTGCTGCCCGCCGCCTGATCGATGTCGACGGTCGACAGCCACGAGGCGGCTGGCAGCGTTGCCCCCACCGCAACCAATGGAAGATTCGTTTCGGTCTTGACGATGGGCTCGACCCATTTCTCGGTGGAGATGATGATGATGGCGGAGACGTCGAAATGCAGAAGTCTGTCAAGGGCCTTGCGGACGGACGATTCGCGGTGATCGGCGGGTATGGCGATTTTCAGCAGGTATTCGCGCTGGGCCGCGCGGTTCTCGATTCCCTCCAGTATCCGCACGGGGCCGTATTCGGCGGAAACCGACATCAGGAGGCCCAGATCGTGCGGTTTAAGGCTTTTCAGGGCGCGGGCGTTCTCGTTGCGGCGATAGCCGGTTTTCTCGATGGCATCCATGACGGCGTCAAGTGTTTTCTGCTTCAGCGTCTCCGGCTCGTTCAACGCGCGTGAGACGGTCTGGTGGGAGACGCCGGCAAGCCGGGCGACATCTACCATAGACACCACATGACGTCCTGCTTTTGTTGTTGCCATGCACTCTAATCTACACACGGGGGGCATCCTTGCCGACGACGGCGCCGCCGTCCGGGGCCGTAGAAGGGTACCCGCCGGTCGGGGTAAGATCCGGCGCAGCGATGATGCGCCGCACTGTCGCATCGTGATCATGCCGGCCGGTTCATGCGTCGTCGTCGCTCTGCGCCCATGGTGGCGAGAGGCGAAGTTAACCGTGAATTCACCGTTTCGTCTCTCGGATCGCATGGGAGCGCCATGCCGAGGCGATAGGATGCGGGTATGCTCATGCCGATGCCATGCCTCGATCACCGTCGCCTCGCCCTTTCCGTTGCTCCGGCATGCGGGCGCCGGTCTGCCTCCGGTACGGGGGGCAGAGGATCCGAGAAGAGGTGCGGGGGGCAGAGGATCCGAGAAGAGGTGCGGGGATGCCGCCGTCGCACTGCCGGACTGTCCCGGGATCGCGGGGCTGCGGTTTCAGGGGGGACGCTTGCCTGCGCGTTGCCTGAAGGGTTGCGATGGTCGGCTCCGCCCGGTTTCATGTGCCCAGGCGCGGGGGTCGCTCATGACGAATCAGCGGTATGAGGCGGCGGCGCCGCTGACGGTGCCGGAAGGCGACCCCTTGAAGGTCTCGACACGCGGTGCTGCGGATCGCGGGGACCGGAATGTGCGAATGCCCTCCGTCAATGGCCGCGGGGGAGAGACGGGTGCGGCGGCGGGGATGGGCCTCGACTATGCGCGCACCTTCGCCATAGGATTCGGCATGATGGCCATCTGCGCCGCCTGGGCCCTGTATAACGCCTATGTGCCGATCAAGCTCAAGGACTTTGGCCTGGGCACCGCCACGGTGGGGATCATCATGGGCGTCGACAATGTCTTCGGGCTGAGCGTTCAGCCCCTGTTCGGCATATTGTCTGATTCGGTGCGCACCAGGTGGGGGCGCAGGCTTCCCTTCGCACTTGTCGCGGCGCCCGCGTGTGCGGCGGCCCTTGTGCTCATCGCGGTGGCTCCCGGTGTTTCCTCCACCGTCGTCGCTGTTGCGGCGTATGCGGTTCTGATGTCCACATGGCGCGCGCCGATCGTCGCCCTCATGCCCGATGTGACCCCCTCCCCCCTGCGCAGCAAGGCAAAGGGATCATCAATTTCATGGGGTCGATCGGCTCTGTTGCGGCTCTTGCCGGAGGAAGCCTGCTGTATGGACGTTTCGGAATGTCCGCCGCTTTCGGGGCCGGTGCGCTGATCATGCTGATAGCAATCGTCTCCCTGGGAATAATGGTGCGTAAGCCCCCCGAATTCGTCTCCGGTCCGGGCGCGAGAGGCGTCCGCCTGCCGACCTGGGCGCAGTTCGGGTCGTCGATCCTTCCCGCCGTTCGCTTCGACGCCTCCACGCGAAGGAGCTTCATTCTGATCCTCGTCGTTCTATTCAGCTATTCCGTCGGCGGGAACGCGGTCGAGACCTATTTCACCCTGTACGCCACGCACGATCTGCACATGAAGCCGGCAGCGGCGGGCGGAGTCCTGACCTTCTATGCGATCGGGGCGATTCTTTTCGCGATCGCCGCCGGTTCCATCGGGAACCGCATCGGCAGGCGCCCGACCATGAGCATAGGGCTGGTCTGCTGCATGGCGATCTTCATTCCCATGACGTGGATGGGCAGCACCTTCCTCGTCATTCCCGAGGCGCTGGCGTTCGGGATTCTGTGGACCCTTGTCTTTGTCAATGCCTTGCCCTGGATCACCCAGCTGGGTGGGGTGGAAAGCACCGGGACGATGACCGCCTATTACTATCTCGCGACGGCCGGCGGCGCGGCGATCAGTCCGCTGGCGTTCGGGCTGATACAGCAGGCGACCGGTGAGTATCGCTGGATGTTCCTCTATGCGGCAGGGTTCTTTCTCGTGGCTCTTGTCTGCATGCCCTTCATCCGGCATGGCGAGGCGCCCGGGACGCTGCCCGCGTGAGCCGCGGTACGCGTGCCAATGGGATCGTGTTGGCGGAGGAACGGGATTGTGCCTGCGGAGGAACAGGTCGTGTCGCCGGAGGAACGGGACGGCGAGGGTGGGAGCCGCCCCCCGTGATGTACATACTAGTAGTTACAATTATCAATGACCATGAACAGGGGTCGGTTGCTCCTCGGAGGTGCGCGGCATGTGCCCGTTCGCTCTCGAGCCGACTGATCCCGCGTGCCTTCCCGGGCACCATAAATGAAAGAAGAAATGATATGACCGTCAACATAGGCATCAACGGATTCGGCCGTATTGGCCGCACCTACCTGCGCGCCGCGCTGCGTAGCCACGCGGATGTCAACGTCGTCGCCGTCAATGACATCACCGATGTCTCCACCCTCGCCGATCTGCTCGAATGGGATTCGATCAACGGACATCTTGACTCGGTGTCGGTTGAGGGTGATTCCATCGTGGTCGGCTCATCGAGGATTCGCGTGTTCGCCCAGCGCGATCCCGCCGACATCCCCTGGGCGCAGGCGGGGGCGGATGTCGTCATCGAATCGACCGGCCGATTCACCGATGCCGATGCCGCGCGAGCCCATCTGAAGGGAGGTGCGAAAAAGGTCGTCATCTCCGCTCCGGCCAAGGGTGATGCTCAGGCCATCGTTCTCGGAGTGAACGACGACACGCTCGATGTGGCCGGGCACGATGTGTTCTCGAACGGATCGTGCACCACCAACAGCCTTGCCCCGCTTGCCAAGGTTCTCAACGACTCGTTCGGCATTGAAAGCGGCCTGATGACCACGATCCATGCCTACACCAGCGACCAGCGGCTGCACGACGCCCCCCACCGCGATCTGCGGCGGGCCCGCGCGGCGGCGCTGTCGACGGTTCCGACGACATCGGGGGCCGCCCGCACCATAGGAAAGATCATTCCGGAACTTGACGGCAAGCTTACGGGTCTCGCGCTGAGAGTGCCGGTGCCGGTGGGGTCCATCACCGATCTGACCGTCGTGACGACGAAGCGGACCAGCGTGGAGGAGGTCAACGCCGCCTTCCGGGATGCCGCCGAATCCGGAAGCCTGGCCGGCTACCTTGCCTACAACGAGGCGCCTATCGTCTCGCGGGACATAACGGGGAACCCCCACTCGACCATCTTCGATGCGCCTCTCACCCAGGCCAGGGGAGAACAGGTCAAGGTCTTCGGCTGGTATGACAACGAGTGGGCGTTCTCGAATCGGCTCGTCGAGCTCTCCGAGCGCATAGGCAGCGCCCTCTGATCGCGATGTCGTTTGGCGCGGCGGGCGGCGGGACGCGGGCCACCGGCATCCGCCGCTCGCCGAACCTGCGTCATTGTTGAGCGGGCGCTGTGGCGTATGCCGTCTTCTGCGCCGTGTGCGGTGACATGCCGAGTCCCGGTGCGGCATGACGGCGTATCGCTGTTGTACATACTGGTAGGAACAATGATGAATCGTGAGTGATGACAGTAAATCGTCCCGTGACCGTCTGGTCGATGCGATGGAATCGCTGCTGTGGGAGCGCGGATATGCCGACACCAGCCCCAAGGATGTCCTGAAGAGGGCTCAGGTCGGTCAGGGCAGCATGTACCATTTCTTCTCCGGCAAGCACGAGCTTGCCGTGGAGGCCATCCGCCAGAACGTTCGGCGGGCTTTCGGAGGGCATGAACTTCTTGAGGGGACGGGTTCCCCCATGGATCGTGTCGAACGCTGCCTGCGCTACCCGCGTCAGGGCGTCCGGGGCTGTCGCGTGGGTCGGATGACGCAGGACCCCCAGGTGTTCGACGACCCTGACATGATCGGCCTGATCGCCGGGGCGTTCGAAGGTCAGCTGTCCCTGTGGGAGAAGGTGATTCGGCAGGCCGTCGATGCCCGGGAGCTGCCTGCGGGCATCAACCCCTCCGATCTTGCGCGCACCATCTCCGCGGTGATTCAGGGCGGGTATGTTCTGGCTCGTGCCGCTCATGCGCAGGAGCCGATGGACAGGGCCATCGAAGGCCTGATCGGTCTGCTGGAGGCTGTGAGAATCGATCGGGTTCCAGATTTCCCCAGGTGATCAGGGAGATTCTGGTCTTCTCAACGATGTGGCGGGTGCCCCATGGGTGTTTCGTTTTTTTCGCCTCTGGCTCTTGTGGGCCGATGGTGCTGTGCTCCTCTGATCCGAGAGCGGTTGCTCCGGTGAGTGTTTTTCCGGTGGACGCTCCTCAATGCGTGATGTCTTCCGAGGTTATGATGAGTGGATCGATCAAGAGACGGAGTGATGACCGGAACAGAACGGATCCCCTTCCACTCACTTCCACCATCCTTGAACGAATGATGAAACTTTTCAAACTTTTGCGAAATTCTATGGACAGCAATGCGTTTGGACGGGGAGAATTTATGATCTTCGAAGGCCGGGAGATTCCGAGGATGATCCGGATGATCCTCGGAATCTCCCATCGTCCGGAATATTCGGGTAATCCGGTGATCCGTCACTGAGGGTTGTACCGCTCGCCTGCCGTGGCAGGTCCCGTCGACTCGCGGACGATGAGTTCCGGTTCGAATAGCAGCGCATCGCGCCGTTCGGCCAGGCGGTGATTGTCCATCATGGCGAGGATCCCGTTGGCTATCGATTGGCTGATGCGGCTGACGGGTTGGCGGATGGTCGTCAGGGAGGGAGAGATGGTGCTCATCTCCAGCGAGTCGTCATACCCCGTCACCGAGATGTCCTCCGGGACTCGCAGGCCAAGGGATCGCGCCGCTCGGATTGCTCCAAGAGCCAGCTGGTCGCTGGCGCAGGCGATCGCGCTGACGTCCTGGTCGAGAAGCGATCGCGCGGCCGTTCGCCCCGAATCCATCCCATAGGTGGTCCATGCGGTGAGACCGTCGTCGTGGGAGATTCCCTGAGTGCTGAAGAATCGCTTGGCGGCCTCGTTTTTTTTCATGGTGGGGTAGTGGTTCCTGTCCCCGAGGAGCAGGCCGATGCGCCGATGTCCCAGGTCCGTGAGATGCCGCAGGGCCATGGTCATTGCCAGGTCGTCGTCCGTTCCCACGTAGAGGCCGTTCATCTCTCTTTCCGTTCCGTTGAGGAAGGCGCAGGGTATGTTGCGTTCGAGCAGGGTGTCGTAGGCTGACAGGTCGGCGTTCCGGGTGTCGTAGGCTCCGGCCAGGAAGATCGCCGCTCCGATCGGCTGGTTGCGGAGCATGGTGAGAAAATTCGATTCGGAAGTTCCCGCAGCTGTGTAGGTGCATGTCAGCGTTAATACCCCATGCTGGGCGAACAAGGTGATGAGTTCCGTGACGAATTCGGGAAAGATGGGGTTCGACAGGTCGGGCGAGATGAGGGCCACGAGACGTGTCTCGTTGCGCTGGAGGCGCCCTTTCGGGATGCCCATGGAGGTGATGGCATCCAGCACGTTCTTGCGCGTGTCGTCCGAGACGCCGGGTTTGTCGTTGAGCACGCGGGAGATGGTCGCCGGACTGACTCCGGCCTTGTTCGCTATGTCTGCAAGTTTCGCTGCCATGATGTCCATCCTGCCTGGTGTGCGTGTCCCCTGCCACTGGGCACTCGTGTGTTTCTGTCATTTTAGGCGTGATGTCCGACTGTTGCAGAAAACAGATTGAAAATTTGCGAAACAAATTCGTTTGAGTTACACTCCTGTTTGCCGAAACGAATCGATTCACGTTCGTTGCGACGATGACGTTGCAGGGAAGATCAAGGAGGAGCTTTCACATGAGCAAGAGCAACATGATATGGAAAGTCGGTGGCATGGCATGCGCCCTGTCGTTGGCGTTGGCGGGCTGCGGCGGCAGCTCGTCGGGTGAGACGGGAAACGGCAAGCCCGTTGTCACCGTGCAGGTCGTCAAGGACGCCCGTGCGGAGAAAATGGACAAGATGGCATGGACGAAAAGTCTGGAAAGCTCGTGCGGATGCTCCATAAAATGGCAGGAGGTGGCCAGCTCCTCGTGGGATCAGCAGAAGAAGGCCTCCCTCGCCGCCGGCGAGGTGGCCGACGTCACCATCAGCGGTTTCGGATCGGGGGATATGGGGCAGTACGGCAGCCTGTTCCTTGACCTTAAGCCGGAGCTGAAAAGCATGCCGAACCTTTCGAAGCTGTTCAAGACCGAACCGTACTCGCAGGTGATCTCTACCACCACCACGGGAAAGATACTCGGCGCTCCGACGGTCGATCGGCCGACCACGGCCCGGGCGAGCAACCACATGTTCATCAACAAGGCATGGCTGGACAAGCTGGGCCTGAAGGTTCCGACCACGTGGGACGAGCTCGAGACCGATCTCAAGGCGTTCAAGACCCAGGATCCAAACGGAAACGGCAAGGCCGACGAGATCCCCATGGACTTCAACTCGCCCGATACGTCCGGTTTCGGCCTGTTCCAGCCCAATGTTCTTCTCTCGAGCATGGGCATCGTCGTCCCGAACGGGCCTCTGGGCATGTACGTGGAGAACGGTAAGGTCAAAAACTATCTGACGGATACCCGCTACAAGACCCTCATCCAATACCTTCACCGGCTGTGGTCCGATGGTGTGATCTCTCCGGAGGCCTTCACCCACGACTGGTCCAAGTACACGGGTACGGCCAAGGGCAATGGAAGCACCGCGACCGTGGGATTCACGTGGATGTGGACCCCCTCCGACATTTTCGGTCCGAAGATCGCCGACCAGTACGTCACCATCCCCTCTCTCAAGCAGTCGGCCGGACAGAAGGACATGCCCGTATGGGCGTACAACGGCGATGATCTGGCGTACCAGGCCGACCGGATCGTCGTCTCCTCCAAAGTCAAGAACAAGACGGCAGCGCTTAAGCTCGTCGATGCGTTCTACAACCCGGACATCTCGGTCCAGGCTCGCTACGGCTCCTTCGGGACCGCGGTAAAGAAAATCGCCGTCAACAACTACAAGGTTCTCGATCCCCCCGCCGGGCACGACACTTCCGACTGGCAGTTCTACCAGTCTCTGTCCGACGGTGCCCCGGGGTGGATCAGCGACTCCATGAAGCTTGACCTCCCCTCCCTGCAGACCGAGGTCAAGGGAGTGGACAAGGTCTATGACAAGGATTACAAGAACGTCAATTTCAACAAGGACGTCCTGTACGCGAATATGCCCATGACCGAGGACCAGACCAACACCATGAACGCCAACAACACGGGAATCACCCAATATGCGATGAGCAAGTTCGCGACATGGGTGACCAAGGGCGGAGTGGACGGCGACTGGAACGGATATGTGTCGTATCTGAGAAAGAACAAGCTCGATGAGAACATCGGAATCGAGCAGAAGGTATACAGCTCCTTCCAGAAGAACATGCACCTCATCGGTGTCAATCTCAATAGTTCGAATTGACGGTCCCTTCTCGCGCGAGCGAGGTGATTCCGTCGGCCGCCACATCAGAGGGTGGCCGACGGGTCTCCCCGCTTCCGCTCGCGTGTGGCGGGGAGTCGGCTTGGCTGACGGTGATCCGCCACACGCTGGAAGGCAATGCAGACATCTGCACAGAAGTCACGCGCTCCATGCGTGCATGAGAGAATGAGGCAACGAAATATGACAACCAGACAGCGTCACCATGTGTCGGATGACATCCACTCCAATGGCGCGGCGGTGAACCCATGGTGGGCCAATGCGGTCGTGTATCAGATCTATCCGCGGTCCTTTCAGGATAGTAACGGGGACGGATACGGGGATGTGAAGGGCATCATCTCCCGACTGCCATATCTCGCCGATCTCGGAATCGATGCCATCTGGCTCAGTCCCGTCTATCGTTCTCCGCAGGACGACAACGGCTACGACATATCGGACTATCGCGACATCGATCCGCTCTTCGGAACGCTTAGCGACATGGATACGCTTATCGAACGCTCGCACGGTCTGGGAATCAAAGTCATCATGGACTTGGTAGTCAACCACACCTCCGATGAACACGCATGGTTTCAAGCATCTCGGGACGCTCACTCCCCCTATGCCGATTGGTACTGGTGGAGGCCTGCGCGCGAGGGGTTCCATCCCGGGGAGCCAGGGGCCGAACCCAATCGCTGGGGGGCGACCTTCGGCGGATCCGCATGGCAATATGATCCGCAGCGGGGGGAATACTACCTCCACACATTCTCCGTCAAGCAGCCGGATCTCAATTGGGAGAACCCGCATGTAAGACAAGCCGTCTACGACATGATGAACTGGTGGATGGACCGCGGGGTCGACGGGTTCCGGATGGATGTCATCACGCTGATATCCAAACGTGTCGATGTCCGGGGAAGGCTTCCGGGAGAGGACTACGGGCTTTTTTCCGACGGCCCCGTGGGCGAAGAGGGATATTCGAGTCCGTGGCCCTTCAGCATGGATGGACCCCGGCTCGATGAGTTCCTCAGGGAGATGCGTAGTGCGGTTTTCTCCCATCGCGATGGATACCTCACCGTCGGAGAGGGTCAGGGCATCTCGCCGGAACGCAACGAGACGATCACGGATCCCGCAAGCCGGGAGCTTGACATGCTCTTCCTCTTCGATCACATCGGAGCCGACCAGCACGGCACAAAGTGGACCATCACCGACCTGCACCTTCCCGATCTGAAAAGCGCCATGGACGAGCAGCAGCGGGCCGTTCGGAGCAAGGGGTGGGCCAGCCTCTACTTCAACAACCACGACCAGCCGCGATCGGTGTCGCGCTGGGGAGATACCTCGACACCCGAACTGCGGACAAGGTCCGCCAAGGCCCTGGCACTGCTGCTTCATCTTCACCGGGGCACGCCCTATGTGTACCAGGGGGAGGAGCTGGGCATGACGAATGCGGGGTTCACCCGTCTGAGCCAGTACAGAGATCTCGAATCGATCAACGCCTTCCGGCAGCGCGTTCAGGAAGCGCATCTGCAAACCGCTGAGTCCATGATGGAGTCCCTTGCGAAGGTGAGCCGGGACAACTCCCGAACACCCATGCAGTGGGATGGAACACGCTTTGCCGGATTCATGGATGAGAACGCCGGAATCGAGCCGTGGATACAGGTGAACCCCAACAGCCCGTCCATCAACGCAGAGCGAGAGACGGAGGACCCCCATTCCGTTTTCAGCTTCTACCGAAGTCTCATCGCCCTGCGGCATACGGATGATGCCGTGTCCTGCGGTGAATTTGCCATGCTCGACATGGATGACGAATCCGTCTATTCGTTCACCAGGACGTTGGGGGAGCGGCGTCTTCTTGTCGTGGTGAACGTCTCATCCCATTCCAGCGACCTCCCTGTGCAGACGCGCGGGCTTCTTGCGAGGGAAGCCGATCCCGAGCGCGTCGTCATCGCCAACGAGAGCGCCGATGCCATAGTGGGGGAGATCGCCATGGGGCGCCTGTCTGCGTGGTCCGCGTTTGTCTATCAGATAGAGAAGTGAGGAAGAACCGATGAATCTCAACAACAGCGATTCCACGGCGGTGGTCGTGGATAACATCGAGTCGCGGCGGCGTGCGCCGGTATATATCAGGCTTATCAACCATTTTCGGTTGTATTGGCAGCTATGGGTTTTTGTGCTGCCCTCGATTTTTTTCATCGTTCTGTTCGCCTATGTGCCAATGTATGGAGTGCAGCTCGCCTTCAGGAACTATGACATCACCAAGGGCCTGACCGGTGGCGAATGGGTGGGATGGAAGTATTTCCAGCAGTTCTTCAATGATCCGATGTTCACCGAGATCATTACGAACACGATACGGATCAGTCTGTGGACGTTGGTGATGGGATTCATCGTGCCGATCATTCTCGCCCTGCTCATCAATCAGATCAGCAGCTCCGCAGTCAAAGGCTTCGTCCAGACCATCACGTACATGCCCCATTTCATCTCGACGGTGGTGATGGTTTCCATCCTTCAGATATTTCTGGCGCCCGGCACCGGTCTGCTCGGAAGGTTCTTTGGCAAGACGAGCCTCATGGGCGATCCCCAGGCCTTTACGCCAATCTACTGGATATCCGAGGTCTGGCAGCATGCCGGGTGGAACTGCATCATCTATCTGGCCGCCCTGTCGTCGGTGGATCTCGCCCTGTATGAGGCGGCGCGCATCGACGGCGCCGGACGACTCCAGCTCATCAGATACGTGGACATACCCACGATCATGCCGACGGTCGGAGTGCTGCTGATCCTGAATATGGGTTCCGTGCTAGGGGTGGGATTCGAGAAGGTGTGGCTGATGCAGAACACTCTGAACGTCACCGCGTCGGAAGTCATCGCCACCTACACCTACCGCATCGGAATTCTGGACAATCAATTCTCCTATTCCACGGCAATCGGACTGTTCAATTCCGTGGTCAACTTCTTCTTCCTGATAATTGCCAACGCCGTCGCCAAACGGGTCAGCAACACGAGCATCTTCTAGGAAAGCGCAGAGAAATGTCATCAATTAACCACAATGCCTCCGGCGAATTCGCCAATGCAGGGATCACGGCACCCGGCGACGTCCCCTTCAACAGGCATGCCGGCCAGAAGAAAACCGTCACCGAGTGGGTCGTCGACATTATTATCGGACTGATCATCGTGGCGATAGTTCTCGTGATCCTTTATCCCCTGTGGTTCATCGTCATCGCCTCATTCTCCGATCCCACCGCGGTGGCTACGGGAAAGGTGATGCTCGTGCCCAAAGGGATCGAATTCGCCGGATATCAGAAGATACTGAGCGACAGCAGAATCTGGGTCGGCTATCGGAACACCGTCGTATACACCGTGCTGGGAACGATCGTCAATCTGATGGTGACCATCCCCTCCGCATTCGCACTGTCACGCCGCGAGTTCAAGCCGCGGCGAATCATCATGTTTCTTTTCACCTTCACCATGTTTTTCAGCGGCGGACTGATTCCCAGCTATCTTCTCATGAAGCAGCTCGGTCTGCTCAACAGCATGTGGGTGTTCATCCTTCCCGGGGCGTTCGGCGTCTTTAACATGATCATCGCCCGATCCTTCTTCGAATCCTCAATTCCGGAGGAGCTGCGCGACTCCGCCAGAGTCGACGGGGTCTCGTATTTCGGGTTCTTCTTCAAAATCGTGCTGCCCCTGTCCAGCGCCATCATCGCCGTCATCGGGCTCTACTGCTTCGTGGGCCATTGGAACGACTATTTCACTGGATTGATTTACATCCGTAATCAGGACCAGCAGCCTCTGCAGAACATACTTCAGATGATCCTTCTCGCCAACCAGGCCACGAATGGCTCCAACACGGCGAGCATGAGCGCGCTGCAGGCGCAGAACTTCGCCGACCAGATCAAATTCGGCATCATCATCGTCTCGACGCTTCCGCTGCTCGTCATCTATCCGTTCCTGCAGAAGTACTTCAACAAGGGCGTGATGATCGGAGCCGTCAAGGGATGACACTTGACCACCTGACAAGAAAGTGAAGATTGATGTCGAGTTCCATACCCACGCAGCGATGCCGCCACACCGTCGCCGGATTCCATCCCCTCATGGCAGAGGGGGCCGTCATTCAGGGCGAGCACTGGCGCATCGGTGTTCTTACCGAATCGATGATACGAATGGAGTGGTCCCCGGACGGAGGATTCGAAGACCGTTGCAGCCAGATGGCCATCAACAGGTCCTTTGTGCCTCCGTCCGACATCTCCATGACGGTGCAGCGGAACAACGGCACCCTGATCGTGGATACGCCCGCCCTTCGCCTGAGCTATGACTGTGGTCCCTTCACCAAGGAAGGGCTGTCGATCGCGGTGAAGGGAATGGACGGTTTCACGGGAACATGGCATTACGGTGACGCACAGCGGGGCAACCTGGGGGGCACGGCCCGAACTTTGGATGGCGCGGATGGCCCGATCCCGGTGGGGGACGGGCTGGCGTCCCGCGACGGATGGGCCGTGCTCGACGACTCTCGGACGAACGTCATGGTTCCCGACGGTCATGTCTCGGATCGAACCGTGACGGGAGCCATGCGCATGCAGGCCCGCCCAGAGGGAAGGATGGACCTGTACTTCTTTGGCTACGGTCACAGATACAACGATGCGGTCAGGGACTTCTATCGTTTGTCCGGCCCCGCCCCTCTTCTTCCTCGGTTCGCATTGGGAAACTGGTGGAGTCGCTACCATCCGTACAGCGCGGATGAATATATTCGTCTCATGGACAGATTCCGTGCCGAGGGGATACCGTTTACCACATCCGTCCTGGATATGGACTGGCATCTCACCCGTGTGAATCCGCGCTATGGGTCCGGATGGACCGGATACACGTGGAACACGGATCTCTTCCCCGACCCCGCGAAGTTTCTCTCCGATCTGCATGACAGGGGAATGCGGGTGACTCTCAACGTCCATCCTCGCGACGGCGTACGCGCTTATGAAAAGCCATACGGCACGATGGCCCGAGCCATGGGCATCGACCCCGCGAGCGGCGAGGCGATCGAATTCGACATGACCGACCCCGCATTCGTCGTCGCCTACTTCGACATGCACCATGATCTGGAACGCCAGGGTGTGGATTTCTGGTGGATCGACTGGCAGCAGGGCGGAATCACCAAGCAGGCCGGGCTCGATCCCCTGTGGATGCTCAACCGTCTCCATTTCCTCGACTCCGCCCGAAGGGGCCGGTGGCCGCTGACCTTCTCCCGGTATGCGGGTCCCGGTTCGCACCGCTACCCCGTGGGCTTCTCCGGGGACACGGTGGTGAGCTGGCGATCGCTTCGCTTCCAGCCCCATTTCACCGCCATGGCCTCGAACATCGGGTACGGCTGGTGGAGCCATGACATCGGAGGCCACATGGAGGGAGTGCGTGACGAGGAGCTCGAGGCACGATGGTACCAGCTTGGTGCATTCAGCCCGATCAACCGTCTGCACTCCACCGCGTCGGCCTTCAACGGCAAGGAGCCGTGGAATTTCCACGAGCCCATACGTTCCGCGATGATCCGTGCCCTGCGTCTGCGGCAATCGCTCATCCCCTACCTGTACACGATGAACTGGAGGAATGCCCGGGACGGAGACGAGCTGATCAGTCCCATGTACTGGTTGCATCCTGATGTTGCGGCGGCATATGAGGTTCCCGACGAATATCGTTTCGGCTCTCAGCTGGTTGTCGCACCCGTCGTCGAACCGATTGACAGACGGCTCCTGCGAGCCAAAACCAAGGTCTGGCTGCCGCAGGGCGTCTGGTTCGATTTCTTCAGCGGTCGACGGTACGTGGCGGATCGTCCTCAGGGAGTGCGATTCCTCACATGGAGTACCATCGAGAGGATCCCGGCGTTCGCTCCTGCGGGTGGAATCGTGCCCCTTCAGGATGATGACCACGATAACCGTGTCGGCAATCCCTCATCGCTCAGTGTGGTTGTGTTCCCGGGCGCAGACGGCGAATTCTCGCTGCGTGAGGATGATGGACGATACGCGGACAATGCGGACCTATGTTCGATGCATGTGGCTGACACGTCCCTTCGTTTCGATTCGTCGGCCGCTACTGTGACCATCGGAAAAGCGAGGGGTGACGCCCACGTGGTTCCCCGAGAGCGGCATTGGACGGTGATCTTACGGGGGGTGTCGCCGTGCCCGGTGCGCGTGGACGGTTCGCCGTGCAGCACGGTGTCCTATGATTCGTCGTCGCTGAGCATGTCGGTGGACATCGGCCCGACCCCCACATCGCGCGATGTCGTCGTGACTTTTCCCGAAGGTCTTCACATGGCGGATGATTCCGTGGAACAGGATCTGTTCGACGTGTGCATGGACGCCCAGATCGCTTATCCCCTCAAGGATGATGCGTATCGGCTTGTGCGTGAGCGTGGCATCAAGGCTCTGCCCGAGCTGCGGACCCTGGCGTACGAGGAGAAGGACGACCGGGGCGCCGTCATCCGTCACTCCCTGCCCTCCGGGATCCTTTCCGCGTTCGAGGAGATACTGCTGCGCGTATGACCGTGGGGCGGTGATGATGCGTCGACCATGCGATGCCCTAAGGCAGGAAGGAAAGGATTGCGTTGAAAAGGGTTGCGACGGGCTACGAGTTCCTGGCCCGGATTCTCATGATGATCGTCGTGGTGCATATAGCGGGAATCGTCCATACTCTTCTGGGGCTCGTCGCCGGCGGTTTCTTCCCTTCGATCGCCGCAGGATACTGCACATATCGCACCTGGATACAGGGTGTGGAGGACCGGTCGTGGACGGTTCGGCACACATGGGTGGTGTTCCACCGTTCATGGAAGTCGGAGCTGGTTTCGGCCAACGCCTTCGGATATCCTCAGCTCGCGGTGGGGATGCTGCTGGTGTGGGAGTATTGGTTTGTGCAGGCAAACGATCTGGGGGGCGCGGGAGTCGCCTTGTCGGGCGCGCTGGTGGTGATCTGCTGCATATACGGTCTGTTCATGCTCATGAGTTGGGCGATGAGGGCGAATTTCAGGGAGAAACCTCTGTGGATAGTTCGCACCACGCTGTCCCTGGTCGTTGCGCGGCCGTTGTGCTCGCTCATGGTTCTGCTGATGTTCATCCTCATCTCTTGGGGGTATTACCGCTGGTCGGGTCTCATGGCTGCCTTCGGTCTGTCTCTGCCGGCGTTCGCCACCATGATGTCGATGTATTCCTGGGCCCGCATCCCGGGAATGGACATCCATGACATCGAGCCGACGAAGCGCGATCTGGAACGCAGGCGGCATCCGCGTGGATGACGGTGCCGTTACCGTCCCAGTATCCGCGGTATATACCTTTGCATGAGAAAGGCCCCGACCAGCCCGCAGCATCCGATGAGCACCGCCGCCGCAGGAAGACCCGCCAGCGCCGTCATCCCGGAGATGGCGAGCGGTCCGATGGCCGAACCGGAATCCGTGGCCATCCGCCAGCCCGAGAGGAAGCCGGGCATGTCGCCGGGCGCGTAGCGTGAGGCGAGATCGGCGCCCAGTGTCATGACGATTCCGCTACCCAGACCGTTGGCGATGGAGATGAGAATCGCGACGCCTATATACCCCCATTCGGCGGTGGCCAGGGGCATGATCAGATGTCCGACGCTGATTCCGATCAGCACGGGCACTGCGGCCCACCGTCTTCCGAATCGGTCCATGATCTGGCCGGATGTATAGAACAGCGATAGGTCGACGGCTCCGGCGATGCCCATGATGAGGGCGATGTGCGATGCCGAGATGTTCAGCTGCACGCCCCACAGAGGCAGAATGACCTGCCGAGAGGCTCGCATGAGCTGCAGGATGCCCGCCGCGGCCCCCAGCCTGATGAGGATGGGGAAATAGGTGACGATGGGCAGGCGGTGCCGTGATCCCTCCGCAATACGCGCTGACGAGTTCGCGGGGGTGCTGGTGACGGTCTGCCGAGTGCCATGCGAATCCGATTTCTGCTGCCGTGATTCCTCGTTCGCCCGGTTCGCGGCAAGCACCTGTTCGGGGTCGGGCATCATCTGCAGCGCGATGAGCACCGCCACGCAGGCGATGACGTGGATCCAATACACCGTGTGCGAGCCGGCGAGGGCGATGACCGGGGAGGCGATGAAGGGACCGACGAAATAGCCGATTCTCGAGGTTCCTCCCAGCAGCGACATGGCCCTGGCACGATACCACGAGGGCGTCCATGTGGTGAGGAACGCCTGTCGCGCAAGGTTGAACGTGGCCGAGGCGATGCCGATCATCAGCACTCCGGCGGCAAGTACCACGAGATTCGGCGCGCGCCAGCACACTATGGCCGAGACGATGGCGATGATCGCCGCCGCGCGCATGGCGAAGGTCTCTCCCCATTTCGCAACCACGAAGCCGCTGGGAAGATCTCCGATCACCACGCCGATCATCAGCAGGCCGGAGATGATTCCGGCGGCGGCGATGCTCGCGCCCAGCGACCTGGCCGTAAGCGGCACTACGGGAATCAGGGCTCCCTCTCCGGTGGCGAAGAGTATCGCGGGGAGATATACCGGCACGAACAGGTGTCGTAGAAAGTCGGTCTCGTTGCTGTCGGGTTTCTGTTGGGTATCCTGCGTCACTCGCTGTCCTCTTTCCGTTGTGCCGTCGCCCTTCGCTCATGCGGGTGCTGTCATCGTCGCGGTGCTCGATAACCGCGGTTCGTCACGGCGACGTATGTCTTAGGTCGCCTTATGCTGTCACGGCAAGATTACTGCGATGAACGAGGAATGGAAGCAGGTGGTTGAAATATGGAATCGGTCCGATCCGCTAGTGCAGCTGGTTCGTCACTCTGGCGACGTGCAGGCTCAGATATGCGATCTCGTCCTCGCTGATGTCGGCACCCAGACGAAGCTCGAGGACCGACGCTATGGTCAGCGCGCAGTGCCGGGCATCGGGGTAGGACTCCCGAATGGCCTGCTCTATCGGTTCCGCCTCGTGCCGCAACTGCTGATGTTCGTGAATGCGCACGAAAAGGTACCGCAGGTGCGTGATGAAACGTCCCACATTGACCGAATCCTGGTCGAGGGTGATGCCGTAGCTGTGTTCGATGACGTCAAGAATCTGCTGGATGATGCCGGTCATCGTGTAGGTGTAGGACAAGTCGCCCGAGGAGAATCCGGCGTTCACCAGGTGCAGGGCGATTGCGGTCCGCTCGTCCTCCGGAAGAGGCTCGTCCAGACGCTTGTTGATCGATGAAAGCAGTGCGCTCGCCCGTGAATACTCCCCGGGGTAGAGGCTGCGCACCTCGCCTTTGAGCGGATAGGCGACATTGAGCCCCTGCCCGTTTCTGAGGATCGCGTTGGAGATGTGGTCCGACAGGGCGAGCACCAGGGTCGGGCTGGACATCTCGCGCTCGTCCAGCTGTGCCTCGTGCATGGCGTCGACGACGATGCGGATGATCTCCGGCGGTATGTCCGAGAGCATCTGCGCCAGATGGTCGGGGTCGCGGCCGTCCGCGGGGACGAAGGTCCTCACGACCTTCGAGTCGTCGACTTTCTGGCCCGGCTTGGCTTGGAAACCTAGTCCGCGGCCGGTGAGAATCACGTCGTCGCCCGAGCCGTTCTTGGCGAGGACGACGTTGTTGTTGAACACACGAAGTATTTCCATGGCATTCCACCATCCTCTCAGCGTATGACCTCGATCACGGGGTCTCCGACCCTGACGTCCCTGCCCGTGAGCGGGGTGACCGATCTCATTCCCGTGGTGTTGGTCACGGTGACAATCGTAGCCGTGCCGTGGCCCTTCGCGGCTATTTTCGCGAAATCGACCGTGGCCAGAAGATCCCCGGGCCGTACCCGGTCGCCTTTGCCGGCTGTCACGGTGAATCCGACGCCGCCCATGCGCACGGTGTCGATGCCGATGTGGATGAGGACCTCGACTCCGGTGTCGGTTTTGATTCCGAATACGTGTCCTGTTCGGGCGGCCGTTCTCACGACGCCCCCGACCGGCGCCCTCACCTCGCATTCGGTGGGTATCACGGCGACTCCCTCGCCGAGCGCCCCGGAGGCGAACACCGGGTCTCCCGTCTCCGCCAGCGTTGTCACATGTCCCGCGATGGGGGCCAGGATGCGCTCCGTGGTCTGGTCGGGTTCGGCGGCCTCTGGCCGAGGGGATCGCGATTCGCGCGCGGGGGATGGCGTCAGAGGCGGTGCCGACGGCATCGGCACCGTATGTGGTACGGTTTCGTCGTCGTCGTCGTCGACGGCGGGGGCGGGAGGCGTGCGTCGCGACGGGGTGCGTGCCCGGGTTCTCCGGGGGCTCGCGGTCTGCGCCATGTGGGCCCTCTGTTCGGGTGTGCGATAGTCGAGGGTGACGATAAGGGACATGGAGACGAGGAACGCCACCGCTATGGACACCGCGTACACCCACATGCGGCTGAAAACGGGTATGGTGAGCAGCGAGGCGAATGCGAACGTGGACGTGGTCACTCCGTGAACCATCCCGCCGGACGGCACGACGGAGGGGAACAGCCAGCCCATCACCGCGATGGTGATGCCTCCCGCCGCACAGCCGATAAGCAGACGCTTGTACACCAGCTTGTACCGCAGGTGGATTCCGTACAGCGATGGTTCGGAGATGCCTCCCAGAAGCCCGGCGGCCAGGGCGCCGAGCGATGTCTGCCGCATCTCCTTGTTCCCGTCGCGTATCGAGAGGATCAGGACGCCGGCCGTCGCGCCGAAACAGGAGAAGTTCCACACTCCCATGGGCGCCTGGATGAAATCGTATCCGAGCGTCTGAATGTTCATGAGCATCAGGGCGTTCAGCGGCCAGTGGAGGCCGAGCGGCACCAGGAAGGGGTAAAGCATCGGTATCAGGACGGCGAACACGAAGGGCGCGTGGAGGTTCATCCACGAGAGGCCAACCCCCAGCCAGCTGCCCGCGATGACTCCGATGGGGCCGATGACGAATGCGGTGAGAGACCCGACGATGATCATGGAGAAGAAGGGGACGAATACCAGCTGGATTCCCTCGGGGATGATTCGTTTCAGACCGTGGTAGACAAGCGCAAGCGCCGCGGCCATGAGAAGGGGAACGAAGACGTTGCCGCTGTAGTCGTTGAGCAGCATAGGCAGACCGAAGACCCTGGTCGTGCAGGACGTGGTGCCCAGCGTCGAGTTCGTCGAGCAGAGGGTCACGCCCTTCCATTTCCTCGCGTTCATGAGATCCGCGAACTGGGGGGTCATGAGCATGGCCATGATGGCCCCGCCCAGCCACGGATCCACCTTGAGTTTTTTCGACGCGTTGTATGCCACCATGATGGGAAGGAAATAGAACACGCCCTTCCAGATGGCCTTGATGAACATGAGGGAGGTGCTGCCCTCATCGCCGTGGATCGCCCCCACGGAGATGAAAAGGTTGACCAGCGTGATGATGATGGATGCGCCGAGCAGCACCCCGAGAATGGGGCGGAACGAGTCGGAAAGATATTCGAAGAAGGAGTCGAGCCAGGCCATTCTCCTTGTGGTCGGGGCCGTCGTCGTCCCTGCCGTGCCTGCGGGGGAATCGGCGAAAGACGTTTCCTCCGAATCCCGATGGTTCATTGAGGGAAGTCGCATGATGTCCTCATACACCGACGCGACGGCACCCCCGATGACCACCTGGTATCGGTTGCCGGATTGCGGGACGGCGCCCAGAACCCCTGCGATGGTCTCCAGCTTCGATTGGTCGACCCGGTTCGCGTCGGCAAGTTCGAAACGAAGCCGAGTTGCGCAATGGGTCAGGCCGGTGATGTTGTCCGACCCTCCGATTGCCTCGACGATCCGTGGCGCTGGAGATTCAGCCATCAGACGGCTCCTTCCGTTGACCGTTCGACCGGCGCCCGACCGAGTCGCCGATCCATTCCCGGGGCGGCAGGCGCGGGACCTTCGGGGTTCATCCATATACCCGGAATGCGACGAACGATGCGCCCTGCAGCTGTGGCCGGTTCGACCTGCAACTGCGCATAAGGCGAAACTAGGCCATGACCTGGGATTTTCCGCTCACCGACAACATCGGCGTGTCTTGTTCGCCGTGGGTCGTAATGTAGGTTACCAGCAACATTACCAACAGGGTTGTAACTCTCGATAGAGGCAAGACCTGGGAAGACGAAGATATTTCGTCGGCCCAGGTCTTTTTTTGTTGCGAGAGCCACGGTAGGACGCACGAGCGGTACGGATTCGTGCGTGATCCACTCAAGGACGATGGAAAGGACCAGCAATGACGACGGCAAGTAGATCTACTTCCACGGCTGCGGACGATGCCCCCGCATCGGAGGCGCTGCAGGATGCGTTCGACACCACGAGGGACACTCTGGAAAAGGCGGAGGCGCACGTCACCTCCACGCGATTCCCCCTCAACAGCGCGTTCATCTTCACCTTCGGAGCCTTGGGGGGGATGCTGTTCGGCTTCGATACGGGAATCATCTCCGGTGCGTCCCCGCTTATCGAATCGGATTTCGGCCTCAGCGTCGCGCAGACAGGCCTCATCACCTCGTCGGTGCTCATCGGCTCATGCGCCGGGGCGCTGTCGATCGGTTCGCTCTCCGACCGTTTCGGTCGCAAAAAACTGCTGATCGTCTCGGCGATTCTTTTCCTGCTCGGATCCGGTCTGTGCGCCAGCGCCACGGGGTTCGCGATGATGGTGGGGGCGCGCATCGTTCTCGGTCTCGCCGTCGGCGCCGCCTCGGCCCTTACCCCGGCCTATCTTGCCGAACTCGCGCCCAAGGAGAGGCGCGGATCTCTTTCCACTCTGTTCCAGCTCATGATCACGTTCGGAATCCTGCTGGCCTATGCGTCCAACCTCGGGTTTCTCCACCACAATCTTCTCGGCTTCGCGGACTGGCGGTGGATGCTGGGGTCGGCTCTGGTGCCGGCCGCCCTTCTGCTCATCGGAGGTCTTCTTCTGCCCGAGTCCCCTCGCTACCTGGTGAACAAGGGCGACGTCAAAGGCGCATTCAAGACGCTTGCCCTGATTCGGCAGGACACCGACCAGTCGCAGGTGCAGCTTGAACTGGACGAGATCAAGGAGGTCGCCGCGCATGACACCAAGGGCGGTGTGCGCGAGCTCTTCCGCATCGCCAGGCCCGCGCTCGTGGCTGCCGTGGGTGTCATGCTGTTCCAGCAGCTTGTCGGCATCAATTCCGTGATCTATTTTCTTCCGCAGGTGTTCATCAAGGGGTTCGGATTCCCCGAGGCGAATGCAATCTGGGTTTCCGTGGGCATAGGCGTGGTCAATTTCGCAAGCACCATCGTCGCCACGATCATCATGGACAAATTCCCCCGCAAACGGCTGCTTGTGTTCGGCTCGATCGTCATGACCGTGTCCCTTGCGATCCTCTCGATACTGAATTTCGTGGGTGACGTCTCGTCCATGGCGGTGCCGACCATGGCCCTGATCGCCTTCTACATCCTGGGGTTCGCCGTCTCCTGGGGGCCGATCGGATGGGTGCTGATGGGGGAGATCTTCCCGCTCAGCGTGCGTGGCATCGGTTCGTCCTTCGGCTCGGCGGCCAACTGGATCGGCAATTTCGTCGTCTCCCAGTTCTTCCTCATGCTGCTTTCGGCCTTTGGCAACAACGTCGGCGGTCCCTTTGCCATATTCGGCGTGTTCGCCGCGCTCTCGATTCCCTTCGTGATTCATTTCGTGCCCGAGACGCGCGGAAAGTCATTGGAGAGGATTGAGGAGGAGATGTCGGCGGGCAGATGATTTCCGGATCGCGACATCGTCGGGTTCACTGTGGACGGATGTTCCGCCGACGGTGCACCGTCTGCGGATGTCCTGTTGATGGATGTCCTGTTGATGGATGTCCTGTCGGCGGATGAACTGAACAATGGGTGGGGAACCGTTGCCGATGCGCACTTAGCTGCGTGCGGTACGGTTCCCCGCCTGCCTTTCTCCCTTCGGGCCGCCGTCGGTGAACTCCTCGACCGGGGGCACGCAGACCCCGTCAAACGCGGTGCCTGTGTTCCTGTGCAACTTATGTTCCTGTGCGATTTGTGTCCCTGTGCGACTTGTGTTCCTGTGCAGCGGACTGCGTGGCCTCGGGCTCGAGCCGACCCGTGAGCGAACGGACGATTCGCTCGATGCCGCTCATCAGCTCGCTGCGTTCCGTCACTCCGGTTTCGTCGAAGCGCTCGCTCCACCAGTCCCTGCGTATGCGGCGGACCGTGCCGACGGCGTTTTCCCCGGCATCGGTCGGTTCGAGCAGTACCGATTTGCCCCGGCCCGGGACGCGGCGGACGTATCCGGAGGATTCGAGTCTGGCCACCTCGCGTGTGGTGAGGCCTTTGTCGATTGCGAGATAGTCAGAGATGCGCCGCTGATTGATGCGGGGGGAGTCGTGCACGGCGAGCAGGATGCATGCCGCGGTCGGATTGAGGCCGAGGCCTCGGAACGCCTGGGCCGTGTCCTTGTAGTACGAGCGGTGGAGTATCGATATGTCCTGAGCCAGATAACCCAGATCGCGCATTGGTCACCTCCCGGCAACAATTCTTCGCATCCATTGTGGCATGCGGTCTGGTCGTGTGGTCTGTGTCATGGGGGAGTGAGGTGAATCACAGGGGAAACGCCATCCGATGTGTTGACTTATCAACATAAGTCTTCTAGTTTTCGAAAAGAGCGTTGACGAGGGCCCGCCACGAAGGCAGCGCGGGCGGGCACCCGGCACGCCGGCTGAACGACACATAACCACACATAACGACACATAACGACACATAACGACACATAACGACACATAACGACACATAACACGGTATAACAAGCCACAACATAGAGGTCCGAAATGCAGGTAAGCGAAACGTCCCCCGTCACTGAAACGGATGCGGTCGGCACGGCGAAGATCAAGGCGTCTCGGGCGCTGGTCCAATCGATGATCGACCACGGGATCCGCTATGTCTTCGGCATCCCGGGCGCAAAGGTCGACCAGCTTTTCGAGACTCTCCAATACTCCACCGCCCCGGGCACTCCCAAGCTCATCATCACCAGACACGAACAGGATGCCGCGTTGATGGCGGCCGGCGTCGGTCGTATGACCGGCACCCCCGGAGTGGTCATCGCCACCTCCGGACCCGGAACCTCGAATCTTGCCACCGGTCTGGTCACCGCCACCGCCGAAGGTGACCCTGTTATCGCCATCGGCGGGCAGGTTCCGCGCAACGACGTCTCTCGCCTGACCCACCAGAGCATCGACAGTCGCAGCATGATGGCGCCGATCACCAAAAGCAGCGTGGAGGTCCAGGACCCCAACACCATCGCCGAGGCCTTCACCAACGCCTATGCGGTCGCGGTCAACTCCAAGAAGGGCGCCGCATTCCTCTCCGTGCCGCAGGACGTGATGGGCCATGAGGTGACGCCAGAACCGGTTATGCGGATTCCCGAATACCAGCAGTAGGCGCCGGACCCCGCCGGCGTCGCCGCACTCGTCGAACGGATACGGCACGCCGATCTGCCCGTGGTCCTCGCCGGCATGAGAGCCTCGGAGGGCGAGGCCGCATGCGCCTTGCGACGTTTCCTTTCCATCAACCATCTTCCGGTCGTGGAGACCTTCCAGGGTGCGGGCGTCATCCCTCATGATCTGGAAAGGCTCTACTTCGGCCGGGTGGGGCTTTTCCGCAATCAGCCGGGGGACGAGATCCTGCGTCGAAGCGACCTGGTCATCGCCGTCGGCTACGACCCCATCGAATACGAGGCCCGCAACTGGAACGCACAGGGAGACACCCCCATCATCTGCATCGATGACGTGATCCCCGAATTCAGCCGGGAGTATCAGCCCGACACGGTGATCTCCCACGGCATCGCCCCGGTGCTCTCCGCCATCACCAGCCTGTGCGAGGCCGGTCGGGGCGAATCCTCATGGCATCTGCCGGAGGCTTCGCGAGTGTATCTCGCAGGGCTTCGCAAGCGGCTGGAAGAGAGCAGCGTGCCTCCCCGCGAATCCTTGGCCGCCGGCTCCGCGCTCGTCCACCCGCTGCACATCATCAGCGAGCTGCAGCAACGGGTCAGCGACGATATGACCGTGAGCGTCGACGTGGGAAGCCACTACATCTGGATGGGCCGAAACTTCCGCAGCTATGAGCCCAGACACCTTCTTTTCAGCGATGGCATGCAGACTCTTGGCGTCGGACTGCCATGGGCGATCGCAGCGGCCCTGGTTCGCCCCGGCAGTACGGTCGTCTCGGTTTCGGGCGACGGTGGGTTCCTCTTCTCCGGACAGGAGCTGGATGTGGCCGTGCGCGAGCATCTGCGCATCGTGCAGCTGATCTGGAACGACGGCTACTACGACATGGTCCGCTTCCAGGAGATGTCCAAGTACGGAAGGGATGCGGGAGTCGCGCTCGGCCATGTCGATTTCGTGCGATACGCCGAAAGCTTTGGAGCCCACGGCATACGCGTCGACCAGAAGACGCCGCTCGGCGACGCGTTGGACTGGGCATTCGCCCAGGACGGCCCTGTCATCGTCGATATACCGGTTGATTACTCGCACAACCATGAGCTGAACGAATCCCTCATCGAGGACGCACTCAGCTGAGGCGTGGCCGTGAGGCGCGCCGTCGCACTCGCGCGGGTCACTGCCTGCCATGCACGGCGACCCCGCGCTCTTCTGGATGGGCCCTGGTCCTGCATGCGACAAGGCGGGGGCGTCCGAAGGTGGTTGGACAGTGCGGCGGATTTGCCTCGGGAGAGCCGTCTGCGTTTCTTGAGCCAGACATGAGAGGGGGCCGTCTCGGGATGGCATCATGGTGTCCAACGACCGGTGGAAGGAGGATGCGGATGAAGTTCTGGGGGTTCGGTGATCCGGTATCTTTTCGCGCGTCCTGTCCTGAGTCATATGTTCCACTGCTGTTCCGATACGATCATTTCAGGGTCACCGTAAGAGGGTTCATCGGAATCCTCATCACCTATCATTGGGGGTTGGACGGCGCGGACAGCCTTGCAAGGAATGTCCACGTCGTGCTCAATCCATCGCCGGATCACCTGTCGGGCAGTCCCAGGGATCTGGCTGACACGATCCGGCGACATCCACAGGCGCCGACGGATGTGCAGGGTGTTATCGATCTGCTGGATTGGGCTTCAGAGGCTGATTGTCGCGGGGCATGAGGATTCGCGATGAGCGGACTCCATGCCGAATGGGATCCCGGAAGCACCCGTCGTCCCGGAGACCGGTTGCTTCCTGAGGTGGAGCCGGGTCAATGAATCGGGAGAACATCGACCAGCAATCGGTCCCGGGTCTGAGCTTGGTGCAGCAGTCCAACAGTTCAACAGTGCATTGCCACTTTTCTTTCCGCAGTGGCGGGATTCGACTCCGCGCTGCTGCCCGTGCTGCTGATGATCTACGGCATCGGTACCTTCGTCGGCAATATGGTCGGAGGACGCGCCGCCGATCGCTCGCTTGACCGCTCACTGCTTGTCTTCGTCGTCGGGCTTGCCGTTGTGCTTGCGCTCTTCGGATTCCTCGGACAACACCCCTGGGTCTTGCTGCCCGCCCTCGTGCTCTGGGGTGTATTAGGCTACGCCACTGCCCCGGGTCTCCATTTGCTACTGATGAACCACGTCTAGGGCGCTCCCGCCATCGGCTCGTCCATGAACATCGCCGCATTGAATATCGGCAATGCCATTGGGGCATGGCTGTGCGGCATTCCGACGGGTTCCGGCGGCGCCAACGCGCGAGGGGCGCTCTGGGTCGGAGCGGCGCTCGCTGGTGCAGCCGCGCTGGTCCTGCTACTTTCCGCACGGTGTGAAACGCAATCCACCGCAACCGAACAATGATGGAAGAGAGAGGGATCATCCTCGTTGTCGAGGAACATCATCGGTCAGAAGGGGAAGGCATCCTGCTGCATTGTCTGTCGGGTTTGGCGTGGTCCTTGGCGCGAAGCGGGTCGCGGTCGGTGAGGCCGTTGCCCGGTCCGGGAGTCCGGAGTCACTGCGTGACGTTGTGGAACAGGACGTTAATAATCGGTTGGATTGCGGCTTCCGTCCTTTCCTCGTTCCATGATGTGTCGTGCAGTGCATGGTGGCAGATGCCATTGATGCCATGGAACAGGAACAATGCCGTTGCTTCGGGGTCGGCTGCGCTGCAGACGCCCTGCTTGATCGCCTCACGCAGAAAATCGGCGATAACGGAGGTGATGCTGCGCTCTCATGACATGTCCTGTGATTCGACTGCTGAGCAATCCAGTACCGCCTGATAGGAAGGTGCTATTCGGTAATAGGCATCGACTGCGGAATGGACCAGTTTTCTCGCCTCGTCCTCCCAGTCGTCCGAACTTCGTGCGCCGAGATGGCTGCGCAGGGAATCGCCGATCTTGTGTGAGAAGTCGGTGCGGAGCGCGTCGACGAGTTCCGTCTTTGATTTGAAGTACAGGTAGAATGTTCCCTTCGACACGCCTGCGGATTGGGTTATCTCGTCGATGGTGGCTTTGTCAACGCCTCTGCTTGCAAGCACGTGCTGCCCTGCGTCAAGTAGCGCGGCCCGTCTCCGGGGATCCTGAATTCTGGCCAAGCATGTGTCCTTTGCATTCTGCAATGGCTGATTGTCAGCCATTTACCGGTATTGATGCAAGTGTAGATCGTGACACCCCTGGGGTGTGAATTAAGTTTGTCCCGTGTAGTCGTGTTATGTCCTTGTGGTCTTGAAAACGCTTATGTATCAATGTTTCTATGGTGATTAATGTCCCGGGTTGTACTGTGTTGATCCGTGTTTTCCTGTTTCTATAGCGGACTTTTAAGCTACTGTTTGAGGACGCTGTGACCTGTTCGAATAATTGGTTGAACGAGGTCGTCAATGATCTGATATCGGTGGTGTCGGTATAGGAGTCTCGGTTGGTTTCGAGGGAGTGGCCGAAGTAGGCAGCCCGAATGATGTCAGGGACTGAGCTCAGCATCATGGTGTTCAGCGTTGCATGCCAGACGTGGGAGCGTGCTGTGTTGAGCAGTTCGATATCGAGTTCCTTGGCAAGTTCAGTGTAGAGCAGCGCTATGGCTTTGGGACAGTTGCGTTGATCCCATATTTTGCTTGCGTCGGTGGGGGAGCCGATGACGTGATCTGATGAGCTTTCGGACATGTCTTTTCTGTTTTCCAGCCGCTGGACGACATCTGGGATAAGTACAGGGACATCTCGCATCTTGTGAGTTTTTGAGATGGCCTTCGATACGTGGATGAGTGCCTGGCCTTGTGCAAACGTGATGTCATCCCAAGTGATCGAATTGGCTTCTGAAACCCGCAGTCCTGTGGCGGCTTGCAGCAGCGTGATGTCGATGGTGTTGCGTCTTTTGGCGACTCGATCTTCTAATCCAAAACGGCCACGTTTGGGTGCGCTGACGCCGTCGTCGGGAACTGTCTGCAGGAGTCTGCTTACTACTCGCACATACTGCTCTCTGGATAATGCGTGCCCGCCCCGCCCCTGGCTTTCGTCATCGTCATCAACGGGTAAGCCGAGATCGATGGTTTCCTTCAGCAGAGGATTAGTAGTGATGAGCCCTTCCCTGATCAGGCTTTGCAGGACGTACTTGCTGAGCGCGGTGCGTGCGTGGTGTGCGCTTTCCCGGCCGTGATCCTTTGCGATACTGCGGAGGATGGATTCGAGTGATCGGAAGGTCGTCGCACCGGATATGGTCATGCCTTTCGTGTTGTCTTCGGTCTTACAGGCCTGGCGGATCAGTTTAAGGGCGGAGGCATATCTGAGCTTCGTGTTTTGGGGGAGACTGGCGTTTTCTATCGCGGGTGTGCTCACTTTGGTGATGTAGTCGTTAATGAGGTCAGTGGATTTCCATGTGGTCTGGCCTTTGGTCTTCAAAAGTTCCTTGGCTGTCTCTTTCGCTCGTCTGCGAGCTTCCCCGATGGTGGGTGCTTTGGAACGTTTGTTCAACAGGGTACCGTCAGGCAGCCTCAACCTCCAGTCGAGGATGTATTGTCCGTTGCGCTTTCGCGGATTCGCTCTGTCGATACTGTTCTCGCCAGGGGCTATTTTGGATTTCGCTGCCGTCATTCTTCCATCCTGTCGCTGACTGAGAAATACGTATGGTTCAATTGCTGGTGATAATATTCATAGAGAAAATTAAATAATCGCGGTAATACATCCGCCGGAGCAAACAGGAAACTCCGGTGGTGGTGACGAGACGCAGGATGAGCACAGCCTGAAAACGCCCCTGGATCAAGGCGGATAGACAACTAGGCTCCACGGGATTGAGATGACGACCCGTAAGCGGTGGATGGACCGGAACTCCAGCCGTAATAGAAAGAGTCGGAGCCAGAAGACATGGCATGCCGATTGGTGCGAGCACAGCACTGATTGAGGCATTGGGACGTGTACGGAGTTGCATGTCGAAGTTATTCGGGTCCACCCCCAGTGCGCCGCCTAACGATGGAAGTTAGGTTTGCCATGTCTCCGGAGAAAACCATAGTGTTGTCCGATATCGATGCCGGCCCCTATATAGGGGTCTCGCCCAAGACTCTGCGAAATTGGCGGAGCAGAGGAGAAGGACCCAGGTACGTGAGGTACAGCGCACGGTGTGTGCGGTATCGCATTTCAGGTCTCGATGCGTATGTGGATAGCCGCGTGGTGTCGTAGTACACGTGTTTCGCGGCAGAGCGTGGCTTAATATGCAAGACGAGTCCTCTAGCAGTGCGGCGGTCTTTACAGCCTGTCTACGCATGCTCAGCAAGTGTTGTGTCTGACAAACTAACTACTTTGAGTCCAAATATGTCGCTCTTGAATTAGAACGACAGTATATCAATAAGCATGTGGGCAAGCACGGCTTCGTCAGGTCCTGCGGAAGAAGGGGTCAAAGGCTGTGATTTTGATTCTATTGACATGGAAAATCTTGGATCGACTTATAGGACGAATATTCGTAAGACCGTATGGTACTCATTGATATACAGACAACGGACACTAATTGAGGGATATCCGATGAAACTAGGACCACATTCAGGATATGTTTTTCAAGTTGGGGTGAGAACGGTGATCTTATTCCAACTTGTTCTGGTGAGAGGGCATCCGCACGAGCAAGGTTGGTGTTGAAGACTGACTGTAACGAATATATGTCAAAGGTTATGATGAGATTTACTGCCTAGTGCCGACTACATTCCGCTAGATGGCTGTTATTGAGCAGTTACCCTTTCTTGTTGAGGGCAACGATCTTCGTAACGATTTTTTCCCATTCTTCGATACTGGGCATTGATGGCTGCATGACATGCTTGTTGGTTGCCAGCTCGACAGCTTCTCTGTCTTCTTCGATAATGGGATATCCTCGTTCTTTGAGTATACTGATATTCTTTTTGACAGTAGTGCTATGTCTCATTTTGGCGTTCATCGATGGAAAGATGGCAGTGCGATTTCCGGATATCAAGATAATTAAATCCATTAGGTCCGTCCCCAGTCCTGCTGTTGCTCTGGCGATTCTGTCAGCGGTCGCAGGACACAGCAGCACAGTAGGATCATTCTGCATTAGAAGAACATGCTGGGCCTGCGAATCACCCTGGCTACATAACAGCAATGATGTGCATGATGCTTGTAGCACAGGTAGTGATACGAACTGTTCTGCTGCATTGCTGACTACGCATATGAGTTCATCATCGGGGTGACGAGCATGATATTTTCGTATGTAGACCGGCATGTTGTAGGCTGCCACCGCTCCTGAAATGCAAATAATGATTTTACTCATTGTCTTAGTCCTTAGCGAAGCCGAATCGTTTTGCCAGCACATCGAATCTTCCTGAGAGCTGTCTTGTGAAGGCAGGGCACGGCGCTTCTCCCTCTTCCCACCGTTTCGGGCATGCCCCTCCGCATACTGGCAGGAATCTACATTGCGAACATTTCGAAGGCTTTAAACGTAAATTGTCGTTCCAAGAATCGTAGCGGTGTGTAGGACGGAGTTCATTGTCTTTTAGATCGTGATGCTCGCCAATCTATTATTGTTTTCGTATTGTTTGACCAATGGAAATTCGGTGCAGCTGAAGACGTTGCCATTACTGTCGATTATTTCTTCGTGTTTGCTGACAGCAGGGCAGAGGACGGTCTTTCGATGTAAAGGGAGCACGTTTGTATGTATGCCCAAGCTCACTGCAAGATCTAACCAAGTGACCATCATGGTATCTAATCTGTCTTGTTCGACTTTGTACTCAGAATTGTCGTGTCCCCAATTATAAACAGGCATTAACTGAAGATGTGTGCGACCTTGTTGTATATTTCGCCCCACGATGTCATTCAGTAATTTGGGAATTGATTCCGCATTGTCCTTAGTTACGTTAACTCTGTTTAGGATGTCTAGATTCGATAATGCTTTTTCGGGTGAGGTAGATTCTTGTAGCCAATTCATAATGTGTTGATACGTGGGTCTGCCGCTACGCATTTTGCGGCTGTTGTTGTGATGGTTGCCGTACCCGTCTATGGTTACGTTAATCGCTCGGAGTGCGGCTTGTTCGTAAAGTTTTTCCAGCCTGTCATAAGTTATGAGCGAACCATTGGTCGACATGATGGAATGATATTCTGTCCCAGAATCATGAGCTGCTGAGATGTATCTGTGAGACATGTCCAAAATATGATGGTAAGCCATCATCGGTTCACCGCCATACCAGCGGACATCGACCCTTGTTGTCTGTGGGTCGTTTATCGCACCTATGACTCTCTTGTTAACAGTCTCATCGGTGGACTTAGTGAACCGCAGAGGGCAAGTTCCCTGTCCGCAATATGCGCAACACATATTGCACAAAGAAGTCGGCATCAGGATAAAAGACCGATGGGTATCATCAGAACCACTTTGACAAAGATACTCCTGCGCCTGGGCTATTTCGTCCCGTGATGAGTCAGTCCGCAGCAAGCCATTTTCTAGAAGAGATTTCGTCATATCCGATGAAAGGTGGTTGATATCGTTTCGTGCCAGACTATCGGCCACCTCTCGTGATAAAACGAACAGACGCGGACCTGTCATTGCATAGACCAACTTATACGTATCGCCGTCTTTTGAGTATGTATTCGAACTGATGGCGACATATTTCGAACGTCTATACATTTGAGCCCCTTCTGCTCTATCAACTTTCGGAAATTGAATTCAGCAAACCAAATTGATGGTGACATCGGTAAGAATCTCGCCAAGACCATCGTCAGCAATCGACAACTCGGTAAGTGTGCCGTTCTTTGTTTCTGACATGTGTCTGTCCTCCTTTCATCGTGTATATTACTCCACAAATTTATTGTATGATATTTTTGTGTAAATGATTTGTATATTTTCGATAGGAGTGATCAGTTGAAATCGAGCAAGGACGTGAATCATCCAGAGGTATCTGAGATCTCCGATGCTGGCGTCTTAAGGGCCATGTCGAATCCCACCAGGCTGAGGATCCTGGGTCTTCTGCGAGTCGAGGGGGCCAGGACGGTGGGTGATATCAGCATGAAGACGGGCGATGCGCCGGGATCGGTAAGCTATCACCTCTCGGAGCTGGAGGCCGCGGGGCTTGTCGAAAGAGCCGGTGCGGTCGATGGCGATAAGAGGAAAAGCTGGTGGAAAGCGAGGGATGCCGCCACTAGGCCTGTCTCTCCAATTGAACCTGTTTCGTCGAGTCAAGCCAAGGCAGCGGATTTGTTCCGCAGGATGGCTGCTGTGACATACGAAAGGACGTATGAACGGTATCTCGACGCCATGCATACTATGGAGTCTTCTTGGGTAGATGCGAGCATGAGCGAGGATCAAGTACTTTCTCTCACGCCGGCGGAGCTAGAAGAGATGAGTCAGGAACTCGACGATGTCGTATGTCGCTGGGGCAAGCGGCAGCAAGAATCAAAGGACGATGACAGCAGAAGAGAGAACGTCGTCGTCATCATGCAAGCCTTTCGATGGGTTCCTTAATGCTTTCGCTATGCAGTCGGCAAGTTGCTCGAAAAGATGAAAGAATCGCGAAAAGGCAACGGAGAGAACGGCATGTGCATTAAAAAGCAGGATGAATCAAAGGGCCCCGAGCAACATGTGGCATTTTGGAAGACAGGTTCATATGTCTCTTGGATGACCTGTGATACCGCATCGGCGATAGGAGCCACGTTACGTGGTTTTGCCGTTCCGCTTGTCGCCTTTTCCGTTTCGCATTCGCTGGGAGTTACCGGGTGGCTATCCACATTCACTCTAATCCTGCAACAAGTGTGTGTGTTCTCTTCGGGGGCACCATAGTGGATCGTCATCATCGCAAACCCTTGATTATCGGGAATGCCGTTTTGCAGTTGCTGATCTGGTTCGCGATATCAGTTCTCATCATTAACGGGAAACTCACACTGACTTCCCTAGCTGTCGGGGTGTGCATATCGGCTTGTGCCAACGGTTTCCTGGGTGAAGCAACCAATGCGGCTTTACGATCGATAATCAGCATGCAAGATTACCCCAAGGCAAGAAGCATCAACGAGGGACGCGATGCCACCATTAACATGACTGGAAGCCCCATCGGGGGAATTCTTTACAGCATCCAGCCATGGCTGCCCTTCGTATGCTCCACTCTCGTGTATACGATAGCCGGTGGCAGCGCGACCCAACTACGTCTGAACGAACATGAGGAGCAGGCAGGCGCGACCGGGAATGTACATACGCGAGAACATGCTATTCAGGGATCTTCATTTCTTGATGACTTCAAGGAAGGCTGGGGATGGGTATTTCACAGACAAAGATTGCCAACTATTATCGTTGCTGCGAGTTTGATTAATTTTGGTGTGGCGGGTATACAATACACCATTCAACTGCACCTCATCAGCATCGGAACATTACCGTTTCGTATAGGGCTTATGGACACTGGTGTATGCGCTGGCATGCTTATTGGCTCTATATTGGCAAACCGCTTGAGCGACAAAATCCATGTCGGAAAAGCAGCTTGCATCGCATTCGCAATGATACTCCTGTTCGTGACGCCAATGGCAGTCAATAACACTTACTGGGTTTTGCTCATCTGCTATACGTTTATGGGTCTACCTGTTCCACTTGTCAACTCTTCGCTTTTGGGATTTGTGTTCTCGAAGACTGAACAAAATATGCAAGGACGAGTGTCCACAGCCGTGTCCGTACCGGCACAGGTGTTATCCATGTTCTGTAGCGGCATTGCTGGCACCCTGCTTCCGAAGGCCGGCTTCACCGCCACCATGGTGAGCTTCCTGGCGGCGATCGCGCTGAGCGTCCTCGTTGCAGTGTCCACCCGCGCGATAAGAACCATCCCCCCCATTAAGCCAGTGGCACAACACGCAACTCTAGCGAGACCACCGCCGCAGCGGTCAAGACCTCACGCACCATTGCACAAGACCACCTCCCACGCCACGGGAAGCCAACAACCGGCCCCCCCATAAAAGAATCATTAATCCGCATCGTGGTAATAGAGATCAGTGTCTGCATTCCGTGAATCGCGAGGGTAAAAAGTCTTGACAACGCCATGTGTGGGGGTCTTCGAACGCACGAATAATCTAGGCGAATCACGAACGAATTCGAGACGGCCGCGAAGAATTGAGAACGATGCATCCGTTTCTGCAACGGCGAATGCTTCACAATCAGTCTTGGAGGCATAAACATTAACGAGCACCTCAGTCGGCGAGAATCAAAGTCAGCGGACTACAACAACAAGAAAACGATCACGGGCAATTTTACCTACTTAGCCACAAGCGTCGCTATTCGTCAAGGCTAATGCTATAGCGGACTTTTAAGCTACTCTTCCCTGATTAAAGAGAAAACAAAAGCCCGGAACCATTGAGATTCCGGGCTTATCAGTAGCGGGGTCAGGATTTGAACCTGAGACCTCTGGGTTATTGGCCCAGAGGTCACATGTTCAAAGCGACCGTGGCCCCGAACGACCCACGTTCATTCTAACGGCGTGAGCACGATGAAGTTCCATGAAGAAGACAATGCCGTCGCCCCAGTGGCGAGAATCAATCAGCACATGGCTGGAAACGCTCACAGCAGCGAGCCTCAGCCCTGAAACCATCCGAACCCGCCGCCACCAGATGACGACGCTCAGCAACGAACTGAACGGGTCACCCCTCGACGTGGACGGAGAGACACTGCTCCACTGGTTCGCCATCCACGAGTGGAAGCCAGAAACCCGCAAGGGATACAGGAACGCCGCAGTCTCATACTTCGGGTGGATGCAGACCAGCGCAAGACGGCAGGACAATCCCGCCGATGCCCTGCCCAGCGTTCGCCGCCCCTCACCACATCCGAGACCATGCCCTGACCGGGTCATACTTTCCGCGCTGGGACGTGCGAACGAGACGGAAACGCTGATGATCCGGCTCGGTGCGGAATGCGGGCTGAGACGTGCCGAGATCGCGCAGGTCAACAGCCGTGACGTGATGGACGACCTGCTCGGTCGCTCACTGATCGTGCACGGCAAAGGCGACAAGCAACGCATCGTGCCATTGCCCGATGATCTGGCCGACAGCATCGAGACCTGCCACGGGTGGCTGTTCCCCGGACGATGGAGCGGACACGTCGAAGCGAGCTACATCGGCAAGCATGTGGTTCGGCTGCTCGGCGACGGGTGGACCGCGCACAGTCTGCGACATCGATACGCCACCACTACCTATGCCGCCACACATGACCTCTACCTGGTCTCCAAGCTACTCGGGCACGAGAGCATGGAAACCACGCAACGCTACGTCGCCATGCCGGACAACAGGCTTCGCAGCGCACTTTCCGCCGTCTCCCTGGTATCCTGAACAACAAGAAGAAAGAAGAAAGAAGAAAGAAGAACATTATGAAACGCAAAGCCATAGCCATCATAACCGCTCTGCTGCTTGCCCCGCTCTCTGCGTGCGGCGGCTCTGCCAGCACGGGCGCCGCATCGACAGCTTCATCCTCGGCGACTGCCAAGTGTCTGGATGTGGATGCCGACGCGCAGAAGACGATCACGGACGGCGCCAAGTCCGGCACACTGACACCGGTAGCGGCCAAGGCAGTTAAGGCCCCAGCGCGCTCGAACGCCTACATCGTGGCGATGAAGTTCAACGACGGCAATGGGGAGATGACCGGCGTGTGGATGACCAGTGGGCTGACAGCGGCCGATGTATCTCCACTGATGAGCGTGGACGGCTATGCCCACCAGTTCACGAACTGGCCGAACACCATTAACGGCGAGACGCTCAATGCCGAGGAACCCGGAGTATCCGACGCGAAGTCGTGTCTAAACGATTAGTCCTCACACGGGGAGGCCGAACGCTTTCGGGTTGCTGACGCTGTTGCTGCTGCTATTGCGCAGCGCCGCCCATGTGACGACTTTCGCCCCGGCTCGTTTGAGGGCATACACGTTGTCTTTGTAGTTCTGTGAACTGTCATAGATGTGGTAGGTGTTGGCCAGTACGTTGGCGATGCCCAGCGCGTTCTTGTATTGGAAGATGATGTGTGTTGCTTTCATGAAGTCAGTCTCCTCCGTGAGGTCGATGGTTGTGGTTGTTGAGGGTGTTTGATAGTGCAGATAGCAGTTCCATGGGTAACTGTAGTAGGCGCGGACGTTCGTTTCGTTGCCGGTCTGATCGCCGCCGGACCCGTAGGCTGTGCCGTGCTCGCTGGATGATGCCTGGGCGAGTTTGCCGCTGCCCAGGTATACGGCTACGTGGTGGATGTCGTTGAGCAGGATGTCTCCGGCCGATGGGGTGCCATTGGCTGGTAGCCGTTTCCAGCCGCGTGCTACGAGGGCGGCGGAGAGGTTACCCGTATATGTGGCGCCGCCGGTATCGAATCCGGCTTCCTTCAATGCGAAGATGACCAGGCTCGAGCAGTCGGCGTTGCCTCCGGGTTTGATGTTCCACCGGTCGCTTTGGCTGTACCCGAGACTGACGTCCGAGCACCAGTACCTCATGCGCTCTATCAGCTTGTTGATGCTGCCTGGCATGTCATTGCTCCACGGTCTGGGTGCCATAGACCGTGTCGGCCAGCTCCTCTATTTCGGGGTCCGTGTCGGCTGCGGTCGCCGTTGCGGTGGTGATGGTTTCGCTGTTGGTGTCCGTCGCTCCGGCCTTGAGGGCCTTAGTGACTTGGTTTCCTGCCTGGGCCGCGCTCGTCACCACGCTTGTGGTCCACCAAACGTAGATGCTTCCTATCGCCCCGAGTGTTCCGGACACAGCGGCCTCGACTTCCGCCGAGGTGAATGGCAGCGCCGGTTTGCCCATGAGCGACAGCACCGTGTTCGCTTGGGCGAGCAGGGTGACGGCCAGTGTCGCGAATGCTTTGATTCGTGATGCGGTGAGATTTGATGACATAGTGTTGCTCCTTCTAGTTGTCGTGTTTATGGTCGGGTTGGAAAGCCTCGAAGAGTCCTTCGGGCGGTGGTGGTGGCGGGGGTTTCGCACCGCGCCATATATGGTCCACCAGAGTCCTGTTCCATAGCCAGAGGCGCTGATTGTCGGCTATGGCTGCCTGGATCATCAGCGCCTCGTCGAAACGGTTGCGGTGGTGACTGACCACGGCTTGAATCAGAGCGCCTGCGATGGCCGACCCCGCACCGACGAGTGCGATAATGACTGTTTCACTCATGCTGTCAATCCAGTCGCTGGATCATCATCGAAACAGTGGTCAACGGGAGAGTTACGTTTCCCATGTTCGTGAAGGCTATCGGCGTGAGCGTGTCCCCGGCAGCGAAGCGACCGGAATAGGCGTTCGCAGCATTGTCTTCGTTGACGAAACCGACACGGCCCAGCTCTGCGTCCGTGGCGGAAGTTGACGAGTTGAACCCTTTGCCAAATTCGATGAACGCACGTGCTGCCGCAGTCCAGTCGCTTTTTCTGGGACTTATCGAACATGCCATGGAAATGACCACGACACAGTCGTAGGTGAATTTGAATGCATTGTTGGCGTAGGTGACCAGTTCCGGTGCGGTGATGAGCGGAGTCAGTGACGATATTGCTCTCAATCCGTTCGACACGATACTGAATGCTGAAGTACGAGAGTATGAGGCGACTTGGATAGAGCGCTTCTCCAGATTGGTGACACGGGTTTCCAATGATGTGACTCGGGATGCCAGGCCGTTGGTGTCCTGTCCGTTGAAATCGAAGCCCTTAAGGGCGGATTCAATGGCCAGTGCCTGGTTGTAGAGGATCGTGGGTAGGTCTTTGAGCTTATCCGAGTCCACTGGGTAAGGTAATGAGAAGTTCGGTGTTGTCGCTGGCATGGTGCTCCTAGCTTGGGTTGGCGGTGTTGGTCACGTATCGGAACGCTCCGAGCGGGTAGTCGCAATTGGACAGTTGATCGGACGGGTCGTTGATGGCTTTGAGGTTGGCGACGGTCGGCTGCCCATAGGTTGACGGCATCGGACTGGGAAACAACGAGACCTTGTGCGCCCAGGTGCCGCGTGGGTTTGTGGGGTCGAACGTGACCACGCCCGAGATGGTCAGCCAAGGGCCGTGGGTGTCCGGGAAGAAGCGCTCGAATTTGCTGCCCAGAATGATCAAACGCATAGGAACGGGGATGTATCTCCAGATGTTTCTCACACGCTTTGAGTAGAAGGTGAGTTCCGGCAATCGCAGGCGTGTGTTGTTTTCATGCACGGCTGTGATGATCTCGCTCACGTCGAATTTGGCGATGTTCATGTCATCACTGACCGCACTGCCCTCGGCGTTGACGTATTCGTCCATGTCGATGTCCAACACGTTTTCACCTTCGCGTGAACCGGTGTCGATGCGCAGCATCCTGCTCTGGTCCTGACTGAACGTCATGACCGTGCTGCCCTTGTCCTGCTCGGCGGTGGATACTCCCGGATTCGTGACTGAACGACTGTAGTATTTGATTTCTGCCTGTGAATAGAAATCGTCTGGAGGCGTTACGGTGGCGTCCTTGTCGATCTGGATGTTGGAGGCCTGCTCGATGATGGTGGACTTCATCATGTCCCCATCGAAGGAAGTGTTGAAGAAGTCATCCGGCATGATGATCAGATGCCCAGTGAGGGTGATGCTGCGATTCCACGGCAGTGATATATAAGTCAGCCAAGTGGTATTGGCCCGTTGACTCTCGAAGCTCGTCACATAGGTGGCTTGACCGAAACGGATCGTTGGCGGTGTGGTCGAATGGTCGGACCGCTTGTTTTTCATCACGTCGTACACGCTGATACGTTCGGTGCCGAGTGGGTCACTGCCAAACACGCCACCAGCGACGCTGGAATAGGAGGCGATGCCATCGGAACGGAACCGTTCGCCTACCCAATTGAAGAATTCGCCACCTGCCCACTGATAGCCTTTATAGACTCTGTCGTCAGCAGTCGGCCCCTTGGCAGTGTCCGTTTTGATATTCCACGTTTTATCCGATGCGGTGATGTCAATTCTGGTGCGGCCGTCGTCGTTCAGGTTGGTCAGCTGTGCGCTGGTGATCGTGCCGCTGAACATCGGCATCGGGTCTTGCAGAGTGTTATAGATCTCGATTGCGCGGCCCTGCATGTTGGCCTGGCGTTTGCCATAGGTGCCGTTGGGATCGATCAGAGTCATCGAGAGGATGCACGGCTCAATATCATCCCAAGGCGCTTTCACGCCCCAGGTGAGAGTGAACGGAGCAAGCGCACTCGGCAAATCGCCAGCCGTATCAAGACGGACAGGGAGCGCACGTCCATCGAGATACACGAATGCCGTGTCCTCAATCGGCGCATTCACCTCAGCTACATAGAGATCATCTAATTGGATATCCGCGCCAGTGTTCGAATACCGAACAGTAGCAGTGGTGGCACCAGCCGGAGCCAAGGTTCCGATAGAAAATTCTTTCCATGAGGTACCGTCACCGGATAACGTGCCCAATGTCCTGTATATTGGCTCATTATCGAACTTCACAAGAACTGTTACAGCTCGCGAAGCATCATAAGTATTTATCCAACCGCCGATACTTATTTTTGTGCCTGGAGCAACGACAATGGTCTGCTCGATGGCTCCGCCGCCGGTAACGCCGTTGCCGATTCTGACCATGTAGATACCTGAATGAGGAACAACCCATGTTGTGTCTGAGGCAGTAACAATCCTTGCTCCATTTCCTATAGTCTTCCAACCGGTAAGATTGCCGGTCTCGAAGTCGGGATTGGCGAGTGGCGCATTACGTGTGACGACGCTGCTCATACGACCTTGCCTTTCCCGCGCACTGTGGCCCATTCGTTGAGTGAGTCCACGATTTTGCTTGCTGTTTCGTCGTTGTCGAGGTTGCCGCTGCTTTTGACATCGAGCTTTTCCACGATGATGATGGTGTCGGCCTGTTTGCGGGCTGATGCCGCGATGCTGGCCAGGCTGTCGGTTCCCGAGAGGGAGGCGTTGGCGGTGATTGTCGGCACGGCGAATCGCTGTTGTCCGATCAGGCTGCTGATTTTGCCAGCCACCGAGGTGACCTGGGGTACCACCGCGCTTTCGTATCCTTGGCTTAGTCCTTTGCCGAATCCCTGCATGGTGACATAGCCGTTATTCACCAACAGTTGGGCGTCGTAGCTTTCCGGGCCTTTGTGGTCTTTGATCCAGTCGCCTATGCCGCTGATCCAGCCGGTGACTTTGTTCCATGCGCTTTTCATACCGTTGAAGAACCCATTGATGATGCTCATGCCTGCGTTCTTGAGCAGGTCGATGGCATTGTTGAAATAGCCTTTTATCATGCCAGGGATGCCGCGTATCCACCCCATCAGGCCGTTCCACTTGTCCTTTATCCATTCGGCTGCGGCGGCTCCCGCTTGCTTGACATTGTCCCAGTTCTTGACCAGGAGCACGATGATGGCGATGATCGCCGCGATGGCTGCAATGACCAGGAGGATGGGGCCGACGAGAGCGCCGGTGGCCGCTGCGGATATGCCTGCGATCACACTGTAGGCAGTCAGCACGCCGTTCATCACGAGGATCACGGCGGCAACGGCTGCGATGGCTGCGATCAGTGGGACCAGCCAACTTGAATTCTGTTGTATCCACTGTGCGAGGCCAGCGAGTTTCTGGGAGGCAACGGTCAGGATGGGCAGCAGTGCCGTGCCGAGCTTGACTTTCGCGTCCTCCATGCTGGCATTCATGCGCTGCTGCTGGCCTTGGGCGGTGTCGGCTTCCTTGGCGAAGTTGCCGGTGGCTTTACCGCTCTGGGCCGTGACGGCGGCTAGGGTGGCCTGCATCTTGGCGTTCTTGTCGCCCGCCGCATACTGCTTATCAAGGCCGAGCTTGGCGGCGTACCCCTTGAGTGTGGCGTCATTGAGTGAGATGCCATACTTCTCGATGGGGTCCATCTCGCCCTTTAGAGCGGAGCTGAGCGCTTCCACAGCTTCGGACGTGGTACCGCCGAACATGGAACTCAAATCAGCGCCCAGGCCGATGAGGTCGTTGGTCTTGGTGGCCGATTCGTCCACGCTCATGCCGAAGTTCTGCAACTGACTGCCCATCAGCGTGGCCAGCTCGTTGTAGCTGTTCTGCGACAATCCGACGGCTTGGCTCGCGTTCTGTGACCATTTGAGCATCTTGTCGCTGGATGAGCCGAATACGGTCTCGACGCCACCGACAGACTGTTGGAGGTTACCCGACGCGTCAGCGCATTCCTTCGCTCCCGCTGTGATCGCACCAAGCGCGGCTGCTGCACCGACGGACGCTTTATTCAGCTTGTCCTTGAACGTTTGCGATGCCTGTTGTGCTTTGGTCATCGAGCTGACGGCGCTGACCGAATCGCCGATGATCTTCACGGCGAGAATGGCGGACTTGCCCATGTCGTTTCACGCTTTCATGTCGTCGGATTCGTCTTTCATCAGTTGCAAACAGGTGCCCCAATCCTGCTCCAGTGGTTCGCTCTCGCGGCGCCAGAGCCAGGGGGCTATGCCAAATCGGGCACTGAGTATGCAGGAGATTCGGCCGAGACTGCCGTCTGGCCATTGATTGAGTCCGAAGATTTTCCCAGCGAATCCCCATCCTCGTCTTCCTCAGCATCGGATTCGTCTTCCTCGGGAGTGCCGAGGATTACGACCGTGGCCATCCAGTCGTTGAAGTCGATGCCGACGACCTGCTTGGCACGACGCAATGCGTAGTAGGTGGCGTACGCGTTTTGCAGCACGGGGCTGTCGGTTCCTGCCTTGCCGCCGTGCGTGATGACATATTTTTCTGCGGCTACCCGGTCGAACATGGTTACTGCAACAATGTTTGTGGTGCCATCCAGATACGTGATCTCGGTGGAATTGCTGATGTCGGTCTTTGCCATGGTCTTGCCTTTCATTTCGATGTGGTGCCATATACCTGGGCTATGGCGTCGTCCATGATCTTCTTGTAGATCTGTGTCCACTGCGGTTCGGTCTGCTTCGCCGCGGTGCGCACGAATGGTTGTGCCTCGATGTTGTGGCCCGGCCACCCGTACTCGATGGGTCCCGCATAGGGGACCGTCTTGTTGTTACCGGCTCGTATGACTCCGGCCTTGGCCGTCGCACCCGCCCTGACGGACTTGGACAGTCTGCCGGTCTTGCCTTTCGGTGCGAGCGTGCGTGCGGGTCCCACGACCACCTGAGCGGCCTGCTTGTTGCCTTTGCGCAGGTCCTTCATATCTGCCCCGGCCTTCTTGAGGGTGCGGGCCAGATTGTCCGCGCCCTTGACCGTGATCGTGGTCTTCGCACCGCTGGCGGTGATCGTGGTTCCCGCCACGGTTACACGGTTTCTGGCGCGTGGTCGGCGGCCTTGACGGAAGTGGCCACGAAGCTGAAGTCGATGTCGTTCTGCTTCTTCACATCCCCGCCGATTGCCACCGGTGCCACCTGCGCATTGCCGGTGAATTGCGAGCCGCCGAGCTTCGATGGCACGAAGGTAAACGGGAGCGACTTGCCCGCGTTGGTCAGACACCAGCGTTGCAGTCCGTCGGTCGAATAATCCTCTTTGATGGTGCCCTCCAGCGTCCAGGAGGTGGTCTGCTCGCCAGCCTCGTCGTGGCCGTCCAGGAAGGTCTGGGTGTCCTCGGTATCCGTTTTCGGGGTGAGCGTCACCTTGGTGACGTCGGCCATCCATTCCTTAGCACCAGTCGTCTCTCCGATGGTGAGTGTTCCAGGTCCGAGTGTTCTGATTTTTGCCATGTGCTTTCCTTAGTCGTTGTCGAGTGGGTTCAATTCGATTTGATAGGCCGCGAACTTCCCGGCGCTGCCCGCCGTCCAGGTGACCGGCCGCATGGTCGTGTAGTTCAGGTCACTGTCCGCGATCTTGTCCAGCACCGTGAACATCGATTCCAGGGCGAGCGTCTGGGTGGTCGGAGTCCCGGCAACCACGTCGAATTTCCACACGACGTTGTGGATGTCGAAGCTCTCGGCTTCCAGTTCGGGCGCTTCCAGGAACACGGCTGCTTTCCCGGCCTGCGGTTGGATGAGAGCCGCGTCGATGGTAACAATGCTGACGACGTTGCCCAGCGTGTCGGTGATGAGGTCTAGGACTTCCTGCTGCTGTGCTGAGAGTGTTTTCATGCGATCACCATGCCGCCCGTGTTCACGCCCGCCGCTTTGAGCTTGGGCCACACGCTGCGCAGCGGATCAGTGGATATTCGGAATGGCTGTGTCTCGCTGTCCGCTATATCCATCACGCCCATCCTCGCGTTGCGCGCATTATAGAGGTCCGTCGCGCAGCCGAGGATGCAGTCCTCTTTTACTGTTTCGTCCACTTCGGCTGTGCCGATGGCGGAGTCCACATAGGCGCGCGCCGTTTTCAGGCATCGGGTGAGCCGTGCATCATCGCCCGCTGGCACAGCCGTTTCATCACGCAGCAATGCCAACAGAGCGACGTCAGTGGTTTCATTGTCGGCCATGGTGCGAGGCCTTAGGCGGTGAACTTGACGGGGAGCAGGCCTTGGACGAACGTGCCCGCGATGGCCATGTAGCCGTATACGGAGTAGTTGTCCACGATCTTGGTGGGATCGGTGTTGGTCAGCTGCGTTGGGCCACCTGATTCCCAGACCGTGATGGCTTCGGGGTCGAACAGTGAGGCCGTGCCATCCGGTGCGCCCGGCAGGAGCTGGACGGGTACGCGTAACAGGTCGCCGACGGTGGCGGTCAGGTCGAAACTGCCCAGGGTGTCGCTGCCCTTGCCGGACAGGTCGAGGAACCGGTTACCGGTGTCTTTCAATGCGACGAGTGCTTTGGCAACGTCTTTGGATACGATCAGCTTCGACATGGCAGCATTGCGCTCGTCCATGATTTCCGCCGCGTCGAGCAGCAGCCCCGCCCAATCGTCTGGGGTCATGGCGGTCAGTGTTTTGGACACGGTGATGTTGTTGGCGTTTTCCTCCGCGTCCCGCTGCGCTGCAATCAGATTGTAGGTGTAGGTTCGCGCCTTCAGTTCGGTGGCCTTCGCGTAGGCGTTCCTGAGTGCTTTGAGCGCGGTGTTCAGCATCGGGGTGGTGGAACGCTCGACAACCTGGCGGCTCAGTGTCGTGTATCCGCCGTAGGTTTCGATATCTGCGGTCTTGGTGCCGAATTTCACCTTGCCGAAGGTCAGGGCATCGCCTTCAGAAGCCTGATTGGCAACGGCGGTGGTGTCCTCGGTGACGACGTTGTATTCCATGCTCATGCCCTTGTCGGGGAGTGAGTCGTGGGTGAGGATGTTCATCAGCTTGCGCCGCTGCTCGATCAGTCGCAGGTCGTCGGCAATCCAAGTGACGGTGTTGCCGGTGTCTCCCGTGCTGATCAGGTCGCGGGTCTGGTTCATCAGGTCTATTGCGGCCTGGTCTCCCTTGGCGAGGGCTTGCAGATAGTCGGCCTGGGAACGGTATTCGCTGCCCAGCGTCTTGGCCGGTGCGGGGTTCAGGCCCTTCGCCAGTGCGGTCTTCATGCTGCGTTGTTCGTCCTTGAGGCTTGCGAATGCTTCTTCGATTTCCTTGTCCATGTGTGTGTCCTCTGGTTCGTTGGTTGGTTGGGGTTTGTTCGAGCGTTGGCTGGTGATATGGGCCTGTGGATAGGCGGGTATCCCGGTGACTGCTACCTCGTACAGGTCGACGGCCTTGCGGTGCACTTCCATCACCCCGTCATCGCTGGTCACGATGATGTTTTCGACCGGGTTGAATCCAACGGAGAAGGCGTCGTACACGCCATCGCGAATGAGGCATACGGCTTCCTGTGCGGCGCGTGTGCTGGACAGTTTCGCGGTGATGTGCAGTCCGTCATCCTGTACCGTGCGGCTGGTGACCTTGCCGATGAGCTGGCCGTGGGAGTCGCTGATCTTCACGTCACGCGAACCGAAGTCGCAATCGGCGTCGATGACCTCGGCGTAGTCGGAGAACAGCTTGTACCTGGTGTTGAATGGGACGGCGATGCCTTCGAGTTCGGTGCCGTCCCCGGCATTGTCGCCGGTGTCCCGCATTTGCAGGCCTTTGATGGTGAGCGCTCGGGCTTCCATCAGGCGTTGGTCTTCACTCATTGCTTGCCTCCACATTGGTTGGTTCGGATTTCAGGGGTGGCATGCCCTCACGTTCGCGCACGTCGTCGATGGTGAGCCACTTCGAGTCGAGCGCGGTCTTGTAGGCGGTGAAACGGTCGGCCATGTCGGCTCTACGGCTGGAATCCCAGTCGAACTTCGCTTCCCTGCCCCTGGGCAGCAGCGTGGCGAACAGTTCTTCGATCTCCCCGGTGTACGCGGAGAGCGTGTAGTCGGCGAACTCGATCCAGCTCTGCTCGATGTTGGAATAGGTGAGGTTGCTGCCATCGACGGCGGCGAGCATGATGCTCGCGGGGATGCCCAGCAGTCGGGCGATCTGCGTGGTGTCGAACTTCTGTGTTTCAAGGAATTGCAGGTCTGCGGGTTTCATGTCGAGCGGCACATAGGAGAGGTTTGATCCCATGACCTTGATGTCACCGGCCTTGCCCGATGCCTTCCAGTCCTGCTTGGCCTGTGTCGCCGATTCCTTCGTGATTTTCTGGTCTGACTTCAGATACCCTTTGAGATTCGAGGAATCCGTGTAGAAACGGGCCTTGTAATCGCGGGCCATCTTCGCTCCCTCGACTTCCTCGCGGGCCGCACTGATCGGCCCCAATCCGCGCAGTCGGCCCGGTACGTTCAGAAACTTGCAGTGCACGATCTGGTCGGGCTGGTAGTCGTGCCCGAGATATGAGTAGCGCAGTTTCGGGCTTGCAGGGTCGGTGCCATCGTCGGAGACCACCACCAGCGAGGGCGGCAGCACCTCGCAGGATACGATCTCACCGTCGAAACGCACCAGACGGACGAAGGCGTTGCCGTCGAGCACCATGCTGGCCACCATGTCGGCAAGGAAGTCACGGCGGCTGCGGTTCACGTCAGGATTGGTGACCAGACTGCTGACCGTGCTGAGTTTGATACCCGCGCGCATCTCATGGATGGGGAGTCCGGTGATGGCGGTCTGCAACACCTGCACGCCACGAAACACGGTGCTCAGTGAGAGGGGATCATAGGATTCAGAGCGTGAGGGCGGCATGATGCCTTCGGGGATGTCGTCGAGGGCTTCGACGCCGCGCGTCATGATGCTCCCGGCGAATCGCATCCGCTGCCATAGATTCATGTTGCTCATGTCTCACAGTGATAGCCGTGTAGCGAGCGTTCCGTCCAGATTTTCGGTGTCACAGAGGTTCACAGGGGTTCAGAGAGGTTCACAGGGGTTCAGAAGATTTGCAGTGGCCCGTCCGAGTCCGGCTGGTGGGACATGCCCCAGGCGGCGAGCATGCACGATTCGAGCGGAGAGGTCAGGCCGGTGCTGCCGCGTCGCGTGATACGCCAGGCGTCACCGCTCCATGTCTTCGCGCAGTTGGCGGCCGAATCGTCCAGGTCGATGTCCGTCGCGTGAAGGATGGTTCCGTTCTGCAACCCGGAGACATACGACTGGCCTACCGCCAGATAGTCGCCCGCTCCCATGTCGCAGCGGTTGATTACCGGCTCGTCGTTATGGTCGAGCATGCTGTGCAGCCTGTCGGATAGGTCGGCGTTCGGCCCCCGGTCATCCATGACGAGCGGCGCGTGATATTCGGTGCACAGCCGTTGGATGTACGCGGGTGCCTGCCCGGTGCCGTCCAGTATCTTCAGCAGTTGCGTCGCAGTGGTGCCGTCATCGTTGGCGATGGCCACGCTCACGCTGGTGTGCGAGGCGTCGATATCGACCGCCGCGCCGAACATGATCGGACGATTTCCGAGAGCATTGGCATCCACTGGAGCGGTCTGCGTGCTGTTCCAGATGTCGGCTGCGATGGCACGGTCGGAGATGCCCATGTCACGCCGGTTGCCGAATGCTCGCGCCCAGCCTGCGGCGTCGTCGCCGAACTGTTCGCGGAACTGTTTGAGCTGCCGCATGTCCCAGAGCAGACCGGCGGCGGGATGGTAGCGCATGATCGTCGGTAGGTCTTCGGGGTCGGCATCCGCAGGGATTCCCCAATCGAACCAGCAGGTGTGTTCGGGTATCCTTCCTTCGCGCAGAGCGTCGATGCGGGGATTGAAGAACGTGGATTCCGCCGTGCCCTCGGTCGATGCGATCCACAACTGCGGTTGCACACCGGTGGTCTTGAACCGAGTGGCCGTCGTGGGCAGAAAACCGTCCAGGATGGCCTTGCCTTTTTCGGCCGACAGTGAGAACGCCTCATCGAGGGAGATCTTGTCGCCCTGCACGCCGTGCCCGGCCACTTTGGTGACCGCCATCGGCATGATGACGCTGCCGTTCGAGAATGCTTGCTGCATGGCTCCGTTGGAGAGCTTCGGACGCCGCGCGATCTGAGCAAGTCGTGAGGCTTGCAGCTTCTTTAGGTATTCCTTGAAATGGTCACCGGCATCCTTGCCGGTCTGCGCGAGGTAGTAGACGAAGCGGTTCGGCCCCCACTGCGTGTTACGGGTGTCCTCGGTATCGACCAACGTCGATTTGCCCGCCTGCCTGGGTGTCGAGAGCAGCACAGTGTCGTAATAGTACGTGCCGGTCGTCGGGTCTATCTCACCAGCAACATCGGCGACATACCGTTGCCACGGCAGCAATGGTGTGCCGAGCAGTTCCGCATACGCCGCCACCACGGCGCCATCGGTATGACGTGCCGTGTTCCGTTTCGTGCCCGCGCGCAGTGGTGTCACTTCGCGGCCGATTTCTCAATGAGGTCAGCAAGTGATTCATCCACCGCTGCCTGTTCGGGGTAGAGGTCGCGCAGCTCGTCGAGCCATCCGCGATATTCGGCCATGTTGCGGCTGGTCTCACGTCCAACGCTGTTCTGCACATCGATATTACGGGCCAGAGAGACCATGGACTTGCAGATAATGCGTGCGTACGGTGTCAGCTCTCTGTCCTTGACGATGGATTCGATCAGCTCGATGGTCGCTTTTTCCTGATACCGGTCAGTTGATTCGAATTCCTGCATTCCTGGAAGCATTTCCTGCATGCTCTCTCCTTTCGTTGTTATTCCGCCGTTTTCGCCTGTTTTTTAATTGGGTTGGGGGGAGAAAAAACTGGGCGCGGGGTCTTCTGCCCGTCCGTTGATTTAAAAAACCATCACCACTCCGGCCGAACAGACGTCGAAGGCGGCGACGAACGAAGACCGAGACGCGCCAGCTCGTCGCGTCGCGCCTTCTGCTTCGCTTCGATGAGCTGCTGCGTGATACGAAGCGCATACCATTGCCGCGCCACTGTCTGCTCGCCATGCGTCCGGCCATGCTCGGTGAGCCGGTCGAACACAGTCTGTGCTCCGGGGTCAACTACATGCAATGAATAGTCGAGAGCTATCCACTCGTCCAGCATGCGAGGGTGGCGCTTGTTGGACGGGATGCTCTTGATCAGCCACACATCCACCGGATCACCCAACCGCACCAGACGGCGATATGCTCCCTGCCACGCTGACTGGGCGGCAGCGACCAGTGGCGCGGGGCGTTCCTTGCGGATATCCACGCTCGGGCAGATGCAACCGGCCAGCCGGTCGAAGTCCAACACCAGCGCGTCCGACGTTGCATGCTCGGCAACATACGTGGTCTTGCCCGCCTCGGGCGGGCCGAGCACCACATGGATGTTCGCACCGTATCCGCTCAGTATCCTGTCCTGTCGGCTCGCGTTGCAGTGCTTGCATGCACGCCGGATGTTCGCCACGGTATCCAATCCGCCGATGTGGAACGGTCGAACGTGGTCGTCCTCCTCGCCACGCTTCGTGCAGCCGGGTAGTGATAGCCAGCAGGTGTTGCCCCATCGGTCGATGACCTCGGCTCTGATAAGCGGGTCAATGGTCTGGCGGCGTGCCATCAGTGCACCCGGCTCTTCCGCGTGTCAGCCGTGTACTGATCCAGAGCCCACACCTCGTACCGGATGATACGGGACGGCTCAAGTCGCACGTAAGAGGGCCCCTTCCTATCGTCACGCCAGCGCTTCAACGTCGATACCGACACACCTAGATACTTCGCGGCCTGCGACGTACTGAGTTTTGCCTTCGGATTCATAGCTCTCCCTAGAACAGTGCTTTGGTGGGTGTGCCGGTGGTGTCCACGCTGGGGGTGGGTCGGGGTTTGTGGCTGAGCTGCTTTATCCGCTCGCCGGTCCAGCGCCGAAATTCGCGGGAATCGAGCGCCCAAGAAGTCCCACGGCGGATGATGCGAAGACCATAATCCTTCAACGCCGCGAACTCCTGAATGCTGCTCAGTCCTAATGGTTTCAACACCTGGAATGCCTCAAGCTCGGTCACCCCGAACTTCGCTGCGGCTTTGTCGATCTCGTTGGCGAAGAATTGCAATTCCTGGGCTTGGTCGAATGGATCGCCCCACGGTCCCACCGCTTCGAATACGGTCAGTTTTGGTGTTTGCGCTCTCATGATTCCACCACGTATTCGTATCGCTGGCACCATCGGGCAAGCATCTTCAAGGCGGCCTCCACATCGTATGTCTTGATGCCGCCGCGTTTTCCGTTGTGGCGTGGCATGTTGCCGTCATGTATGAGCTTCTGCAGCTCGTTGTCATTTAGACCGGACTCGTTGAGCAGTGTTCTACGGTCGATGCTTTGCACGCCGAGACGGCGGAAGTCGTCGAGTCGTGGAAGAAGTCGGGCCGCCTGCTGTTTGAGCATGTATTCGTAACTTTCCTTGCCGTTTTTCATGGATGCCTTCTTTCGTGGTTATGTGACTTTTGGGTGGTGGTGCTGGAGAGGTCAAGACCTAGTCAGGCCCGGCCGAAAGATTTCGGCAAGGTCTGACATCGTAGGTCTTGAATCGGCTTTCGGTATGGAGCCAGCTATCGATTACAAGAGCGCTTTCGCGCCGGGAATGGTCCCAACGGATGACCCCGCAAGCGGGTCAAGCTGCCAGATTCCGCCTTAATCAGCGTCACCCGTCGGTCTGGAGCAGAATTTCGTCCCTCAAGTAGCGCGACTGCCACGCGCCCGACGTTCCCGGCACCGCCCGGGCTAGGTATGGCTAGGGGTACGTCCTACGCCCCATCACAGCCGTTCAATTGGCTGCTATCGCTATTGAGGTACGAAATACCCAGGAAAACCCGAGGCTTTAAGACGCTCATACGATGCCAGGGCATCGCTGCACTGGGCTGACAAATCCTTCAGCTCTTCAAGCCCGAATCGGACAGTCATTGACGTATCGGCATGCTGATACGTCAATGCGAATACTTCCGGATAATCCGGGTGTCTATCAATCTGGAATCGTGAAGCCATCACTCGCTCCGATCAGCGATCACCATGCCGCCAAACAGAATCGCGGCGCCAAGCAGATACCAAAAACCCACCGAGACACAAACCATCGCCACGGGAATCATCGCGCCCACGAGGGCGCATTTAATCGTTGACTTCATCGTTGGCATCCTGTCCGATACGCTGTATAGCAGCGTGAACACATGTCCACTCGTTTCCCCTTCAACTTGACGCGATGAAAGTCCTGCTGTCTGCGTGCCTCCGGAAGAGCATCATTCGCATAGCAGACCGCGAAGTTCTTCGATGTGCGCCCGCACTTATCGCACTCGACGAAGTAGCTTTTAAAAATCATTGCTTCACCTCCATTGATTCGCGGCCAAGAAGCCAATCGGTAGAAACGCTAAAAAGATCTGCAATTTTGATGATGTCTTTGAGTGTGAAAGAAGCTCGACCATTGAGCTTTTGAGAAACCAAAGAAGCGGAGACGCCTAGTTTAAATGCAAGTTCACTGCGTGAAAGATGCCTCTCTTCCACCAAAGCGTTAACAGACTTAATTACTTTGCTGTAATTACATGTTTGTGAAGCCATGCTTAAAAGATAGCATATTTGCTTGCTGTGTCAATTTACAAACACAAATATCTGTAAAATAATTTCATTTTGGTGATAATATTGAAGTATGACTACACAAACTATTGAACGACCGCGGCATAAGACTGATTTGCAGAAAGTCGTAAGTCTCAACTTGAAAGTTGCACTTGCCATAAAGGGTGAGACGCAGACCGCTCTCTCGCGGGCTATTGAAATTACACCTAGTGCCCTAAGTCAAAAAATGAAGAACAAATCAGTTTGGACTATTGAAGATATGGAAAAGGCCGGGCAATTTTTGAATATTGCACCGGCCAAATTCCTTGAACCCAATGGGCTTTTGGTAGCGGGGTCAGGATTTGAACCTGAGACCTCTGGGTTATGAGCCCAGCGAGCTACCGAGCTGCTCCACCCCGCGTCGGTTGTTTTTCAACAACGTCAACGAGTTTATGCGGTGAGGAGGAAAAGTCAAATCTCGGGTGAGTTGAGCCGAGCGTGAAATTCGGTTTCGGCGCAATGGCGCGCATTATCCGGGTGTCGGCCATAATGGGAGCATGCCAATCAAAATTCCCAGCGGCCTGCCTGCACGGGCCATTCTCGATTCGGAGCGAATCTTCGCCTTGGAGAAGCCCGAGGCCGAATGTCAGCGGGTCCGCCCGCTGCGGCTGGTGATTTTGAATCTCATGCCCAAGAAGATCGAGACGGAGACGCAGCTGCTGCGTCTCATCTCCAAGTCGCCGCTGCAGGTGGAGATCGATTTCATGAAGACCTCCACGCACGAGCCGACACACGTGAGCGCCGATCATCTGGTCAAGTTCTACGAGAACCTCAGCTCGTTCGAGAGCAACTATTACGACGGTTTCGTCGTGACCGGCGCGCCCGTCGAGCATCTCGACTTCGAGCAGGTGGACTACTGGCCCGAGTTCAAGGAGATTCTCGACTGGGCGGGCTCCCACGTCTTCTCCACCATGTACCTGTGCTGGGGGGCCATGGGGGCGCTGAACTACCGGTATCACGTGCGTAAGGAGAATCTTCGGGAGAAGATCTTCGGTGTGTTCCCCCAGTATCTGCAGGACGAATACTGTTTCCTGACCAATGGCTTCGACGAGATCTCGCTGCAGCCGCATTCGCGTCTTGCGGGGGTCAACGAGGATGATGTGGCCGCGAATCGCGACCTTCAGGTGCTGACCTGGGGGCCGGAGGCGGGGCCGGGGCTGATCTCCACGCGCGATTTCTCGGAGGTCTTCGCTCTGGGGCACTGGGAATACGGCAAGTACACCCTGGCGGAGGAATACGAGAGGGACATGGCCAAGGGCGCCTCCGGCGTGGGGGTCCCCCGGAACTATTTCCCCCATGACGACCCTCATGCGGAGCCCCTGTTCTCGTGGCGTGCGCATGCGAATCTTCTGTGGCGGAACTGGCTGAACTGGGTGTACCAGACCACTCCGTACGATCTTCATGAGGTTCCGGAGCTTCGCGCGCAGAGGCGCTTGGGCACGGACAGGGCGATTCGGCACGCTCCGGGAAGTCCGCGCTCGGATCAGTTCTCGCCATTCGACCATTGCGGCTATGGGGTCTCGCCTGCTGCAGGGGAGGGGGCTTGATTCTGATTCCGGAAGGAACAACGGTCAACGGATCGCGAGATGCCTAATTATGCCCGGCAACGAGGAAACGCCGTGCTTGCCTTGCATGCCAAGGGCTTTCATAACATGTCGTCAAAGGTCGTAGAATCGTCATCTAGCAATTCGAAGTAGAATGCCCCGCGCTTCGGGTCGCGCCTGGCTTACTTCGAAAAGACTGATGGAAGTTACCTCGGTGTCACATTGGCTGCTTCCATTGGGATAGACTTGCATCGGTAAGTGGAGTGAACCAGGAGGCGTGAATGATGATTGTCAGCGCGGCAGGATCGGTGCTAGCAAGTTCTGGATTTCAGGTTCCGAGCATCGATGAGTTCCTTCCCCCTGAGATTATGTTTCAGGGAACGCCGTTCGCTCTCAATCGCATCATCCTGATCAGGCTCATCGCCACGGTCGTCATGCTGCTCGTTCTGGGCATCACGGCCATGCGCGCCAGGCTTGTTCCCGGCCGTTGGCAGGGCGCCGTCGAGTGGATCGTCGAATTCATCCGCGATAAAATCGTCTACGAGGTGATGGGCGAGGTCCGCGGAAAGCGGTACGTCCCCATGATCACCACCATTTTCCTGAGCCTGCTCGTGTTCAACATCTGCGGAATCGTTCCCGGGATGAACATCGCGGCGTCGGCCACGATCGTGGTGCCGCTGATGTGGGCTTTGTGGACGTTCTGCCAGTACTGGATCGCTGCGGTCCGGGGCAAGGGACTGAAGAAGTATCTCAAGGACGAGCTTCTGCCCGACGGGGTGCCGTGGCCGATCTATTTCATCCTGGTGCCCATGCAGCTGCTGGACATCGTCGTCATCCGGCCTTTTTCCCTGACCATCCGGCTTTTCGCCAACATGATTGCCGGGCATATCCTTGTGGCCCTGTGCTTCTCGGCCACGCAGTTCTTCCTGATAGACGCGGAGAACAAGCTTCTCATGGGTTTCGGCGCGATCACCTTCCTGGGTGGTTTCATCATGATCCTGTTCGAGGCCTTCGTCGCCGCCATTCAGGCGTTCATCTTCGCCACTCTCAGCACCGTGTACATCAATCTGAGCTATCCGGAAGAGCTAGAGTAGTGATCTGCACATCGTTCATGTAACGACTGATACGAGAACCATAAGAAAGGAAACAACCATGGATCTCATCACACTTGCAGCAATTGCAGGCAACGTCAGCACAATCGGCTACGGCCTTGCGGCGATCGGCCCTGGCATCGGCATCGGCATCGTGTTCGGCAAGGCCATCGAGGCCACCGCGCGCCAGCCCGAGCTCAGCGGTCGTATCCAGGTTCTGATGTGGCTGGGCTTCGGCCTTATCGAAATCCTGGCTCTGCTTGGATTCATCGCCTACTTCATCTTCAAGTAAGGCCCTGATCGCGAGTATGGGAAAACGGACGAAGTGAAAGGAGGCGGGTATGCAAGTCTTAGCTGTGGATGGTATCAAGCTGTTTCTTCCGGAAACGTATGACGTCGTGTGGTCAGCTATCATTCTCGTCATCATCGCTGTGTTCTTCTACAAGTTCTTCCTGCCGAAGCTGCAGTCGGTTTTCGATGAGCGGACGGCGAAGATCGAAGGAGGCATCGCCAAGGCCGACAAGGCCCAGCAGGATGCCGCCGAAGCCAAGAAGAAGTACGAGGCCCAGTTGAACACGGCCCGGGTCGAGGCGTCGAAGATACGCGATGACGCGCGGGCGGAGGCCTCCCACATCATCGCGGACGCACGGTCACGCGCGGAGACGGACGCCGCCCAGATAGCGACCAATGCCCAGCGTTCGATCGCATCGCAGCAGCAGCAGGCGCTGGTGAAGCTCAAGGGTGAAGTCGGAACGCTTGCCACGGCTCTTGCGGGCAAGATCCTGGGAGCCAAGCTTGAGGATGACGCCGTTCAGTCCCATATGCTCGATCAGATGATCGACGGCATGGATAGCGGCGACAAGAAGTGAAGCCCATGATCTTACAGGAAGGAAGGTGAGTCATGCGAGGAGAGGCATCGCGTCTGGCTGATCGCGAATCGCGTGATTCGCTGGCTCCCCGTCTGCGTGACGCCGGAGAGGAGTCGTGGCGCATAGGGAACGAGCTGTTCTCCTTCACCGCGCTGCTTGATGGGAACATTCAGGTCGAACGAGCGCTCACCGACTCGTCCCGTTCGGCCGACGACAAGGATGCCCTCGTGAAGGCCCTTGTCGGCGGTCAGGCGCATCCGATCACCATGGAGATTCTTTCCGATCTGGTCGAGCGCAAGTGGAGCCGGGTGAGCGACATCGCCAATGCCGTCGAGGACTTCGGGGTGGACGCGATGATGTACTACGCCGACTTCACCGATTCGACGCTGCAGGTGTCCATCGAACTGGCCGAGCTCCATTCCGCATTGCTGAATTTGCCTGTCGTGCGTTCCAAGCTCTATGACGGCACCGTGTCGGCGGCCGCCCGGTTGAGGCTTCTGCACGCCGTGCTGAGCGAGGGCGATTTCAACAAGGTCACGTTGAGATTGGCGGAACATGCGACGAGCAATCTTCGCAAAAGGCGGTATCTGGAGACCATCCAGTGGCTGATCAGCAAATTCTCCCGGCATATGGGGGAGTCGATGGTCACGGTCACCACCGCGACGCCGCTGACCACGGAGCAGACGAACAAGCTTGTTGCGGCCTATTCTAAGAAAATAGGCAGGCCCGTGCATATCAATTCGGTCGTCGACGCCTCGGTGCTCGGCGGCATGCGCATCCAGGTCGGGGACGAGGTCACCGACAACACCGTCGTCGCCCAGCTGCAGCAGCTTCAGCGCAGCGTGAAGGCAAGCGCATAACCCTAAGACTTACCAGTCAAAATAACAAACCAATAAGGAGTGATCATGGCAGAACTTACCATTGATCCCACCACGATACGCAAGGCGCTCGATGATTTCGTCGAGTCGTACAAGCCGTCGCAGACACCCACCCAGGAAGTGGGGTATGTGGCTACGGCCGGCGATGGCATTGCGCACGTGACGGGGTTGCCTGGTTGCATGGCCAATGAGCTGCTCACCTTTGAGAACGGCACGCTCGGGTTGGCCTTCAACCTTGACGCCCGCGAAATCGGCGTGGTTATTCTCGGAGACTTCGCAGGCATTGAGGAGGGCCAGGAGGTCCGCCGCACCGGTGAGGTGCTGTCCGTGCCGGTAGGGGATGGATACCTCGGTCGAACCGTCGACCCGCTGGGCAATCCCATCGATGGCCTTGGCGAGATCAAAAGCGAGGGCCGTCGAATTCTCGAAGCGCAGGCGCCGGACGTCATGCACCGGCACCCGGTTGAAGAGCCGCTGTCGACGGGCCTGAAGGCCATCGACGCGATGACCCCCATCGGTCGTGGGCAGCGTCAGCTCATCATCGGAGACCGACAGACCGGAAAGACCGCAATCGCGATCGACACCATCATCAACCAGAAGACGAACTGGAAGAGCGGGGATCCGAAGAAGCAGGTCCGCTGCATCTACGTGGCCATCGGGCAGAAGGGCTCCACTATCGCATCCGTGCGGCAGAGCCTCGAGGAGACGGGGGCCATGGAGTACACCACCATCGTGGCAAGCCCGGCTTCCGATTCCGCAGGCTTCAAATACATCGCGCCCTACACCGGTTCGGCCATCGGACAGCATTGGATGTATCACGGCAAGCATGTGCTGATCGTATTTGATGATCTGTCGAAGCAGGCGGAGGCGTATCGTTCGATCTCCCTGCTGCTGCGCCGCCCGCCGGGGCGCGAAGCCTACCCGGGCGATGTGTTCTATCTGCACTCCCGCCTGCTGGAACGCTGCGCCAAGCTTTCGGACGCGCTTGGCGGCGGTTCGATGACCGGTCTGCCGATCATCGAGACGAAGGCGAATGACGTGTCCGCCTACATTCCGACGAACGTGATCTCCATCACCGATGGCCAGATCTTCCTGCAGTCCGACCTGTTCAACGCCAATCAGCGTCCGGCCGTGGACGTGGGCATATCGGTGTCCCGAGTCGGCGGAGCCGCGCAGACCAAGGCGCTGAAGAAGGTCTCCGGAACGTTGAAGATCTCTCTGGCTCAGTACCGTTCGCTGGAATCCTTCGCCATGTTCGCCTCGGATCTGGACGCCGCCTCGAAGGCGCAGCTCACCCGTGGAGCGCGACTGACCGAGCTGCTCAAGCAGCCTCAGTTCTCGCCCTTCTCCATGGAGAGCGAAGTCGTCTCGGTGTGGGCCGGCACGCACGGCAAGCTCGACGACCTCGAACTGGCCGACGTGCTTCCGTTCGAAAAGGCCATGCTCGACTACCTCGACCACAACACGGACATCCTCAAGGTCATCCGCGACACCGAGGACTTCACCGCGGACACGGAGAAGTCGCTGAACAAGGCCGTGGATGATTTCCGAACCACCTACGTGACCAAGGCGGGCAAACCCCTCGTGGAGAAGAAGCCCGACCTCAGGCCCGACACACCGGTGGAACAGGAAAAGATTGTCGCTGGAGAGAAGTGATCCATGGGCTCCCAACTCGCATTGAAGGCACGAATCAATTCCACCGCGTCGTTGGAGAAGATCTTCAACGCCCAGGAGATGATCGCGTCTTCGCACATCGCCAAGGCCCGCAACGTGGCCCTGAAGGCGAAGCCCTACACCGATGCGATTTTCGACGCCGTGCAGGCGTTGGCCGAACACACCCGCATCACGCATCCGATAGTGAAGGCGGAGGAGGGCAACCCCCGTGTCGCCGTCCTCGCCCTCACCGCGGATCGTGGCATGTCGGGGGCGTACACCTCCTCGATCATCAGGGAGACGGAATCGCTGCTCGCTCGGCTTGACAAGCAGGGCAGGAAACCTTCTTTGTACGTGTACGGCAGGCGCGGGACCTCGTACTACAAGTACCGCAACCGCGACATAGCCGGCACCTGGGAGGGAGACACGGATCATCCCGGGGTCGAGATCGCCGAGACCATCTCCACGACGCTTCTCGACGCCTACATGAAGACCGCGGACGAGGGCGGCGTGAGCGAGCTGTATGTCGTGTTCACCGAATTCGTCAACATGGTCTCCCAGAAGGTTCGTGTGCTGCGCATGCTTCCCGTCGAGCTCATCACCCAGGATCAGCCGGACGCGGGGCCGATTCCCGAGTCCGAGGCGAAGAAGGCGACTCCGCTGTACTCCTTCGAGCCCGGAGCCGACGAGGTGCTGGACGCGATTCTGCCCAAGTACATCCAGTCGCGCATACATGAGTGCCTGCTGACCTCCGCCGCCTCCGAGACGGCGAGCCGGCAGAACGCCATGCACACCGCGACCGACAATGCCCGCAACCTTATCGACGCGCTGACCCGAGAGCTCAATGCCTCCCGTCAGGCGGCGATAACCCAAGAACTTACCGAAATAATCGGCAGCGCAGACGCGCTGAACAAAGAGGAAGAGTAGGAACGCATATGGCTGAGAATCAGACCACAGCGGCTCCGGACGAGACGGCGTCGGATCCGACCTCGGGGCGCATTACACGCGTTCAGGGTTCGGTCATCGACGTTGAGTTCCCCGTGGGCCACCTGCCCGATATCTACAATGCCCTCAGAGTGAAGATCAGCAATGTTGGACACACGGAGGGGGAGACGGTTCACGAGATCACCCTTGAAGTCGAACAGCACCTTGGTGATTCAACGGTTCGCGCCGTGGCACTCAAGCCCACCGACGGCTTGGTCCGTGGCGCGACGGTGACGGACACGGGCGGCCCCATCAGCGTGCCCGTGGGAGACGTCACCAAGGGACATGTCTTTGACGTATCGGGAAACATACTGAACAAGAAGCCCGATGAGACGATCACCGTCACCGAGCGCTGGCCCATCCACCGCAATCCGCCGGCGTTCGACGAACTGGAATCCAAGACGGAGATGTTCGAAACCGGCATCAAGGTCATCGATCTGCTCACCCCGTATGTGCAGGGTGGAAAGATAGGTCTGTTCGGAGGAGCCGGCGTCGGAAAGACGGTGCTGATCCAGGAGATGATCCAGCGTGTCGCCCAGAACCACGGCGGCGTCTCCGTGTTCGCCGGAGTCGGCGAGCGAACCCGCGAGGGCAACGACCTGATCGGCGAGATGCAGGAGGCCGGGGTGCTGGAGAAGACGGCGCTGGTCTTCGGACAGATGGACGAGCCCCCGGGGACGCGTCTTCGCGTGCCGCTGACCGCACTGACCATGGCGGAGTACTTCCGCGATGTGCAGAACCAGGACGTGCTGCTGTTCATCGATAACATATTCCGGTTCACCCAGGCGGGTTCCGAGGTCTCCACGCTGCTGGGCCGCATGCCCTCCGCAGTGGGGTACCAGCCGAACCTGGCCGATGAGATGGGCGCCCTGCAGGAGCGCATCACCTCCACGCGAGGACACTCCATCACCTCGCTGCAGGCGATCTACGTGCCCGCGGATGACTACACGGACCCTGCGCCCGCAACCACGTTCGCGCATCTGGACGCGACCACCGAGCTTTCCCGCGACATCTCCTCCAAGGGAATCTATCCGGCTGTCGACCCGCTGTCCTCCACCTCCAGAATCCTCGATCCGCGCTATGTGGGCCAGGCCCACTACGACTGCGCCAATCGGGTCAAGGCGATTCTGCAGAGGAACAAGGAGCTGCAGGACATCATCGCCCTGATCGGCATCGACGAGCTGGGCGAGGAGGACAAGACCACGGTGAACCGCGCGCGCAAGATCGAGCAGTTCCTCGGTCAGAACTTCTACGTGGCGGAGAAGTTCACCGGGCGTCCCGGATCGTATGTCCCCGCGGACGAGACCATCGAGGCTTTCACCCGCATCTGCGACGGCGTGTATGACGACGTCCCGGAGCAGGCGTTCTCCGGAATCGGCGGCGTCGACGACCTCGAGAAGAAGTGGCACGACATGCAGAAGGAATACGGTGCGTGATGCCAGCAGCGGAGAAGACCGTGATGCGGGTAAACATCGTCGCGGCCGATCACCCGGTGTGGGCGGGGAAGGCGAAAGTGGTCACCATTCCCGCCTCGGAAGGATCAATGGGCATCCTGCCCGACCATGAGCCCGTGCTCACGGTCATCAAGCAGGGTACCGTCAGCGTCACCGATCCGGAGGGCGAGCGGCATTCCTTTGAGGTTTCCGATGGGTTCATATCCTTCGATTCCAACAATCTCACCGTGGCTGTGGAACGCGGCCATGATGTGGTGAGAACAGAGGGATCGGACTGACCGAGCAGTTCTCTGACGTTTCCTCGATGAGCTGATTGCTTGTGACATGAACGTGTGGGGCGTCGCACCAAAGTGGTGCGACGCCCCACACGCGTTTTGGCGCATGATGATGCACGAGGCCGCCTTCTGCCTGCGTGCCGGCGCGCGTCTCTCCCGATTCGGGCGCGTTCGGCTTGGCGTCCCGTGATGGTGAGTCCGGGGGAGGGTGCGGGAGGTCGTCGGCTTTGCTAAAGTGTGCCCTGTGCGAATTATTGTTGCTGACTGCTCTGCCGAATACTCGGGTCGTTTGAACGCGTCGCTTCCTCTGGCGAAGCGGGTGCTGCTCATCAAGGCCGACTGCAGCGTGCTCATCTTCTCGGAGCTTGGCTCATACAAGCCCCTCAACTGGATGGCCGCGCCCTGCAGCATCAGGGAGTTCGAGCCCGATGACGCCGATGCCGACATCGACACGCCCCCTGCCCAGAAGGTGCTTCGGGTCTGCTCCGACAAGTCGGATGACATCCTCGAGGTGACGGTGCAGCATGTCTACAGTGACAGCTCCTACGATCTGGGAACGGATCCTGGGCTGATCAAGGACGGGGTCGAGGATCACCTCCAGCGTTATCTGGCTCAGCAGATCGAGCGCATCGGGGCGGGGGCGAAACTGGTGAGAAGAGAATACCCCACGCCCATCGGCCCGGTCGATATCATGGCCACCGATGCCGAGGGGACTCATGTCGCCATAGAGATCAAACGCCATGGCGGAATCGATGGTGTCGAGCAGCTCACCCGATACTGCACCCTGCTCAACCGCGACCCTCTGATCGCTCCGGTGCGCGGGATCTTCGCGGCTCAGACCATCACCGCCCAGGCTCGGGTGCTTGCCGGCGACAGGGGCTTCGAATGCCTCATCCTCGATTATGAGGACATGAAGGGCTCGGACGACACGAGACTGCGGCTTTTCTAAGGGACGAGGCGTCGCGAGGATGCACGGCGCCTCGTGGTCGCGTCGTCAGGACTGAGCCGCGTAGAGGATGTCGATGACGAAGTACAGCGTCGAATTCGCGGGAATGGTCACCTTTCCGCTGGAATCCTTCTGCTCCTTCGAGCCGTAGCCTTCGCTGGGGGGAATGACGAGAAGGACCTGGGAGCCGACGGTCTGCCCCGTGAGTCCCTTCGTCCACCCGTCTATCACTCCGCTGCCCATGGTGAAGTCAAAGGATGACTTGCGGTCCCAGGACGAATCGAACTGCTTCGCCGTGCCGTTGCTCGACACCCAGCCGGTGTAGTTGACGGTCACCGAGTCGGAGGATGTCAGCGTCCTGCCCTTGCCTTTGATCAGCGTCTGGGAGACCATCTGGCCGCCTGGCTTGTACCCGTTGAGGTTCAGCGATGGCTTTCCGCTGGATGCCAGCGTCACCGTGGGCAGATCCGAGGGGATCGTGGTGACCTTGTCTCCTGTTGCCCGAGTCAGGGCCTTCTTCTTGGAGACCAGGGTGAGGGCCATGATGTATGAGCTTGACGTCGTGGACGAGGACGTCGATGAGGAGCTGTCGTTCACGCCGATCGCGATGGTGGTGTTGATCCTCTGGCCTTTGAAAAGCGCATAATAAGCCGAGTTTGTCGAGCTTGTGCTGATCACCAGGGAGCAGTCGGGCGTGTTCTTCGTCCACGTGTTCATCAGTTCTGTTCCGTCCTTGGCGTTGAGGGCGATTCCCTGGGCGCAGACCCTGTCCCCGTCGGAGATGGTCGCGCCATTGCCCTTCTGGAGGATGGCATAGGAATTGTTGTCCACGCTCATCGGGTGGTGGAACGATATCCGAGGCTGCTGGCCCAGCTTTCCGCTGGCCGTGACCCCGGCGAGCTGCTTCATGTTCTTGAGCGCCGAGTTTGACGATGTCGTCGAATTCGTCGAGGAGGCCCCCTTCGACGATCCCGTGCATGCGGCGAGGGTGACGCACAGACCCAATGAACAGATGACCGCGATGATCCTGGTGGCTGCGGTCCCGGAAACGAATGATTTACGCATGACACATCACCTTAGCCGCAAACCCTGATTTTGAGGCGATGAGGCATGAATCTGACGGAGCTTGTAGAATGACAGTGTTATGACTTTTGCACACGAAGAAAATGAAGAGCCTACAAGCGCCAGAAGACCTTCTCGCCATGCGGTGATCATGCGCGGAGTCATTGCGCCCGTATTCGGCCTTCTCGCGGTCGCCAGCGTCATCCTCGGCATGCTCAACGCGACGATATGGAAACCCAACAGGAACATCACCGCGACGACGAGCGTATCGGGCACCCGATACGTCGTCAGCGACCATGGCGTCCTCTCCTCGGTGGATGACGACGTAAGGCTCGTCGTTTCCTCTCCTGGCGCCTCCGAGGACGTGTGCGTGGCCGTCGGGTCGACCAAGGACGTCACCGGATGGGTGTCCGGACACGCATACACGCGCATCACGGGCCTGAACGACTGGACGACCCTCTCCTCGCGCCATGTCAAGGCGCAAAGCGTCGAGGGGAATTCGGATCCGGTCGCGTTCAAGGACTCGGACATGTGGCAGACCGTCAAGTGCGGCAAGACCCGGGTCTCCCTCGACATCACGAACGGGAATCCCGAGCAGGTGGCGATTGCCGATCTGGGGGATCACGCGGCATCCGCGACCGTGACGATGCATTGGAACCGGCATACGGTGCCGGACTTCGCGACCCCGCTGTACTTCGTCGGGGGTCTGCTCGCCTTGCTCACCGTTCTGTTCGCCTCGATTTTCGCCATGCCGCAGGAGAAGAGGCGCAAGCGCATGGTCTCGAGCGCCCCGGTTGAAGCCGCCACCGAGATCGCCGTCTCCGAAGCGTTTGCGGGAAGCTTCGCCGGCATAAAGTCCGCAATAAGCATAAAACCCCGTGGTAATCGGCGCCGCCACGCCGCGCATGGCCAGAACGGAAGGCAAGACGAGCCGTTCGATGATTCGCGGAACGCCGCAACGGACGTCCCCGCCGAAACGGGATCCCCCACGATCATCGACCCGATGTCGCGCAACATGCTTGCGAACAGCCCGGCAGGTGAGCGGCGGACGGCTTCCGAGGGACCCCTGCAGACGTCGGCAGGGGCTTCCGGGTCCGGGGTGCCCGGCCGCCCCGGAGATGCGGTGACCGGCGGGGTCGCGGGTTCCTCGGCACCTGTTCGTGAAATGGACGATGAGCCGACCTCGGTCATCACCAATGCCGAGCTTCAGGCCTATTTCGCCAGATTCACCGAGGAAACGGGCGGCGAGGACGCCGACGGCAGCGGCGCGCAGGCCGAGACCGGGAGCACGAGCAAGGCGGGAGACGAAAACGATCGGGACGCCGGGCCCTCGAACGGGCTTCGGGACGATCCGCGGGACGATGCACAGAAGGGTTCGCAGAAGGATGCCCGGCGCAATGGGTCACAGGACCGCGCTGCCGGCGAGGAATCCGACGCGCTGACGCAACGGCACCTTTCCGGAGGGGACGACGGCGCTCATTCCCATGGCCGTCACGGTCGTCACGGTCGCCGCGATGCCGGTTCCCCCTCAATGGGTGAGAGCGATCAGGAGACGAGGTAACATGCGATCACGATTCACGAAATATCTGTCCATACTCGTCAGCGCCGTCGTCCTGACGGGCCTTGCGGGATGCGACGGGCAGGTTCCCCAACCCGTCGCCGCGAGCAGTTCTGCCTCGCCCTCGCCTGATCTGACCCAGGCCCAGGAGAAGAAGATACGAACGACGATTCTCAAGGCGCTTGATGCCGCCAACACAGCGAAAAGCACGGACAACCTGGGCGAACGCATGACCGGGCCCGCCCTTCAGGTGCGTACCAGTGAGATCGACATCGCCAAGGCCACCGGCTCCCTGGATCCCAAAACAACGATTCCCAAAGCGACCACGCAGATCATCGTTCCCACGGATTCCGGATGGCCCCGCTCCGTTTTCACCATCACCACCACCACGGCCGATCAGCAGTCCAAACGCCTGTTGGTGATGACCCAGGACGATGCGCGCAGCAACTACAAGCTGTGGGGTGTGGCCCGCCTGTTCCAGGGGGCCAAGCTACCCAAATTCGCCGTTTCGACAATCGGCAGCGAGATGGGGACCAAGAACGACACCGGACTGGTGGCCACTCCGCTCGAGGCCGTGACCGAGTATGCGGACGTCCTGCAGAACGGCTCGAGCAGCAAATACGCGTCCGATGTCGCCAACGACTACTTTCGGCAGGATCTTGACAAGCTCGCCCAGACCGTGCAGGAGGGCATGGAACGCAACAACGGCACGCAGGAGCAGGAATTCTCCCCCGTGCAGGGCGAACTGCAGGTGATGCGGTCGACCGACGGCGGGGATCTGGTCGTCGCGCAGATCAATTCGCAGTGGACTCGCAAGGCCGGCGAGGGGCGCGAGTCCCAACCCGCGTCGGACGCGGAGAAGGCCCTGTTCGCAAACGGAAAGGCGACGAGCACCATGAGGGTCACCTATGTGAACGTCATCGCCCTTTATGTGCCGCCTGCACATTCCGGGAAACCGATTACCGCGGTCGGGGCCGAACGCCAGCCGATCAAGGTCGAGGCCCTGTAGCCTCCGCCTTTGGCTTGTGCCTATAGACCAATCCGGTGTTTCGTGAGGGGCATGCGATAGATTGTGAATAGTTCGCAATTCGTAGCAAGTGGAGGAATCATGGCACAGGAGCATATCAATCCCGGTGTTTCTTTGGCGGGGGCGGTCGATCTCGAATCGCTTAAGCATGAGGTGAAGGCGAAGCCCGGGCAGGCGGGCGGGGCCCCCGAGGCCGGAGGGTATGTCATCGACAGCACGGAGGGAACCTTCCAGTCGCTGATCGAGACGTCCGCGACCTTCCCCATTCTGCTCATGCTGTGGGTTCCGACCGATGACCGCATGTTCCCCATGGCCCGTGCCCTGGCGAAAACCGTGAACGCGTTGAACGGCAAGATCCAGTTCTCCCGGATCGACGCCGACACCTATCCGTCGATAGCGCAGGCGCTGCAGGTCCAGGGCGCTCCCGCCCTGTTCGCCCTCATCGCCGGCAGGCCGATGCCGATTCTCCAGGGCGTTCCCAGCGATGATGAGCTTACGCAGGTCTGCGACGCCATCATCCCCAAGCTCATCCAGGTCGCCGCACAGGCCGGAGTGACCGGAACCGCACCTTTCACCGGCAAGGCTCCCGCCGAGGATGACGAATCCTCGGACACGGCATCGCAGATTCCCCCGGAGCACGAGGAGGCGCACGCCCTCGCCCAGCAGGGGGATTACGCCGGGGCTGCCGCGGCATACGCCCAGGTTCTCGAATCCAATCCCCACGATGTCCTCGCGGCTGCGGAAAGGGCCAAGGCCCTGCTTCTGGCGCGCTCCGGGAAGGCGGACGTCCGTGAGGTCCGCGAGAACGCGGCCGCGCACCCCGACGACGTGGACGCCCAGCTGGCCGTCGCCGACATCGACATGATCGGCGGTCAGATAGACGATGCGTTTACCAGGCTGCTCGACTATCTCTCCTCGGGGCACCGTGACCAGCTCGATGCCGTGCGCCTCAGGCTGGTCGAGTATTTCGCCATTCCCGACCCCGCGGACGAGCGTCTGCGCCGTGCGCGCCGCCGTCTCGCGGGGCTGATGTACTAAACCGCCTCCAACCGTCGCTATTCGCGACGGTTGGTCCCAAAAACCTCTTCGAAGTGCGGGCCGTCCGCTGACAGTTCTCGCTCGAACTCGGCGTGCCATTCGCCGAAGGGCCTCGAGGCCAGGCCGTCGTTCGAGAAGCGTGGCTGGTCGGTGATTTCGGTGACGCAGAAGTCCGGGATGACGAGGTTCGTCACCGGAGCGCTGCGCTCCGCCTCGGCGACGATCAGAGGCGCGTTCGCCGCCCCGAAAACGTCGATGCTCCAACCGTCCTCGCCCAGCCATGCGCCGTATCGGTTTTTGATGATGACCTTTCCGCCCCGCCTGACCAGTTCCGCGGCGATATGGGTGTCGATCTCCCGCTCCGCCTCGTAGCGCGTCCCTCCCACGGACGGTCCCTTGACCGTGACGAAGGCCTCGCTGAATGCGGCGCGATGGTCGCAGAGCACCTCGAACGGATCGGTCTGCGGCCCCATCGGCACGCGCAGGGTGTGGCTCTGCAGGCGCACGCGCAGCGCGTAGTTGTCGGCATGCACGTAATAGCTTTGAAGAATCAGCGTCGGCGCATCGCCGTCATCGAGCTCCGCAGGCATGATGCGGCAGTAGAATCTGCGTTCATACTCAAAATCATCCATGTCATTGTCCATAGCGTGTCATCTCCTTTGCCGATACTGACCAGTGTAGGGCCAGAAGGGGCGCCGCGCCGTGTGAAAGCCCCGATTGGGGCGAATTGCCGTCCTCGCGGATTGTGGGCTGTCCGCCTCGCGTGTACAGTAGTGTGAGTGCATACGGGCTTGTAGCTCAGTTGGATAGAGCGTCTGCCTCCGGAGCAGAAGGTCGTGGGTTCGAATCCCATTAAGCCCACTCGTGTTGCATTAATGTGTCGGTCTGATAAGCCTGTCGACAGATATTGAGTGGGGCGTGGGGGAGCAGGAACAACGGGACAGTTTTGCCATTACCTTGGTCGGCTTGTGACCCCTGAACGGCTCGAAAACAGAGGCTGCGGCACATATGCGGTGCCTGCTGAGAGAGTGGTCCCGATTATGGATGTCATCGCTGCTGGGAGTCGAATATGACATGGTCGTCGGAATGTCGTCGCGTTGTCGCTCTTGCCGCGGTGGTAGGGGCGGGAGTGGCCATTGGCGCTGCGGTGCGGCCCCGAGTTCATGCTTTGTCGCCAGAGCGTAGCGGTGATGCCGAATTGTCACAGCGTGTGAGGGACTTTATCACACCCGGGTCGCGGGACAGGCTTGTCGTGGCGGCAGTAGATCAGTACCATACGAGAATCGCAGGTTTTGGGGCAGGCCAAGCATCCGAGTTCGAGATTGGTTCCCTGACGAAGACAATGACGGGACTTCTGCTGTCGGAAGCGATTGAGCGCGGGGAGGTGTCCGAGACGACAGCGCTGGGTTCGCTCCTGGATCTGGACGGCAGCCCCGCCGCTCGAATAAGTCTTCTGGAGCTTGCCACCCACCATTCGGGCCTGCCTTCCGTGGGAGGCGGGGCAAGGGATCTGCTGGGTGTTTTTTGGCGTGTCGTGCACCGGCAGGACCCGTATGCCGGGTTTGATGAGGATGAGGTGGTCATGCAGGCCCGCAGAGCGTCTTTGCGCGTGCGCGGGTTTGAATATTCGAATGTGGGTTTTGCCCTTCTTGGTCAGGCATTGGGCCGCGCCGCTCACAGTGATTGGCCTTCTCTCATGACCGAGAGGGTTTTCGCTCCCGCAGGAATGACGCATACCCGCATACCCGTGAGCCGACGCGAGGTTGCGGATGCGATGCGGGGATGGTCAACTTCCGGGCGTCCGGCACAGCCATGGGTTCTTGAAGGGTATGCGCCTGCAGGAGCGGTGAGGAGCACCATGGGCGACATGGTCTGCTATGCCCGATATCTCCTGTCCGGGGGTGCCGTGGTGGACAGAACGATGAAAAAGGCCGCGGATGTGGTCGATGGGACGAGGATTGGCTATGCGTGGGTGATCGAACCCAACGGTGTGATCTGGCACAACGGGGGTACGGGGGGATTCTCCTCCATACTGTTGCTTGATCGAGCCCATGGAAGGGCTGTAATCGTATTGTCCAACACTGCCGTTGAGGTTGATTCCCTCGGGAACCGGCTCATGGAAGGTCTGTGGGCAAGGAAATAGGCCTGCTTGAGTTTCACAGGGGAGGGGCTGCCGTCCCGAGGGTACGGGTGTTGTTGGCTCATGGTGATATTTCCCGCGTTTCCAAGGATTCTCCTTTCCGCCGCTGTAAGTCTTCTATTGCTAAGTTCGCATTGTGGACTGCAACCTGTCGTGGACTGCAACCTGTCGTGGACTGCAAACTGTCTGGATCCGCGCCGAAAGAGAGGATGTCATAAAGTGCCGGTAACAATTCACAAGCGAAGGCAATGGGCTGCCTGCGGAAGATGGATTCGTGCCGATTCGGCAAAGATAGGGCCATTGGTTTATAACGCCCGATAATCAACGACGATAGCGATGCCGGGGTGTTGCGAAGCGGGCGATTCTAGCCTGAACCCAGGCCGGCGACGAAAGTCCGGCCGTTTGGAAACATGATTGCTGACGAAAGTCTCATCACGAGGAGAACTATGTCTGATATAGTGTGGCAGTGGTCGGCCCTGGCGTGCGCCGTCCTGCTTTTCGGTGTTATGGCGTGGCTGCATCGCAGCCGGCATGTGAATTTCAGCATTCGGATTGTCGTGGCCACGATTATGGGCGTTCTCGTGGGCGTCGGGTTCAAGGGGCATCTTGCGTATGTGGCCGTTGTCGGAGACATCTGGTCGAATGCGATCAAGGCGATCGTCGTGCCCCTGCTGCTTTTCAGCGTCATCGCGAGCATATCCGGCCTTGCGGAGTCGGTCCGTCTGCGCCATATCGGTGTCAAGACGGTTCTCTTCCTGCTGCTGAACACCTTCGCCGCCGCCTGCGTGGCACTCGCGCTCGGGCTGCTTTCCCACGTGGGGAAGGGATTCCAGTGGTCCGCCTCACCGCATGCGCAGAGCAGGGCCGTTCCGGGCGTTCTCGATACGATAGTGGGCTTGTTCCCCTCTAATCTCGTGGGGGACTGGGCCGCGAATCAGGTGGTTCCGATCGTTCTCTTCGCCCTGCTGATCGCCGTTTCGCTGAACGAGGCCTCCACCACGCCCACGGGCGCGAAGGCGGTCGCGCCATTCACGGCGCTGGCGAATGCGGGCAATGTCGTATTCTCGAAGGCGACCCAGATCGTCGTCGGATTCACGCCGTACGCGACCCTGTCCCTCATCGCGGCTGCGGTGAGCAACAGCATCGTTTCGACGCTGGTTCCCCTGCTGGGCGTGCTGGTCGTCTCCTACGTGGCGCTGGCCATCCAGCTCTTCATCGTCCAGCCCCTGATTCTGGGCGCGGCCGCGCACCTCAACCCGATTCATTTCTTCACGGCGTTCGCCCCGGCGGGAATCGTCGCCTTCACCTCGGAAAGCAGCATCGGAACGATACCCGTGACCGTTCAGCAGCTGAAAAGATCCGGCGTCTCCGAGGACGTCGGATCCTTCGTCGCGACATTGGGCGCCAACCTCGGAATGCCGGGCTGCGCCGGAATCTGGCCCGTCCTGCTGGCGGTTTTCGCCATCAACTCGCAGGGACTGAATTATACGGCCGGCCAGTATCTCCTGCTGATAGTGTTCGCTCTCCTGGTGTCCATAGGAACCGTCGGCGTGCCTGGAACCGCGACCGTGACCGCGACGGCCCTCTTCGCCGCCGCCGGGCTCCCGGCCGCCTTCATCGCCGTCACCCAGCCGATCTCCCAGATCGTGGACATGGGCCGTACCGCCGTCAACGTCGCAGGCGCGGCGAACACGGCGTACATAGTCGCGGTCAGTGAGCATGAGCTCGACGAGGACCTCTACTATCGGCGAAAGGGGTGGGCGGAGAGCGACGGGGAGCTGGGGCGAGACGGTGGGAACGTGGATGATGCCGCGAATGCCCGCGATTCTCGTGCCAAGAGCTCGGATGCCGCTGGTGACGCCGCCGACATGGCCGGCCGCCGGATCGGGGATTCGGGCCGAGGGACCTCCGGGGATGGCGCATCTTCTTTTCTGTCGTTCACCCCGGGCGCCTCTCTGAAGGGGACGGGCGGGGAGAGCTGCGGCATCGGCGAAGGTTCCATCGATGCCCCCGCCGGCTCTTCCGAGCGCAACGGCGATTAGTCCCGACCGTCTTCGGCATGCACCGGAGCGATGCTGAACGGGGCATCGGGGCCGGTGCGCGCTGAAGATCGGTGCCGCAGAACGCTCGGGGATCCGGACCCGTGGGACGGGTTCGCGCGAGAGATCACCGGGGCGTGCTGCCATCCGGACGGTTGGGCCGGTGCGGCGGCGCGGATGGCCTACAATGACCAGCACGATGTTCTGCACGTCGGCAGATCAGGCGCGGAAGGGAAACCATATGAGTGAGAAATTACAGGAAGTGGCGACGGCATACGCCCCGGCAGCCCTCGGGGCCTACAGCCAGGCCGTCAAGGCCAACGGCTTCGTCTTCGTCTCGGGACAGCTCGGCCTCGATCCGGCCACCGGGGAGCTTGCCGGGAAGACCGCGGCCGAACAGGCCACGCAGGCGCTGAAGAACATCAAGTTCATTCTCGACGCTGCGGGAACGGGCATCGAATCGGTGGTGCGGACCACGATCTACATGAAAAACGTCGAGGACTTCACCGAGGTGGACTCGCGGTATCGCGACATGTTCATCGGCTCCGTCAAACCGGCACGGGTGGCCTTCGGCGGCAACGACATCCCCAAGGGCGGCCTCGTCGAGATCGACGCCATCGCCGCACTGTGATTTCCTGACGGCGGTTCGGTGCGTGAACGGGCTCGCACGGCTGTCATTCCCCGCAGTACACTGGGTGGAATGAGTCCTGAAGAGCTAAGTGAACTGATTTCAACGATTGCGCATCAACTGGTGTCCTCCGGCAAGGCCGGCGAGCTCACCGAGGAGAACGTCCCGTCCATCGACAAACTCGCGGTGATGCGGCCCAAGGACCGGACACACGGAGACTGGGCCTCCAACGTGGCCATGCAACTGGCCAGAAAGGCCGGCATGCGCCCGCGTGACCTTGCGGCCCGGTTCGAGGCGGAGCTGGTCCGCGCGCGCGGGATCTCCTCCGTCGAGGTCGCGGGTCCGGGATTCATCAACATCACCTTGGACAGTGCGTCTGCAGCCGTGGTGGTCGACAAGGTTCTTGCCGCGGGCAGGGACTATGGTCGCAATTCGCATCTGGACGGGAAGACGCTGAACCTTGAATTCGTTTCCGCGAATCCCACGGGGCCCATCCACATCGGAGGCGTGCGCTGGGCGGCCGTGGGCGACTCCATGGCCCGGGTTCTCGAGGCCAACGGCGCCAAGGTCATCCGCGAATACTACTTCAACGACCATGGCGAGCAGATCAACCGGTTCGCCAAATCCCTGGTCGCCGCCGCACATGGCGAGTCCACGCCCTCGGACGGGTACAAGGGGTCGTACATCAACGAGATAGCCGGGGACGTCATCGAACAGGCCAGGAAGGACGGCGTCGACATCCTTGCCCTGCCGCGGGTCGACGGGGGAAGAGACAGTGACGGCAACGGTCTCGGAGAGGGCGATTCGGCGCAGCGTGAGGAATTCCGCGCAAGGGCGGTGCCAATGATGTTCGCCGAGATTCAGCGGTCCATGATCGATTTCCGCGTGAACTTCGACGTGTGGTTCCATGAAAACAGCCTTTACCAGGACGGAGAGGTCTCCAAGGCGATCGCGGCGCTGCGCGCCCAGGGCGACATCTACGAGAAGGACGGGGCCACATGGTTCGCCTCCACCAGGCATGGGGACGACAAGGACAGGGTCATCATCAAATCCGACGGGGACTACGCCTACTTCGCCGCCGACATCGCCTACTACTACAACAAGCGCCATCGCGCGGTGGATCCGGCGCAGGTCGCGATCTATATGCTGGGCGCCGACCATCACGGCTACATAGGCCGCATGATGGCCATGTGCGCGGCCTTCGGGGACGAGCCCGGAGTGAACATGCAGATTCTCATCGGCCAGATGGTCAACGTCGTGAAGGACGGCAAGGCGGTGCGCATGTCGAAGCGTGCCGGGAACGTCGTCACCATCGACGACCTGGTCGAGGCGATAGGCGTGGACGCAGCCCGCTACTCCCTGGCCCGAACCGATTACAACACAAGCGTCGACATCGACCTGAACCTTCTGGCGTCCCACAGCAATGAGAATCCCGTCTACTACGTGCAGTACGCGCATGCGCGCAGCTGCAGCGTGGACCGCAACGCCGCCGAAGCGGGGGTGGACGCCTCGCTGGCCGTGCTTGCCGACCTCGACACCGAGGCAGACGGGGAGCTGCTGGCCGGCCTGGCCCAGTGGCCCGCAGTCCTGGCGCAGGCGGGCGATGCCCGTGCGCCCCACAAGGTGGCGCATTTCCTCGAAGGCCTCGCCGCGAGCTACCACAAGTGGTACAACCTGGAACGTGTCGTTCCGATGCCGCTTACCGACCCCGAGGAACGTCTTGCACAGGACGAGCGCGAACGGCTGCGCGCCGCCAAGAACCCCGAACCCGCGCGTGCCGCCGCCCGGCTGAAGCTCAATGACGCCGTCAGACAGGTCATCACCTCCGGTCTGGATCTGCTTGGCGTCACCGCGCCGGACAAAATGTAGGAGTAGGAGCACGAACATGGGCATAGGTGCAATCTGGCCGCAGGCCACCGCCATCGACGACGACGGGGAGCTGACCTTCCACGGGCGCCGAGCCGACGCGCTGCTGGATGAATTCGGGTCACCCCTGTACCTGATGGACACCGACGAGGTGGAGGCCAGGGCGACGCGTTTCCTCGAAGCCGCCCGCACGGCCTTCGGGAACTCGACGACCCACGTGAGTTTCGCGGGCAAGGCCTTTCTCAGCAAGGAGATCGTCCGCATCGTGACCCGCGCCGGCATGTTCGTGGACACCTGCACCATGGGGGAGATGCGCATCGCCCTGGCCGCCGGCGCCCCCGGGCGCAGACTGGTGCTGCACGGCAACAACAAAACCGATGAGGAGATCGCCCTGGCCATCGAGCAGGGGTTCGCGAAAATCGTCATCGACGAGCCGCAGGAGCCCGCCCGGATAGCCCGCATCGCCCGCAGGCTCGGGAGGCGCGCGCGGGTCATGCTTCGCGTCACCGCGGGCATTCACGCCGGGGGGCACGAATACATCTCCACGGCGCACGAGGACCAGAAATTCGGCGTGCCGCTGCTGCCGCCCCGCACCGATGCCGATGTTCTTGCCGTGCTGGACCATCTGGATGATCGCGACGACGTGCGCAACCATGACCATGCGGACGCCGACGGCACCGCTTGCGCGGGTAAGTGCTCGCACACGGAGCGAACCCCGATGCCGTCCGAAGTCCACGGTGGGGGAGAGCCTGCCGGCGAGCCTGTCCACCGCGACATGCGATACCCCTATGACGTGGATTCCCGTGAGATCAGCGCATGTGACAGGGAGCTCATGAACGCCATGCGGTCCGTCGCAGACGGGCCGGCGCTCGCGGTGCTCCAGGACATACGCAGCCATGAAGCGGATCTGGAGCTTGTCGGCATCCACTCCCATATCGGATCGCAGATCCACGACGCCCAGGCGTTCATAGAAGCCGCCAGGCGCATGATGCTGCTGCGCAGGACCTTCTATGCCACCGATGCCTATACCCTTCCGGAGGTGGATCTCGGAGGCGGGTATTCCGTGGCCTATACCGATGACGAGGATTCCATGGATGTCGAATCCGAGCTGGGTCGTCTCGCGGACGCCGTCGAATCGGTGAACCGGGTTCTCGGCATGCCCGCTCCGGTCGTCTCCTTCGAGCCGGGCCGCTGGATCGTCGCCCCCGCCGGCGTCACCCTCTACCGGGTCGGTGCCATCAAGCACGTCCCCCTTCCATCCGGGGTCTGCCGGGCCGACGGCGAACCGCTGGAGGAAAGGGTGTACGTCTCCGTTGACGGCGGGATGAGCGACAACATCCGTCCGGCCCTCTACGGTGCCGAATACACGGCCAGATTGGCGAGCCGGCGCGGCGAGGGGCGCACGATGGTCGCCCGCGTCGTGGGAATGCACTGCGAATCGGGAGACGTCATCGTCCACGAGTGCCAGCTTCCCGCGGATTTGCGGCGCGGCGACATCCTGGCGGTTCCGGTCACCGGCGCATATGGCCGCACGATGGCGAGCAACTACAACCAGGCGTTGATTCCCGCCGTCGTGGCCGTCAGCGCGGCCGATGCGCATGTCATGATCCGGCGCCAGCGCATCGAGGATATTCTCGATCTCGACCAGGGGTAGGCAGGAGCGGGACGGCGGACGATCCGGCCCGCATCCCCTGGCGGGCATCCGTCACATCAGTGCCGTCACATCAGTGTCGAATTGCTTCCGTAGGATGATCGAGTATCTATTGTCGTCATTCTCCAGGGAGGGATATCCGTGGCACAACTCAATGAAGCCCCCATCCGCATCGGCCTGCTGGGAGCCGGCACGGTGGGCTCGCAAACCGCCCGGCTGCTCGTTGAGCACAGGGAGGAGCTTTCCCGGCGCATCGGGCGCGAGATCGAGCTGGTGGGCGTGGCCACCCTCAATCCCGACGATGTGCACTTCCCCTGGATTGACAGATCCCTCCTGACGACGGACACCGCGGGGCTGTGCACCCGGGCCGACATCGTCGTCGAGCTGATAGGGGGGCTCGAGCCCGCACGCACCTTCGTGCTGCGCGCCCTGTCCTCGGGGGCCTCGGTGGTGACGGCCAACAAGGCCCTTCTTGCCGCGCACGGGGCCGAATTGTACGAGGCCGCGCAGAAAAACAACGCGGACATCTACTTCGAGGCCGCGGTCGGAGGGGCGATCCCCATCGTCCGGCCGTTGCGCGAGTCCCTTGTAGGGGACAGGGTCACGAGCATGCTCGGCATCGTCAACGGAACGACCAACTACATTCTGGACGAGATGACCACCAAGGGGCTGGATTTCGACGTGGCGCTGCACGATGCACAGTCCAAGGGATATGCCGAGGCCGACCCCACCGGGGACATCGAAGGGCACGATGCGGCGAACAAGGCAGCGATCATGGCGACTCTCGCCTTCCACACCAACGTCGGGATCGACGATGTCACCGTCGAGGGGATAACGCGCATCACGGCCGATGACATCGCCGCGGCGACGGCCGAACACAAGGTCGTCAAACTGCTGGCGGTCGTCAGCAACACGGAGGCCGGCGTCTCCGCGCGCGTGTACCCTGCGCTTATCGCGCAGAGCCATCCCCTCGCCTCCGTGCACGGCAGCTTCAATGCCGTGTTCGTCACGGCCGAGGCGGCGGACGACCTTATGTTCTATGGACGCGGAGCCGGGGGAGCGCCCACCGCTTCGGCCGTCGTCGGCGACGTGGTCACCGAGGCCCGGCATATCGCGCAAGAGTGCACGGGACCTGCGATCCCGCTGTACCGCAATCTGCCGAAGGCACCCATCGATGCGGCGAAGGCCGTGTTCGCCGTGCGCTTCCTTATTCGCGATACACCGGGGGTGCTTGCCGCCATCGCCCAGGAATTCGCCAGTCGGGGTGTGTCCATCAACGGCGTCAACCAGGATCTGCGTCCCACCCGTCACGATCCCGGCTATTCCGGGGAGCTGCAGCAGCTGCGTATCGTCACCCACCTGTGCGACGAGACCACCCTGCGCAAGACGGTCGAAGCCGTGTGCCGGCTCGACTGCGTCAGCGGGGAGCCTTCGATACTGCGCGTTCTTGACTAGACGGCCGGGATCTTCCCTCGTTCCCTTCCGGCATCGCCTTTCGGGAGGCGAACCACAGGGGAGAGGCATGGACCGCAAGGACGATGACAACACGAAAGGAAGGGTGGCGGCATGTTTCCGGTCTGTTCATCCGTGAAGGTCCGGGTGCCCGCAACAAGCGCGAATCTCGGTTCGGGGTTCGACGCGGTCGGCCTGGCTCTCGATTATCATGACGAGCTGACGTTCACTCTGAGCGACGATCCGTCGGACGCGGGCGCGCAGGTGCTGATCCACGGCGAGGGCGAGGACACCCTGCCGCGCGATGAGACGCATCTGGTGGTCTCCACCTTCCGCAGGGCCTGCCGGACCTTCGGTCTGGGAAGGCTGGGGTTCGTCCTTGAAGCGCACAACCGCATACCCCAGGCGCGCGGAATGGGGTCCTCCGCAGAGGCGATAGTCGCCGGAATCGCGGCGGCCGCGGCCTTCGCCCAGGGCGGGGAGCTTGACAGGCAGGCCATATTCGACATGGCCGCCGGCATCGAGGGCCATCCCGACAATGTCGCCCCCGCGGTCTTCGGGGGGCTGACGGTGTCCTGGGACTTCGATGCGCCCGAAGGGGTCGGATCGGTGCCCATCGCCGACGGGGAGCCCGTACATCGCGGGTTCCACACGGTGAACTATCGCGTTGCCGAAGATGTCCGTGCCGCCGTCTTCGTGCCTGACTACGAGCTGTCCACCCAGAAGGCGCGCGAGGTCCTGCCCTCCGCGGTTGCGTTCGGCGACGCGGCCTTCGACCTGTCGCGTGCCGCCCTGCTGCCCGCCGCCATGAACCCCGGGTCTATGGATGCGGGCGGGGATGCGAACATGGTCCTGTTCTGCGCGACGCAGGACAGGCTGCACCAGCCCTATCGCAAGACGCTGATGGCAGCGTCGTGGAGCCTCATCGAGCTTCTGCGCTCGCGGGGATATGCCGCCGCGGTGTCCGGTGCGGGTCCCTGTGTGCTGGTCCTCCACCATGGCGACATGGCGGAGCGTCTCGAACGCATCGCCGCCGCGCCGCTGTCGTCGGGGCACTGGCGCGTGCTCCATCTGCCGGTCGATTCCACCGGCGTGCAGGTCGAACGCTAGGATGTAGGAGGCGCGGCCTCGTTCGACGACGCCACGTATCGTGTGCATCGTGCGCACGATGCACAAAGGTGGTAGGGAAAGTTGGTATGCATGTCAATTCCGCTGATTCTTGCGTCACAGTCTCCATCGCGCCGCGCGGTGCTGTATTCAGCCGGGATATGCCCAACCGTTCGCGTGTCCCATGTGGATGAGCCGGCGGCGCTTGCCGTGGAGGCCGAAAGACGGCATGTGGGGGTCGAGGACCTGGATATACGCAGCCGTGTCATGGTTCTGGCCACGGCGAAGGCCCGGACCGTGTACGATGCCTATCGCGCCGTGACCGCCACATGCTCCCACGCAACCGGCGACCGCGTGGTCGCCTACCCGCTTCGCTCCGCCCAGGTGCTTCGGGACGACGACGCCTCGGGAACCGGGCTCGCGGCCGGGAGCGGTTCCGAGGCGTCGCGCGGGCGCAGGGTGCTGACGGATACCAGGGACTTCTCCGGAATCGACATGCCCACCCGCAAAGAGCCCATCGGCCGCATCGACATCATGCATCCGGGGCTGACCCATGTGCAGGCGGGACCCCTGATCCTTGGCTGTGATTCGATGTTTCTGATGAAGGGCCGGTGCTTCGGCAAACCCCATGACAGTGAGGTGGCCCGGGCTCGCCTGGCGATGATGAGGGGCGACAGCGGCGAGCTGTGGACCGGCCACTGCCTCATCGATTTCTCCTCGGGTGAGACGTCATGCGAGGCAAGCCATGCGACCGTGCGTTTCGGCTCGTATTCGGACCGGGACATCGAACGATACATCGCTACCCGCGAACCTCTGGAGGTGGCGGGGTCGTTCACCCTTGAGGGGTTCGGCGGGGCCTTCGTCGACGGGATCGAAGGCGATCCGCACGGCGTTGTCGGCGTCAGCCTTCCGACGCTCAGGCATATGGTCAACGACATGGGCATGGAGTGGACGGATCTGTGGAACATCGCGCGAGGGCAGAACGCCCCCGCGAACAAGGTCGACCAGGCCAGCGGATCGGTGCCCCCCGCGGACAACGTCCATCAGCCCGGCGACGGGTGGGTCGATTGCGCCTGCGGCAGACGCCACTGGGGCCTTAACGGCGCTGCGGGCGTCCTTCTCGCCCGGCGCGACGGCGCCACCGGCGCAATCACCCATGTGGTCATGCAGCACCGCGCGATGTGGAGCGCCGAGGGCGGCACCTGGGGCATACCCGGAGGGGCCATAGCCGACGGAGAAAGCCCTCTCGAGGGAGCCCTGCGCGAAAGCTACGAGGAGGCGAACATCACGCCCGAGGACATCGATGTCGTCGGCTCCTATCGCGAGGATCACGGCAGCTGGGCGTACACGACGGTGCTGGCCTTCGAGAAGGAGGGGCATTCCGTCACGCCCCGCGCCAATGACGACGAGAGCATGCGGATCGAATGGATGCCCGTCGCCGAGGTCGGGAGCCAGAGACTTCTCAGCGCCCTGAGGGCGGACTGGCCGGCCCTGCTTGGGCGTCTGCGCGCTCTTGCGGCGAACAGCTGAGCGACTTGCCGCGCAAATCCCCGGTCTTCCTGGGATGCCGACATGCCGGCTGTCGTTCCGGCGGCTTCCTCATACTTATGGATGACCGGACTGTCCGTATGAACGATTCCCCGGTGCGCGTGCATCGCCCCTTTCATTCTCATGCATGATGGAGCGGCGGCGTGCGAGTGCCTATGGTGTGCATTATGACACAGCAGAAGCCCATTTCATCATCGTCGTCATCATCGTCCCGCGGCGATTTCGAGAACCCGCGATCCGCCGTCGCGCAAGGTGCGCCGGGGGCCTCTTGCGGAGCAGGGGGGCGGGCGGAGCCTGTTCTTCGGGGAGCCGGTCTGGTGATGGACTACGCCGCCCGCACGCGCCGCCTGCCGCATGCATCCGCACCCGTGCGCCTGCCGCAGGAGGCCGCTCCTTCCGCGGGAGCCTCCCCCTCCATGTCGGTGGGGGGCTGGGGCGGGCGGCCCATGCAGGCGCTGGCTCTCGACCGTGTCGACTTCACCTTGGAGAGAGGACGGTCCCTGGCCGTCATGGGACCTTCCGGGTCGGGAAAATCAACGTTGCTGCACGTGCTTGCCGGCATCGTCAGGCCCACGTCCGGCAGCGTGTATTTCGAGGGCACGGACATCTGCCGCATGTCGGACGCCGAGCGGACCAGGCTGCGGCGCGGGGCCTTCGGATTCGTGTTTCAATCGGGTCAGCTGCTGCCCGAGCTCCCGGCCGTGGAGAACATCGCCCTTCCGCTGATGCTGGGGGGAATGGACTATCGGCATGCCACCGATGCGGCGATTGTGTGGCTTGAACGTCTTGGTCTGCGCAGTCTTGCCTCGCACCGTCCCGGGGAGATGAGCGGAGGGCAGATGCAGCGGATCGCCATCGCCCGCGCCCTGTGCGTAAACCCCTCCGTGGTTTTCGCCGACGAGCCGACCGGGGCCCTCGACCAGAAAACCGGGCACGAGGTGATGGGTATGCTCATGCAGACCGCGCAGGCCAACGGTTCGTCCGTTGTTGTGGTGACGCACGACCCCCATGTCGCCTCCTTCTGCGATCAGACCGTCGTCATGCAGGATGGTCGTCTTTCCTCCCCCATTCGGGCTCAGGATCCAGCGGCGTCGTCGTCTCGGGCCGGTTCCGGCGTCAGCGGTCAGGCGGGTGCGCGATGAGCACGCTGTCCCTGTGGCGTCTGTTCCACCGTCTCTCCGCTCGGCAGTATCAGACGCGGCGCCAGACCTCCATCCTTGCCGTCGTGGCGTTTGCGGCGTCGGCGGCCATTTTCCTCACGGTGCTCGGAGGTGTTCACGGCTTCATCTGGCGGGCCTCTGCGGATCACACCCTTCATTGCCTTCTGGACTCGTCCTCGTGTTCGGCGGCGAACCCCTATTCGTCCGAGGGTCAGATGATGTATGGCACATACGTTGCGCTTGCGGTCTTTGCCTGCATGCTTCTGGCCGTCCCCTTTGCGGCCCTGGCCGGATCGGCGGCGAGGCTGGCGGTCTCCCGGGCGGACAATCGGCTGGCGTGTCTTCGTCTCGTCGGCGCGACAAGCGGGCAGGTCGCCCGTCTCATGGCCGTGGAGGCGGCGGGGCAGGCCCTGCTCGGATCGTGCGTCGGAATTGTGGGATATATTGCCATGATTCCGGCGATCATGCTCCTGAAGTTCGAGAACAGGCATTTCACCTTCGAGGAGCTGTGGGTAGGCCCATGGATTCTTCTGGGGGTCCTGCTGGCGGTGACCGTTCTGGCCCTGGTCTCCTCCCTGATGACCCTGCGCAGGATCGCGATCAGCCCTCTGGGCGTGACCCGCCGCGTAAGCACCCCGATGCCCGCCCGCTGGAGGGTCGTCGTCTTCCTCGCCTGCATGGCCGGGGCCGTGGCTGTTCTCAGGATGCAGTCGCTTTTCGCCGGCGCGGGAGAGATAACCGTGTTCGTGGTCATGGCGGGCGTCATCGTCCTGAGCTTCGCGCTGCTCAATCTCGTCGGTTCCTGGGTGGTCGCCGTCAGAGCCAGAGCGAAGGCCCGCAGGCCGAAAAACGTGGCCACGATGATAGCCATGCGCCGCATCCTCGACAATCCCAAGCGCGCATGGCGTAACGTCTCGGGTATCGCGCTCGCGGTTTTCGTGGCTGGGATCACCTCCGTCGCAAGCTATCTGTCGGCCGCGTCCGCGGACTCCGCCGCATCGATGGACGCGCAATCCGCCATGCTGATTCGCGACATCAACACCGGAAGCCTGCTCACCCTTGCATTTGCTGCTGTTCTTGCGGCGGTGAGTTGTGGAATCATGCAGTCCGAGAACGTATATGAGCAGGCGTCGCAATACCGTCTGCTCCTGTTGGAGGGCACGGATATGGCGACGCTGAACCGCGCTCGGTCCATCGAGGTCTTCACCCCGCTGGCCACGGTGGTGGTCGTCTCCGCCGGGTGCTCGATGCTTCTCATGCTTCCGCTTTTCTCGTCGGCGATGGTGCAGCCCGTGACGCTGGCAAGTTTCGCCGGGGGAATCGTCATGTGCTTCGCCCTGGTGTTCATCGGCGTGTTCGCATCCACCAGGGTCGCCGCGGGCATGGATTTCCTGGCCTATCGCGATGACGATTAGAGGACGTCGATGACGGTGTGGGGAAGGCATCGGCGGGTGTCGTCGGACTCCGGGCTCCTCATTGAGGCACCCGGCCCGTGCGCCCCTGCGCCGATTCCCTGGACTAGGAAAGCAGGGCGGCGACGATGGCGATGAAAATCGGGCTGGTCAGCGTCGACAGCAGTATGCCGTTGCGTGCGAACGCGAGCCCCACGTTGTACCGTGCCGCGTAGTTGTAGACGTTCTGACCTGTCGGCAGCGCCGCAAGAACCACGCAGGCGTAGAGTGTCGGCCCGCGGAATCCCATGAGATAGTATGCGAGCACGAAGGCGATGATCGGCATCACGATGTTCTTCAGGGCTGCGACGGTCACCGTGGCGCTTTTGTCGGTTTTGCTCTGGGCGGGCTGGGTGCCATACAGGGACATGCCGAAGGCCATGAGGATCATGGGCACGGCCGAGGCTCCGATCATGTTCACCGGATCGAACAGAAAGCGCGGGACGACGAAAGTCCCGACCCGCGCGCTGATGGCCGAGACGGCGATGCCGGCAAGGGAACCGATGAGCAGGGGCTGATGGATCGGCTGTTTCAGTATCTCCTTCGCGGACACTCTGCCGGTGACGCTCAGATCCAGGGCCGTCAGGCCGATGGGGGTGAATACCGCCTGCTGCATGACCAGGATGGGCGCCACCAGACCGGGGTTGCCGAGAATATAGGTGGCGATCGGCAGACCGATGTTATTGGAGTTCAGGTACAGCGAGTTGAGCACGCCGATGGTGGCGTCGGCCGTTTTCATATGGAAGAACAGTCTGTTCACGACGAGGAACAGCGCCCCGACGATGAGCGCGGAGAAGAACGCCACCATTATCGAGGGATGGAATATCTCCAGGATTGGTTCCTTGGAAAGGATGGCGAACATCAGACAGGGGCTGGAGACGAAGAAGCTGAACTTGTTCAGTACCATCTGCGCGGTGGGGCCGCCGATGCGCATTCGTGCGGCCACATAGCCCACGAAAATCACTATGCCGATGACGCAGAACCCCTGCAGCGCGCTAAGCAAACCTGGCATGTTACCTCTTTCCGATCCGATTGCGCACCCGCAGGCTTCTCGCGTCCCTGGCCCGTGCTCCGTGCACGGCCCACGGTGCCATGATAGGCGTCCATGGCGAATTCCCGACCGGTCCGTTGCACTCTGCGGACACGGTACCGTTGCACACCGTGAAGGTGGTGTCGCGTCGGATGCCGGGCGTTTTGCGGATACCATGGCAGATATGAGCAACGAACAGGCCGCATTGTCCGGGGACGTGGACGCGATTTTCGGCACCATCATGGGGATCTACTCCGTCAGCGACGAGGAACGTCCCCTCGCCGACCTCGTGGAGCGTTTCCTTATTGCCTGCCCCCACCTCGATGTCCGCCGGCACGGCGACACCGTTGTGGCATCCACACATGGGGGACGGGAGCGGCGCGTGATCCTGGCCGGGCATGTGGATACGGTTCCGGTCATCGACAATTTTCCGCCGAAATGGCTCGATCCGGGCGACCCTCTGATTCTTCCCGACATCGCCGCATCCCATCCCCGCGACCGCGTGATGTGGGGGCGGGGAGCCACCGACATGAAGGCCTCGGACGCGGTGCTGCTGCATCTCGCCGAACGGCTCGTCAGTCCGCGCTATGACCTGACGTTCGTTTTCTATGATCACGAGGAGGTCGTGGCCGAGAAGAACGGTCTGCGCAGGGTTCTCGAGGCCCATCCCGATTGGATGACGGGTGATTTCGCGATCATCGGCGAGCCCACCGACTGCGGAATCGAGGGAGGCTGCAACGGGACCATGAGGTTCGACGTCGTCACCCATGGGGTCGCCGCCCATTCCGCCAGGGCGTGGATGGGGGACAACGCGATTCACAAGGCGGCCCCCATTCTGGACAGGCTCGCGGCCTACAGGCCCGAGAGTGTCGTCGTCGACGGCCTGACCTACCGGGAGGGCGTCAACGCGACCATGATCTCCGGCGGCAAGGGCACCAATGTCATTCCCGATGAATGCAGGGTCCATGTGAATTACCGGTTCGCCCCGAGCAGGACACTGGCGCAGGCCAAGACCCTGATGATGGGCGAGGGAACCGGGGCCGAGCTGGGCAACGGCGAGCATGCCGCCCTGGGCGGGATGTTCCGTGGGTTCGGGATCGAGATGAAGGACGAGTCCCCGGCGGCGCGTCCGGGAATGGATTCGCCCATGGCCCGCTCCCTTGCGGACCTTGTGGAGAGCAGGACGGGTAAGCGGCCGCAGGCCAAGCTTGGGTGGACGGATGTCGCACGGTTCTCCTCGCTGGGTGTCCCGGCGGTGAATTTCGGGGCGGGCAGCCCCCTGCTCGCCCACCGGCGCGACGAGCAGGTCGCGTGCGGCGATTTGCACCTGATGGCGGGCATTCTTGAGTCCTGGTTGTCGTGATTGTCGTTTTGTGTGCCATACTTAGAGGCGGTGGTACTGCAAACTGCCGAAGTGTCCGATGGCGTCGATCCCCTCGCGTTATGTCTCGTGGGGCCGGTGTCCGCCACCGCACAGTTAGACTTTTGAAAGCTGCTTCGTACGAGTGCTGATGGTGCGCGGCCACGGTGAGAGCGTGGTGTGAGGATCGTAGGAAGCCGGAGAAAAGGCGATGCGATTGCAGCGTGTCGCAAGGAGCATTGTGCCCAGAGCGAATTCACGCGGTCTCGATTCAGTCGAAGCCGACAACAACACCAATGACGACGAGAACATCGCAGCCCGCGGACGGCATGCGAACGACCAGCATGCGGCGGCATCCGACGAGTCATCCGATTCCGCCGCCGCGACCAGACATCGCCGCGGCGGCAGACGCGTCGTGAGGGGGGCCGGCGCGGCCGGCGCCTCCCTCGCGCTGAAGGTCGAGGGGCCCACCCCGACCCCCGTTTTCGAGGAGCCCGTCCTGTCCCGCGCCGATTCGTCCGCGCACCGAGACGCTGAGGCGTCGGCCACCCATGCCGCCGCCCCCACGGCCCGCAAGGGACGCAGCTCGCGGGCCTCCGGGGAGGAATCCGAAAGAACCCGTACACGGTCCGGGCAGGGGCGGACCCGACGAACCGCGGATACGCGCGAGGGGCACGAAACGGCGTCCGCCGGCGCCCGTCAGTCCTCCGATGATCGGGCGGAGGATCTGGTGAAGGAGCTGCCCCAGGGCCACCGGGTCCGTCACAGCCCCAAGCCCATGACGTCTCTGCTTTTCCAGGAGCCGGTGCTGCCGTTGAGCGGCGAGGAGCACGGGGATGAGGAAACCGGGCATGAGGGGCGTGAGAGCGATGACGCCGAGCGCCGAGATCTGTCAGGCGGTGATGTCGAGGAGAGAACGCAGTCCCGCAGCCGCTCCCGCAGAACAAGGACGCGTGAGACGCCCGCCGAGGACGAGGAGCTGCGCGGCCGCAGAACGGGTGGCTCCTCCCGTCATGCCGATGACGAGGGCGAGTCCCGTTCGCACCGTTCGCGGCGCCTGAACGCGCAGGAGCGTCGCGCCGCGGCCGAGGTGGAGCACATCGAGGAGGACCTTGAGCTTGATGACATCTCCTACGCCCCCATTCATGATGACGACCGGGATGAGGAGACGCCGCTGCATTCCCGCCGTCGCCGACGCACCAGGGACGGGCATGAGGACAATTCGCGCGGCGAGCGCGAGTCCGGCGGCCGCACGACGCGTTCCCGCCGCGGAAACGACGAGGACGCCGATGACGAGGAGATCTCCGTAACCCGGCGTCGGCGTCGGCGCCGCGGGGCTCGCGACGCGGACGAGCAGGGCGAGCAGCCGACCGCGCGCCGATCTCGCAAACAGCAGTACATCGACGAGATCACCGACGTGGAGGGCTCCACCCGTCTGGAGGCGAAGAAGCAGCGCCGCCGCGACAACCGCCGTGAGCGCAGTCGTCAGAGCCAGATCATGGAGCAGGATTTTCTGGCCCGGCGCGAGCATGTCGACCGTCTGATGGTGGTGCGGGAGAGGGAGCGCCACACCCAGATCTCCGTCATCGAGGACAACGTGCTGGTGGAGCATTATGTCTCCGACATTCAGGAGGTCGCCACCGTCGGGAACGTCTATCTTGGACGTGTCCAGAACGTGCTTCCCAGCATGGAGGCGGCGTTTGTGGACATCGGCCAGAGCCGCAACGGCGTCCTGTATGCGGGCGAGGTCAACTGGGACTCCACGCGTCTCGAGGGCCAGCCTCGTCGCATAGAGCTCGCGTTCCGGTCCGGGGATCCGGTTCTGGTCCAGGTCACCAAGGATCCCATCGGACATAAGGGCGCACGTCTGACCTCGCAGGTGACGCTGGCCGGACGCTTCCTCGTGCTGGTCCCCTCCGGCGGGATGACCGGCGTAAGTCGCAAGCTTTCCGAACACGAACGCAACCGGCTCAAGTCCATCGTGTCGAAAATCGCCCCCAAGGACATGGGCGTGATCATCCGCACGGCGGCCGACGGCGCCTCGGAGGATGCCATCGTCAAGGATCTGGAAAGCCTGACCCGGCAGTGGGACAAGATCATGCACAAGCGTGAGGAGTTCCTCCACGGCAAAAGGCCGAAGCTGCTTCAGGGGGAGCCGGATGTGGCCATCCGCGTGGTTCGTGACATCTTCAACGACGACTTTTCGAAGATGATCGTCGAGGGGGACAAGGTCTACCATCGCATCGAGGAATATCTCGACACGATGGCGCCCGATCTTCGCGACAAGCTCGAGCGGTGGGATCCCGCGGAGCATGAGGGCAGGGACGTGTTCGACAAGTGGCAGATCGACAGTCAGCTGCGCAAGGGCATGGAGAGGCAGGTCTATCTTCCCTCGGGCGGGTCCATCGTCATCGACCGCACCGAGGCGATGACGACGATCGACGTCAACACGGGCCGCTTCATCGGACGCGGCAAGAGTCTGGAGGAGACGGTCACCCGCTGCAACCTCGAGGCCTCCGAGGAGATCGCGCGTCAGCTGCGTCTGCGTGATATCGGCGGAATGGTCATGATCGATTACGTCGACATGGTGATGCCCGCCAACAGGGACCTGGTCCTGCGCAGACTGGTGGAGTGCCTTGCCCGGGACAGGACGAAGCATCAGGTCGCCGAAGTCACCTCGCTGGGTCTGGTGCAGATGACGCGCAAGCGCATTGGACAGGGGCTGGTCGAGGCGTTCTCGGAGGAATGCCCGACGTGCAAGGGGCGCGGCTTCATCGTGCATGACGAGCCGACCATCTCCTCCGATTACTCGGATCCCTATGCTCTGAAGGGCGGGGATCCGTTCGTGAAGACCAACAAGCACGGGCATGGAACCGTCGAGGTGCAGGCCCCGCAGGGGTCGAGCCCCGACGTCAAGGCCAAGCTCGCCCAGATCGCGGCCGCCGCGGTCGCGGCGAATGACGGCGAGGACGGTGACGGTGACGATGGTGACGGTGACCGCGGTTCAAGTAATTGAGCCGGAGGCCTTTCCCGGGCCACCTGACACGCTCATGTGGTGACTTGACGTAAGTACGCAGGTCGGTGTAGATTGGATTGCTGGTGTCTGGCCGCGGGTTCGAACGTGCCGGATAGTTAGCTTTCCAAAACAGCAAGGAACGGATTATGTACGCGATTGTGAAGGCCGGTGGCCATCAGGAAAAGGTCGAGATCGGTGACGTCATCCTGGTCAACCGTCTTGAAGCGAAAAAGGGTGACACGGTTGAATTTCCGGTCGCGCTTGTCGTCGATGGCCCCAAGGTTACTCTCGGCGCCAAGGATCTTGCCAAGCTGAGCGTCAAGGCCGAGGTTGTTGACGATGAGGCCAAGGGTCCGAAGATCAACATCCAGAAGTTCAAGAACAAAACGGGCGTGGCACGTCGCAAAGGGCATCGCCAGCCGCTTACAGCCGTCAAGATCACGGCCATCGCCTGATTTTCGGGCATAGAGTCGAAAGGGACACATCATGGCACATAAGAAAGGCGCTTCCGCCTCGCGCAACGGTCGCGATTCGAAGGCTCAGTACCTCGGCGTCAAGAAGTTCGGCGGCGAGTCGGTTCTCGCGGGCAACATCATCGTCCGTCAGCGCGGCACGAACTTCCACCCGGGAGAGAACGTGGGCATCGGCAAGGATCACACCCTGTTCGCCCTGAAGGACGGAAGCGTGAAGTTCGGCGTTCGTCGCGATCGCAAGGTCGTCGACGTCGAAGCCTGAGGGTTTTAGCTTATAGCCGCATCCATTGCCGTGGGTGCGGTTTTTTTTATCGGCTCATGCATGCGTGCATGGCGCCGGCGCGTCCCGCACGGGTGTCGGCGAATGGGCAAGACTGCGGCGAGCGGGTAAGGTGAAGAGCATGAGTGATTTTGTGGACCGCGTGACCATCCATGTCAAGGGCGGCGACGGAGGCAACGGCTCCGCCGGCGTGAAAAGAGAGAAGTACAAGCCCTTGGCGGGCCCGAACGGAGGCAATGGAGGAGACGGGGGATCGGTTGTGTTCGTCGCGGATCCCAACGCCAACAGCCTGCTCGACTACCGGTTCATGCCCCACCGCACGGCCGGAAGCGGAACCATGGGTCTGGGAGACACCAAGGATGGCTCCGACGGCGGGGATCTCATCCTCCCGGTTCCCTTGGGAACCGTGGTGTTCACGGCGAAGGGGGGACCGGGGGAGCAGAAGCGCCCGGGAGAGCGACTCGCCGATCTTCAGCACGAGGGCGACCGCTATGTCGCCGCCGCGGGAGGCTGCGGAGGGCTGGGCAACGCATCCCTGGCGAACAGAACCAGGCGTGCGCCCGGATTCGCGCTCCTCGGGGAGCCCGGCGAGGAGAGGGATCTCGTTCTTGAGCTCAAATCAATCGCCGATGTCGCTCTGGTGGGATTCCCCTCATCGGGGAAGTCCAGCCTGATAGCGGCGATGAGCTCCGCGAAGCCGAAAATCGCGGACTACCCGTTCACCACGCTTGTTCCCAATCTGGGAGTGGTGAAAATCGGGGACTACCGTTTCACCATGGCCGACGTTCCGGGCCTCATCCCCGGCGCCGCTCAGGGGAAGGGGCTGGGACTGGAGTTTCTTCGGCACATCGAACGCACCGAGATAATCGCCCACGTCATCGACTGTGCCACGATGGAGCCCGACCGCGATCCGGTTTCCGACTACCGTGCCTTGGAGAACGAACTGGCGCAGTACGCCGAGAAGCTGGAGCTTCCGCTTGGCGCGATCGCCATACCGGATCGTCCCCGGATCGTGATTCTCAACAAGATGGACGTTCCCGAGGCCAAGGATCTGGCCGAACTCGTACGTCCGGAGTTCGAGAGGAGAGGTCTTCCGGTCTTTGAGGTGTCGACGGCATCCCACGAGGGGCTGGACGAGCTGGGCTTCGCATTGGGGAAGATGGTGCGCGAGCTGCGCGACCAGATCATCGAGCGTCAGCGTCAGGAGGATCAGGCCCGGGTGGTCATCAAGCCTTTGGAGCGCGTCGGAAGGCGGCGTCGAAGCGATGACGAGCAGGGGTCCGCCCTTGACTTCAGCGTCGAACGGGACGAGGACCGCAAGGGCGAGTATTGGTTTACCGTGCGTGGAACCAAACCGGAGCGCTGGGTCATGCAGACGAACTTCGACAACGACGAGGCCGTCGGCTATCTTGCCGACCGCCTGGCCAAACTGGGCGTGGAAACGGAGCTGCGGCGCAAGGGGGCGCGTCCGGGAGACACCGTCCGCATCGGCACGGGCGAGCGAGCCGTTGAGTTCGACTGGGATCCCACCATCGCGGCCGGGGCCGAGATGCTTGACGGAGCCCCGCTGGGGGCGCGCGGCAAGGATCTGAGACTTGAGGATCAGGACAGCCGGTCCCATCGCAGAACCAATGTCGAACGGCGGCGGGAATACCATGAGATGATGGACGCGAAGACGGCGGTGCGCGAAGCGATGATGGCGGAGCGCAAGGCCGGGCACTGGGCCGATCCCGCCGTCGACGACGACCGTCACGATGCATCGGCTCTGCTTGGTCGTGGCCCGGACGACGGGTCCGAGCCCGCGGCGCGCAATGCTGCGGAGAGCGGCGCCCCAAAGGATGACACCGGGAACGACGGTACCGGGAACGACGATGTCGGAAGCAACGGTACTGGGAACGACGGGGAATAGGCATGGCCCGTGTCACGCATTCCGATGTACGCCGGGCCGTGGAACAGGCCCGGACCATGGTCGTCAAGGTGGGCTCGAGCTCGCTGACCCAGTCCTCGGGGCATCTCGATGTGGACAAGCTGGATGCCCTGGTGTGTGCGATCGCCCACGCCTCGCTGATGGGCGCGCGCATCGTTCTGGTGTCCTCGGGAGCCATCGCCGCGGGGTTCGGGATGCTTGGATTCGCCGGTCGTCCGTCCGACGTGGCGACGCAGCAGGCGACCGCCTCCGTCGGACAGGGTCTTCTCATGGCCCACTACGAGTCCGCCTTCGCACGCTTCGGGATCCGGGTCGGTCAGATCCTCATCACCGCCGAGGACACGGTGCGTGCCGTGCAGTACCGCAACGCCCGCAGGACGCTGGACAGACTCCTCGACCTGGGCGTCGTCCCCGTCGTCAATGAAAACGACGCCCTCGCCAGCAACGAGATCCGTTTTGGCGACAACGATCGGCTGTCCGCTCTGGTGGCCAACATGGTGCGCGCCGACGCGCTTGTGCTCCTCACCGATGTCGACGCCCTGTACTCCGCCCCTCCGGAGCGTCCGGACTCGAGGAGGATCGGATACGTGCCCAATGTGGTCGCCACGTTGAACAACGTGGAGGTCGCCGGCAGCACATCGGGCGTCGGAACGGGCGGCATGGTGACCAAGCTGGAGGCCGCACGGATCGCCGCGGTGTCGGGTATCCCCACGGTGCTCACCAGCGCTGCGAACGCCGGTCCGGCACTGATGGGCGACGTGGTCGGGACGGCGTTCGCACCCGTCAAGCACCGTGGCTCCTCACGGAGGCTGTGGATCGAGTTCGCCGCCGCCCCCCGCGGAACCCTCGTCGCCGACCGTGGCGCGGCCTCGGCCGTGCGCGGCGGTAGGGCCAGTCTCCTCGCCGCGGGTGTGCGTGAGGTGCGAGGGGAGTTCTCCGCAGGCGATCCCCTATGGATCGACGATGACGGGGGACGCCATCTTGCACGGGGTCTTGCCGGTTTCGATTCCGAGGAGATCTCGCAGATGCTGGGGCGCACCACTGCGCAGCTGAAAAAGGAGTTCGGGGCGCAGTACGCGCATCCACTCGTCCATCGCGACAATCTGGTGCTCGTCTGACCGCTTCACGCCCCGCCTCCGCGGCCCGTGGCGACATGCGTGTTTCTCCTCGCGCAGGATTACAGTGGAGTTCATGACTATGGCTCAGTGGCAGACATTAAGCAACCGGATCAACGATGTGGCGGAAAGCGCCACCCTCGCCGTGGATTCCAAGGCCAAGGCGATGAAGGCCGGTGGCGTGGACGTCATCGGATTCGGCGCAGGCGAGCCGAATTTCCCCACTCCGGACTATGTGGTCGAGGCCGCCTCGAAGGCGTGCTTCGACCCCCGGAACCATCGCTACACTCCTACGGCGGGACTGCCTCCACTGCGGGAGGCGATCGCACGCAAGACCATGCGGGATTCGGGATATCCGGTCGAACCGAACCAGGTCGTTGTGACCAACGGCGGCAAACAGGCCGTATACGAGGCATGCCAGGTTCTGCTCAACGACGGTGATGAGGTGATCATCCCCGCACCCTATTGGACGACCTATCCCGAGGCCGTCAAGCTCGCCGGCGGCAAGCCCGTGGAAGTGTTCTCCGGGGCGGACCGCGACTTCGAACCGGATATCGACGCGCTGGAGGCGGCGCGCACCCCCCGGACCAAGGCGATAATCGTCACCTCCCCCTCGAACCCGACCGGCGCGGTGTGGAGCGAGCGGACCATCAGAGCGATCGGCGAATGGGCCGTGCGCAACCACATATGGGTTCTTTCCGATGAGATCTATGAGCATCTTCACTATGACGGCGCACGGACCGCGTATATCGGTGCGGTCGTTCCCCAGGTTCGGGGTCAGCTCATCGTGCTCAACGGCGTCGCCAAGACGTACGCGATGACGGGGTGGCGCGTGGGCTGGCTGATCGCTCCGGCGGAGGTCGCCCGCGCCGCCGCGAAACTGCAGGGTCATCTATCCTCGAATGTTTCCGACGTCTCCCAGCAGGCCGCTCTGGCGGCCGTTTCGGGGTCTCTTGACGCGGTGCGCATGATGAGGTCGGCCTTCGACCGGCGCCGTGCGGCGATCGTCTCCGCGCTGAACGCCATCCCCGGAGTCCAATGCCCGACGCCGACCGGTGCATTCTATGCGTTCGCCAATGTGGAGGGGCTGATGAACCGCCCCATCGGAGCTTCGGGATCCGTCGCGTCGTCCTCCGCTCAGCTGGCCGCGCTGCTGCTCGACGAGGCCCATGTTGCCGCGGTGCCCGGGGAGGCCTTCGGAGCGCCGGGCTATCTGCGCTTCTCCTATGCCCTTTCCGACGAGCAGCTCGCGGAGGGCATGAGAAGGTTTGCCGCGTGGGTCGGCTGAGTCGTGGGACGTCTCCGCGGCACCGTGTGGACGACACTCGACTGGACTAAACGAAGCCGAACCGGTAGTATGGCTCCTTGGCGGTTTTGCCGTATGGTCTCGTGTTATGTGTAGCATAGGCAAAGTTCACCTAGGGAAGTGGCGCAATTGGTAGCGCAACGGTCTCCAAAACCGTAGGTTGTGGGTTCGAGTCCCGCCTTCCCTGCCAATGGTTGAGAATCATCATCCAAGCGAAGGAAGAAAATGGCGAAGGCACGAAAAACACAGAAGGCTGCGAAGCCGAACGTTTTCATGCGCATCGGCTTGTTCATCAAGCAGATCATTGATGAACTTCGCAAGGTTGTGACCCCCAGCGGCAAGGAACTGGTGTCCTGGTCCTTCGCCGTGTTCGTTTTCGTGCTTCTGCTCATGCTCCTCGTGTCGAGCATGGACTTTGGCCTTGGCAAGCTTGTGCTGTGGATATTCGGCTGACCGGTGAACGTGAAGGTGCAAAGGCAATGAATGATGATGAAGTAAACCTCAACGGGACGAGTGCGGCGACGGATGCGTCCGCGGACAAGGCTCCGGCTCCGGCTCCGGCCTCCGCCAATGCCGTGTTCTCCGACGCCGCGGTTCCGGATGCGGCGCCCGCAGCCGAGCCCGTTTCGGCGCAGGGCGATTCCGACGAGGTCGTTTCCGATGGCCATGCACCGGACGCCGTGGCCGGTCCCGATTCCGTGAATGACGATGCGGCTGCAGAAGACGAGGCAGCCGTCGATTCCGCTTCCGCCTCCGAGCAGGGCGAGGGCGAAGAGGATCCCGGTGCCAAGGCCGTGGCGGACTTCTCCAAGAGTCTGCGCACGCTTGAGGGCAAGTGGTATGTGCTTCATACGTATTCCGGCTATGAGAAGCGAGTGAAGGCCAATGTCGAATCCCGAGTGCAGAGCTTCGGTCTGGAGGACAAGATATTCCAGATTGAGGTCCCCATGGAGGAGGTCGAAAAGCATACCGATAAGGGCAAGAAGGTCATTATCCGCGTACGGGTTCCCGGCTATGTCCTGATTCGCATGTGGCCGGATGAGAATGCCCGCCGCATAGTCAGGGACACCGAGGGCGTGACCGGTTTCGTCGGTCCGACCAAGGAGCCGGCTCCTCTCAGCCGCAAGGAGGTCGTGAGCATGATGGCTCCCATGATCGCCTCTGAGGCCCTGAAGGAGGCGGGAGACAAGCCCGCCGCCGCCAAGAAGCGCACAGTCGAGGTCTCCTATGCCATCGGCGATCAGGTCACCGTGACCGACGGACCTTTCGCCACCATGGCTGCCGTCGTCTCCGACGTGGAGCCGACAACGCAGAAACTTACCGTTCTCGTTTCGATTTTCGGACGGGATACGCCCGTCGAGCTTGGCTTCGGGCAGGTCGAGAAAATCGTCTGATGGGTTGTGACCACGTAGCTCCGATGCCACGTGGGTTCCGAGGGGCTTCGCACAGTCATGTATGCGGGGCCCTTCGTGTGTATGTGGTGTGTGCGCTGCCGCTGTCCGGGATGCGGGCCGACGTCGAATCTCTGTATCGTCAAACCCACGCGACGCCCGTCACTCCGCAGGGAACAGGGAGCAGAACCGAGCCCGTATCACGCCGACGGATGGTCCTTCTGTTTTGTCCCCGCTATACGGGACAATAGGAAAGCTTGTGTCTGGAGGGAAGACCCGCTAGCACAGCACAGCAATGGAAGTTGCGGGAGGAGACCTCAACCGCTGCCGGCCCATGGTCGAGCGGGGGGTGGGGCCACCGAATGAACCGCTTCATAGAAAGAAGAACCATAACATGGCTCCCAAAAAGAAAGTCTCGGCGCTGATCAAGCTTGAGATTCAGGCCGGAAAAGCCAATCCGGCACCGCCTCTGGGCCCCGCACTGGGCTCCCACGGCGTCAACATCATGGATTTCTGCAAGGCCTACAATGCGGCCACGCAGGACAAGATGGGCCAGGTCATCCCCGTCGAAATCACGGTCTATGAGGATCGCTCCTTCACGTTCATCCTCAAGACCCCGCCGGCTGCAGCCCTGCTGCTCAGCGCTGCGGGAATCAAGAAGGGCACCGACAATCCTCTGACACACAAGGTCGGGTCGGTGACCAAGGCGCAGGTTCGCGAAATAGCCGAAACCAAGATGCCCGATCTTTCCGCGCGCGACGTCGAGGCGGGCATGAAGATCATCGCAGGCACCGCCCGTTCCATGGGCATTACGGTCACGGACTGAAAGGAGAGGGCAGATGGCTAATCATTCCAAGAAATATCGCGAAGCGGCCGAAAAGGTCGATCGCACCAACCTCTACACCGCTCCCGAGGCGATCGCACTGCTCAAAAGCATGCCCAAGCGTGGTTTCGATGAAACCGTCGAGGCGGTGTACCGTCTCAACGTCGATCCGCGCAAGGCCGATCAGCTCGTCCGTGGCGTCGTCAACCTCCCTCACGGGACGGGCAAGACGGCCAAGGTGCTTGTGTTCGCGCGTGGCCCCAAGGCGACGGAGGCGACCGACGCGGGAGCCGACATCGTCGGCGACGACGATCTCATCGCCAAGGTGCAGGGCGGCTTCCTCGACTTCGACGCCGTCGTGGCGACCCCGGACATGATGGGCAAGGTCGGGCGTCTCGGCCGTGTGCTCGGACCCCGTGGCCTTATGCCGAACCCGAAGACCGGAACCGTGACCATGGACGTCACCAAGGCCGTGTCCGACATCAAGGGCGGCAAGATCGAGTTCCGTGTCGACAAGCACGGGAACCTGTCCTTCCTTATCGGGAAGATGTCGTTCGATGAGACGGCCCTTGACGAGAATTTCAAGGCCGTGGCCGACGAGGTGAAGAGACTCAAGCCCACCACGGTGAAGGGTCGCTACATCACCAAGGCGACCATTACCTCCACGATGGGACCTGGAGTCCCCGTCGATCCGGCGACGCTGGCCTGAGCCACAGGCGCTGTCCTCGATTGCGGCGGTGGGGGGGGCCGCGCCAATAACGC